>LVAN01000024.1 GCA_001604045.1 Clostridiales bacterium Firm_08 | reverse complement strand
AAACCGCGGGCGCGCCGGGGAAAAAGTGTATTTTCACGCTTGATTTTTTCAGAAACTTTTATTATAATTATTAGAAAAAACGAAAGAGAGGGAAAAGAGATGGCTTTTTATTTTGAGGAACCGTCCAGGACTTTCAGCGAGTACCTTCTGGTGCCGGGGTATTCCTCGGATCAATGCGTCCCCGCGGCGACGGATCTCTCCACGCCGCTCGTGAAGTTCAGAAAAGGGGAGACCTGCCCGCTGAAAATGAACGTGCCGCTGGTCAGCGCCATCATGCAGTCGGTGTCCGACGATAAAATGGCGATCGCCCTTGCCAAAGAGGGCGGCGTGTCCTTCATCTACGGCTCGCAGACGGTCGCGGATCAGGCGGAGATGGTCCGCCGCGTCAAGGCGTACAAAGCGGGATTTGTGACCTCGGACTCCAACCTGCGCCCCGATCAGACGCTGGGAGACGTGCTGGCTCTCAAAGAACTGACCGGGCACTCCACCGTCGCCATCACCGCTGACGGCACGGCGCACGGCAAACTGCTCGGCATCGTGACGGGACGGGACTACCGGGTCAGCCGGATGTCGCCGGGCGACAAGATCAGCGGATTTATGACCCCCATCGAAAAGCTCGTCACCGCGCCGGAGGGCACGACGCTCAAGGCGGCCAACGACATCATCTGGGATCACAAACTCAACTCGCTGCCCATCGTCGACAGCAGGGGCGGGCTGGTCTCTTTCGTGTTCCGCAAGGACTATTCCTCTCATAAAAAACATCCGCTGGAACTTCTTGACGATCACAAACGCTACGTCGTCGGCGCGGGTATCAACACCCGCGACTACGAAGAGCGCGTCCCCGCGCTGATCGAGGCGGGCGCCGACGTGCTGTGCATCGACTCGTCGGAGGGCTACTCGGCGTGGCAGGCGAACACCATCGCGTTTATCCGGGAAAAATACGGAGAGAGCGTCAAGGTGGGCGCGGGCAACGTCGTTGACAGGGAAGGCTTCCGGTTCCTCGCCGATGCGGGCGCCGATTTCGTCAAGATCGGCATCGGCGGCGGCTCCATCTGCATCACCCGGGAGACCAAGGGCATCGGCCGCGGACAGGCGACCGCCGTCATCGAGGTCGCCGCGGCGCGGGATGAATATTTCAAAGAGACAGGCGTGTACGTGCCGATCTGCTCGGACGGCGGCATCGTCCACGATTATCATATCACGCTGGCGCTCGCGATGGGCGCGGATTTCTGCATGCTGGGGCGGTATTTCTCCCGCTTTGACGAAAGCCCCACCAACAAGGTGCTGGTGGGCGGCAGTTATATGAAAGAGTACTGGGGCGAGGGCAGCGCCCGCGCCCGCAACTGGCAGCGCTACGATATGGGCGGCGCGGCGAAACTCTCCTTCGTCGAGGGCGTGGACTGTTACGTGCCGTACGCCGGCTCCATCCACGACAACCTGCCCGTCACCCTTTCCAAGATCCGCTCCACTATGTGCAACTGCGGGGCGCTTACCATCCGGGAACTGCAGGAAAAAGCGAAACTCACGCTGGTCAGCAGCGTGTCCATCGTTGAGGGCGGCGCGCACGACGTGCTGCTCAAAGATCAGACGACACAGGGATAAGGAGGTCTTTTACCATGAAACCGATCATCGATATGCACAATCACAGCAATCTTTCCAAATGCTGTCACGACGAGACGGCGACCGCCGCGACCTTTATCGACAAGGCGGCGGAGGTCGGCATACAGGTGCTTGGCATTTCCAACCACTGCTGGGATAACAGAATGGAGGGCGCCAGCCCCTGGTACAAGCCGCAGGACGTCGACTGGGTCCTTAAGATCCGCGACGAGATCCCCGCGGACAAAAAAGGCGTCAAACTGTTCATCGGCATCGAGTCGGAATACCGCGGGATGTGCGATAAGATCGGCATTTCCGCCGAAAACGCCGTGAAATTCGACTACGTCCTCATCCCCCATTCCCATACGCATATGGTGGGATACGTTATCCCCTTCGATCCCTCCTACAAGGAGGCGCTGGGCGTTGTGGAGCGGAAACTGCGCGCCGCTTTCCCCGAGGTCAGCGACCGTCAGATCGAGCGCTGGCTGGAAAACGCGAGGCAGCCCGACGTCAAACTTTACGTGACGCAGGGTCCGGATATCAAATTCCTGTCCGATTTCCTCTGCGAGAGTTTCGTGGGGCTTTTGAACAACGGGGAACTCGCGAAATTCAAGGATAAAGTGCCGGTTTTCGTCGCCCATCCCTTCATCGCCTGCGGCTACACCGCCGCCGAGGCGGACGAGGCGGTCTCGATGATCCCCGATGAGAAGTTTATCGAGATGTTTTCTCTGATGGCGGAAAAGGGGATCGGATACGATCTCAGCGTCGGCAATTTCGTGAGAAACGACAAGACGGAGCGTGAACAGCAGTTCCGTCTGCTCAAACTCGCCAGACAGTGCGGCGTCAAGTTCACCTTCGGCACCGACGCGCATTCCGTTGCGGGGCTGGGCAGCGCCTGG
This sequence comes from Clostridiales bacterium Firm_08, assembly GCA_001604045.1. GTDB lineage: Bacteria > Bacillota > Clostridia > Oscillospirales > QAKW01 > Firm-08. The sequence goes on along the minus strand of LVAN01000024.1, from coordinate 51,047 downwards.
AAAAGCGCGCAGATCTTTAAAAGCGGCGGTATGACGCTTGACGATCTGCACCCGATGTACCGTGATTTCGTAACGCTGGACTGAAAAAAGATATAAAAATATCCCGCTGACAAAAGTCAGCGGGATATTTTTGCGGAAGCTCAGTCGCCGCAGGTATCCCGGCGGCCGCCGCAGCCGCCGCTCTGTTCACCGCAGCAGCAGATGAGCACCAGCGCGATCACCAACACGACGCACCAGTTATCTTTCAGCCATTCACAACACATACGTATCACCTCCGCTCCGTTTCTATATTTCCACTATATGAACGAAGGGAAAAAGTGTTACGATCCCGTTTTTATATCCTGTCTCTGTGCCGCCCGTATTCCCGGTGCATCGCCTCCGCGGAAATGACCCACTGCTTTCCGAATTTACATACATCCACGCCGTTTTTGAGTTTTCCGTACGCGATGGCTTTGCGGAGTGTGCTTTCGTTGAGCCCCCATAGCTCGGAGGCGTCGCTGAATGCCATCAATCCGTCAAACGGCGTGCGGATCTCCTTCCCGTTTTCCCACATTTCGTCGCAGGACAGGTCAAGATCATCGCTCCAGACAACGCCGTGCCCGCCAACGTCGACGTACACGCTCGCGAAGGCGCCGGGAGTGTCGGACAGAGCCCTGAACAGCGGATATCTTTCAAACAGCGCCGCCACGTCATATACTTTTGTAACGCCTTCGGAAAACTGCACGATCAGTTTGTAGTCGGGCAGCGGTATCACGGCCTTGATTTTGTGAAACATAGCGGTCTCCTCCTTATGTTATTCCAACGGCGGTATACTTTTAAAATCCTGCGTTTTCCAGACTTCTTCTAAAGTGTCTCTGTGCAGTGAGATCCATTCGCGCACCATTGCGAGCGCTTTTGCCGGCAGATAACCCTCCAGGACCTCCCCGGTGATGATATCGATCGCCGCCATATCCTCATGATAGATCGCGTGGATATGCGGCGGGTTATGCTCTTTTTGCAGAAAATACATTCTGATGATGATCCCGTAAAATCTTGACAGTACAGGCATTGTAACATCCCCTTTCACTGACATTATATCACGGTATCGTGATATTGTCAATAAAAAGTTTGAAGTGTCGGGTTTCGGGGATCACGCGGCGAAGCATAGGGACGCTTTCTATCCATACCGTATTGTCCCTGCCTTTATTTCCAGAGAAACAGCAGGACGGTGGCGGCGGTGAGCAGGCAGAGAGCGGCGCAGAGCGCCAGCGTGATCCGCTGTGTTTTACGGGCGAGGGATCTTGCCGTGTTTTCGCGGGGGAGAGGGGGAGATTTTCGGCTGTGTTCCGGCATCTGTTTGTCCTCCTGTTATTCATTTTCGCAGAACCGCGCGACCAGCACGGTGATATCGTCGTCCGGCGCGCCCTGCCGTTCACAGACACAGCGCATCAGATCGGCGGCGACGGTCTCGCAGGGCAGGGCGCGCTTTTGGGGCAGCAGGGAGAGGATGTCGTCCTTCTGTTCCAGCGCGCCGTCGGAGATCAGCACGATGAGATCGCCGGGGCGGAGCGTTTCGCGGGCGGTCGCGACGTCCGCCTGTTCCGTCGCGCCCAGCGGCATGGAGACGGCGGAGATCTCGACGACCTTGTCCTCCCGCGCGATGAAGGTGGACACCGCGCCCGCCTTGATGAATTCCGCCCGCCCGGTGTTGAGGTCGATGCCGCAGAGGTCGACGGTGGCGAACGAAAGATCCTCGTTTTTCATTTGCAGCGAGGAGTGGACCATGCTGACGGCGCCCCGCGCGGCGACTCCCGCGCGCAGCAGTTTTTGCAGAAGGGTGACCGTCCAGAAACTCTGGGCGAAAGCGTCCTTGCCGCTGCCCATACCGTCGCTGAGCAGTAACATATAATGCGTCTGATCGGCGCTGAACGCGACGGCGTTGTCGCCGCAGACGGTCTCGCCGGTCTTGGACTTGCAGACGGCGGCGCAGCGCACGGTGAAGGGCGCTTTGCGGATAAAGCACGCGGCGACGGTTTTTTCGTCGGTGAAAAAGCGGCGAACGGCAAGAGGAAAGCCGCAGACCCGCTCCATCATCCCCAACAGGGCGTTGCGGGAGACGGGACGTCCGTTTTTTTCAAAGGTGATATCCAGGAAAAAGCCGCCGAGCAGGTCTTTGGCGCAGGTGACGCCCGGCGCGAGATACCCGGCGCGCTGCAGCGCGTCCCGCGCCGCGCGCGCCGTTTCGGGGTAGAAAGTGACGCGGGCGCTGCCGGCGCGGCGGATGTCGTCCACCCGCCGCACGAGATCGCGGTATTCCGCGGGCAGTGTTTCCGGCGTCCGGGGCGCGGGGCGCGGCTTTTCACGCGGCAGAAAACGCGCGGCGATCAGCGCCGCCGCGAGTTCCGCCGGCAGCAGCGGCAGGGCGCGGAAGGATAACGTCGCCAGCCAGACCCCGACGCCGCCGACGGCGAACGCCGTCATGGCTTTGGCGGCGCCTGTTTTGCGGAAACAGATCCCGCCGATGAGCGCACCGAGCGCGACGGGCAGCAGCGGCGTGACGGAGGGCCCGGTCAGCGCCGCGCCGAGAGCGTAGGAAATGCCCGCCGCGACGCCGTAGGGCGCGCCGTCGCAGACGACGCAGGCGGCAAGCAGAATGAACAAAACGGCGCGCGTCAGGGAAAGCCCCGCCGCCGTCCCGCCGTCGGCCAGACAGAGAAGCGCCGCGCCGAAAACGTACGCCGTCATCCGTTCGGCGGGGGAGCGCGGCGCGTGCAGGCGGGTCTGGCGCGCCTGGTGGAGGAAAAACAGCACAGATCCTTCCAGCACCGCTTCGCTGACGGCGAGCAGAACGCCCGAAAGCCGCCCGTCGGCGGCGGCGAGCGTTACGCCCCACACGCCGCGGATCACGCCGAGCAGAATGGGGTGAAGGCGTTTTCCTTTACAGATATTTTTGCGAAAGATCAGCAAAAACAGGCAGACCGCCGCGCTGACCGGCAGCGTCTGTCCGCCGCCGAACAGCAGGCATCCCGCGGCTTGTCCCAAAAAAACGACGGGCGCCATCAGCCCGAGCGACGGGCTTGCCGCCGTCCACGCGCCCGCCAGCCGTTCCGCCTCCGCGTGCTTGGGCAGGGCGGCGCAGAACCCGACGGCAAGGGACAAAAGCGCCCGAAACACCGGGCGCAGACGTTCATTTTTCCACCATGACTTCATACCGATACTCCTCTCCCGGAGATTTGATACCGGTATTGTAGCAGGATCTTTTTTCAAAATATGTCATATTTGGGAGATTATAAAAAAACAGCTCCCTCGTCAGAGGGTGCTGTTTTTCACTATTCACTGTCCACTATTCACTGACCACTATTCACTAAAAAGCGCCGTGGAGTAGTAGCGGTCGCCGCTGTCCGGCAGCAGGGCGACGATGGTCTTGCCCTCGTTTTCCGGACGGCGCGCCAGCGTGATCGCGGCGTGCAGCGCCGCGCCGGAGGAGATGCCGACCGAGATGCCCTCTTTTTTTGCCAGCAGTTTCGCGGCGGTGAAAGCGTCGTCGTTTTCAACGGGCAGCACCTCGTCGTAGACGGCGGTGTTCAGCACGTCCGGCACAAAGCCCGCGCCGATGCCCTGGATCTTATGTCCGCCGGCTCTGCCTTCGGAAAGGACGGGGGAGTCCTTCGGCTCGACCGCGACGACGCTGATAGCGGCGTTCTGCTCCTTGAGATATTCACCGACGCCGGTGACCGTGCCGCCGGTGCCGACGCCCGCGACGAAAATATCGACCGTTCCGTCGGTGTCGCGCCAGATCTCGGGACCGGTGGTCGCTTTGTGGATCGCGGGATTGGCGGGGTTGACGAACTGACCGGGGATAAAGGCGTTCGGCGTCTCGGCGGCAAGCTCTTCCGCCTTGGCGATCGCACCCTTCATGCCTTTCGCGCCCTCCGTCAGGACGATCTCCGCGCCGTACGCTTTGAGGATATTGCGGCGCTCCACGCTCATCGTTTCGGGCATGGTGAGGATGATGCGGTAACCCTTCGCGGCGGCGATGGACGCCAGTCCGATGCCGGTGTTGCCGGAAGTCGGCTCAATGATGACCGAGCCTTCTTTCAACTCGCCTTTTTGCTCCGCGTCCTCGATCATCGCCTTGGCGATGCGGTCCTTGACGCTGCCCGCCGGATTGAAATACTCCAGTTTGATAAGCAGTTTCGCCTTGAGCGCGAGCTCCTTTTCCAGCCGGGTGGCTTCCACCAGCGGCGTGTTGCCGATCAGCCCGAGGGCGCCCTTGAATACGTTTGCCATAATGATCTCTCCTTTCAGCGTATGGCGGCAAATCCGTTTTCCAGATCCGCGATGATGTCGTCGATATGCTCCGTCCCGATGGAGAGACGGATGGTGTTGGGATAGATGTCCTGCTCCTCCAGTTCCTCGCGGGACAGTTGGGAATGGGTGGTGGTCGCGGGGTGGATCACAAGGGACTTGACGTCCGCGACGTTGGCGAGCAGGGAGAAGATCTTAAGTCCGTCGATGAACGCCCACGCCTCTTTCTGTCCGCCTTTGATATCAAAGGTAAAGATGGAACCGCCGCCGCGCGGGAAGTATTTTTGATACAGCGCGTGCTGCGGGTGGTCGGGCAGGGAGGGGTGGCGCACTTTTTCGACCAGCGGGTGGACGGAAAGATATTCCACTACTTTTTTGGTGTTTTCCGCGTGGCGTTCCAGCCGCAGGGACAGCGTCTCCACGCCCTGCAGCAGTAAAAACGCGTTGAAGGGGGAGATCGCGGCGCCGGTGTCCCGCAAAAGGATGGCGCGGATATAGGTCACGAACGCCGCGGGTCCCGCGGCGGCGGTAAAGGAAACACCGTGATAACTCGGGTTGGGGGCGGCGATGCCGGGATATTTTTCGGGCGACCAGGAGAATTTGCCGCTGTCTACGATGATGCCGCCCAGCGTCGTGCCGTGCCCGCCGAGGAATTTGGTGGCGGAGTGGACGACGATGTCCGCGCCGTGCTCGATGGGACGGATAAGGTAAGGCGTGCCGAAGGTGTTGTCGATGACCAGCGGGACGCCGTGCTCGTGCGCCAGCGCCGCCAGCGCCTCGATGTCCGGGATGTCGCTGCCGGGATTGCCCAGCGTTTCGATAAAGATCGCCTTGGTGTCCGGACGGATCGCCGCTTTGACGGCGGAAAGGTCGTGGACGTCGACAAACGTCGTTTCGATGCCGTACCCCGGCAGGGTGTGGGCGAGCAGGTTGTAACTGCCGCCGTAGATGGTTTTCTGGGCGACGATATGCTCACCCTTTCGCGCCAGCGCCTCGATGGTGTAGGTGATCGCCGCCGCGCCGGACGCGACCGCCAGCGCCGCGATGCCGCCTTCCAGCGCCGCGACGCGCTTTTCCAGCACGTCCTGCGTCGAGTTGGTCAGCCTGCCGTAGATGTTGCCGGCGTCCGCCAGTCCGAACCGCGCCGCGGCGTGTTCGGAATTATGGAATACGTAGGAAGTCGTCTGGTAGATCGGCACCGCGCGCGCGTCGGTCGCCGGATCCGCCTGCTCCTGCCCTACGTGCAGTTGGAGCGTCTCAAATCTGTAACTCATTTTTCCTGTCCTTTCTCATAAGATCGCCTTATTGAGCCTATTATACCCGCAATCACCTATCTTGTCAATAGGTAATTGAAAAATTTTTCGGTTGATTTACCTACTTACCTTGTGGTATAATGGCGGGTGAAAACACACATCAGAAGGAGACGGTGGTATGATATCGACGAAAGGGAGATACGCGCTGCGGCTGATGATCGATCTTGCCGAGCATACGGGGGAGGGTTTTGTTCCCCTGAAAGATACGGCGCGGCGGCAGGAGATCTCCAAAAAGTATCTGGAGATCATCGTGAAAGATCTTGTCAGAGGCGGACTTGTCAGGGGATCCAGCGGCAAGGGCGGCGGATACCGGCTCTGCCGCGCGGCGGAGGACTATACGGTGGGGGAGATCTTAGAGATCACCGAGGGAACGCTCGCGCCGGTCGCCTGTCTTGCCGGGGGCGCGGAGCCCTGTCCCCGCGCGGGATTTTGCAAAACGCTGCCGATGTGGACGGAATATGACGCGATGATGCGGGACTTTTTCTTTTCCAGGACGCTCGCGTCTTTTGTGTGAATTTACACAAATCCGCCGCGGGTTTTTTGTGGAATATGCCGCTTTTCTTTTTTGGGGGCGGTTGCTCTTGACATCGTTTTCGGTTTGCTATATAATTATTATATATTATGAAATAGTATATTCACGCGAGGAAAATTTGCAGAAAAGAGGAACACGCAATGAACAAAATCAAAAGATTTTTATCCATTGTATTAAGCGCGCTCATGGTGCTTTCCATGACGGCGGCGTTTGCCGTCAGCGTTTCCTTCGCCGCCGTGGACGGGGATTTTTCCTACACGGTCAAGGATGAAAAGGCAACGGTGAGCGCGTATAACGGCAGCGGCACGGCGGTGGTCGTGCCCGCGGCGCTGGGCGGATATACCGTCGTCGGCGTCGGCGCTGACGCGTTCAGGGGCATGGCGGGGATCACCTCCGTTTCGCTTCCCGCCGGCGTTACCGTCATCGGCGAGGCGGCGTTTGCCGACTGCGCCGCGCTGACGGTGATCGATCTTCCCGCCGCGCTGACAAAGATCGGGGACGCCGCGTTTATGAACACGGCGCTGACGGATCTCACCATTCCCGCGAGCGCGGAATATATCGGCAAAGGGTCGCTGAGCGGCTGTACGTCGCTGGCGACGCTGACGGTCCCGTTCGTCGGCGTTGAAAAGACAAAAAGCAACTTCCTCGGCGCGTTGTTCGACGCGGCGGGCGCGACGGATACGGCGAATTACCCCGCGTCCCTGAAAACCGTCACCGTCACCGACGATACGACGGTCGACGCTTACGCGTTCTACAATATGAAAAAAGTGGAGAACATCATCTGGAACGGCACGCCGACGGCGCTCGGCGCCTACGCGTTTTACGGCTGCTCGGCGCTGACCGATCTGGCGCTGTCCTTCACCGGTATCGCCACCGTTTCCAAATACGCGTTCGCCGGCTGCGCGGCGCTGACCGAGATGCCGCTTTCCTCCCGCGTCACGACCATCGGAGAGGGCGCGTTCAAAAACTGCTCGGCGCTGGCGGACATCACGGTCTATTCCGGGCTGAAAGCGGTCGGCGCGGACGTCGTCGCCGGTACGGCGTGGCTTGCCGCGCAGGCGGACGGTCCGGTTTTCCTCGCGAAAGTATTCATCACTTATAAAGGCACGCTGAACGGCGCGCTGACGATCCCCTCCACCGCCACCGCCATCGCCGCGAAGGCGCTGGCGAACCGCGGTGATATCACCTCGCTCGTCATCCCGAACAGCGTTCGCTATATCGCGGACAATATGCTGACCGGCAACACCGGCGTCAGCAGCATTACCCTGCCCTTCATCGGCGAGTCGCCGGACACGGCGGATACCGCTTTCATCGGCTATCTCTACGGCGCGCAGTCGGAGAGAAGCAACGGCACGGCGGTCAACAAGGCGCTGAAAAGCGTCATCCTGACCGACGTCACGACCGTTATGTCCGACGCGTTCAACGGCTGTCAGTACATCACTTCCGTCACCATCCCCGAGACGGTGACGGGCATCGGCTCTACGGCGTTCGCCAACTGCGCGGCGCTGACGACCATCTATTATAACGCGGTGGACGCCACTGTCGCGATCGACGCGTTCAGCGGCTGCGGCAAGATCTCCACCGTCGATTTCGGGGATAACGTCGAGGTCATCCCGACCTACCTCTGCACCAGTAACTACGCGCTGAAAAAGATCGAGATCCCCGCGGCGGTCCGCCGCATCGAGGCGCGGGCGTTCGCCGGCTGCTACAACGCGACGGAACTCACCTTTGACGCCGTCAACTGCACGTCCATCGCCGCCGACGCGTTCAACTACTGCCACAAACTCAGCACGGTGGCACTCGGCGAGAACGTCAAGCACATCCCCGCGGGGCTCTTTACCGATTACGGCGGTTCGAGCATCACCGAGATCACCATCCCGGAGGGCATCACCTCCATCGACGCCGGAGCGTTCTCCAAATGCACGTCGCTGAAGACCGTCCATTACAACGCGCCTTCCTGCGCCATCGGTATGGACGCGTTTTCCGGATGCTCGTCCCTGCAGACCGTGACGTTCGGAGAGGGCGTCACCACCGTTCCCGCCAATCTCTTTACCGGCAACGGCGCGATCAAGAGCGTCACCCTGCCGGATACCATTACCGCCATCGACTCCTTTGCGTTTGCCGACTGCTCGGCGCTGCTGACGATCAACGTGCCGGACACGCTGGCAAGCGTGGCGGCGGGATCGCTTTCCGGTTCCAAGTGGTATGAACTGCAGGAGAACGGCGAGGTCTATCTCGGCAAAGTGTTCTACGAGTATAAAGGCGCTTCCGCCGGCGGCAGCGTCACGCTGCGTGACGATACCTACGCGATCGCGGACAGCGCGTTCGCGGGCAAGGCGCTCGCTAAGATCTTTGTACCGACTTCCGTTCACGCCATCGGCGCGGACGCCTTCAAGAATACCGGCGCCACCATCGAGTGCTACGCCTCGGCGCTGGACGTTATCACCTACGCTAACGCCAACGGTCTGCCGCTCAACATCCTCACCTGTGACGACGACGATACCTATTACGTCATCACCAGACCGGCGACCGCCGAAGCGGATGGCGAGCGTCAGGTCGTCTGCGCGAAGTGCGGGCAGATCCTCGTGACCGAGTCCTACGCCTACGCCGACACGATGGAAGGCGAATGGATCCAGACCAAAGCGCCGACCTGCAAAGAGGCGGGCGAGCGGACCCGTACCGCCGGCTTCATCAGCGAGACGCAGGAGATCCCGGCCATCGCGCACAAAGCGGGCGAATGGCGGCAGATCATCGATCCGACCTGCACCGCCCCCGGCAAAAAGCAGGTCGTCTGCACGATGTGCGGCGAAGTGCTGGACAGCAAGGATATCCCGATGGTCGACCATACCCCCGGCAGATGGACCGTCGTCAAAGAGCCGCGGACTTACGCGACAGGCCTGCGCGCCATCCCCTGTACCGAGTGCGGCGCTTATCTGCAGACCGCTTCCATCGACAAGATCCCGCTCTCCGAGGACAGCAACGTATTCGTTGACGTATCATCGACCGACTGGTTCTATGACACCGTCTATTTCGTCTATGACAACGGCCTGTTCGCCGGCATCAGCGATACGGAGTTCGCGCCCACGCAAACGATGGACCGCGCGATGTTCGTAACGGTGCTGGGCCGTCTGCACGGCGTCGCGCCGAACAATAACGTCAAGACAAAATTTACCGACGTTGGGAAAAACAAATGGTATACCGGGTACGTCAAATGGGCGTCGGATAACGGCATCGTCGCCGGTACGAGCCAAACGACCTTCTCGCCGACCGACCCCGTCACCCGTGAACAGATCTGCGTGATGATGGTCAATTACGCGAAGTTCGCCGGTATTGAGCTGACGCCGAAACAGAAAGAAGTGTTCTTTAAGGACAACGATGCCGCGGGCAAATACGCGCTGAACGCGATCATCACCTGCCAGAAGGCGGGCATCGTCAACGGCACCGGCGGCGGGTACTTCACCCCCAAGGGCAAGGCGTCCCGCGCGGAGGTCGCGCAGATCCTCAAAAACTTCGCGCTCAATTTCCTGGCAAACTGAACATAGCATGTAACAGGAGGCGTCTTTGTAAAACAAAGACGCCTCTATTTTTATTATATTTGAAAGGAAACGGAGATATGGATCGCATCACGGAATTTTTACAAGAGCACGAATGGGAGATTTTTGAGGAACTTGCGGAGATCATCGCCATCCCGAGCGTCAAGGGCGCGCCGGAGGACGGCGCGCCCTTTGGCAGAGAAGTGAAACGGATGCTTGAGACCGTCGCGCGGCTGGGACAAAGGCACGGCTATACCGTGACCCTTTATGACGAGTATCTTTTGATGGAATACGGCGAAGGGGAAAAAACGCTCGGCGTGTTCTGCCACGGCGACGTCGTCCCCGTCGACGAGACGGAGTGGACGACGGGCGCCCCTTTCGCGCTCCATCTGTGGGACGGCTTTCTCACCGGCAGAGGCGTGCGGGACGATAAAGGCGCCATCATCCAGGCGCTGTGGCTGCCCGATCTGCTGCGGGCGGCGGGAGAGGAACTCTCCAAAAAACTCGTGGTGTTCATCGGCGGCAGTGAGGAGACGGGGATGGAGGATATCGACGCGTTCGTCCGCCGCCATCCGATGCCGGACGTGTCTGTCACGCCGGACAATCAGTTCCCCGTATCGGTGGGGGAAAAGACCATCCTGCATATAACGGCGCGCAGCGGCAGACTGCGGGACGTTGTCGGCGTTTCGGGCGGTATCGCCGAAAATCTGATGATGAGCCGCGTCACCGTAAAACTGCGGGATACCGAACCGATTTGGGCGGCTTTGCGGCAAAGCGGACTGGAAGTCCGCCATGACAGCGGCGGCATCGAGGTCATCTCGACGGCGCCCGCCGTCCACGCGGCGGCCTGCGCCGATTATCATTCGGCGATGCTGCCCGTCGCGGCGTTTTTTGCCGACTGTCCCGCCCTTTGCGAGGGGGATCGGGCGCAGCTTGCTATCGCCGCCCGGCTGCTTTCGGACGGCAGAGGCACGGCGTTCGGCGTCGCGGGCTCGGACGGCGGGTTCGGGGAGAACACCTGTTGTAACGGCATCGCCGCGATGGAAGGAGACCGGATGGAGCTTCATTTCGATTTCCGCATCAGCGGCGGCAGTGACGCCGAAAAAGCGGCTGAGACCATCCGCCGCGCCGTGGAGGAGACCGGTTGGGAAGTCGCGGCGATGACATATCGCGCCGGCTTTATGCTGCCGGAGGACAGCGAGGAGGTCCGCCGTATCCTTGCCGCCTGCGAGCGGGTGTCGGGCAGGACGGGGCTTCGCCCATATTACAGCGGCGGCGGGACCTACGCCTCTCATCTGAAAAACGCGTACAGCATTGCCGCGGTCGCGGACTATCTGCCGCTGCCCGAGCCGCCGCTCGCGCAGGGACACGGCGACGAGCATCAGCCGGACGAGACGGTCTCGCGGGCGGCCTATCTTGAAAGTTTCCGCCACCTGCTGGCTGTCGTCACGGAACTTGGAAAATAGAGAAAAGAGAAAACCGTCGTTCCGCCACCCGGCGGAACGACGGTTTTTTACGCTTTTTTTACGCGATCGCCATTCCCCACGTTTTGTCATATACCGTCAGGATCTGCGCCGCCTGGGCGCGGGACGCGGTCATCAGCGGCGCGAATTTGCCGCCGCCGACTCCGCCGATCCATCCGGCGTTCTGACAGGCGCCGACCGCCGTTTTCGCCCATTTGGCGATCTCGTCCGCGTCCGAGAAATCCGGCGCGGCGTCCTTCGGCGGCGCGCCGGTAAGGCGTGCGTATCCGTACAGGATGACGCACATCTCCTGTCTGGTGATGGCGCGGTCGGGAGAAAACTCCATGGCGGAAGTGCCCTCTACGACGCCGCTTTTCTTTGCCCAGCAGACGGCGGCGTAGTACCACGCGTTTTTCGGTACGTCGGTGAAGGGGCACTGGTCTTTTTTGGACGGAGCCGCGCCGGACAGATTGCAAAGCACCTGCACGAACATCGCGCGGGTGATATCGTTTTCCGGCGCGAAAGAGCCGCCGGTCTGACCGTTGAAAATGCCGTTCTGCCAGGTGTAGTCCACCGCGTCGTAATACCAGGCGCCCTGCGGCACGTCGTAAAAGACGGGATGGGCGGGATGATGTTCGGCCAAAACGTAGGGGTTATCATCATACCGCCAGACATAGCCGGTGGGAGTGTCTTTGTTTTCGTCTGATTTCTCGTTGACGTACTGTTTCATCGCCACGCGCCTTGCGAGTTCGGTGACGGAAAGGGTCATTTTCCAGCTGACCTTGTCGACGCCCGCCCTGTTGCAGTCGGCAAGGCAGACGGTATCTCCCTTGATCTCATAGACGAAGTAGGCGTGGTTATAATTTTTGATCACGCCGCTCGACGACACCCGCCGCAGGCGGATGATGTCTCCGACGAGAAACTCCTTCGCGGCGTAGTGTTTGGTCCAGCCGCCCTTATAGGGGTTTTGACCGAACAACTCGCGGCCCAGCAGGCAGGCAAACCCGAAGCATTGGGCGGCGTAGCTGACGCCGCCGTCGGTGAAGGGACCTGTCCATGTATCCCCTTCTTTATAGGTGTTTTTGAGTTTGGCGATCGCCTCGTCCACCTCCGCCGTCGTGGACGGCGCGGCGTTCGCGGCAAGCGGGATCAGGGCGAGCAGGACGCAAAGCGTCAGCGTCGCGATCCGAAGGATCCAGTGATGTTTCATCTTGTCCCGCTCCTTTCCCATATGCTACAAATATACATTATATTATATTTGTCGAAAAAAGTCAAATATCGGGGAAAGGGCAAAAAGATTTCCCAAGGCTTTTTGCCTTGGGAAATCGCTATTTTTATGGATTTTACGCTTTGCCGACAGAGCCGAACAGTTCCATTTTCTCCTTGACCTTTTCCTTGATGGCCTCAAAACCGGGGGCGAGCAGTTTGCGGGGGTCAAAGCCCTTGCCTTCAAGGTCTTTGCCCGCCTCGATGTATTTTCTCGTCGCCTCGGCGAACACGAGCTGGCACTCGGTGTTGACGTTGATCTTGCAGACGCCGAGGGAGATCGCCTTTTTCACCATATCGTCGGGAATGCCCGTGCCGCCGTGCAGCACAAGCGGCATGCCGACTGTGGCTTTGTTGATCTCTTCCAGCACGTCAAAGCGAAGCCCCGCCCAGTTGGCGGGATATTTGCCGTGGATGTTGCCGATGCCCGCCGCGAGGATGTCCACGCCGAGATCCGCGATGGTCTTGCACTCCGCGGGATCCGCGACCTCGCCGCCGCCGATCACGCCGTCTTCCTCGCCGCCGATCGCGCCGACTTCCGCTTCCACCGAAAGACCTCTCTCGGCGCAAAGGTCGATGATCTCTTTGGTCTTGGCGATGTTTTCGTCGATATCATAGTGAGAGCCGTCGAACATGATGGAGGAAAAGCCGCTGTCCATCGCTTTTTTGGCGCCCTCGTAGGAACCGTGATCAAGGTGCAGCGCCACCGGCACGGTGATGCCGAGATCGCCGATCATCGCGCTGACCATATCCGCGACGGTCTTAAAGCCGCACATATACTTGCCCGCGCCCTCGGACACACCGAGGATGACAGGGCTTTTCTGCTCCTCAGCGGTGAGCAGGATCGCCTTGGTCCATTCCAGGTTGTTGATGTTGAACTGACCGACGGCGTACTTCCCGTCTCTGGCTTTTTGCATCATTTCTTTTACGTTTACTAACATACCTGCCGCTCCTTTTAAATAAGTTATTTTCATTATAATGGAAAAAACGGGGAAAATCAAGTCTTATCACATGCTTTACGTAATTTTTATGAAAACACTTGTAAATCGAGGGGAAATACTATACTATAATAAATAGGAAAGAAAGGGAAAATACAGTGATCTATCTTGACAACGCCGCGACGACCCGTCTGTCCCCCGGGGCGGCGGCCGCGATGCGGCGTATGGAGCAAACGGAATACGGCAATCCCGCCTCCCTGCACGGTATGGGCGTGACAGCGGAGCGGGCGGTGGAGCGCGCCAGAGAGACGATCGCGCGGTGCGTCGGCGCGAAGACTGACGAGATACTGTTCACGCCGGGCGGCACCTTTTCGGACAACGCCGCCGTCATCGGCGGCGCCCGCGCCCTGCGGCGCAGGGGAGAGCGGGTCGTCATCTCGTCGGTGGAGCACGCCGGGGTGCGGGAGAGCGCGAAAAGCCTGGCGGAGGACGGCTTTGAGGTCGTCGTCTGCCCTCCGACGGAGGAGGGGTTCCGCGGGGCGATCGACAGCCGCACCGTGCTGGTCAGCGCGATGCTCGTCAACAATGAAACGGGGCTGATCCTTCCGGTGGAGCGCATTCCCGAAATGATCCGAGCCGCCGGCGCGCCGGCGCTGTTCCATATCGACGCGGTGCAGGCGCTGGGCAAGATCCCGGTGTCCGTCAGGGCGCTGGGGTGTGATCTTTTGAGCGTCAGTTCCCACAAGATCGCGGGCCCCAAGGGATGCGGCGCGCTGTTTGTTAGAAGCGGTGTGCGCCTTTTGCCCGTGATATACGGCGGCGGGCAGGAAAAGGGACTGGTGAGCGGCACGCTCAACACGCCCGCCATCTGCGGTTTCGCCGCGGCGGCGGCGCAGGCGCGGGACAGGCTGGAAGAACACGGGGCGCGTTTTAAGGCGCTGGAAGCGCGGTTTCTCGCGCTGGCGAAGGAACGTCCCTATTTACAGGTCAACCGTGATGACGGCGTATACGCCCCCCATATCGTCAATCTGTCCTTTATGGGATACGCGGGGGAAAACGTTTTGCACTTTTTAGAGCAAAAGGAAATTTACGTATCAGTCGGTTCCGCCTGCTCCGACGCGGGCGGGCACGGCAGCATCCTTGCCGCGCTCGGCAAGGACCGCAAAACGGTGGACGGCGCGATCCGCGTCAGTTTCGGCTACGATACGACGACAGAGGAGATCGACGTGTTTTTTGCCGCCGCGGACGAAGCGGCGAAAACGCTGATCCGGAAATACAGGTGAATCATGACGGAAGTAATTTTGGCAAAATGCGGTGAGATCGTTCTCAAAGGGCTCAACCGCAAGGGATTTGAACAGCGACTGCTCAAAAATCTTCGGGCGGCGCTGCGGGACGTCGGAACGTTTGAGACGTCGCTGTCCCAGTCCATCGCGTATATCGAGCCGGTGGGGGAGCAGGACGTCGACGCGGCGTTTGAAAAAACTTGCCGTGTGTTTGGGTTTGTCGGTGTGACCCGCGCCCTCAAATGCGAAAAGGACATCGGCGCGATTTGCCGGGCGGCGGCGGAGTACCTACCGCCCTTTTTGAAAGACAAAAAGACCTTCAAGGCGGAGTCGAGGCGGGCGGACAAACGCTTCCCCCTCACCAGCCCCGAGATCAGCCGTGAGGTGGGCGCGGCGGTGCTGAAAAGCAACGCGCACCTTTCGGCGGATATGCATCATCCCGACGTCGTCGTGATGACCGAGATCCGGGAGGACGCCGCTTATATTCACGCCGGGCAGACGCCGGGCGCGGGCGGAATGCCTTACGGCTCCAACGGAAAGAGCGTTTTACTGCTCTCCGGCGGTATCGACAGCCCCGTCGCGGCGTATATGATCGCCAAGCGAGGGGTAAGTATTATACCTTTACACTTCTTCAGCCCGCCCTATACGGGGGAACGCGCCAAACAGAAGGTCGTGAAGCTCGCGGAGATCCTGCGGGACTACTGCCCCGGCATCTCGCTGCGGGTGGTGTACTTCACCGAGGCGCAGAAAGCCATTTTGGAAAACTGCAGGGAGGATCTGTTCACCGTCATTATGCGGCGGTTTATGATGCGCATCGCCTATGAGGTGATGCGGCGGCACCGCGCCGGCAGTCTCGTGACCGGCGAAAGCCTCGGGCAGGTCGCCAGCCAGACGATGCAGGCGCTTTCCGTCACCGACGCGACGACCCCCGCGCTGACCCTTCGTCCCCTCATCGGGATGGATAAAGAGGAGATCATACGGATCTCCCGCCGGATCGGGACGTTCGAGACGTCCATCGAGCCGTACGAGGACTGCTGTACCGTCTTTACCCCCCGCCACCCCAAGACAAAACCCGATCTCAGGCAGGTGGAAGAGGAGGAGAAAAAGCTGGATATCGACGCGCTGGTCGGCGCGGCGATGGAGAATATCGAGATCATAGGAGGAGAACAATGAAAGCGAAAAAGCATATTTTAGCGGCGGCGGTAACGCTGATCGTCGCGGCGGTCGGTTTTTATGTGACGCTGCCCGCGATCAGCATCCACAATCCCGATCTTTTGTGGGATATCGCGGTGCTGGCGGTGGTGTACCGTCTGATGTTGTCGCTGGGAAGCGTGTGGGAGACCATAAAGTCCAGGGACACCTCGTTTTTGCAGGGCGGCAAGCCGTCTTTCCGGGATATGTCCCGCGCCACCAGGGTGACGGTGTGCATTGCCGCTGTTTGTCTTGCCGTAGGCGTGATCGGCACGATGACGGGCTGGCAGTTGTTCCGCGCCGCGTCCTATCGTCAGCTTCTGTCGGTCAGCGAGGGGGACTTCACCAAAGACGTGCAGGAGATCACCTACGACCGCATCCCGACGCTGGACTATGACTCCGCCACCAAACTCGGCACCCGCAAGATGGGCGAGCTGTCCGATATGGTCAGCCAGTTCACCGTGCTTGACAACTATACGCAGATCAACTACAAAGGGCGCCCCACCCGCGTCACGCCCCTCGGATACGCCGATCTGTTCAAGTGGATCAACAACGTCGGCGCCGGCATCCCCGCTTATATCTCCATTGATATGGTCAGCCAGGAGGTCTCTGTACACCGGCTGGAAAGCGGGATGAAATATTCAAATTCCGATCACTTCGACCGGTATCTTCTGCGCCATCTGCGCTTTCACTATCCGACCTATATTTTCTCTGAGGCGAATTTCGAGATCGACGAGGACGGCACGCCCTTCTGGGTCTGCCCGCGGATCCGGTACCGCATCGGACTGTACGGCGGCAGGGATATCTGCGGCGTCGTGCTGGTCAACGCCGTCACCGGCGAGCATCACTACTATGACGTCGCGGACGTGCCCGCATGGGTCGACCGCGTGTATGACGCCGAGATGATCATCGAGCAGTACGACTACTTCGGCACCCTGCAGAAGGGATACTGGAACTCGGTGTTCGGGCAGAAGGACTGCAAGCAGACCACCGACGGCTACAACTATATCGCCATCGGGGACGACGTGTATATGTACACCGGCGTGACCTCCGTCGCGGCGGACGAGTCCAACGTCGGGTTCATCCTCACCAATCAGCGCACCAAGGCGACATCTTTCTATCCCATCGCCGGCGCGGAGGAATTTTCCGCGATGAGCAGCGCCGAGGGCGAAGTGCAGAACCTCAAATATCAGGCGACCTTCCCGCTGCTGCTCAACGTCGGGGGCGAGCCGACCTATTTCATCGCCCTTAAAGACAACGCGGGGCTGGTCAAAATGTACGCGATGGTCAACGTCCGGCAGTATCAGATCGTCGGCAAGGGACAGAGCCTTGAGGAGTGCGAGAAAAACTACGTCGCGCTGATCGGCACCTCCGATCTGCAGGAGGAGAAAGCGCCTGCGGAGACCGCGACGGTGACCGGCGTCATCACCGACATCCGCACCGCCGTCGTGGGCGGGAATTCCGTCTATTATTTCCGCGTGGAGGGGTCGGACGCGACCTTTAAAAAGAGCGTTGCCGAGCAGGAGGACATCGTAACGCTGACGGCGGGCGACACCGTCACCGTCGTTTATGAACAGGCAAACGGCGCTCTCCTTTCCGCGCAGAGCATTACGAAACAGTAAGATATTTGATCTGAAAAAAATCAACGGCTCCCCTGTGTAAGGGGAGCTCAGACTGTCAAAAAAGTCGTTTCACCACAGAGAAACAGAAACAAAATTTCAAACAGTTTCGTTTTTCAGTAAAGTTCAAAACCTGAATTTTAATACAGAAAAACAAATGTTTGAACCGTGGAAGCCTTGCTCTGCAAGGCTTTTCTCTGTTTTCCACCGATCCGCTCTCTACCGTACCCACGTACGCCGACGAGAACGGCTCGGTGAAATGCAACTTCCTTTTTTGCAGTCTGCCAGCGTGTCAAAGAGGTTCTTTGACACGCTGGGCTCCCCTGTGTAAGGGGAGCTGTTTTTTCGATTTGGGGAAAAAGGCTCCCTGCGGGAGCGGCTTTCCAAATCGGAAAACTGAGGGATTGTGAACGTGACTTGACAATCCCTCCGTCTCGGCGGCAGAGCCGCCGATCCACCTCCCTTTACACAAGGGAGGCAGGTCGTCGCCCCCTACATGATGTTTCCCTGACGGGAAAATGATGTTGCGGCAAAGCCGCAAATGATGTTGCCTTCGGCAAATGATGTTGCGCTACGCGCAAATTAAGGATGATTTCCCTCGGTCTTTGACCGAGGGAAATCATTATAACGGCTTCCCCTTGAGGGGAAGCTGTTGAGCGCCTTCGGCGCGAAACTGATGAGGTGGAAATAAATACTGCAAACAATGGAGACATAGTGCCGTCCCCTGTCTCCGCGGATTTCATGAAAGTCGGCGCGTTTGGAAGACCAAATTCCGGTCAGCGCAAAAAAAATTTAAAAAACTATTGACATTTTCGCGATATACAGATATAATATATCTTGCCGTTTTTCAAAAGCGGCAGGCAAGACGCGGGTGTAGCTCATCTGGTAGAGCGTCACCTTGCCAAGGTGAAGGTAGCGAGTTCGAGCCTCGTCACCCGCTCCATCAGGCATCGCAAATATGCTTTGCTGATTATCCCACCATAACAAAAACACACGACCTTGGTCGTGTGTTTTTGTTATGAGTTTATTTTGAATACTGTTTGCCGAAAACGCGGTCGTAGGTGATCAGCTCCTGCGTGCGGCGCAGCGCCTTGACCGCTTTCGTCTTTTTCATCATTAGGCGGCTGTTGTAGTAAGGAACTTCCCCAAAACGCTCCAGCAGCAGATCCATATACGGCGTGCGCGCCGTGCCGGTGCTGAGAGCGACGGCGTCCAAAAGATAATAGGGGGAGATCTCGTTGCCCTTTTTTTTGAGGATGCCGCTTTCCATATCGTAATTGGCGTAGACGACAAACGGCGTGCCGTACATCAGTTTCGCCTCCGCCGTGTCCGCCGCCTCGCCGTCGAACAGTCCGGCGGCGCGGTAGGCGTCGAAGTTGGGCCCCAGGGTGGGCAGGTGGTCGCCGAACAGCACCAGAACGGTGTCCTTGCCCCGGCTGTTGATGTAGTTTACAAGTTTTTCCATCATCTGACAGGCGTGGTAGGCGCCCTGCGTGTAGGTGGTGACGGCGTCTTTTGTCGCGCCGGACAGCGCGGGATTGTCGACGGTGATCTCGATATCGCCGTGCTGGAGCGCGTAATAGGTCTGATGGTTTTCCATCGAGATGCCGAACAGGAAGGTCGGCTCGTTTTTGTGCGCCTCGAGCTGTTTGATCATCGCGTCGGCGAAACTGTCGTCGCTGATGTAGCCGCGCTTGTAGGTGACGTCCACCATTTCGGCGATCTCGCTGTCGCCGTAATAGGCGTCAAATCCGACGGCGCCGTAGGCGGAGGAACGGCTGTAAAAAGTCTTGTCGTAGGGGTGCATCGCAAGCGTCGTGTAGCCCTGTTCCTTATAATTTGAGACGTAGTTGGGGAACGGTGACTTTACGTACTGATAAGGGACGGTGCCGGCAGGCAGAAAGTCGGTGGTCAGCCCGGTGAGCACTTCAAATTCCGGACGCACGGTGCCGCCGCCGGTCGCGGAGGAATAAAAGGTGCCGCTGTACGCGTTGTCCATCTCACAGAGCGCGTCGTAGTACGCCAGCGGATCTTTGGAAAAGGTGGTGCCGGGAAGGTTCCGGATATCCCAGAAACTCTCGCAGAGGATGCAGATGACGTCCGGCGTTTTGCCGGTCCCTTCAGTGCCGGAAAAGCCCCCCAGCAGTTCTTTTACGGCGTCCTCATCGTACCCCTCCGGCGCCTCGACGTTCATACTTACGAGGTTGAGGGTGAACGCGCCGACAAAACCGTTGGCGCGGTAGTTGGAACTTTGCAGCGCCGCGTCCATAAAACTCATGCCGAACTTTTTGAGCGTTTTTTCCGCCCATTTCGGTTTGGCGAAGGGCAGGATGAGCAGGGCGAGCATCAAAAGCGTACCGATCGGCCGCCACAGGGCGTCCCACTTGCCGAAGGTCTTAAGATCCGCCCCGAGGAACCACAGCACCCAGACAAACGCCGCGACGATAAAGGGAACGACGTACGCCCACCAGGGCAGGCGGATGCGGGTGAAGGATAAAAGCTGCCCCATTTTGCCCGCCATCGCGAGATCCCAGGGGGTGAAATGCTCGCCGTTGAGCGCGGTCTTGATGAAATTCACATAGCCGCAGATCAGGTACAGCGCGCCGAGGATCGCCGCGGCGATCCAGCCCCGCCGCACCGCGAACAAAAACGCGGCAAACAGCAGCGCCGTGACGCAGAACGCCAGCGCCGCCGAGCCGGGATGCAGGCCGATGAAACGAAAATATTTCGAAAGCCCTTCGTAGTTGAACATCTCGGTCACCGCCCAGATGAAGGGGATAAAAAAGGCGAGAAGGACGTACCGCGCGGCCCGCCACGCTTTATTACATTGTAAAGAAGCGCGCAGAGCGCGCAGTTTTTCTTTCAAGAAAATCACATCCTTATAAGATATGTTAGCACTTTTTTCCGGTTTCGTAAAGAGTTTTGTTGCAAATATAAAAAAAGAGTGGTATGATATATTATAAAGACAGGAGGATCGCTATGATCATTTTAGACGATATCAAGATGAAACTCTCGGCGCTCGCGCCCGAGGTCGATAAACTGGAAAAAGCGCTTGGCGTCGAGGGCGCCAGGGAGCGGCTCGCCGCCTTGCGGGCGGACAGCGAAAAGCCGGGGTTCTGGGACGATCTTGACGCGTCGCAGAAAGTCCTCAAAGAGATCAAGGCGCAGGAAAGCCTGATCGAGGGATTTGACAGTCTGCGCGGCACCTTCGAGGATCTCGGCGCGATGGTGGAGATGGCGGAGGAGGATCCCGACGAGGAGATCTTAAAGGAACTTGACGCGGAGTTTTCCGCGTTTGAAAAGCGGCTGGAGGAGGAAAACCTCAAGGCATTGCTGGACGGCGAGTACGACAAGAACAACGCGATCCTCACCTTCCACGCCGGCGCCGGCGGCACCGAGGCGCAGGACTGGGCGGAGATGCTGTACCGTATGTACACCCGCTACGCCCAGCGCCATGATTTCAAGGTCAAGGTGATGGACTACCTGGACGGCGACGAGGCGGGCATCAAAAGCGCGACCATCATGGTCGAGGGCACCTACGCTTACGGATACCTTAAAAGCGAGATGGGCGTGCATCGTCTGGTGCGGGTCTCGCCCTTTGACTCGTCGGGCAGAAGGCACACCTCTTTCGCCTCTCTTGAAGTGATGCCGGAGATCGAAAACGACGCGGAGATCGTCATCAAGGACGAGGAGATCCGCGTGGACACCTACCGCGCCAGCGGCGCGGGCGGACAGCATATCAACAAGACGGACTCCGCCATCCGCATCACCCACCTGCCCACCGGGATCGTGGTGACCTGTCAGAACGAGCGCAGTCAGCACAAAAACCGCGATATGGCGATGAAAATGCTCAAAAGTAAACTGCTGCAGGTCAAGGAGCGGGAGCATCTCGAAAAGATCGAGGACATCAAGGGGGAAATGATGCAGATCGGCTGGGGCAGTCAGATCCGCAGTTACGTGTTTATGCCCTATACCCTCGCCAAGGATCACCGCACCGGGTTTGAAAACGGCAATATAGGCGCCGTGATGGACGGCGATCTCGACGGGTTTATCACAGCGTATCTCCTGCACGCGAAAAACAGCGTGGAATAACAATAAAAAGGCAATGCGTCCGCATTGCCTTCTTTATTTTTAAAAAATTTAAATATCGAATATGCCGAGGCCGATGATGCCGAGGACGGTGACGCCGATGCAGAGGTAGTGTTTGAGGGAGAGTTTTTCTTTGAGGAAAATACGGCTCCATACGACGCTTGCCACGCAGTAGGCGGAGATGATGGGCGCGGAAAAGGCGACGTGGTCGCTGTCCGCCAGCGCGTAAATGTAGAAAAACTGCCCGATCGTCTCAAAGATCGCGCCGGTAAATCTCGGCGCCGCCGCTTTGGGCGTCAGCCGCTGCCGCTTGACGCCGAACACGTAGATCGCGCAGAGGACGCCGATGAACAGAAAGGTCAGTTCATAGGCGACGTTGCAGGAATTTTCATCGAGTTTTTCCAGCACCTTGCTGTCCGCGAAGGTGCCCAGCGCGTCCAGCAGACAGTAGACCACCGGGATGGCGAGGGCGAGCCAGCTTTTGGCGTAGCGGCGGTTGGACGCGTCCTGACGGGCGCGGCGCATATCGTCGTCCTCGTTCGCTTCCACAAAGCCGAGGGAAATGACGCCGATCGCGACCAGCGCCACGGCGATCAGCGCCGCCGGCGGCAGATCGTCGCCGATCCCTTTCGTGGCGAGGGTCAGCACCGCGACGATGGCGCCGGATGAGTTGCAGATGGGGGAGGAGATGGACAGCTCGATGTAGCGCAGGCCGAGGTAGCCGATCGCCATCGAGAGGATGTAAAGCGCCGACACCGGCAGATAGGTGACAATGACGTTCCAGGAGATCTCCACATGGTTGAAAAAGATCTCCCAGGCGGCGTGCAGTCCCATAACGACGCCGACCGCCGTCACCATCTTGAGGTGGGAGTATTTGTCCGCCTTGTCCTGACAGCCGATCTTTGAGAAAAGATCCGAGCCGCTCCAGCACAAAAGCGCGATGACTGAGAAAATAAACCAACTCACCTTATATTTCTCCTTTTATTCTGTGGATGACGCGTTTTGTGCCGCCCGGCGGGACAAGGCGCATTTCCTTTTTTTTATACAGATCGGTCGGGGTCTGCCCGTCGGGGCAGCCTGTCCAGGGTTCAATACAAAGATACTCCGCGCCGGGCTGGGTCCAGAGCAGCAGATGGGGCGTGTCGGGGTACTCGAGAAGGATCTTTCCCGCTCCCTTGCGGGGCATGAGCGCGCAGGCGCGGCTGTCCTGACCGACAAACACGTAAGAGTCGTTGTCGCACATTGAATAATCCATGTAAAGTGTATCGCCTTCACAGGGAACGGGTTCCCGTCCGCCGGTCAGCAGGCCCGCGGCAAGCACCTCGCGGGCAAGGGAAAGGGGACGGTCAAAGACGATCTTGTACCGGTCCACGCCGCCGGGCGCGGTAAAGCCGTAATGCCCGCCCGTCGCGAAGGGCAGGGGGCGAGCGCCGGGATTATGGACGGTGTAGGCGATCTCCACGCCGTTTTCCAGCAGGGAAAAGGCGATATCGAAACGGAAGGCAAAGGGGTAGACGGCGCGGGTCTCCGCGCTGTCGGACAGGGAAAAGACGGCTTCCGTTTCCGTACGTTTGGCGACGGTAAAGAGCATATTTCTGGCAAAGCCGTGGATGGGCAGTTCATAAGAGGCGCCGTCCAGCAGGTATCTCCCCTCCGCCAGTCTGCCGCAGATGGGGAACAGCACCGGCGCGGTGCCGTTCCATACGGCGGGATCTTTTTCCCATAAAAGAGGCTTGCCGTAAACGGCAAGCGCCTCCATTTGCGCGCCGAGGGGGTTTACCCGCAGCGTGATGTTCTGATTTCGTAAATCGATCATATCTTACCTCAACGTATAGACCAGCAGCAGCGGCAGGATCAGCCCGAACAGAGCGGGCAGAACGTTGTAATGCCCGATCAGCGAGAGGATCAGCAGCAGCAGAGACAGCGGGATGAGATAGAAGTTGAAGGATAGGGCGCGCTTGTCTTTTTTGCGAAGCCCCATCCCGACGCGCGCCTCGAAAAAGATCTGCGCCGCCATGCCCGCGACGACGACGAGCGCCAGCCCGATGCCGCCCTTGATGTCCGCGCTGGCGGCGAACAGCCCGCCCTTGATGACGTCGAAAATGCAGAACAGCGCCGTGATGCCGGCGACGGCGAAAAAGGCGTACCGTACGATATTGAACAGCGTGCGTTTGATCTTTTTGATGTTGAAATCAAATTCCATAGTAACAAACTCCTTTGTTATCATGTGAGAAAACTCTCCGGCTCCCTTTGCACAAGGGAGGCAGGGGGACACCGAAATCATTTCGTTTCGATCGGGTATTACCGTTCCGATTGTACCACACCGCCGGCAAAAAAGCAAGTGATACTTGACAAACCGCGGGGAAAAGGGTAAAATACTTGTAAATGCGAAGATCGGAACGGCGGATCTCCGGGATGCCCGGCAGAGAGCGCGCGCCATCGGCTGAAAGCGCGCGCGGGCAGGGGGAAAAGCACTTCATTTCGGGAGCAGGGCGGGGGAAATACCGCTCCGCGGACGCGGCGTTAGGCGGGAGTGCCGGGGGATCCCCCCGGAATTCAGGTGGTACCACGGAAACTTTCGTCCTGTCGGACGGGAGTTTTATTTTTTTACGGAGGGAAAGATATGAACGAGAAAATCGCGCAGATCCGCGCCGAGATCGAACAAAAGATCACTACGATGAAGTCAAGCAGCGCGCTCTACGAGTTCCGCAAGACCTTCCTCGACAACCGCGAGGGAAAGATCACCGGGCTGATGAAGGGGATGAAGGACCTTTCTCCCGAGGAGCGCCCGGCGTTCGGCAAGGTGGTAAACGAGCTGAAAAGCTGGGCGATCAGCCGCTTTGAGGCGGCGGACGCCGCCGTCAGGGAGGCGGAGCTCGCGAAAAAGAACGAGAGCGAACGCATCGACGTGACGATGCCCGCCGAAAAGAGGCCGGTCGGCGCGCTGCATCCCATCACCATCGTCACGCAGGAACTCATCGACATTTTCGCGGGGATGGGCTTTGACGTCTACGAGGGCTCGCAGATCGAAAACGACTACTATAATTTCACCGCGCTCAACACGCCCAAAGACCATCCGGCGCGGGATATGCAGGACACGTTTTATCTGACCGACGAGTTTCTGCTGAGAACGCAGACCTCGGCGGGGCAGATCCACGTGATGGAGAACCGCCGCCCGCCCATCAAGATCCTCTCGCCCGGCAGTGTGTTCCGCTCGGACGACGACGCCACCCACTCCCCGATGTTCACGCAGATGGAGGGACTGGTCGTGGACAAAGGCATCTCGGTCTGCGATCTGCAGGGCATGCTCGACACCTTCGCCCGCCGCGTGTTCGGCGAGGGCGTGGGCACGAGACTTCGCCCGTCCTATTTCCCCTTCACCGAGCCGTCGGTGGAGGTGGACGTCAGTTGTTTCGCCTGCGGCGGCAAAGGTTGTAAACTCTGCAAGGGCACCGGCTGGATCGAGGTGCTGGGCGCGGGCATGGTCAACCGCCACGTGCTGGAAAACTGTGGCATCGATCCCGACGTTTACACCGGATTTGCCTTCGGTATGGGCGTCGAGCGCATCGCGATGCTCAAATACGGTATCAACAATATCAAGGCGCTGTTCGAGGGCGATATGCGCTTTGAGAAACAATTCGTGAGATAGGAGGACGAGGATATGCTGGCACCGCTGAGTTGGCTCAGAGAATACGTTGACATCGACGTCAGCGTCAGGGAGCTTGAGGAAAAACTGTTTGGCGCGGGCTTTGAGGTGGAGGAAGTCATCGAGGTCGGGAAAGACGTTTCCGGCGTCGTTGTCGGACTTGTCAAAAGCGTGACCCCCGTCCCGGATACGCATATCAGCGTCTGTACCGTCGACTGCGGCGATAAGGGAACGTTTCAGATCTGCTGCGGCGCGGACAACGTCCGTCCCGGCGGCAAATACCCCGCGGCGCTTGTCGGCGCGACGGTCATAAAGACCGCGAGGGATCATATCACCCCCGAGGGCGTGATGACCATTTCAAAAGGCAAGATCCGCGGCATCGAGAGCGAGGGTATGCTCTGCTCCGGCGTGGAACTCGGGCTCAACGACGACCTCTGTCCCGGCGCGGAGTATTTCGGTCTGCTGGTCCTGCCGGAGGACGCCGTCCCCGGCGAGGACGTAAAGCCGCTACTGGGACTTGACGATTTTATTTTCGACATCGCGCTGACCGCCAACCGTCCCGACTGCCAAAGCATCGTCGGTATGGCGCGGGAAGTCGCGGCGGTCCTCAAAAAACCATTCAAAATGCCCGATCTTTCCTATGCCGAAACGGGCAAGACCATTGATTTCGACGTCACCGTCGACGCGCCGGATCTCTGCCCGCGCTATATCGCGCACTACGTCTCCGACGTCACCATCGCGCCGTCCCCCGCGTGGATGCGGCGGTATCTCGCGCTGGTCGGCGTGCGCTCCATCTCCAATATCGTGGACATCACCAACTTCGTTCTCAAAGAGTTCGGTCAGCCGATGCACGCGTTCGATCTTGATTTCCTGGAAGGGAACAAGATCCGCGTCCGCCGCGCCGAGCCGGGCGAAAAGATCATAACGCTGGATGAAAAAGAATTCGCGCTGACCCCCGACAACCTCGTCATCTGCGACGGCAAAAAGCCGGTCGCGCTGGCGGGCGTGATGGGCGGGCTCAACTCCGAGATCCGGGATACGACGACGGAAGTCGTCTTTGAGTGCGCCAAATTCGCCCGGGACAACATCCGCCGCACGGCGAGAGCGCTCGGTCAGCCCACCGACTCGTCCCAGCGCTACGAAAAAGGCGTGGATGAATACGCCACCGTCAACGGCGTCAAACGGGCGCTGCATCTGGTGGAACAACTCGGCTGCGGCAAGGTGTCCTCGCTCCATATCGAGCGGGCGGCGGGTCCCGATCCCGCGCCCCGGCCGCTGACCGTCAGTATTTCCAAAATGAACGCCCTGCTCGGCATCACCGTGCCGAGTGATGAGATCCTGCGCCATCTCGCGGCGCTTGACTTTGCGCCGGAGATCGAGGGCGATACCCTGCGGCTTTCCGTGCCGCCCTGGCGGGAGGACATCGACGATCACGTCTCCGACATCGCCGAGGAGGTCATCCGCAGTTACGGCTACGAGCATATCACGCCGAGATTTCTGGAGACCGCCCGGGTCACCGCCGGCGGCCGCGCCGACGAACAGACGGCGCTGCTGCGGCTGAAAAACGCGCTGGTCTCGCAGGGCTTCTTTGAAACGGTGTTCTATTCTTTCTTTTCTCCCGCCGATCTCGATACGCTCCGCCTGCCGGACGACGCGCCGGAGCGCAAAGCCATCCGCATCAAAAACCCCATCAGCGAGGATCTCTCACTGATGCGCACCACCCTGCTTCCCTCCATGCTGAATGCCATCGTGCGCAACCTGCGCCGCGGCAATCCCGCGGGACGGCTGTTTGAGATCGGCGCCCGGTTCCTCGCGGACGAGCTGCCCATCACCGACTATCCCGAGGAACGGAAAACGCTCTCTTTCGGCGTGTTCGGGGAGGGGGAGACCTTCTTTACCGCCAAGAGCGCGCTCGCCGCGATCGAGGAGGCGTTCGGGCTGAACTTCCGCTGTGAGGCGGACACGCTGCCCTTCCTTCATCCCGGCATGACGGCGGCGATCTTTCTCGGGGAAGAGAAGATCGGCGTGATGGGCGCGCTGGCGCACGACGTCGCGGCGGATCTTTCGATCGACAAGCCGGTGTTCCTCGGCCAGATCGACTACAAGGCGCTGGAAAGCCACCTGTTCGGGACGATGAAATACCGCCCGCTCTCGAGGTTCGCCGACGAGCGGCGCGACCTCGCGCTGGTGATGGATGAGAGCGTGCGCTGTGCCGATATCGAGGACGCGGTGCGCTCCTCCTGCAAGTACGTCCGCTCGGTCGATCTGTTCGACGTCTACCGTGACGAAAAGCGGGTGGGCGCGGGCAAAAAGAGCCTCGCGTTCAGCGTTTTGTTCTCGCCGGAGGATCAGGAATTCGCGCCGGGCGAGGTGGACAAATATGTCGATAAGATCGTCCGGAAACTCGAGTACACGATGGGGATCACGAGACGGTAAATGATGTTGCCTTCGGGCAAATTAAGGATGATTTCCCTCGGTCAAAGACCGAGGGAAATCTTTATAACGGCTTCCCCTCAAGGAGAAGGCTTACAAAGGAAAATTTCCCCCGGTCCGGGGACCGGGGGAAATTTTAGATTGATATAATATCACTTTCGATCTGTCGCTTGCGGGTTGTTATCTGGGATAATTGACCGCGACGAACTTGTACAGGAAGGTGACGATCTGCTCGCGGGAGCAGGCAAGGCCGGGGCTGAAGGTCGTCGGCGTGGTGCCGGAGGTGATGCCTCTGGCCACCGCCCACAGCACGGGGTTATAGTACCACGCGCCTGCCGGGACGTCGGTAAACGGATTGGAAGCGGTGAAAGTCTTATCCTCCGCCGCCGCGTACAGGAAGGTCACGACCTGAGAACGGGAGCAGTTGAGGTTGGGCGCGAAGGTCGTCGGCGTGGTGCCGGCGGTGATCTTCTGCTTGACTGCCCACAGAACCGCGTCATAGAACCAGTCGCCCTCTTTAACGTCGGTGAAGGGATTGGCGGCGCTCATCTTGGGGCTGCCGTTGATCCGCCACAGGAAGGAAACGACCTGCGCGCGGGAGCAAACGAGTTTGGGAGCGAAGGTGGTCGGCGTCGTGCCGGAGGTGATGTTATTGGCGATCGCCCAGTCGATGGCGGCGTGCGCCCAGTTGGTCGGCGCCGGGATATCGGCGAAGGAGGTCTGCGCGGCGGGGCATTTGCCCGAATTTCCTTCGCAGACATAGGCGGACGCCGGTTTCGCGGTGAAGATGTAGCGTACGATCAGGTTCTTGCCGGAAGCAACGGCGACCGCATTGTTGCCGTTGACCTTGGCGGTAGCGGAGGGCGAGAAGGTCTTGCTGCCCGCCGGTACGAGCTGGACGTCCGCGCGGTATTTAAAACCGGTCAGGAAGAAGTCCTTTTCGGGATCCATATACTGTTTGGCGGCAACATCATACCATT
The DNA here is from genome assembly GCA_001604045.1 of Clostridiales bacterium Firm_08. Taxonomy (GTDB): domain Bacteria; phylum Bacillota; class Clostridia; order Oscillospirales; family QAKW01; genus Firm-08. Next base: position 22,474 of record LVAN01000024.1, on the reverse strand, counting down.
TCATGGCGCCGATGGTATAATTCGCGGCGTCGGCGTCCTTGGCGTAAAAGACCTGCGTGTCGGGCCGCCAGCCGCCCATCGGCTCATAGACGGTGACACCGGCGGTCTTGATACCGTTGTCCGGGATCTCGAAGTCACGGGTGAGCAGAATGACCTTTGCGGGGTTGTACCCGTTCAGCGTGCTGACGGGTACGCCGATATTATTGATCGTAGCGGCCGACAACGCGGGATCGCCGTTTGTCAGTTTGAACTCACAGGGGGAAACACTTCCCACCATCACGGTGAGCCGATAGGTGTGTCCGGCGGTAAAGGTGTTGCCCACCCCGAGGGAAAAACCGGTATTAAGGTCTTCCCATTCGACCGGGTATTCCTCGATCTCATCGCTGTAAAGCTGCGTATAATAGGCGTAAGGACCGTCCATCGTCGCGGTGAAAGAGGGAGCGGCGTTCGCCGCCGGCTCGGTGATGTTCACTTTGACTTTGTCGATGAGGTTGGACGTCGTGTTGGCCCATTTGCAGGTGAACTCATAGGTGACCTCGATGATCTCCGCGGGATCATTACCGTACGCCTTGTTTACCGTCGCGGTATTGCCGTTGACGGTGGCGGTGACGGCGGGGTTGCCGCCGGTGACCTTAAAACCGCAGTCCATTTCACACTCCAGCCAGATGTTGACGCGATAAACGTGCCCGGCGACAAAGGTCCCCGTTTCCGAGGAAATGGCGTGGTTGTCGGTAACGTCATACCAGTCCACCGCGTTATCCTGGTGATCCCAACGGTAGTAATATGCGGCAAAGGGACCGCCGCAGGTCATCCCGGTAGACGGCAATGCGCCCATCGTGGGTGCGTTGACGGTCAGGGCGACGCTCTCAATGATGGTGACCGCCGAGGCGAAACTCGCCATCAGGCCGATCAGCATCATAACGGCGAGAGCCGCGCAAAGAATACGTTTTTTCATGATGTTTCCTCCTGTTTTTTGTTATTTACCGGATCGTTCCGAGAGAACGATCTCTAAATACTATTATAATACTAACGGTGCAAAAGTCAATAGTTCCATTATACAAAGGAGACGGGAAAACGCGACATTTTGTTACGTTCCGGCCCCGCGGGCGGCAGGTTGCCGCCCCTACGCTCCCAATATGATTGGTATATTGAAAAGACGGTCCTCTGTCACAACGACAGAGGACCGTCTTTTGGGGTCGTTACGGGGTGCTTTATTTGAGTTTCGTAAGGTGCCAGATGTTATCGGCGTACTCGCGGATGGCGCGATCCGACGCGAAGTGTCCGGCGCGGGCGATGTTGATCAGGCTCTTTTTCGCCCAGACGTCCTTTTCGCCGTAGGCGGCGGCAAGTCTGCCCTGCGCCGCGCGGTAGGACGCGTAGTCGCCCAGCACCATATAGGGATCGCTGTCGGTGAGATAATGCACGATATTATCAAACGTGTTGCCGAGGATATCGCCGGAGCGGATGCTGTCGATGAGACGGCGGATGACATCGTCGCTCGCGATGACGTCCGTCGGGCGGTAGCCGTTCATACGGCGGGCGTTCACTTCCGGCGTTTTCATACCGAACAGGAAAATGTTTTCCTCTCCCACCAGTTCGCTCATCTCGACGTTCGCGCCGTCCAGCGTGCCGATGGTGACGGCGCCGTTGATCATAAACTTCATATTGCCGGTGCCGCTGGCTTCCTTGCCCGCGAGCGAGATCTGCTCGCTCGCCTCGGCGGCGGGCATCAGGATCTCCGCGATGGAGACCTTATAATCCGCGAGGAACACGACCTTGAGGTACTGTCCCGCGACGGGATCGTTGTTGATGAGCTGACCCAGCGTGCAGATGAAACGGATGATCTCCTTCGCCATCACGTAGCCCGCGCTCGCCTTGGCGCCGAAAATGAAGGTGCGCGGCTGAGGCGCGGCGCCGTCCCGTTTGATCTGCAGATACAGATCATAGATGTACAGCGCGCAGAGCAGCTGACGTTTGTACTCGTGCAGGCGTTTCGCCTGTACGTCGAACAGGGAGTTCGGATCGACGTTGACGCCGTTTTTGGTACGGATGTACTCGGCGAGCCGCTCCTTGTTGGCGGCCTTGATCTTTTCCAGCTCGCGGTACACCGCTCTGTCGTCCTGATATTTGAGAAGTTCGGAAAGATGCGAGGCGTCGTCCACAAACCCGTCCCCGATAAGGCCGGTCAGGAAACCGGACAGTTTGGGGTTGGCCTGGCAGAGCCAGCGGCGGTGGATGATGCCGTTGGTGACGTTGGTCAGTTTGCCGGGGAAAATGTCGTTGTAGTCCCGGAACAGATCCTCTTTGAGGATGTCCGAGTGCAGGCCGGAAACGCCGTTGACGCTGTAACAGCAGGCGACACAAAGGTTCGCCATATGCACCATACCGCCCGAAAGGATGGCGATACGGTCCAGCACGTTTCGTTTTTCAGGGTGATCCTTATATACGGCGGCGCAGAAACGGCGGTTGATCTCCTCCACGATGGAGAAAATCCGCGGCAGTCTCGCGCGGAACAGGTCGATGCTCCAGGTCTCCAGCGCCTCGCTCATAACGGTATGGTTGGTGTAGGCGAGGGTACGGGTGGTGATGCCCCAGGCGTCGTCCCACTGATATTCATATTCGTCCATCAGGATGCGCATCAGTTCAGGCACGCAAAGAGAGGGATGGGTGTCGTTGATGTGGATGGCGACCTTGTCGGGCAGGTTGTCAAGCGTGCCGAACTTCGCGTAATGGTTTTGTACGATGTTTTTAACGGACGCGCAGACAAAGAAATACTGCTGACGCAGCCGCAGGTTTTTGCCTTCGATGTGATCGTCGGCGGGGTAGAGGACTTTGGAGATCGCCTCCGCCTTGGCGGCGTTTTCCACGCTTTTGAGGTAGTCACCGCGGGAGAAAGAGCCCATATCGAACTCGCTCGCGCTTTTCGCGCCCCACAGCCGCAGGACGTTGACGGTGTCGGTATTATGTCCCGAGATCAGCATATCGTAGGGGATGGCGCGGACTTTGTCGTAGTTTTTATGGACGGTCTTCAGTCCCTCCTCGCTCCAGATCTCCTCGATCTCACCGTCGAAAAAGACCTCCTGCGCCTCGTCGGGGCGCGGGATGAGCCAGGCGCCGCCCATCTCCAGCCAGTTGTCGGGGAATTCCATCTGCCAGCCGTCCAGGATGACCTGCTTGAAGATGCCGAATTCATAGCGGATGGAAAAACCGGTGGCGGGATAGTCCAGCGCCGTCAGCGAGTCGAGATAGCAGGCGGCGAGCCTGCCGAGACCGCCGTTGCCCAGCCCCGCGTCAGGCTCCATTTTGTAGAGTTCGCCGAGGTCCTTGCCTTGTTCGGCGAGAACGTCCTTCGCGGCGTCCTCCAATCCCAGGTTGTAAAGGTTGTTTTTGAGGCTCCGTCCCAGCAAAAATTCCATCGACATATAGTAGACCTGCTTGGCGGCCTGTTTGTCGGTCTTTGCCCGGGTGTCGGCGTGTTTCGCCTGCAATATGTCCCGCACGACGTCGATCAGAGCCTCATAGGTCTGTCTCGCGTTGGCGTCGGCGGGATCTACGGAAAATTTGCGTCGAATGGCGGTGTTCAGTTCGTTTTTCAGTTGCTCTTTGGTCATTGCTGCTTCCTAAATCCTTTCGTATAGTGCAAGATATTTCCCGGCGCTCTGTTTCCAGGAGACGTCGGTCCTCATCGCGTTGGCTTTCGCCTTCGCGTAATTCGGCTTGTCATAGTAGAGTTTGACGGCGCGGCGGATCGCGTCCATCATATCGCCGCTGTCATAGGTCAAAAAGTTGACGCCGTTGCCCTTGCCCGTCGTCGGGTCGTAGGGGATGACGGTGTCCCGCAGGCCGCCGACGGCGTGCACGACCGGCAGAGTGCCGTAGCGCATCGAGATCATCTGCGTCAGCCCGCAGGGCTCGAATTTGGACGGGATCAGAAACAGATCCGCGCCCGCGTAGATCCGCTGGGCAAGCGCGGCGTCAAACCCGATGATCGCGCGGAAAGCGTCGGGATAACGGCCCTGCATCTCGCGGAAAAACTCCTCGTATTCGGCGTCTCCGGTGCCGAGCAGGATCATCTGCGCCCCGGTCGCCATCACGTTTTCAAATTCCATACGCAGCAGATCCAGCCCCTTCTGGTGGGTCAGCCGCCCGACCAGCGCCAGCAGCGGCATATCTCCCGCCGGCAGGTTCATTTCAGCACGCAGCGCCTTTTTGTTGCGGAATTTCTGAGAGCGGGTCTCATAGGAATAATTGGTCGCGATGTTTTTATCGGTGGCGGGGTCGAACACGTCGGTATCGATGCCGTTGGTGATGCCGCACACTTTGAACTGCCGCGCGGCAAGGATATGGTGCAGACCGCAGGAGAAATACGGGTCTAGGATCTCGCCGGCGTAACTCTCCGACACGGTGGTGACGGCGTGCGCCGTCTCGATCGCGCCTTTCATCAGATTGATGCAGTCGCCGTAGAACAGCATCGGCTTTTTGCTTTCGTCCAGACCGAACACGCTGCCGAGTATGTAGGGATCGAATTTGCCCTGAAACTCGATGTTGTGGATGGTAAAGACCGTTTTGATGTTGCCGTATCCCTCCCGGTGGCAGTACTCACAGTCCTGCAGAACCGGGATGAGAGCGGTGTGCCAGTCGTTGGCGTGCAGCACGTCGGGGATAAAGCCGACGCGGGGCAGGACTTCCAGCACGGCGCGGGAGAAAAACGCGAAACGCTCGGCGTCGTCCGCCTCGCCGTACACGCGGTAGCGGTTGAAGTAGTATTCGTTATCGATGAAATAGTAAGTGACCTTGCCGACCTTTTTGGTCAGTACGCCGCAGTACTGCTCCCGCCAGGCGTTGCGGATGTCGAAGTGCATCAGCGGGGTGAGATCCTCTCTCTTTTCCCACGGGATGGAGGAATAGAGGGGCAGGATCACGCGGCAGTCCGCGCCCGCTTCGCACAGCGCTTTGGGAAGCGCCCCCGCGACGTCTCCGAGACCTCCGACCTTGATAAAAGGCGCGGCCTCCGAGGCGGCGAATAAGATCTTTTTCATACTTCCGTTCCTTTCGTTAAGACATAAGGATATTTTTCGGAACCGGCGAGCGTCACGCCGGCGCCGACCGTCACGTTTTTGTCGCAGATAACGTTTTTCAGCACCGCGCCCTGACCGATATGCGTGTTCTGCATCAGAACGCAGTTCTCCACCACCGCGCCCTCCTCGATGGTGACGTTGCGGAAAATGAGACTGCCCTTCACGGTGCCGTCCACGTCGCACCCGTCCGCGAGCAGGCTGTCGGTGACCTGCGCGTCAAAGCGATAGAACGTCGGAACGGTGTCCTGCACCCTCGTCAGGACCGGACGGTCCTCGGGGAACAGTTCGTCCCGCGCTTTCGCGTCCAGCATATCCATATTGGCGCGGAAATACTGCGGCACGGTGTTGCAGATGGCGGCGTACCCCTCGTGGCGGTATCCGCAGATGCGGATCCTGCCCATATAACGCACGATGAGGTTGCGGTTGAGATCGTGCCAGTCATAGAGATTGGCCTGCGCGAGGAAGGCGAGCAGGAAATCCTTGTGCATCACGTAGCAGTTGAGCGCGGTGTCCTGCTTGCCGCTGCCGCCGAGTTTGACGTCGGTCAGCACGCCCTCTTTGTCGAAGGAGACGACAAGGCTTCGCTCGCCGGGATCCTCCATATAGGCGTAGGGGATCGTGAGATCCGCGCCGCTCTCCACGTGCTGTTTCAGAACGGCGTTGAAATCGAGATTGGCGATGAGGTTGCCCTGTCCCAAAATGACGTAGTCGCCCTTCGCCTCTTTGATGAAGGGGATGATGGTGCGCAGCGCGTCCAGCTTGCCGCTCATCATATCCGGTGCCGCGGCGTCGAGATGGGAGTAGGGCGTCAGCAGTTTGATGCCGCCCGACTTGCGGTCGAGATCCCAGTCCTTGCCGTTGCCCAGATGGTCGAGCAGCGTGCCGTAATACCGTTTGGTGAGCAGATAGATCTCGCGGACGTCCGCGTTGACAAGCCCGGAGAGGGTAAAGTCGATGGCGCGGTAGCGGCAGGCGACGGGCAGCGCCGACGCCGAGCGGTGACGGATCAGCTCGTGCCGATCGTCGGTGGAATAACTGTCGGAAAAAATAATGCCGAATGCTTTCACTTGTTGTCTCCTCCTCTGGGTGCGATCATTTCTTTGGGTCCTACGACCTGTCCCGCCTTTACGACGGCGCCCTGTCCGATGACGGCGATGCCCCATTCATCGGGGCTTACGCAGTCCTCCGGGCTTTTGCCGATGACCGCTCCGTCCTCGATCACCGCGTCGTCCGCGATGATGGCGTAGCGGATGCTGCAGTTTTTGCCGATCTTTACGTTGTGCATCACGACGGAGGAGTTGACCTTGGAACCTTTGCCCAGCGTGACGCCGCTGAACAGCACGCTGTACCACAGATCGCCCTCGACGCGGCATCCCTCCGAGATCATACTCTCGACGATCCGGGTGTCGGATCCGATGCTCTGCGGCTGCAGCGCGCCGTGGCGGGCGTAAATTTTCCAGTTCGGATCGCTCAGCCCCAGCGGGATCTTGGGATTGAGCAGGTCCATATTCGCTTCCCAGAAACTCTCGATGGTGCCGACGTCCTTCCAGTACCCCTCAAAGGGATAGACGACCATCTTTTCTCCCGCCGCGAGCATCGCGGGCAGGATGTTCTTGCCGAAATCGTTGTCGGAGGCCGGATCCGCCTCGTCCTCCGTCAGGTATTTTTTGAGTTTTTCCCAGGTGAAGATATAAATGCCCATCGAGGCGTTGGTGGATTTCGGGTGCGCGGGTTTCTCCTCGAACTCGTAGATGACGCCGTCCGCGTCGGCGTTCATAATGCCGAAACGGCTCGCCTCCTCCAGAGATACGCCCAGCGAGGCGATGGTGGCGGCGGCGCCCTTTTTCTTGTGGAATTCGAGCATCTGATTGTAGTTCATCTTGTAGATATGGTCGCCGGAAAGCACCAGCACGTATTCCGGCTCATACTGCTCGATGAAATTGATGTTCTGATAAATGGCGTTCGCCGTGCCCTTGTACCAGTCTCCGCCCTGCGCCGTCGCGTAAGGCGGCAGGATATGCACGCCGCCGTGCATACGGTCGAGATCCCACGGCTGGCCGTTGCCGATGTACGTGTTGAGTTCCAGCGGCTGGTACTGGGTCAGGACTCCCACCGTGTCGATCCCGGAATTGGTGCAGTTGGAAAGCGGGAAATCGATGATCCGGTACTTGCCGCCGAACGGGATCGCGGGTTTGGCGGTCTGCTGCGTCAGCACGTACAGACGACTGCCTTGACCGCCCGCGAGAAGCATAGCGACCATTTCTTTTTTCCTGAGCATTTTTATTTCCTCCTGTCGGATAAATAATTCAAACTTTTGGCAAGGCGCGCTTCCACTCATAGTTATATATATTATACTATTTTTGTTATTCCATTACCACCCTTTTTTCGTGGAAAATTCAATTTCTCACAAATGTCTAATTTCTCACACACGTTTTTGGTTAATTTGCACAAAAAACGGATGAAAAATCATCTTTTTATATATGCTGTTGACAAACAGGCCAAAAACAGGTATGATATTTCCGGTGAATATTATATGTTTTATTATGACAGTCTGAAAACAGAATACCTTTTCCCCCGCGGCGCGCTTCGCGCGGGGCAGGACGTGCGTTTCCGCTGCCGCGCCGTCCCGTCGATCCGGCGGGTGCGGCTGGTCTGCGCGCCGGAGGACGGAGAGGAAACGACGTATGAGATGACGCGGGAGGGCGTGGAGTTCACGCTGTCGCTGTCCTTTGACCGGATCGGGCTGTGGTTTTACCGTTTCGAGGCGATCCGGGAGGACGGTTCTTTCCTGTTTATCGGCAGGGGAGACGACGGCAAAGCCGTCATCGGCGACTGGCTGCCCCGCTGGCAGTTCACGGTGTACGCCGCCGATTTCAAAACGCCGCAGAAATACGCGGGCGGCATTATGTATCAGATCTTTCCCGACCGTTTCGCGCGCGTGAGCGGCGAGCGCCCCGGGGCGCCCGTAAAAGGCGAGCGGCTGTTCCATAAAGATACGCGGGAACTCCCCTGCGGCTACGGCGACCCGTCGGCGGGCGGGGGGATCGACTTTTACGGCGGATCCATTGAGGGCGTGCGGCGGAAACTGCCCTACCTCAAATCGCTCGGGGTGGATATCCTCTATTTCAACCCGATCTTTGAGAGCGCGGAAAATCACCGCTACTCCACTTCGGACTACCTGACGATCGACCCGTGGTTCGGCACCGAGGAGCAGTTTATCTCGTTTTGCGATGAGGCGCACGCGGCGGGATTTTCCATCCTGCTTGACGGCGTTTTTTCCCATACCGGCGCCGACAGCGTTTATTTCAACAAATACGGTCACTACGGGAAGGGCGGCGCCTATAACGATCCGCACTCTCCCTATGTCACCTGGTACGATTTTGACGAATATCCCGACGAGTACGCCTGCTGGTGGGGCTTTCCCAACCTGCCGAACGTCAAAGAGACCGATCCCTTTTACCTCACCTTCATCACCGGCGCGGACGGCGTGCTGTCCCACTGGCAGCGGCGGGGCGCGGACGGCTGGCGGCTGGACGTGGCGGACGAACTGCCCGACGTATTTCTGGAGGCGCTGCGCGACCGCGTCAAGGCGGAGGATCCCGACGCGCTGATCATCGGCGAGGTGTGGGAAAACGCGGTGCGCAAGGTGTCCTACGGCGCCCGCCGGCGGTTTTTGCTCGGACGGCAGTGCGACAGCGTGATGAACTACCCCTGGCGGGAAGCGATCATCGATCTTATGAAAACGGGGGACACGGCGGCGTTCGCCGCCAGAGTGCGGGAGATCTGCGACGATTATCCCCCGCCGGTATTGAACGTTTTGATGAACGTCCTGTCCACCCACGACCGGGAGCGGATCATCACGGCGCTGGGCGCGCCCCGCGTACCGGAGGCGGCGCAGGCGGGCTACCGTCTGCCGGAGGAGGAATACCGCCGCGCGAGAGACCTTTCGATGAAAGCGGCGATGCTGCAGTTCACGCTGCCCGGCATCCCCTCGATCTACTATGGCGACGAGATCGGGATGCAGGGCTTCAAGGATCCTTACAACCGCGCCTTTTTCGCGGAGAGCGAAACGGATGAGACGCTGCTTGATTTTTACCGGAAACTCGGCGCCCTGCGGCAGACCTACCGCGACGATTTCACAAAGGAGATCGTCATCACCGAGGCGCGCGGCGGCAGGCTGATCTATACCCGCGGCGGCATCTGCGTGACGCTTGGCGGCGCGCCGGAGGGGGAGATGCTTCTCTCCTCGCCCGACGGGGAACTTGTCATTACAAAACTCTCTTGATTTTTTCCTTTGGGTAGTCTATAATATCAGTTGGAGAATGATACGACTTACCATATGATAAGGGAAGGAGTATCCGTATGGAAAACTGGCTGTTGATCTACAATCCCGCCTCGGGCGGCGGCAAGCGCGCCAAGGCCGCGCTGGACGGGATCATCGAGACGTTTCAAAAGAAAGATAAATTCATCACCACCTACCGTTTGGACCGTACGACGCCCTCCACCATCCGCGAGGTGCTGGAGGCGGGGCGGTTTGACGGCGTGCTGGTCTGCGGCGGCGACGGCTCGGTCAAGAGCGTCGGCGGACTGCTCGCGGGGATGGGCAGCAAACTGCCGCTCGGCGTTCTGCCCAACGGCACCTGCAACGACTTCGCGAGAAGTCTCGGTCTGCCGACCGATCTGCAGAAATGCGCCGAGGTGCTGGCGCGGGGGCGCAGTAAATTCGTGGACATCGGCAAGGCGAACGACGAGTATTTCGTCAACGAACTGGCGGGCGGTATTTTTGTCGCCGTCTCCTATTCGGTGGATAACGAAATGAAACAGGCGTTCGGCCCCTTCGCTTACTACGCCGCGGGGATGGGGGAACTCGCCAAGATCCGTACCTTCGATTTCGTCATCGAGACGGAGGAGGGCGGCCGCATCGAGAGCGAGGCATATCTCTTTATGCTGCTCAACGGCACCGACGTTTCCGGTATGTCCGGCATCATCAAGGAAGCCGTGATGGACGACGGCAAGATGGACATCCTGATCTTTAAAAAATCCTCGTTTTTCGATTTGACCGATACGCTGTTCCAGTTCGTCACCAACGCCGATTTCAAGGATCACTGCGTCGAGCGCATCACCACCCGCAAATGCACCATCACCTGCAATGAGGAACTGATGACGACGCTGGACGGAGAAAAAGGACCCGCGCTGCCGCTGGATATCGAGATCCTGCCGCGCGCGCTCAACGTTTTATATTAGGCTGACAAAGCGGTTTTGAAAGGTAAAATTTCCGCCATACTTTGCCGCAAAGCCTTGAAAACCATTAAGATCATAGCGAAAGGAAGATAAAAAATGTTACCGGGACAGATCGCGTTGTTGATCCTGGGGACGCTCGCCGCTGTCGTGCTGGCGCTGATGGGGCTGTTCTCTTTCAACACCTACAAAAAAGAAAAGGCGAAAAAACGCCGCCTTGCCGCGCGCAAGCGCCGCGAGGAGATACAGAAGCGGGAAGAGCAAGCCGCGGCAAAGGAACTGGAAGCGCTGACCGAGCAGCCGGATGAAACGCTGGAACAGGAAGCGCCCGCGGAACAGGAGACGGAGGATCTGCCGCCCGAGCCCGCGTTCGTACCGGAGACCTTCCTTGACGAGGAGCCGGAGCCGATCATAAAACCGATCGAAAAACCGGCGCCGATCGAAAAACCGGAACCGGTGGAAAAACCCGAACCGATCGCGAAACCGGCGCCGATCGAAAAACCGGTCGAAAAACCGAAACCGGTCAAAGAACCCGCAAAGGAGAATACCTTTACATCTGTGGATGACTTTGACTGGTCGTTCCTGGACGGCATCGAAGCGCCGTCCGCTCCCGCCGCCCCCGCGACGGACGACAAACCGATCACGCTGGATGATTTCAAATTTGAATAAGCCCAAAAAAGACTGCAAGCGAAACGCTTGCAGTCTTTTTTGCAGTTTATGACAGCAGTTTTCGGAACAGATCGGTCATCAGCGCGTCGCGGCAGACGCGGGTGACGTACGCGATCTCTTTGCCGATGGGCGGCTCGTAGTGATGATCGCGGGCGGGCAGACGCACCGGACGGATCTCCTGCTCCATCAGATCGCCGCCCAGCAGCCACGCGACGGCGGTGACGTCCCAGATCACCCTTGTCCAGGGTGTGCCGGCGGCGTAACTCTGAGCGGTTTGGATGGTAAAGCGGGCAAGATAATCGGAAAGTTCGTTTTTGCCGAGCAGCCATTTTTCCAGTTCCGCGCCGGAGGCGGTGAACACGTCGACGACGCCCCGGCAGGGAAGCTGGACAAAGGGCGCGGCGCTTGCCATACACACTCTCGCGGCGGCGACGTCCTGCCTCATATTGAACTCGGCGGTATCTTTATAGTGATGGGCATGGCCGCCCAGCCAGACGATGACGACCTTTTCCGCGATAGAGGGATCCCGCAAGAGAGCGCTCGCCACGTTGGTAATGGCGCCGATCGCCACGATATAGAGCGGCTTTTCGGGGGAGTAGTCCGCCGCGAGTTTGACGATGGCTTCCGCCGCTTCCGAGGGGACGGGGGTACGCTCGTCCGGCAGATAGTCCCCGGAGCCGCGGTACACGGCGGGGATCAGATCCTCCCTGCCCGCGCGGCGCAAAACGTTCAGGATCTCGTCGTAACTTTTTTCCATCCCGTCGGCAGGACCTGTCGAACGGCGGTTGAAAAAGGGCGCGGCGCAGATCGCCCTGACCTTCAGGCGGTCGCCGGATCTGAGCAGATAGGCGATGGCGAACTGGTCGTCGATCTCGTTGTAGGCGTCGGTGTCGAGGACGACGTCGACGGCGCCTTCCGGCGGGGTGAGGTTTTTCAGATACTGTTGTTCTGTCATTTTGCTCTCTCCTTCAAAAATTCGTCCACCGCGTTTCTCGCGGGGATGCTGACGGCGGCGCCCTGTTTGGTGACCGCCAGCGCCGCGGCGGCGGAAGCGCGCCGCAGGGCGTTCGCGGGGGAAAGTCCTTCCGCTAGCGCCGTGATGACGTAGCCGGTGAAGGTATCGCCCGCCGCCGTTGTGTCCACGGCGTCGACGCGAAACGCGTCGGCCCGCGCCGTTTGTGTTTTGTCAAAATACACGCTGCCCTCACCGCCCAGCGTCAGGATGACGGCAAGATGGGGGTAGGCGGATCGCATGGCGTCCATAAAGTTTTCCGCAAAGTAGCCCGCCGCCTCGGTTTCGTTGAGGATCAGGCAGTCTACAAGCGTAAGGTCGATTTGCTTTACAGCGTCGTTGAAGGGGGAGGGGTTGAGATAGACCTTCATCCCTTTTTCTTTTGCCGCCGCCACAAGATCGGCAAGACCCGACGTTTCGTTTTGCGTCAGCAGGATATCGTCTTTTTCAAAGCGGGAAAGGATCTCCCTTACAAAACCGGCGTCAACGGTGCGGTTGGCGCCGCCGTAAACGATGATACTGTTCTGGGCGCTGTCCGCGACCTGGATGACGGCGTGGCCGGTCGGCGCGTCGACGGTCTGCACAAAGCGGACGTCAACGCCGGCGTCCGCCAGCGTCTGTTTGAGAAACGCGCCGTCCTCGCCGATCCGTCCGGCGTGAAAGACGGCGGCGCCGGCTCTCGCCAGCGCGACGGACTGGTTAAGTCCCTTGCCGCCCGCGTTTTTTATATACTCTCCCGCCGCCGTCGTTTCCCCCGGCGTCACGATCCGCGCCACCCGGTAAACGTGGTCGATATTGAGAGATCCGAAGCAAAGCACCTTCATTTTGCCACCTCCTGAGATCCTGTGTCCAGTATAGCACTCAATTTTAACGATGTAAACAATGGGAATTGACGAGAATATTAAAAAAATTGCTTTTCCCCTTGCGTGGAAAAGCAATTCTCTCTCCCCCGGTCAGAGGGAGCCGGAATTGAGATTTTTATATTACTTGGCTTCCCGGATATGCGTGTGGATCAGCGAGATGAGATCCGCCGCCGCCTCGATGATCAGCAGGACGCCCGCGATCTGGAACACGGTGAACGCCGCGTCTTTGGGGAACAGGATGACCACCACGCCCGCGATGACGCTCAAAACACCGCTGGCAAGCAGGACGGGGGAGGCGGCCAGTTCTGTGTTACGGGCCAGCGCGTAGCTTTGCAGTTTGAAAATGCCGCCGATCAGCAGGATGAGGCCGTACAGTACGGCGATGACGGCGATCAGCCCTGTCACCGTGCCGGGGAATACCGCGCAGATCAGACCCAACACGCCGGAGGCGATGAAAATGATGAGCGCCGCCGCGTCGGTGAAGCCCTCTTTTTTCGCCCGGATAAAGCGGTAGAGATACAGCGCGAACAGTAACAAAAGCAGTATGCCGAACAGGATGACGATGGCGCGGGTGAACTTTTCGGGTGCTGTCAGCAGCAGCACGCCGACCAGCGCCTCAAACAAAAACAGGAGGACGATGGGAAGTTCTTCTCTCAGGCGTTTCATAAAAATTCTCCTTTTAGTAATATTTCTCCATCCGTTTTTTATTGATGAATTTGAGGAGCAGCAGCAACACGACGCCGGCGACGATGGTGATGCTGACGACGTAGATCCACGGCTCGATGGAGTTGGCGAGTTTGAGGTTTTCCCACAGCGCGTTGGAATAGGCGAGCGCGTCCGCCGGAAGGTTCTGATAGTAGGAGGTCTTGTACTTTCCGTCGGGCGGGTAGAGGATCTCCATCGCGTCTTCATGGATGTCGGTCATATACTCGACGTATTCCTCGTTTTCCGTCACCAGCGTATGGGGGGAGGCGTAGTAGATATACTCGGCGTTGGCGACGGCGATCTCCTCGCGCATCAGAAAGTCGATATACCGCTCCGCGATGTCGGGGTGAGCGGAGGAGGCGGGGATACACACCGCGTCCATAAAGACGTTGGTGCCCTCCGCGGGGTAGTAGAACGCGAGGTCCTCGTTGTCCTCGTACATCGTGAGAAAATCGCCCGCGTAGTAGGCGGCGACGGCGGCGGAGCCGTTTTTCATCTTGTTGAAGATCTCATCCATCACGTAACTTTGAATGAGCGGTTTCTGTTCGATGAGATCCATCGCCGCGCGGTCCAGCGCGGCGCGGTCGGTGGTGTTGACGTCGATGCCGCGGCGGTACATCGCGGTGCCCAGCGCGTCGCGCGGGTTGTTGAACTGCAAAATGCCGCCCTTGTATTTTTCGTTCCACATCAGATCCCAGCCGTCGAGATCCGCCTCGTCCACCATGGTGGTGTTGTAGATGATGCCCACCATGCCGAAGGCGTAGGGGACGCTGTACGTTTCATCGGGATCGTAGAAAAGTCCCCGGTACTGCGGGGCGATATATTTATAGTTGGGGATGTTGTCGAAATTGAGGGGGCGGAGCATATCCTCGCGGATCATCCGCTCGATCATATAGTCGCTGGGGACGACGATGTCGTAACTCGTCGCGCCGGTCTTGAGTTTGTTGTACATATCCTCGTTGCTGGCGTAGGTCGTGTAGTTGACCCTGACCTTCTCGCCGTAGGTCTCAAGATAGTATTTCTCAAACTCCCGGTTGACGTTGAGACTGTCCTCACTGCCGTCCGAGATATACTCGCCCCAGTTGTAGACGTTGAGGGTGACGGCGGCGGCGCCCGCCTCAAAAGAGGAAAAGGGGAGGAGCAGGAGCAGACAGAAAAAGGCAATCAATTTTTTCATTTTTTGCTCCTTTCCCTGCCGCCCAGCACGTTGGAGAGGATGAGCAGCAGCAGTACCGCCGCGACGATCAGCGTGCTGAGCGCGTAGATGTCCGGCTTGACCTCTTTTTTGGTCATCGAATAGATGAGAAGCGGCAGCGTCTGATAAGACGAGCCGGTGGTGAAATAACTGATGACGAAGTCGTCCAGCGACAGGGTGAACGCCATAACGAAACCGCTCATCACGCCGCCGAAAATGTTGGGAAGTTCCACCCGGAAAAAGGAGCCGACCGGCGTACAGCCGAGATCCTTCGCCGCCTCCGGCAGGGCGCGGTCGAGCTGGCGCAGTCTCGGGCGCACCGACAGCAGGACGTAGGGCAGGCAGAAGGTGACGTGGGCGATGAGCAGGGTGAAAAAGTTGAGTTTTTCCGTCATCCCCAGCATGCCGCCGACGAACACGAACAAAAGCATCATCGAAATGCCGGTGACGATATCCGGGTTCATCATCGGAACGTTGGTGGTGCTGAGGATCACCTGTTTTACGTGGCGGCTTTTCATTTTTTCAAGCCCCACGGCGGCGGCGGTGCCGATGACCGTCGAAAGACACGCCGCGGCAAGCGCGAGGATCAGCGTGTTTTTGAGGGCGGAGAACGCCTCGGCGTTGCGGAAAAGTTCCCGGTACCAGTACAGCGAAAAGCCGGTAAATCCCCCGGTGCCGCCCGACTTGTTGAAGGAAAAGACGATCAGCACGATGATGGGGATATAGAGTAGTGCGAGGATCAGCCACAGATAGATCTTTGAGAGCGTTTTCACGGCAGGATCTCCTCGCTTTCGTCACTGAATTTGTTCATCACGGCGAGCGATATGAGGATCAGCACCATCATCACCAGCGAGATCATCGCGCCGACATTGTAGGTTGTCTCGTTCTGGAACTGTCGCTCGATGGTGTCGCCGATCAGCTCGAAGGAGCCGCCGCCCAGTTTCTGGGAAATGTAAAAGGTGCTGATGGAGGGGACGAACACCATCGTGATGCCGGACACCACACCGCTCATGGAAAGGGGCATGGTGACCTTTGTCAGCACCCGCCAGCCGCCGGCGCCGAGGTCGCTCGCCGCCTCGGTAAGGCGTGGGTCGATCTTGTTCATCACGGTGTAGATGGGCAGCACCATATAGGGCAGAAAGTCATAGACCATGCCGAACAGCACCGCGCCTTTGGTGCCGATGAGATGCACCTTGCCGAGGTGCAGGGCGGCGAGGATACCGTTGAGAAAGCCGCCGTCGTCCATGATCGCCATCATGGAGTAGGTGCGGATGAGCAGATTGGTCCACATCGGCAGCATGATCAGCATCATATAGATCCGCTGACGCCCCGGATCGGCGCGGGAGATGATCCACGCGAGGGGATAGCCGATGATAAAGCATAAAAAGGTCGCGATGACGCTCAGCGCGATGGACAAGACGAACGTCGTCTTGTGACTGCCCAGCGCCGTGACGTTTTCCAGCGTGAACGCCCCCGACGGATCGGTAAAGGCGTAGTACAGCACGAACAGCAACGGCGCGACGATGAAAAGCACCATCCATACGATGTGCGGGTACGCCGCGGCGGTGGAAAGGAGGCTTCTTTTTCTCATTTTCATTCCTCCACCTTGTCGGCGTCGGACAACTCGTCCAGCTCGTCGCTGAAAGAGGAGTAGTCGCCGTACAGGCCGGAATACCGGCTCTTTTTCATGACGTGGATGTCGTCGGGGCCGATCTTGAGTCCGATGCGGGCGCCTTCCTCGACAAAGTCGGTGCTCTGGATCATCCATTTGAAGCCGCCGACGTCCACGATGATCTCATAATGCACGCCCTTGAAGGTGACGCCGGTCACCGTGCCGGTCAGCGGGCTTTGGTCGGGGGATACGACGTCGATGTCCTCGGGACGGATGACGACGTCCACCGCCTCATTCGCGGCAAATCCTCCGTCCAGGCACTCGAAGGTGTGCCCGGAAAACCGCACGGTGCGGTCGGCGGGCATCACGCCGTCCACAATGTTGCTCTCGCCGATGAAATCAGCGACGAAGGCGTTGACCGGTTCGTTGTAAATGTCGATGGGGGTGCCGATCTGCTGGATCTCGCCGTCCGCCATGACGACGACGGTATCGCTCATCGACAGCGCCTCCTCCTGGTCGTGGGTGACGTAGATGAAGGTGATGCCGGTCTGTTTCTGTATGTTTTTCAGTTCGTTCTGCATATCCTTGCGCAGTTTGAGATCCAGCGCGCCCAGCGGCTCGTCCAAAAGCAGGATCTTTGGATGGCTGATCAGCGCCCGCGCGATGGCGACCCGCTGCTGCTGTCCGCCGGAAAGCAGGGTGACGTTTTTGCGCTCGAACCCTTCCAGCGCCACCAGAGAGAGCATCTCTTTCACGCGGCGGCGGATCTCCTCCTTCGGGCACTTTTGCAGGCGCAGGGCGAACGCGATGTTCTCGAACACGTTGAGGTGCGGGAACAGGGCGTACTTCTGGAACACCGTGTTGACGCTGCGTTTGTGCGCCGGCACGTCGTTGATGCGCGTCCCCTCAAAGATCACGTCTCCCTCGTCCGGTTTCTCGAAACCGCCGATGATGCGCAGCGTCGTCGTCTTGCCGCAGCCGCTGGGACCGAGCAGTGTGATGAATTCCGAGTTTCCGATGTACAGGTCGATGTGCTTGAGCACCGCCTCTCCGTCAAAGGATTTGGAGATGTTTTTGAGTTCTATGATCTTTTCCAAGTCTTTGCGCCCCCTATTTCAAATTAAAAAACGGCAAGTCTGACAAGACTTGCCGTGATCACGCTTCCGTGCACGAAAGATAGCGTTCTTTTCAGAGTCCAGCATAGCAACTTAACACTCTTATTGACCGTTTCACAAGTTGTCAGGTTATGAAGTAACCAACTTATAAAATTTGAGCTTTTAACTCAATCAATAAGGCAAGGTGACCTTGCCAAACCGGGATTTCCCCGGTCCTCGGCGTCCGACCCGGCTGTCCGTATGGCCTTGGCGGTCAATGTGACCGCGGTCGTGTTATCATGCTTTGGAAAGACTCCTTTTCAACGCTTCCCAATTTTTGATGGGACTATTGTAGCACAGGAGATGCGGCTTGTCAACTTTTTTTATTGAAAAAAAGGCGCGCGCGTGCTACAATATATAAAACACCGAAACAAGGAGTGAGCCGCCGTGCCGAAAATCATCATCGCCCCCGATTCTTTCAAGGGAACGCTGTCCGCCCGTGAGATCTGTGATACCGCGAGGGAGGCGATCCTCTCTATTCTGCCCGCGGCGCGGGTGGAGTGTCTGCCGCTTGCCGACGGCGGCGAGGGCAGCGCGGAGATCATGACGGACGCGCTGGGCGGTGAGATGATACCGGTCGAGGTCGCGGGGCCTTTCGGAGACCCGGTGGACGCCCGGTACGGCAGAGCGGGAGAGACCGCGATCATCGAGATGGCGCAGGCGGCGGGGCTTTCCCGCTGTGAGAAAAAAGATGTGATGAACGCCGGCTCATTCGGCGTGGGGCAGATGATCCTGCACGCCGCGCACCACGGCGCGAGGCGCGTTATCCTCTGTCTCGGCGGCTCCGCCACCAACGACGGCGGCTGCGGGATGGCGGCGGCGACCGGCGTGCGGTTTTTCGATAAGACCGGCGCGTCCTTCGTACCGACCGGCGGCACGCTGGAACAGATCAGCCGGATCGACGCGCGGGAGATGGATCCCGCTGTACAGGCGATGAGCTTTACAGTTATGAGCGACGTCAAAAATCCGCTGTTTGGTGAAAACGGCGCGGCGTATGTGTTCGCGCCGCAAAAAGGCGCGGACGCGGCGCAGGTCGAGGCGCTCGACCGGGGGCTCAGGCATTTTGCCGACGTGGCGCGGCGGGACACCGGCTTTGATATCGCGGCGCTGCCGGGCAGCGGCGCGGCGGGCGGTATGGGCGGCGGGAGCGTCGTGTTTTTCAACGCGGTCATCCGTTCCGGCATCGACACGGTGCTGGACGCCCTGCGCTTCGAGGAGCGCGCGAAGGACGCCGATCTCATTCTGACCGGTGAGGGGAAAATGGACGAGCAGACGATGGGCGGCAAGGCGGTCAGCGGCGTGCTGCGCCGCAGGGGAAATACACCGGTCATCGCCGTCGTCGGCGGCTACGAGGGAGACGAGCGCGTCTTTTTCGAGGCGGGTCTGACGGCGGTGTTCAGCATCAACACCCTGCCGCAGACGATAGAGCAGGGCGCCGGCACCCACGCCGCGCGGCTCGCGGCGACGGTGCGCAATATTATCCGAACGGTTTTTATAAACGAAAAAAGCGCGAAGTAGTCCGCAGACCGCTTCGCGCAAAAGAGAAATGAACTTGAAAAACAGGCGGCAGACGCGTGATCTGCTGCCTGTGTTTTTTACCGTATCGGCACGTAGCCGCTCTCCTCGACGATCTTTTGCCCCTCCGGCGAGAGGATCCAGTCGACCATCTTTTTGACGTTGGGGTTTTGGTTGTCCTTGCGGTAGACGGCGTACAGTTCGTTTGACAGGGGATAGGCGCCGCTCGCGATATTTTCCCGGTTCGGATAGACGCCGTCCAGCGCCAGCATTTTGATGTCGCCGTTTTCCACGATGCCCTCCACGTAATACCGGAAGGAAAAGCCGATGGGCCGCCCGGTGTAGCCGATCAGCGTCCGTTTCATCGGGATATCTCCCATAAAATTACGCATCGCGCTCTGGCTGCCGCTGCCCTCGTTGCGCTGCAGGGCGTCGATATAGCCGCCGCTGCCGCCGACCTGCGACCAGCGGGTGATCCTGCCGGCGTAGATGTCCCGCACCTCGTCGCACGTCAAAGAGTCGACGGGGTTGTTTTTATGGACGAGAAAGACGAACGCCTCTTTGCCGATGGGGACGAATTCCAGCTCGGCGCCCTGTTCTTTGGCGTAGGCGAGCTGCTCTTTGGAAGGACTGACGCAGAAAACGAGATCCGCCGTCCCGTCCGCGACGGCTTTGTAGGCGCCGCGCGTGTTGGTGTAGCGCATCGCGCTGTTTTCGGTGAAGTTCTCCCCGTCGAACTCGACGCTTTCCTCGGGATACAGAGCGTTGACGAACGCCGAATAGACGGGATAGAGCGCCGCCGCGCCGTCCACGACGGGCAGGTCTCCCGTCAGAGTGACGCCGGTCTCTGCCCGGACGATCCCGGAATTCTCTGTAAAGGGGAGATACTTGTCAAGCTCGATACTTTTCGCCTGCATCGCCTTGCTGGTGTGATTGATGTATCGGGCGGTGACAAAGTTGTAAAAGAACAGATCCGCCGCCAGCACCAGCGCCGCAAATCCGATCAGCAAGACAACGCGCCGTACGGTTTTCATACGCGTCACCCCCGGTTGGCGATGTAGGACAGGATGGAGCAGTCCCGAAACAGGACCGCCGTCCGGAGCAGAAGCGCCAGCAGGCTGACGGCGCCGATGACCGCGATGGCGGTCAGCAGGCGGTAAAAGGTCTTATCACTCATTTTCGCGTCTCCTACATATTCCGGATCGCGGCGGTCACCAGAAGGAACAAGCCGACGATCATTATGACATAGATCCCCAAAAGGATGCCGGAGATGATCAGCATGATCTTGTTGCGTTTTCTTTTCGGATCGGTCTTTGGGGCGCCGAAGAACAGAAACAGGGAAACGGCAAACCAGATCAGGACCGCGACCGGAAGGATACATCCGAAAAACAGCGCCAGCCCGTAAAACAGCATCTCCCACAGCCTCGCGAACGGTGTTTCCCACATAATGACCACCCCTTACTTTTTTAAACTTATAAAAATTATAAAGAATTTACTTCTTTTTGTCAAGGCTGACCCGCGATAAGGACAAAACGCCTGATAAACGGTAAAAATCAGCGCTTTTCGGCTTGTTGTCCTCGGCGGGCGTGGTGGTTTTCAAGGCTTTGCGGCAAAGGGTGGCGGAAATTTTACCTTTCAAAACCGCTTTGTCCTTATCGCGGGTCAGCCAACTGTGATCCGTTATATAAATGAGGCGGATAATTATTCGTCGTTTCCGTAAAAAGCATTGACAAGCATTTTCGGGTATGCTATACTATATGGGCGGAAAAACCGCGTACGCGGAGAGATGTCCGAGCGGTTTAAGGAGCCGGTCTTGAAAACCGGTGACTCGTAAGAGCCGTGGGTTCGAATCCCACTCTCTCCGCCAGTTTTTTGAATAACAAGTTCGATACTATGGAGAAATACTCAAGAGGTCGAAGAGGCTCCCCTGCTAAGGGAGTAGGGCGGGTAACCGTCGCGAGGGTTCAAATCCCTCTTTCTCCGCCATATTTGAAAGGGACGCCGTACGGCGTCCCTTTCAAATAAAATGAAAAAAAGGATCTGACCGGGCGGCGGGTACCGCAAAGGGGCAAAATCCTATTTTTCAGTTATAAAAAAATAAGCCGATCGGCGGGTGACGTCACCCGATCGCCGGCGGGCGCTAAAGGAGAATAATAAATGAAAAATCTGTTACTTATCGGAGACTCCATTCGGATGGGATATGACAAATCCGTCCAAAAGTCTCTTGAAAACAAAGCAAACGTCATTTTTCCCGCGGAAAACTGCCGTTTCGCCTGCTATGTGCTGAGGTATTTCCATGAGTATTTAGGGGAGACGGCCGGTGACAAAATAGACGTTGTCCATTGGAACGCGGGACTTTGGGATTGTTTGAGGTTGTTCGGGGAGGATCCCCAAACGCCGCCGGACGTATACGGATATTATATTGAACGGATCTGTATCAGGATCAAAAAGCTGTGTCCTAACGCCCGTGTGATATTCGCCACTTCCACAAGAGTGCTTTCCGAAAAGATGAGCAAGAATTTCAAGCGCTATAATGAGGAGATCGAAAAGTACAATGAGGTCGCGGTAAAGATCGTGAAAAAATATGGTTTTGAGATCAACGACCTGTACGCGCTTTCCGCGAAACTTCCGGAAACGGCGCATTCCGATCCCGTCCATTATTATACGCCGGAGGGGACGAGGGCCTTTACCGATCAGGTGCTTTCTTATGTGCTGCCGGCGCTGGGGATCGACGGGGACGTCAAATACTCGGAAGCGCTGTACACGGATGATCCGATAGGGATCTGAGGATATATCACGGTCTTTTGTTATTTCGTGAGGTCCTTGATGACCTCGCCGGCGAGGATCAGACCGACAACGCCGGGAACGTAGGGCACGCTGCCGGGGACCTGCCGTTTTTTTGTCGGCTCGTCCGGCAGGGCGCGCGGCGTGAGGGGCGGCTCCTCGGAGTAGACCACTTTCAGACGGCCGACGCCCCGCTTGCGCAGCTCGGCGCGCATCACCCGCGCCAGCGGACAGACAGACGTTTCGAACAGATCCGCCACGCGGAACGCCGTCGCGTCCAGTTTGTTGCCCGCGCCCATCGCGCTGATGATCGGCGTGCCCGCCGCCGCGGCGTTGACGGCAAGGCTGATCTTGCCGCTCACCGTGTCGATGGCGTCGATGATATAGTTATAGGAGGAAAAGTCGAACCGGTCCGCCGTTTCCGGCAGGTAAAACTCCGTGCGGACGGTGACTTCGATATTCGGGAAAATGTCCCGCGCGCGGCGCGCGGCGACTTCCGCCTTGTACTGTCCGATGGTGGAATGGGTCGCGTGGAGCTGACGGTTGAGATTGGTGAGCGTGACGATATCGTTGTCCACGAGTTCCAGCGCTCCCACCCCGGCGCGCGCCAGCGCCTCCGCGGCGTAGCCGCCGACGCCGCCGACGCCGA
>LVAN01000023.1 GCA_001604045.1 Clostridiales bacterium Firm_08 | reverse complement strand
CGTATTCAATACCGTACTGACATAGAACAAGCGACCAATACGCTTCCGCGTCGGTCGTGTCCTCGTTGAGGATCTGTTCATAAATCCCCATTGCCTTGTCAAATTCATTGTTGCGGCGGAAATGGTTTGCACGATCGTAAAGGTTAGCCCGGCGATCATCGTCAAGGCGCGGCAGCGTCTGTCTGGTGCCGCAGCTGTCGCATACGCCGACCGTCGCGCCTTGCTCAAATTCTATCGTGCCGCCGCACATTTTACACTTGAACACAGACATTTCTTAATTTCCTTTCGTTTTCTCAATAATTTTTTTCTTGGCGTAATCTGATATTTCGGAACTAACAGTTTTTATCAAATTTTCTATATGCCAATTCAGTGTTATTTGTACGCTATTATCCAGCCCTTTATTTAAGAGCTCATATTCTTCTTTTGACACAGATTCAATTATAGCTTGGTTTCTTGCATCGATCAGAGCAAAGAAAGCATCTGATAAACTACAAAACGGTTTTGCTAAATCTCTTTGATGATTTGTCATCTTTCGCATGTTTTGAAAAGATGACAGTTCCGCTTCGAGTTTTTCTACAAGTTCGTTATCTATATGTTTTACTTTTCTTGGTTTCATAGTTATACCTTACTTTAATAATTTGCATTTTTTGTTTCTATCGCTGACAAGAATGACGACTTCATCCGCGATCTCTTTCGCCTTTTCCGCGTCGTCAGTGCCGACGGCAGATGCGAGTTCATCCACCTTCACGGTAATCTTCGCTTCAATCACGGAAAGTTCCGGGTCGGACATCGGATCGGAATAGCGAACGGCCTCATACACCTTTTTACACTCCGCTTTGACCGGCTCGCTTTTCGCGCGGGCGAGGATGCTTTCAGTATCGACCGTAAGGTTTCGGATAAAGAAAGTTTTCGTTTTAACTTTTTCGTCTATCTCATTGACCACGTCCGCCGCCCACACCGCTTTGATAACGGCGATGGCATTGAATGCAAGAACAACGACGCAAACGATCGCGGCGATCCACGCCGGGCAGTTCGGAATCAGCATAAGCCCTGAGCCGACAACGAGCATGGCGATCAGCGCCGACCAGCTTACGGTGATCAGCGGGAGATTCAAAAACATTTTTTTGAGGTTTTCCGCTTTGAATGCGAAATAGGCGCAAACGAGGTTGCCAATAAATGCGGCAGCGATAAACACAAATGCGATCCAGAAACGAGCGTCATAATTGATAATGTAGCCCGGAATGATCGGACGAACGAGAAATACGACGGCGCACCATACTGCGAGTAAGATTGCCCATATCAGAGCGTAGAATTTGAAATTCTTTTTCATCGTGCCATTCCTCCACATGTTATATAATATCTGAAAGCAGTTTTGCCTTCATCTGCGCAAATTCTTCGTCGCTGATCAAGCCGCCTTCTTTCATTACTGTCAGTTTTTCGACCTTTGCCTTAAAAGCCGTCATATCGTCGACCGGTGCCGCCGGAGTGGCGGGCTGACCGGGCGCGGCAGACGCGCCTGCCGCCGCGTTCATCGCGTTGTTGACCGCGCCGCCGACCATACCGCCGACTGCACCGCCGACGCCCGCCATTGTACCGAGACCAACGCCCATATTGGTAAACTGACCGACCGCCTCGTTCTGCGCGACCTGCTCCGCGACGTCAAAGCCGCGCTCCTGCGCGTAGGTATACCCCTCCTGCGCGCGCTTGGTCGCCTGTGCCTGCGAGTCGATGACGACCTTCTGCGCCTCGGTCTGCGCGTAAATGATATCCGTTTGCTGACGGAGTTTCGCCTCGGCGATATCAGCGTACTGACGGAAATGCAGTTCCTTGAATTTCTCGTACTGCCGGTCGCCGTCCGGTTTGACGACGTTTGTGACGAAAAACCGCTCCAGCGAAATACCGTAACCGGCAAAATCGGGGATCAGCAGTTTATGTATATTTTCTGAAAACGCCGTCAGGTTTTCGTCGATCTCAAAAATGTTGATGGCATTTGCCTTGATGACCTGCGCGATATAAGTTTTGACGCGCGTCATCAGAAAAGCGCGGAAAAAGGTCGTCAGCCGTTGCTGACCGAGACCGTCCTCAGTGCCGACCAGTTTAAGAAGCAGTTTGCGGCTGTCCTCCACGCGAAGGGACATTTCCCCCGACGCGCCGATGGACAGCGGGAAGCCGTACTGCGGATCAACGTACTGCACCTTGCTGTCCGTCCCCCACTTGATCGCCATCTGCTCCGTCTTGTTGATAAAGTAGACTTCACAGTGAAACGGCGTGGTGTCCCCAGTCGCGCGGTTAAGAAATCTCCCGATCTTGGGGATATTCTGCGTTTCCAGCGTGTATCGCCCGGCACCGAAAAGATCCAGCGCCTGTCCGTTCATAAAGAAGATCGCTTCTTGCGACTCGTGAACGATCAACTGCGTCATGCTGTTGAAATCCTCACTTGGATGTTTCCAGATAAAGGTGCTGTTATCACCTTCGTATTTAAGTATTTCGCAAATTTGTCCCATGATATTTCCTCCTTTAAATCACATAATCGACATTATGTTGTAAAACCTTTTGTTTTAATACATCTTTTTTCATATTTTATCATATAAAAAACAAACTTGCAACCAATTCTTTTCTGTATCTCTTGTTCCTTCTTCTTGACATAAATAATCCCCATAAAGTAGTACTTGAAATTTTTGTTTTTTTCAAGTGTCTACTCTATGGGGAATATATCATTTTCGACGGGGCTTTGGGGTCGGGGGTCAGCGCGGGTCTATGTCGATCTCGCGGTAGAGGGCGGGGATGACTTTGTTGGGGCAAGGGAACGCGGCGGGGTCGAGGGCGTCGAACATCCCCCAGTGGATCGGAACGGCGACGCGGGCGCCGGTCGCGGCGGCGAACGCCGCGGCGTCGGTCATATTCATATTGTTGCCGACGCCGTTGACCGGCAGAAAAACGGCGTCGAGCGGGCCGGTGACGTCCGAAAGGACGTCGGTATTATACAGCGTGTCGCCCGTAACATAGATGCGTTTTTCGCCGTCATCGATGATGACGCCGATAGCGTGCGGGTCAGAGTGATCCGCCGCCACGGCGGAAAAAACGACGCCGTCCTGCGTCCAGCGCGTGTGGCGGTCAAACTTCACGCAGTTATGTTTGCTTTGCCACTCCCCCAGTTTCTGATAACAGGAGGTCGGACCCAAAAAGAGAAGGCTTCTCTCCCCGTCCATATAGTGGCGCAGGGTCGGCACATCGTAGTGATCGAGATGATCGTGGGTGCAGATGATGATATCGGGTTTCACGGCGAGGAACGCCGGATCCACCGGCTGTCTGCGATAGTTTTTCGGATTGAAGTATTTGACGTTATCGGAAAGATAGGGATCGATCAAGATGATCTTTCCATTGCTTTCTAACATAAGTCCCGCCTGACCAAGCCATGTGATTTTCATACTGTATTCTCCTTTTATTTGAGTTCCACGATCGTGACGCCGGTATCGCCCTCGTGATAGGAGCCGAGCCGGAAAGTTTTGACGGCCGCGTGTCCTTTAAGATGCGCGTGCACGCCGGCGCGCAGTACGCCGGTGCCCTTGCCGTGGATAATGGAAACGCTCGCGAGTTTCGCGAGGATCGCGCCATCGAGGAACCGGTCGATCTCCTCCGTCGCCTCCAGCACGTTCATCCCGCGTATGTCAAGTTCCGTCGCCGCCCCGGCGTTGAAACGCTCCCGCTGAAAGCGGACGGCGTTTTTCTTTTCGGCGGGATCCTGCGCGGCAACGCAGAGCGCCGCGATATCGACGTTCATACGAACGCCGCCGCTTATCACGTACGCCTTTCTCCCCGATACGCTTTCCACCGCCGCGTTTTTCCCAAGCATGGGAACATAAACGGTATCGCCGGCTTTGGGCGGCTCGGCAAGCGGCGTGCCGGAAACAGGCGCCTCCCGCTTTCGCGAAACGCTTTCATACTGCAATTTCCCGGCGGCGCGGCGCGCGCCGCCTTTCAGTTCCTGATAGGTCGTCTTGTCCATTTTGTCCCGCAGGTCTTTGAGCTCCGACATCAGGAATTCCGCCTGACGTTTGGCGTTTTCCACGATCGCCTTTGCCTTCTGATCGGCGGCGGCGATCCTGTTTTCCGCGCCCTGCGTCGACTTTTGCTTTTCTTTGGCGAGCGCCGCCTTCTGCGCGGTGAGTTCTTTCTCCCGTTCTTTCATTTCCGCGAGACGCTTTTCATAGGCGTTTCTCTGTTCGTTCAGCGCGGCGATCACCTGTTCGATGTTTTTCTCATCGCCGCTGATCTGCTTTTTCGCGTCCTCAATGATCTTCTCATCCAGGCCAAGATGCTTTGAGATCTCAAACGCGTAAGATCTGCCGGGAATGCCAAGTTGAAGTTCATAGGTCGGACTGAGATTTTTCAGATCGAACGCGAAGGATGCGTTGGCAACACCTGGGGTCGTCAGCGCGTAACTTTTGAGTTCCCCGTAATGCGTCGTCGCCGCGACGTACGCGCCCAGCGTTCTCACACGGCGGATGATAGAGACAGCCAGCGCCGCGCCCTCTCTCGGATCGGTACCGCTGCCGAGTTCATCGAACAGAACAAGATCGTTTTCTCCGGAGGAGGCGATGATATTTTTGATATTCCGCATATGAGATGAAAAGGTCGAAAGAGACTGTTCGATAGACTGCTCGTCCCCGATATCCGCGAACACACGGTGGAACACAAAGATCTCCGCGCTTTCCGCCGGAAGCGGAAAACCCGCTTTACACATCAACGCGAGAAGTCCGATGGTTTTCAAAAAGACGGTCTTTCCGCCGGTGTTGGGACCTGTAACGATGATCGCGTCACGGTCCTGATCCATAGAGACCGTGAGCGGCACCATGACGGCGGCGTCGATGAGCGGATGCCGCGCATTTTTGAAATAGATCCGCTTTTCGGAACTGATCGTCGGGATACAACATTTATTTGAAAGTCCGTATCTCGCTCTGGCAAAGATCATATCGATGTCCGTCAGGGCATGGTAGCTTTCCGCGAGCGGCGCGGCAACCTCCCCGATGCGGGCGCTGAGCCGCGCTAAGATCTTTAAGATCTCATTCTGCGCGTCCATCTCAAGCTGCCGGATCTTGTTGTTCTGCTCGATGACAAAAAGCGGTTCGATGAAAAGTGTGCCGCCGGAGGCGGACGTATCATGCAAAAGACCCGCGATCTCGCCGTGATGATCGGAGCGCACCGGGATCACGTACCGGTCGGAACGGAGCGTCACGATGGGATCCCGCAGATGGGCGGCGATCTCCGGCGTTTTTATGTAATGTTCCAGTTCCGCCTTGATGCTCTGCCCGGCGCGCAGGATCGCGCGGCGGATGGAAGCAAGCGTTTCCGACGCGTCGTCCGCGACGGCGCCGCTCGGCGTGAAGGTCCGCTCGATATCCCGCCGCAGCGCGTCGTGTACGAATAACCGCTCAAAATGATCGTCAAGCGCTGTGGTCTCAAACTTCTTCTCATTGTAGTATTTTGTAAGTTCCTGCGAGACCCGCAGCAGATCTCCCGCCATACGGATCTCCTCCGCGGACAGCGGGATTTCTTTTTCCGTTTTGGTCAGTGCCTCCGCGACGCTCTCACTCACCGGCGCGAGCGGAAATGACGGTTTATAGATCAAGAGCTTTTGCGCCGCCGCGCACTCGTCGTACAGAACGTTCGCTTCGCTTTCCTCCGCCGTCGGGAGCAGGGCGGCAAGCCGCCGTTTCGCCCCGGCGCCGACGGCATGTGCCGCCACGCGCGCCGCTACCTTATCAAATTCCAGGGCGGCGGCGGATTTTGAATAAAAAAAGTCTTTTCTCATACTGCTATCCTAATGTTTTGTAAAGATCCAGCGCCGAAAAATCCTGCGCGCTGTGATACCGTAAATACTCTTCCGAGATCTCCGAGAGACGTTTCATCGAGAGATCATTGATCCTGAAGGAAAACGCCCTGGCGGGCGGACGGCTGAGAACGAACCCGATCGCCTTGACCATGGAGGCGTCCACCTTGTGCGCCGGGGCGCCCTGCCCGGACGGCAGGCAATCCTTGCAATAAAGACCGCCGTCCGATACCGAAAAGAACACCTCTGCGCCGAAATCGACATGATCGCACTGAGAAAGCGACGGCGTAAAGCCGAGGATGCGGGCGATCTTCCATTCAAACACCGCTTTTATCTTTTCCGGCGGCGCGCCCTGCGCCAAAAGATACAGGCTGTTGAGCATCAGCGGCAAAAGATCAGGAGACACCGCCGTGCTGTCCTGAGAGGCGTACAGGCAAAGCTGAGAAAAATACCCCGCCAGCGTCGCCGCTCTGAGATCGTCCCGCAACTTGTAAAATCCCTCGATCAGCGCCGCGCTGTTAAGAGAATAACTTGAGGTGTTCTCATACAGGACGAATTCACAATACGTGAACAGGTCGAGCGCCTGCCGCCGTTTGCCGCCCGATTTGAAGGAACGGTCGAACACCTGCACCCTGCCGTGGCGCTCCGTCAATATGTAAAGCAGACGGTCTCCGTGGACCGTCGTGCTCATTTTCAAAACAATTCCGTTATCCTTCAGCGTCATTTGTTCCCCGCGGCGCGCCGTCTGACGGCGGCCGTCCTTCCTCCGTTTTCAGTTCGGTGTACAGCAGGTACGCCTGCACGTTGCCCGTCTGTTCGAAAATCCGCCAAGCCTGCTCCGCGTTCATCTTGATCCCTCCCGCTTCATAGTATGATCTGTCTTTATTTTCTGACAGCAGCGGGAAAATACAAGCGGAATAATCTGGTATCATTCGGAAAATCCGAATGTCGCGAGGCTCCTTATATCATTGCGCCAGTCCTTGCGGACCTTGACGAAACATTCAAGATACACCTTACCGTCATAGATGAATTCAAGTTCCCGGCGGACGGCGGCGCCGATCTCGCGCAGTTTTTGCCCTCCCTTGCCGATGATGATCGCCTTGTGGGCGTCTCTTTCGCAAACGATGTCTATTCCCACCCGTACGATATCGCTCTTTTTTTCCAGGAAGGAAAGCGAAACAGCGATGCCGTGCGGCACTTCCTCCCCTAAAAGATAAAGCATTTTTTCCCGCGCGGTCTCGCAGATCATCTCCTGCTCGCTCATATCCGTCACGGCGTCTCCGTCGTAAAAGAACGGCGAGGGACGAGCGGCGTTCTTCAAAACGGTTTTGAGGATGTCCACGCCGTCTTTTTTATAGGCGCTGACCGGGATGATCTCGTCAAAGGGAAAGATCTCCCGGAACGCCGCGATCGTAGAGAGGATATCCTCCTTGGGGCGCAGGTCGATCTTGTTGATGACAAGGATATTCTTTTTCCCGGTGAGAAGACCCGTCATCCGACGTTCCGCCGGGCGGACCTCATCGCCCGATTCCACGACCATCACGACAATATCCGCGCCGTCCGCGCTTTGCTCCGCTATATCGTCCATATACACGCCGAGTTTGTTTTTTGCCTTGTGCAGCCCCGGCGTATCAAAAAATACAAGCTGCGTATCTCCTTCCGTCAAAACGCCGGTGACTTTGCGGCGGGTCGTTTGCGGCTTGGGAGATACGATCGATACTTTCTGGCCGATCAGGGCGTTGAGAAGCGTGCTTTTGCCGACATTTGGTCTGCCGATCAGCGTTACAAACGCGCATTTTGTTTCCATCATTTCTCCCTCGTGATATTCAGCCTGTCCATAATTTCATTCTGACGGCGGAACATTTCGGTCTCCTCCCGCTCCCCCGTCTCGTGGTCATACCCTAAAAGATGCAGTACACTATGGACTGTTAAAAACGTCACTTCCCGGCACAGGCTGTGTCCGAACTCCTCAGCTTGTCCGCGCGCTCTTTCCATACAAAGCACCATATCGCCGAGGCTTACCGGTTCGCCGCCGCACTGATCCGCCGCCGCTTCCTCTTTAGAGGTGTAAAGCGGAAAGGACAGCACGTCCGTCACGCGATCGATGCCGCGATAGGTCGCGTTCATCCCGCGGATCTCATCGGCGGATACGATCAGCGCTTCCAGCTCGCACGGGAAATCGACGCCCTCGTACGCGAGTGCCGCGTCAAAGGCGTTTCGGATCCATATCGCCGCCTGTTCGACCTCCGGCACCCGCCAGTCAAAGAATACCTCATTCATTCCGTTTTCCCTCGTTCCGCCTTTTCATACGCGCCGATGATCCGCTGTACCAGCGGATGGCGCACAACATCCGATTTTCCGAACCGGTGGATGCCGATGTCCTCCACGCCGTCCAGCACTTCCAGCGCGTGGACAAGCCCGGACTGCACGCCGTGGGGCAGGTCGATCTGCGAGGTATCTCCCGTCACGACGATCTTTGAACCGGCGCCAAATCGCGTCAGAAACATTTTCATCTGCTCCCTGCTCGTATTCTGCGCCTCGTCAAGGATGATAAAGCTGTTGTCCAGCGTTCTGCCGCGCATATACGCGAGCGGGGCGATCTCTATGATCCCTTTTTCAACATATCTCTGGAAATTCTCGCCGCCCATCATATCGAACAGCGCGTCATACAGCGGCCGCAGATATGGGTCGACCTTGTTTTGCAGATCGCCCGGCAGAAAGCCGAGTTTTTCCCCCGCCTCCACCGCGGGACGGGTCAGGATGATGCGGCTGACCTGTTTATTTCGCAGCGCGCCTACCGCCAGCGCCACGGCAAGATAGGTCTTGCCTGTTCCCGCGGGACCCGCGCCGAACGTCACGGTATTGCGCAGGATCGCGTCCACATATTTTTTCTGTCCGATCGTTTTAGGCTTTATGGGTTTTCCCTTATAGGTGATACAGAGGCAGTCGCTGAGCGCCTCCACGGCGTCGCGGCTTCTGCCCGCGTCGATCGTCAGCAGATACCGAACGGTCTGCACGTCCACCGCCTCTCCTCTTTCCACAAGATCCGCCATGGAGCGGAAAGTCTGTTCCGCGCGTTCCGCGTTTTGCTCCTCACCGCTGATCGTCAGACAGCCGCCGCGGCTGACGACGCGCACGTCAAGCGTCTGCTCGATACACTGCACGTTTTCATCAAACGCTCCGAACAACAGGCGCAGCTCCTCCTCCGCGCCGATTTTAAGCGTCCTCTCCACCAATTTTTATCCTCCCATACTCAACGCGATGTCCTCCAAACAGGTATATTTCCCCGTCAGGACAAGCGTATCGTTTTCTTCCGTCTCGCTGATCGTCTCGGACAGGATCTCACAGCCCGTCAGGTGTATCTTTTTCAGGCTTTCGAGCTTGCCGCGCGCCAGGCGGACCGCCTCTTTTCTGTCCACTTTCTCCCGACTGACCGTTACCTCAACATAACGTACCTTTTCAAAAGAGACAGGCAGCGCGAACCATTTCCCGATCCGCCAAACGGATATACTTTCACTTTTATCGTATTCATTATATTCTATTTTCTCTTTAAAATAAAGAGGTATTTTAAAATTCACAAAATTTAATTTAACAAATGTCCTGCTTTTCCCCGTCGGCGTGTGGATCTCCCGCGTGAGCGGCGCTTGCGTCCTCATTTCACGTTGTGTCTCCGCCGTCACGGTCGCGAGAGAACAAACGTCGCTCTCCTCACCGTATTTGCTGACATGCCTGCGGCTGATCAGCATTTGCCCCGAGCGCACGGCGTCACCCTCTTTCACGAGCGGCGTACCGCTCGTCACCATCATTTGCCGGATGACGCCGTCCCGTGCCGCAATGATGTCGCAGGGCGTGGACGTGTCATAAATTTTCAGCGGCGTTTGCCGTTCCCGCAGTTCAATGCGCGCGGTCGTAAAGCGAAGGTTGACGCTCATCCAGATCACGTCTTTGTTATCCAGCAAAAACTCGTTTTCAACAGCGCTCGCGTCTATGCCGAAGCGGAACGCGCCGCGGCGGATGCCAAGCGCTTCCAGTTTCCGCGCCACCTCTGTTTCCGTCACCTTTTCCTCACAGCCGGTGACGTCCACTTCCCATATAAAACACGCCGACGCTCCCAAAAGCGCGATCGCCAGCAGCCCTCCCGCCGCCAGACCCGGTCGCCGGCGGAACAGCCGCCCCGCGCCCCTGACGCTCGCGGCGGGGCGTAAGGACAGTTCCGCGCCGTACCGCTGACAGATCTTTCGCAGCGCGGCCGCGTCTTTTTCGTAAACCGAAAACGTGACGGTCTGCGCGTCCTCACCCTTCAAATGAAAGATCGTGACGCCCGCGCGCCGCGCCGCCGCCAGGACCTGCGGCAAGACGTTGCAAACAACGCGCGCCCGGACACTGCCTCTTATAAACCTCACAAGACGTTTCATCATCTCACATATCTCCCGCAAAGGAAATGGACGTGACGTGTCCCCGCACCAGCGCGGTCTGCTCGCTGAACACATCGATGCACAGGCTTTCTCCCTCGATAACGACGCTCCCGTTCGCGAGCCGCAGGCGGATACGGGTGGTATCGTACGCGTCGATGCCAACAGCGTTTTCCACCGTGACCTGCCGCTGTCCCAGAAGCGTTACCTGTGTCGTATCACACAACGCCTGCTCCGGC
The DNA here is from genome assembly GCA_001604045.1 of Clostridiales bacterium Firm_08. Lineage (GTDB taxonomy): Bacteria > Bacillota > Clostridia > Oscillospirales > QAKW01 > Firm-08. The sequence continues at coordinate 53,335 of LVAN01000023.1, read as the reverse complement.
AAGTGGAGAGAACGCACGAACGCCGTCCATCCGCTCTCTGTATTTTCCTTCTTTTTTCCCCGCACTGTCCTTCCCCCGTTCTTTTCACAAGTCAGATATTATATATTTACCAGTGGGAGGAAGGAAATATGCTATCGAAACTTAAAGCGGCGGGGACGCTCATCGTAACGGTTCTGCTCATCCTGTTCTCAAAATTCACGCGCCGCAGCATCCTTGCGACGCTCGGACTTTGCGCCGAGGTGCTGATCCCGTCGCTGTTTCCGTTTTTTGTTTTGAGCGGTGTGATCGCTGATATCGGACTTGACGCGTTGTTTGGCGTCTCGCGCGGTATTTTCCTGTTGGGGACGGTCTGCGGATACCCGCTCGGCACGCGCGCCGTCTGCGACGGGTTTCAGACGGGAAGACTGTCCAGAAAAGAGGCGTGCCGCCTGCTTGCCTGTACGGCGAACGCCTCTCCCGCCTTTCTGATCATCGCCGTCGGTCAGACGATACTGCGCGATACGGCAAAAGGTATCGCGCTGTTCGCCGCGCAATTCGCGGTATCCCTGACCATCTTTTTACTGTTTGTCCCAAAGGGACAGACGCGTTCCGTCTGCCGTTCCGTTGCGCTGACGGACGCGCTGATGCGCAACATCCGCGCCGCGGTATCACAGACCGGCGTGGTCGTCGCCATAACGATTTGTTTCGGCATTATTGCCGACGCGGCGTCATATTGGGCGCCGGCCGGCATCAAGGCCGCCGCGGCCGGTTTTTGGGAGATCACGCACGGCGTTGCCCTGATCACACCGTCTTTGCCGCCGGCAGTGGTCGGCGCCGTCATCGGCGGCAGCGGGCTTTGCGTATGGGCGCAATGCCTGTATTTTATCCGCGGCGCGGGACTTCCCGCGCGTCCGCTTGTGATCGGCAAGACGATCAGCGCCGTCGGCGTTGCCCTGCTGTATGGGCTCTATTGCCATTTGACAAACCTCCATAGATGATTTATAATGTGGATAAGCAAAACAAAGGAGCGTCAAAGGAAATGATCTTTTCAAAGGAAACGGGAAAATGCTGCGCATACTGCGAACATTCTGTCGCGATCTGCAAAAGCGATACAGTGATGTGCGCGAAAAAAGGGATCGTGCGCGTCGACGGCATCTGTCGGAAATTCGTCTATTCCCCTTTTAAAAGGACACCCGCGCCGCTTCCCGTACAAAAAGAAACGTTTGCGAAAGAGGATTTTGAGATCTGATCATTTCCGTATCATCAAGAGAAAAAAGGCAGGCACATCGTGCCTGCCTTTTTGAGCATCAAAAACTTGTCAGATCAATACTTTCTCTTACGAGCTGCCTCTGACTTCTTTTTCCGTTTTACGCTGGGTTTCTCGTAGTGCTCTCTTTTGCGGATCTCGGAGAGAACGCCGGATTTGGCGCACTGTCTTTTAAATCTCTTTAAAGCACTGTCCAAGGATTCGTTATCCTTTACGCGGATCTCTGCCACTGGTCTTCCCTCCCTCCGCTATAACGAACGCTCCGCAGGACATACTGCGGTTACTATGATTATATCGAAAAAACGACGGCTTGTCAACAAAAAGTTTAAATCTTTTCTTATAAAGTCTGATCCGCGATAAAAACAAAGCGGTTTTGAAAGGCGAAATTTCCGCTATGCTTTGCCGCAAAGCCTTGAAAACCTGGCGCCCGCCGAGGACAACAAGCCGAAAAGCGCTGATTTTTACCGTTTATCAGGCGCTTTGTCCTCATCGTGGGTCAGACAGCTTTTATTTCGCGACGATATTGACAAGTTTGCCGGGCACATAGATGACTTTCAGGATCTGCTTGCCCGCCAGCTGCGCGGCGAGTTTTTCGTCCGCCCGCACGAGTTCCATCACGGCGTTTTGGTCGGCGGAAACGTCAACGGTCAGCCTGCCGCGAAGTTTGCCCATGATCTGCACGGCGATCTCCACGGTATCGCTTTTCATCTTGCTCTCATCATAAGAGGGCCACGGCGCGACGGCGACAAGATCAGTATGTCCGAGCCGCTCCCACATCTCCTCCGCCAGATGCGGCGCGAAGGGAGAGACAAGTTTTATGAAAACCTCAAGCTGCTCCTTTGTGATAGCGTTCACCTTATAGCACTCGTTGATCAGGGTCATAAGCGCGGCGATCGCGGTATTGTACTTCATACTCTCGATATCGTCGCCGACTTTTTTTACGGTCTTATGGAAAAGAGAGGCGAGCGCCGTGTCCTCTGTCTCCGCCGTCGCGATATCATAAAGACCCGCGACGCGCTCCAAAAAGCGGCGGCAGCCTTTGACAGAGTCCTCGTTCCAGGGACTTGCCGCCATATAGTCGCCCATAAACAGCACGTAGGTACGCAGTGTATCCGCGCCGTAGCGTTCCACGATATCCAGCGGGTCGATGACGTTGCCCTTGGACTTGCTCATCTTATCCCCGTCCGGTCCGAGGATCAGCCCCTGATAGGTGCGTTTGGCATACGGCTCCGGTGTGTTGACCTCTCCGATATCATACAGAAATCTGTGCCAGAACCGGGAGTATAGCAAATGGCGCGTCACGTGTTCCATACCGCCGTTGTACCAGTCGACCGGCATCCAGTATTTGAGTTTTTCGGGATCGACGAACGCCTTATCATTGTGCGGATCGATAAAACGCAGGAAATACCAGGACGATCCCGCCCACTGCGGCATCGTATCTGTTTCCCGCTTGGCGGGGCCGCCGCATTTCGGGCAAGCGCAGTTGACAAAAGAGTCGATCCGCGCGAGAGGCGACTGACCGTCGGTGCCCGGCTCGAAGTTCTCAACATCAGGCAATGTGAGCGGCAGCTGCTCATAGGGAACGCCCACCGTACCGCATTTCGGACAATGGATCAGCGGGATAGGCTCTCCCCAATAGCGCTGGCGGTTGAACGCCCAGTCCTTCATCTTGTACTGGATCCCCTTGCGGCCGATGCCCTTTCGCGCGAGGAAATCAAGCATCGCCCGGATGGAATCCTTTTTATTGTCATAAGCGTTGAGGAAATCGGAATTGATGACCTTGCCGTCGCCGGTATAGGCTTCTTTGGTGATATCGCCGCCCTCGATGACCGGGATGATATCAACGCCGAATTTTGTCGCGAACTCCCAGTCTCTCTGATCGTGCGCCGGTACCGCCATGATAGCGCCGGTGCCGTACCCCATCATAACGTAATCCGCGATGAACACGGGAATGCTGTCGCCGTTTACGGGGTTGATCGCGGAAAGGCCGTCTAGTTTCACGCCGGTCTTGTCCTTAACGAGCTGCGTCCTCTCAAATTCCGTCTTTTTGGCGCAGTCGGAACGGTAGCGCTCCACTTCATCCCAGTTTTTGATACGATCCTTATATTTGTCGAGCAGCGGATGCTCCGGCGCCATGACCATAAAGGTCACGCCGAACAGGGTGTCCGGGCGGGTGGTGTAGATCTCCAGTTTCTCCTCGGCGCCGTCCAGCGAAAACTCCACGAAAGCGCCGGTGGATTTGCCGATCCAGGAGATCTGCTGCTGCTTGATACTGTCGGGATAATCAACGTCGTCAAGACCGTCCAGCAGTTTGTCGGCGTATTCCGTGATCTTGAGATACCAGACGTCTTTCGGCAGCTGCACCACGTCGCTGTGGCAGACGTCGCATTTGCCGCCCTGCGAATCCTCGTTGGACAGCACGACCTTGCAGTGCGGGCAGTAGTTGACAAGCGTTTTGGCGCGGAAAACAAGCCCGTTTTCGAACAGTTTGAGAAAGATCCACTGCGTCCATTTGTAATAATCGGGCAGTGAGGTCGAGATCTCGCGGCTCCAGTCAAAGGAAAATCCGATACGTTTCATCTGATCCTTGAAATGATCAACGTTTTTTGTGGTGATAACGTGCGGATGCGTGTTGGTCTTGATGGCATAGTTCTCCGCCGGAAGTCCGAAAGAGTCAAACCCCATCGGGAACAAAACGTTATAGCCCTGCATTCTCCGTTTGCGGCAGACGACTTCCAGGCCGGAATAAGCCTTGATGTGTCCGACGTGCATCCCCGCACCGGACGGATACGGAAATTCCACAAGCGCGTAGAATTTCGGTTTGTTTGAAAAGTCATCCGCTTGGAAAACGCCGCTTTCCTCCCATTTTTTCTGCCATTTCGGCTCGATCGTCTTAAAATCGATCTTCATTGATCTTCCCCCTCTAAAATGTCCGAAATATCGATGGTCTCCCCATCCGCCCACAGGCGTTCGAGTTTATAAAATTCGCGGCAGTCGCGGCTGAAAACATGCACGAGGACCTCACCGTAGTCGAGGAGTATCCACCTGCCGCCGTCATATCCTTCGCGGTGCGCCGGATCCTCTCCCAGCGCCTCCTTGACCTTGACGTCCACCTCATCCGCCAGCGTTTTGACGTGCGTGGTGGAGGATCCCGTACAGATGACGAAATAGTCGGTCAGCACCGTGATATCCCGCACTTTGATCACTTCAAGATCGACGGCTTTTTTATCGTCCAGCGCCTTGAGCGCGACTTTGAGAAGTTCATTTTTTTCCACTTGCTTTATCCTCCGAATAAATCTTTCTTAACAGATCGTTGCGCGCCGACACTGTGTCGGGATGCAGGAAAAATCCTCTGTCGACGATATAGTGTATCGAACGGTCGCAGTACATCAGCGCCGCCCTGTCGAGATCCTTTTCCGCAGTCCGGCGGATCGTCCCGACGCCGTCATAATCCCGTCCCGGCTCTATGCCGTCCGCGAGAAACAGGATCTTGTCGAGTTTGCTCATATGGGCCCGGCCCGTCGTGTGACAGCCGAGCGCGTGCAGGATACTTCTGTCCCGCACGTTGAAGTTCTCGGCCGCGAAATACGGCGCCGTGATCTGATGAAATATCTGCGGTGCTTTGCGGTCCGATACGGAGAGTTTCACCCTCTTTTGCTGCATATACCGGAGCTGCCACGCCTTGTTGCGGCACTTGGTGATATCATGCAGAAGTCCGGCAAGTCTTGCCTTTCGCTCATCCTCTCCGAAGCGGGCGGCAAGCGCCGCGCAGTACTCCGCCACACGTAGGGTGTGTTCGTATTTTTGTTCTGTCAGCGTTTCCGACAGGTGGCGGATCAACGGCTCCAGCGCTGTTTCTCCGTACAGAAGATACCGCACTTCCAGCGGAAGCCCGTCTTTCTCTCCCGCGCGAACGCCGGTGGATGAAAGATCCACAACGGGAAGGTCTAAAACGATACACCGGGCGCCGTATCGCCCGACAAGTTCATCCCGCCTGCGGCAGAGCGCTTCCCGTTCTCCCGGATGCCGCGGCGCGGTGATCAGGGTGCAGAGAGAAAGGATCTCCTCAAACCGGCGCCACTTTTCAAACGACAGAAACATATCAGAGCCCATCAGCATACTGATCTCATGATCCGGGTATTGCTCCGAGAGATACCGCAGCGTATCGATGCTGTAACTTTTTCCGCCGCGCCGCATCTCAAGATCGCTCACCTTGACGCCGCGGATCGTCTCAAACAGAAGTTTCACCGCCGCCAGGCGCGTCTCGTCCGACAGAAAATGCTTCGCTTCCTTGTGCGGCGGCATGGCGGTCGGCATCACGATGATCTTATCAAAACGCGTCCTTCGCACGGTCTGCCGCAGCAATTCATAGTGACCGATATGCGGCGGATCGAAAGTCCCGCCGTACAACAGAAGTTTTTTCATAGTCACCTCGGCAGTATGATCTTTCTCTTATCCGGATCGCTTGCCGGACGGTACAGAACGATCTTTCTGCCGATGACCTGCACGAGGTTGCTGCGGGTCGCTTTCGCCAGCGTCTCCCCTGTCTCCCGCGCGGTCAAAGGCGCGGTGTCCAGCACTTTGATCTTGATAAGTTCCCGCTTTTCCAGCGCGGGATCGAGTTGTCTGATAAACGCCTCGGTCACGCCCTCTTTGCCCATTTGAAACACGGTGTCCTGCAAAGAGGCAACGCCGCGCAAAAACGCGCGTTGTTTGCTTGTGATCACTTGATCTCACTCCGTTTTCTTTCTTTGATCGCCGCGGCGAACGCCGTAAGCGCCCGCGCGCGGTGGCTGATACTGTTTTTAAGTTCGGGCGATAGATCGGCAAACGTTTTGCCGTCCTGTCCGGCCGGAAGGAACAGACTATCGTATCCGAACCCGTTTTCCCCGCTTTCCCGCAGGGCGATGCGCCCCGGGCATTTTCCCTCCACGGTGAACGCGCCGCCGTCCGGCAGAACACAGGCGATAACCGTCGTAAAACACGCCGTGCGGCGTTCCATGGGAAGGCCATTCATTTTTTCCAGCAGCAGTCTGCGGTGGTCCTCATCCTTTTCGAACCCGCCGAACCGCGCGCTGTAGATCCCCGGCGCGCCGTCCAGCGCGTCAACGCAAAGTCCGCTGTCGTCCGCGACGGTCGGAAGTTTGCACAGATCGAAAACCGCACGGGCTTTGATCATCGCGTTTTCCGCGAAGGTGGTGCCGTTTTCCTCCGGATCGGCGGCAACGCCCGCCTCTTTCTGTGAGAGAACGGTCAGACCGATCCGCTCGAAAATGCGGCGGAACTCCGCAAGTTTATGTTCATTATTAGACGCGAGCACAAAAGTTTTCCAGTCCATAGCGGCACCTCTTAAAACAAAACGCTGGCGAAATCCTCCGCGATGAAGGGCTGCAGATCATCCGCCTGCTCTCCGACGCCGACGTATTTCACGGGAAGACCCAGTTCATTTTCTATGGCGACGACGATGCCGCCCTTGGCGGTGCCGTCCAGTTTTGTCAGCACCACGCCGGTGATCTCGGCGACTTTTTGGAATTCACGCGCCTGCTGTACGGCGTTTTGTCCCGTCGTCGCGTCCAGCACCAAAAGGACTTCCGTATCGGCATCCGGCAATTTGGAACGGATGACCTTATATATTTTTCCCAGTTCCGCCAAAAGGTTTGCTTTATTATGCAGTCTGCCGGCGGTGTCGCACAGGATGATATCCGCCTGCCGGGCGACCGCCGCGCTGATGGTGTCATATACCACAGCCGCCGGATCCGCGCCCTGCCCCTGTTTGACGATATCCACGCCGATCCTGTCCGCCCACAGAGCGAGTTGTTCCGTGGCCGCGGCGCGGAATGTATCCGCGGCGCCCAGGATGACTTTTTTCCCTTCTTTTTTGAAAGCGGCGGCGAGTTTCGCAGTCGTCGTGGTCTTGCCGACGCCGTTGACGCCGATCATCAGAATGACCGACGGACGGGTGGAAATATGAAGCGACGCGTCACGCGCGGTCAGCATTGCGGTGATGATGTCTTTCAGCGCGCCCCGGATCTCCTCCGGCTCGCGGATCCTGCCCTCTTTGACGCGGTCGCGCAGCTCATCGAGGATATCCATCGTCGTCGCGACGCCGAGATCCGCTTCGATCAGCGCTTCTTCCAGCTCATCAAACAGATCCTCATCGATCTTTGTAAACATTTTCAGCACGCCGCCTACGCGCTCTGACATATTTTGGCGGGTTTTGTGCAGCCCGTTTTTCAGTTTTTCGAAAAATCCCATATTGCCCTCTTATTTCAGTTTGAGTTGCTTTTCCATCTCACCCACATTGATGGTGAGCAGTTGAGAGACGCCCTTTTCCTGCATCGTCACGCCGTACAGGACATCCGCCTCCTCCATCGTGCCCCGGCGGTGCGTGATGGTGACAAACTGCGTTTTACCGCAATACCGGCGCAGATAACTCGCGAATTTCGCAACGTTGACGTCGTCCAGCGCCGCCTCGATCTCATCCATGATACAGAATGGCGTCGGTCTGATCTTAAGGATCGCGAAATACAGCGCGATGGCGCTGAACGCCTGCTCGCCGCCTGAAAGAGAGAGGATACTCTTGATGATCTTGCCCGGCGGCGCGACGCGGATCTCGATATTGCACCCGAGTACGTCCTCGGGATCCGTCAGAATAAGTTCCGCCCTGCCGCCGCCGAACAGTTCGCCGAAAATGCGGTTGAATTCGATATTGAGCAGTTTGAAACTTTCGGTAAAGATCGTCGTCATCTGCCCCAAAAGTTCCGTAATGAGTTTTTCAAGATCTTTTTTTGAGGTCGTAAGGTCGTCGACCTGTCCCTGTAAAAAGTCATGCCGCTTTTTGACCTCGGCATACTCCTCGATCGCGTCGACGTTGACGTTGCCCAGCGCCCGCATTTTCTGCCGCAGTTCGGCGGCGCGTTTGCGGGACGCGGCGGGATCTTCCAATACCACGCGCTTCTGCTCCGCCTCGCTGATCGTCAGATCATACTCATCCATCAGTTTCGCGATCAGCGTTTCGCTGTGGTCAAGGATATTGGTCAGTTTATTCTCAAGTCTCGCGCTCTCTCCCAGCAGTTTTTCCTTGACGTCCAGTTTTTCTTTTTGTGATGAGCGCAGTTCCGTCTGCCGGCGGTCGTTGACCAGCCGCTTGGCAATGAGTTCCTCGCCCTGTGTTTTGAACGTCACGATTCCCTTTTTCGTGTCCTCTAAAGCCTGTCCCGCGTTTTCCTTTTCAGCGGAAAGCGTTTCAAGCTGTTTTCTGTTCTCCTCAATGGCGGCAAGCCGCTGACCGCTGTCCTCGCTGATCCGCCCGAGCTGCGCCTCATATTGCAGGATGACGTTTTCGACGCCTTCGATCTCCTTAAAGATCTCGGCCTGCCGCACCTGTCCGGCGGCGACGCGCTCTTTGAGCGTCTCCGCTTCCCGACGGTTCTGCTCGCTGAGAGACTCGATACCGATCAGATCCGCTTCCAAAGCCTCTGTCTTTTTACGGACCGCGTCGATACGCGCCGTCACTTCCTCGATATGCCCTTCATGCAGGGTGCGCGCGGCGGCGATCTGTTCCAGTTCGGCGTTCAGGTTTTGCAGCACTGTGCGGTGCGACTCCAATATGACGTTCTTGTTTTCCGCCAGGTGTTCCAGCGTTTCCTTCTGTTCCGCCGCCGTCTGTTTTTCCGCTTCCAGACCCTCCATGCGGGCGGAGATCTCCGCGAATTCCTCTTTCGCTTTGAGCGCGGCGGCGCTTTTCCCGTCCGCCGCGGCGGAAGCGGCGAGGATCTCTTTTTCAAGTTTTTCGATCTCAAGCCCTCTGCTGAGCAGTCCCGCGCTGCGCGCGACGGAACCGCCGGTCAGCGAACCGCCGACGTTGACGACCTGTCCATCCAGCGTCACGATCTTATATTTTCTGCCGCAGCGATCGGCAAGGCGGGTGGCGTCGTCCAACGTTTCCACCACCAGCGTTCTGCCGAGCAGGAAATCCACGGCAGTCTTATATTCCGTTTGTACAAGATCGGCGGCGACCCCCAGATATCCGCCGGCATTTTTGAACTCCTTACCGTCGATACGGTTGACTTTCAAAGTATCGAGCGGCAGGACGGTGGCGCGGCCGCCATTTCTGTTTTTGAGCAGAAAGAGCGCTTTTTTCGCGTCGTTCTGCGTTTTCGCGACCACGTTCTGTATGGCGGCGCCCAGCGCCGTCTCCACGGCGATGATGTACTCCTTCGGCACCTTGATGAGTTGTGAGACCGTGCCGCAGATACCGGAAAGCTGTCCGCTTTCCGCCTGTTTCAATATAATGCGCACGCTCCCCTGATACCCTTCAAGCTGCCGTTCCATTTCGGACAGCAGATCTCTGCGGTCCTGCAGTTTTTTGAGTAAGGCAAGCGCCTCGTTTTTTTCATTTTCCAGCGTTTCGAAGGCTTTCTCGCGGAGCGAGAGCAGTTTTTCGATCCCGCTTTCCATATTGCAAAGTTCCGTGATCTTGTCATCGCACGCCGTCTGTTTCTCGCGGATCTCATCGATCTCCCGCTGTGTGGCGCTGACGAGCGGTTCCCGCTCCGCGAGCGCTTCCCGCACCTCGCTCTCACGCGACGAAAGACCGCCGACCTGCGTCTCAGCGGAGATCTTTTCCATCTGCATCTCATTGCTCTGCGCGCGCAATGTCTCTATTTCAGCGCGGATACTTTCACTCTTTTCCCGCTTTTCACTGTCAAGATCAGCCAGCTTTTCCATCTGCGCGTAGAGATCAGAAAGTTCTTTTTCACCTTCGGCGACGGCGTCACGTTTCCGCGCGACAGTCTCGCGCTGCGCCCGGATCGCCTCCTCCGTCTCAGTGCGGCGGCGCTCGATATCCCCGAGCTCGGTTTGAGAACGCTCGATATCGCCCCTGATATACTCCATCCGGTTTTCCAATACCGCGATGGCGGACTGCATTTCAGCGACCTTCTCCTCCGCTTCGGCTTCCCGCGCGCGCAGTTGTTCCAACGTTACGTTGATCTGACGGTTGTCCTCGAATGAAACGCCGATATCTTTTTCGATGTTGCCGATCTCCAGCGTGATATCGTCAAGCTGCCCCTTTACGACGTCAAAGGCGTCCCGATAGGTCTCGCTGTCCCGTTTGATCCGCTCGATCTCATCCATCCAGAGGGAGATATCAAGCACCGTTTTCTCATCCCGGTATTCAAGATATTGTTTCGCCTTTTTCGACTGGGATTCCAGGGCGGGCAGACGGTCCGTCAATTCTCCCAGGATATCGTAAAGGCGCACGAGGTTTTCCTCCGTTGCCTGAAGTTTCCGCATCGCCTCGTTTTTGCGGTAGCGATATTTGGAGATCCCCGCGACCTCCTCGATGATCGCGCGGCGGTCCTCGCTTTTCGGCGAGAGGATCTCGGCGATCTTTCCCTGACCGATGATCGAGTATCCGTCTTTCCCGAGTCCGGTGTCCAGAAACAGTTCGTTGACGTCTTTGAGACGCACCTGCTGATTGTTGATGTAGTATTCGCTCTCCCCGCTGCGGTAGTAGCGGCGGGAGACCGTGACTTCACTGTATTCCACCGGCAGCGCGTGATCGGAATTGTCGATGGTCAGCCCTACCTGCGCGTAGCCCTGCGGGCGGCGTTTGGTCGTGCCGGTAAAAATAACGTCCTCCATTTTAGACGAGCGAAGCTGCTTGCCCGACTGTTCCCCCAGCACCCAGCGGATGGCATCGGAAATATTGCTTTTTCCGCTGCCGTTGGGTCCGACGATGGCGGTGATGCCGTCAGGAAAGGTAATGCTTGTTTTTTCGGGGAAAGATTTAAACCCCTGTATGTCCAGACTTTTCAGATGCAAATCGGCGTACTCCTTCACCATAAAGTTCTTTTTATTATAACAAATATTATATTATAAATCAATATTTTTCCATAAAAAAATCCCGGTTTTTCAACCGGGATCTTTCTTTTATTTCGCGATGCCGTCATACAGGCGGAACACAGTGCACGCCTGACAGCGCGAGGCGCCGGCCTGCGGTTTGAAATACGCCTTGCCGTTCTCCGTCATGCCGCTGATGATGCCCGCCCGCTGGCAGGCGGTCACCGCCGTCTTTGCCCAGGATCCGATCCTGGAAGTGTCCGCGAAAGAGACCGCCTTCTGGGTCGCCGGCAATTTTGTCTTTGTCGCCGCCGCGAAGTTATACAGCATGACGCACATCTGCTCTCTCGTCACACTGTCGTTGGGACGGAAAGTCCCCTTGCCGATGCCGGATACGATCTTGTTCGAGTACGCCCACATCACGGCGCCGCCGTACCAGTCCCCAATCCTGACGTCGGAAAAAGCGCTGGTCTTGTACGCCCTGGTGTTCGCGCCGCTGATATTGGCGAGTACCTGAACGAACATCGCGCGGGTCATGACGGTCTCCGGCTCGAAGGTCGCAAAGGACGTGCCGCCGAAAATACCGCCGCGCAGACAGTAATCGATGTTCTTATACGCCCAGTGGGTGGGGGGAACATCCCGCAGCGAGTTAGTACAAGTAACGGTGCCGTTTTCCGCCTTGTTCAGCACTTTGACGACGGTGCGGTCCGCCGAGCCGCACTTGACGGAGATCGCCACGGTATGCTTCCCGGTCTTAAGACCTGCGACGGAGAGCTTGTAGCTATACGGGATGGCGGTCTGAGAAGCGACCTTTTTGCCGTCCAGGTACCAGGTGCAGGTGACGGTCGTGGAGGACGGCACGGGATAATAGGCGTAGGCGTTGAGGGTCAGGCTGTCCACCACTTCTTTAAAATTGTCGAGTTTGGTATAGGTCTTGCCTGTATCGGTCAAAGAGGACGCCATCGACTCGTTGCTTTTCACAAGAGAATTGAAGGTCTTTTGGACGGTGGCGTTGCCGCCGAGCGAGTATTTCCGGGTGGTGTCCTGGTCAAAGTAAAGCACCGCTTTGACGCAGGGATAGACCATGTTGATATAGGTGTAAAATTCCTTCATTTTCTGCACGGCGTGCGCCTGGGTCTGATAATCACCCGAAGCGGTCGTGGCGTAGGCAAATCCGCACTCCGAGATCATGATGGGCTTTTTGGTGCCGAAGGTTTCAATGATCTCCTTGACCCGTATCATCGGGTTCTCATAGTAGCCGCGGCAGTAGTAGGCGTCGGTGCTGTTGACAGAATTGAGCGCGGATGGTGAAATGGCGTAGTAAGAGGAGATGCCCACCCAGTCAACATAGGAATCCCCCGGATAAAAATCGGCGGCGGTGACCATACGGTTGTTGATATCGTTGGGCGAATATACCAGCGCGATGTTGGTTTTTTTCAGCGCGCGTACCTTTTTCGCGATCTTGATATATGCGCTTTTGAACGCCGACACGACCTGCTTGCTCTTGGTGGTGTTGTCATTCCAGTTGTTGACCTCGGCGCCGAAGCGGAGCATGATCCTGATATCAGGGCGGTCGTCCGCGATGTCGCCGAGCTGTTTGATGTTATCGTCGATATACTTGTCAAATTTTGTGCCGTTGACGGCGTTCAGACCGTTCAGATCCTCATCGGAAAGGTTCCACGCGATCTCTAAAAAGCCGCCCTCCTGCAGCTGATCGTAGGAGGTGACGCGGGAGGCGAAATACTCGCCGCCCGTATTGGTGGCGGCCTTCGGGAAGTTGGTATAGCGCAGCAGGGCGCTCTGTTTGGTCAAGTCAAAGTTGGTACCGCAGACGCCGAAGTAGGTGCCGGCGGCAGGCTCGTTGATCGCTTTGTGGTCAACAACGGTTTTAGTAGTCGCGGCATAGATCTCCGGCTGGACCGACAGATGTTCGATGGTCTTGGGGATGTTGAGCTGATGATCATAGTAATTCAGCCCGGCATTTTTTTCAAGCCAGGTGATATATTTGAGATATTTCTTATAGTAAGCGATCGCCTCGTCAAAGCGCAGTTTTTCTTCCAGCGCTCCGGCGGCTTTGAGCAGAGGCGTCGCCACTCTTCCGTATTCTATACTGTTAGAGGGGTTCGGATACGCCTTCTCGATCATTTTGACCGCGGCGATCAGCGCGTCCTTATTACCGGACTCTACAGCGGCCAGATACGCCTTTTGCGCGGCCCAATATTCGCTTTCCCCTGCGAAACAAAAAACGGAAAATGCCGACAGCATCAGACAAACCGCCAGAACGGCAGAGATCACACGTTTCATTTTTTCTGTTCCTTTCCATTCATACTTTTCTGACATTATTATACTATATAAACACACCCCGCGCAAGAGGAAAAAACTGAAAATCCGCTCTGCCGAAACCGGCAGAGCGGATTGCTGTTACATTACGCGCGGATCAATACATTCCGCCGCCCATTTGATTCATCGCGGCGGCGTTCGCGGCGTCCGCCGCGGGATCTTTTTTGTCGGCGACGAGACTTTCCGTCGTCAGTACCATGGCGGCAACGCTCGCGGCGTTCTGCATGGCGGTACGGGTGACCTTGGTCGGGTCAACAATGCCGGCGTCGAACATATTGACATACTTTTCATTGTACGCGTCAAAGCCGTAGTCGATGTCCTTGCTCTTTTTGATATTCTCGACGATGACGCTGCCCTCCAGACCGCTGTTCTCGGCGATCTGACGGATCGGCGCCTCGACCGCCTTGCGGATAATGTCGATACCGGTCTTTTCATCGCCCTCCGCCTCGGCGTACAGGGCATCCAGCGCGTCGATAGTCTTGATGAGCGCGCTGCCGCCGCCGGCAACGATGCCTTCCTCGACCGCCGCCTTGGTCGCGGCGAGCGCGTCCTCGATGCGCAGTTTTTTCTCTTTCATCTCGGTCTCGGTCGCCGCTCCCACCTTGATGACGGCAACGCCGCCCGCGAGTTTCGCGAGACGCTCTTCAAGTTTTTCCTTATCAAAGGAAGATGTGGTATTCTCGATCGCGGTGCGGATCTGCGCGACACGATCCTTGATGGCCTGCGCGTCGCCCATTCCGTTGACGATGATGGTGTTTTCCTTGGTCACCTTGACCTGACCCGCTCTGCCGAGCAGATCGACAGTCGCGGATTTGAGTTCGAGCCCGAGTTCCTCGGAGATGACCTGACCGCCCGTCAGAATGGCGATGTCCTGCAGCATTTCTTTACGTCTGTCACCAAATCCCGGCGCCTTGACCGCGACGCAGGAGAAAGTGCCGCGGATCTTGTTGACGATCAACGTGGCAAGCGCCTCGCCCTCGATATCCTCGGCGACGATGACGAGTTTTTTGCCAGTCTGCATGATCTGCTCGAGCAGCGGGAGGATCTCCTGGATGTTGCTGATCTTTTTATCGGTGATGAGCAGGTACGCGTCGTCCACGACCGCTTCCATCTTATCGGGATCGGTCACCATATAGGGCGTGACATATCCGCGGTCAAACTGCATACCTTCCACGACGTCGCTGTACGTTTCAGCGGTCTTGGACTCCTCCACCGTGATGACGCCGTCCGCCGTGACTTTCTCCATCGCTTCCGCGATGAGGCTTCCGATCGCGGCGTCGCCCGCGGAGATGGTCGCGACTCGCGCGATATCCTCACTGCCGTGGATCTCCTTGGAGTTTTTCACGACGACGCCCACCGCCGCGTCCACAGCCTTTTGGATGCCTTTTTTGATGATCATCGGATTGGCGCCCGCGGCGACGTTTTTCATCCCTTCTCGGATCATCGCCTGCGCGAGGAGCGTCGCGGTGGTCGTGCCGTCGCCGGCGATATCATTGGTCTTGGTGGATACCTCTTTCACAAGTTGGGCGCCCATATTCTCGAACGCGTCCTCCAGTTCGATATCCTTGGCGATGGTCACGCCGTCATTGGTGATCAGCGGACTTCCGTATTTTCTGTCCAGCACCACGTTGCGCCCCTTGGGGCCGAGCGTGATCTTAACGGTGTCGGCGAGTTGATCCACGCCTCTCTGCAAAGCCTTTCTGGCTTCTTCTCCATAAAGAATTTCCTTAGACATAGCAAATACCCTCCTGCTTTACTCTACGATCGCGAGAATGTCGCTTTGTTTGACGATGATATATTCTGTACCGTCCAGTTTGATCTCCGTGCCGGAATACTTGCTTGTGATGACACGATCACCGGGCTTTACGGACATTTTGACTTCCTTTCCGTCAACGATGCCGCCGGGTCCGACTTCCAGGACCTCCGCGACCTGCGGTTTTTCCTGCGCGGACGCGGTCAGGATGATACCGCTTTTCGTTGTTTCCTCTGCCTCCACCATCTTAACGACGACGCGGTCGGCAAGCGGTTTGATCTTCATACTATTACCTCCCAAAAAGATTTTACAACATTTTAGCACTCTTTGCTATCGAGTGCTAAACCTATCATATCACATTTTTTTGATTTTGCAATACTTTTTTTGAAAAAAAGGGAAAAATTCAACTATTTTTTAAAATACTGGTAAATGTCACAGGTGATCCTGCCGTTGTAGATCTTTCTCTTTTTATCCGCCGGTCTGCCGAACGCCGCTTCAAAGCCGATATCCTTCGGCGCGATGACATAGCAGCGATGTCCCGGGAGCAGCAGTGTTTTCCCCATCACACGGTAGATCTCCGCCGCCTTGTCCCGGTCGAGCAACCGCTCGCCGTAAGGAGGGTTCGTGACGATAACGCCCCTCTCCTCGCGGGGTCTGAAATCGGCAACGTCTTTTACGTCCGCCCACACGCCTTTTTTGACGCCGGCAAGCACAGCGTTGCGCCGCGTCAGTTCCACCGCCTTCGGGTCAAGATCCGAGGCAAACACAACAGGACTTTCCAGAGGACGGCGCAGATCCAGCGCCTCGGCGCGCGCCTCGGCGGCAAGCCCCGTCGGCACACAGTCCCAGTCCTCGTAGGCGAATTTCCTGCCCAGTCCCGGCGCGAGAGACGCCGCTTTCATCGCCGCCTCGATCGCGATCGTTCCGGAACCGCACATCGGGTCGTAAAACGGGATACCGGCACTGTAACGGGACAACTTTACCATTGCCGCCGCGATGGTCTCCCTGAGCGGCGCCGCGCCGGATATGGCGCGGTATCCCCGCTTGTACAGCGCGTCCCCTGTGGTATCCAGATAAATATACGCTTTATCCTTTAAAATAATGAATTGAAGCTGCATCACCGCGTCGCTTTCCTCAAAGCGCGTGATGCCGTAGATCTCACCCAGCCTCGTGACCGCCGCCTTTTTGATGATCCGCTGGCAGTCGGGCACGGAATGAAGTTTGCTTTTGAGGCTGGTCCCCTTGACGGGGAACGCGTTGAGCGGTCCGATGTAGTCCTCCAGCGGCAGGGCTTTCACGCCCTGAAACAACTCCTCAAACGAGGTCGCGGAAAAGCCGCCCAGCTCGATCAACACACGCTCCGCGGTGCGCAGGAATATATTACAGCGCGCCACCGCCCTGAAATCGCCCGCGAAAGTCACTCTGCCGTCGGTGACGGCAAGCACTTTGTAACCAAGCAGATCGATCTCATCCTTCAAAACGCTTTCAAGCCCGAAAAGACAGGGCGCGCAAAGACGCATCTCCGCCATACTCACATCCCGAGCAGCGCCGCGCCGATGATGCCGGCGTCATTTCCGAGTTTCGCGATGCGGAGCTCGGTATGCGTTTCGGAATGTCTGGCGAACATCTCGCGCTCCACGATCTCGCGGACGGGACCAAGCAGTGTTTCCCCTTCTTTGGAGATGCCGCCGCCGATGCACAGCACTTCCGGCTGGATGATGTTGATAACGTCTGTCAATCCCGCGGCGACGCCCCTGACATACTCCGCCACAACTTCCTTCGCGGTCGGATCTCCACGGCGCATCGCGTCAAAAGAGGTCAGTCCGTTGACGTTGTCGGTGTTGCCGCCGGCGATCTCCCACATCAGACTTTCGGGATGCTTTTCCATCATTTCCACAGTGGTTTTGATCAGCCCGGTCACCGAAGCGTAAGCCTCCCAGCATCCTTTTCTGCCGCAGGTGCAGGGTCTGCCGCCCTCATGGATGGCGATATGTCCGAACTCGCCGCCCGCGTGATTGAAGCCGTTATAGATCTCACCGTTAATGATAAGACCTCCGCCGACGCCGGTCCCCAGCGTGATGGTCATACAATCCTTGATATTTTTCGCGGCGCCCGCCTTATATTCACCGTACGCCGCCACGTCCGCGTCGTTTCCGATGCAGATCTTTTTGCCGGGGATGCGATCCTCCAGCATTTTCACGACCGGCGTATGTAAAAAACCGAGATTGGCGGCGAAAGAGACCTCTTTCTTATTGTTGTCCACAACGCCGGGCGAGCCGATCCCGATGCATGCGACCTCATCCATTGTGATGCCGTGCATTTCGGCGACCTTGTGCGCTGCCTGCGCCATGCGGTCTACAATGGCGTTCACGCCATCCTTGACGCCGGTGGGAATGCTGCATTTTTCCACGATCTCGAATTCTTCGTTGACAAGCCCCGCCGCGATATTCGTACCGCCAAGGTCAATGCCGATATAGTACATCTCCCTTACATCTCCTTTTCAAGTTTTTTAAGTCTGTCTTCCAGATCTTTTTCCACGTTGTAGCCCATCCGTTTCTGACGGTTGTTCATCGCCGCCGCCTCCAGGATGATGGCAAGATTTCTGCCCGGACGGACCGGTATGGTGAGTTTGGGCACCTTGACGTCCAAAATGTCGGCATATTCGGTCTCAAAGCCGAGACGGTCGTAGGTTTTGGATCGATCCCAGACCTCCAGGTGGATGACCATATCGATATTGCCGGTATCCTTGACCGCGCCGATGCCGAAAATGCGGCGTACATTGACGATGCCGATCCCCCGCAGTTCGATAAAATGGCGGATGAGTTCCGGCGACGATCCCATCAGGCGGTCGGCGCTGACTTTGACGATCTCCACCGCGTCGTCCGCGACCAGTCTGTGTCCCCGTTTGACAAGTTCCATGGCCGTCTCGCTCTTTCCGACGCCGCTCTCCCCCGTCAGAAGGATCCCCTCGCCGTACATTTCCACCAGCACGCCGTGACGCGTGATGCGCTGTCCAAGATAGGTGTTTAGATACGGGATCAATTCCGTCACGAGTTCCGAAGTATGTACAGGCGTCCGCAGGACCGGTATGCCGTATTTTTCCGCGTAGTGCAAAATATCCGGATCACAGTCCAGATCCCGCGTAATGATGACCGCGGGAAATTTCATGGAAAACAGTTTGTCAAGGACCTTTCTTCTCTCCTCTGACCGCATATCCCTCAAAAAGCCCATCTCCGCTTTCCCGAGGATCTGCAGACGGTTTTGGTCGAAATACTCAAAAAAGCCCGCAAGCTGAAGTCCGGGACGGTTTACATTACTGCTGCACACCGGGATCTCACTTCCGTTTTCCGGCATATAGAGAGTTTCAAACCGCAGTTTCTCGATCAGATCCGCCAGCGGCACGCTGTATTGGGCTCCCTGCATTTGGTCCGACATAGCCACACCTCTTTCTCACTTCTTTTTAACATCATACCACATCTCCCGCCATTTTCAAACATATAATTGGCTTTTTTTGAAAAAATTTTATAAAAGTATTGTTTTTGAAAAGAAATCATGTTATGATAATGGAGCATTTGCGCCCGTAGCTCAGCTGGATAGAGTGCAAGACTCCGACTCTTGAGGCCGCTGGTTCGAACCCAGTCGGGCGTACCAAAACAAGAAACCGCCCAAAGGGCGGTTTTTGTTTTGGTCTGTACCTCCCGATGAGAACCGGCGGCCTCAAGTTTGCCATCCCCGAGCGGTTGCCGCGAAGCGGCGAGCGAGTGGGGGCATCCTGCCGGACGGCAGCACCGCGAAGCGGCGCTGCCGCTGGTTCGAACCCAGTCGGGCGTACCAGAAAAATCCACGCTGAGGCGTGGATTTTTCAGTTATATTCGCCTGCGGCGAGTTATATTGCTTCGCAGTGATATTCGGCTTGTGCCGAGTGATATTGCGCTCCGCGCAGTTAAAGAGGCGAATATAATATAACTTTGCGGCTTCGCCGCAAAATATAACTATGCCGCAAGGCATAATATAACTGCCTCGCAGACGGCAATAAAACTTTTGTGATTTCACCCGATTTTTCCGTTTTGCATTTTTCGGGCGATAATCACAAAAGACCGCCTGAAATGGCGGTTTTGGTTTTTGAAAGATCTTTTCTTCCCTACGGCGGATAGCACTTTTTTCGCTTCACCGGCATAGAGTGGTAAAAAACGAAAGCCTGTGAAAAAATGACTGAACTCGCTTATGACAGAGACGCCGCCGTCGCCTACGCCCGCCGCTGGGCGCTGGGGCGCAATCCGAAATACTATGACTTTGAGGAGATCGGCGGCGACTGCACCAACTTCGCCTCCCAGTGTATTTACGCCGGAACGGGCGTGATGAACTACACGCCGGTGATGGGGTGGTTTTACCGCTCCGCTTCCCACCGTACGCCCTCCTGGACGGGCGTTTCCTATCTGTATGATTTTTTGGTGACCAACCGCACTGTCGGACCCTACGCGGATATAGTGAGCGAAAGCGAAGCGATGCCCGGTGATATCGTTCAACTCGCAAATGAAAAGGGAGAGTATTATCACTCTCCCGTTATCATTGCCGTTAAGCCGGAAATATTGGTGGCGGCGCATTCCTACGACGCGCTGGACCGACCCCTTTCCACGTATATCTACCACACCGCCCGCTTTTTACACATCCGGGGCGCGCGGCGATGGTAGCGGCCATTTTTCTTTTTTTAAGATAGGGCTTGCATAATTTTTATTTTTATAGTATAATATCGATAATTCTTTAATTAAGGCGCCCACACGCAAAAAGGAGTTGGTTTTTTCGTGGACCCTGCTCGAAGTAGCATCTTACTTTTTATTTTTCTGTTATTCTGCGGCGGATATTTTTCCGGCACGGAGATCGCGCTCGCCTCGATCAACAAGATCCGCATCGCCTCACAGGCGGACGACGGCGATAAACGCGCCAAAAAAGTGGCGTACATTTTAGACAATTTCGAAAAAGCGCTGACAACGCTTCTCATCGGCACGAATATTTCCCATATCGGATGTTCCGCCGTCGCGACAACGTTTGTCTACGCGCTGATCCGTGACGCCGGATGGCCGGCGTCGGCGCAGGTCTTTACGACGCTCGTGACCACTGTTCTGGTCTTTTTGTTCGCGGAAATGATCCCCAAAGTCTTCGCCAAAAGCTGCAATGAAACATACGCCAAGGCGATCGCGGGATCCTTTATCATCATTATGAAAGCGCTCACGCCGCTCAGTTTCGGATTTACGGCGCTCACCGGATGGATGAGCCGTCCCTTCGTAAAAAAGGCGGACGAGCTTCCTACCGTGACCGAGCAGGAGTTGCATGATATCATCGACACCGTCGTGCAGGAGGGCGAACTGGACGAGGACGCGGGAGAGCTGGTGCAGAGCGCGCTGGAATTTTCCGATTCCAAGGTGCGCGAGGTATTCACGCCCTGGAAAGACGTCATAACCCTCAATATAAATGATGATCCCGAAAAGATACAAAATATCCTGCGGGATATCCATCACTCCCGTCTGCCCGTCGTCGATGACGACGGAAATGTTGTCGGCGTACTGCAGGTGCGCACCTATCTGCGCGCCTGCCTGAAAGAAAAAGATCCTTCTCTTGCCGCGCTTATGAGCGAACCGTTTTTCACACAGCAAGGCAAGACCGTCGATGATCTGATGGACGAGATGAACAGCAACCGCGTACATATGTCCATTGTAAAAAATGTCAAAGGCAGCGTGATCGGCATCATTACGATGGAAGACATCCTGGAGGAACTCGTCGGAGAGATCTACGACGAGGAGGACGTGAAGGGAGGTCTTACAGATGCCTGACCTTCTGACCTATGTATCTCTGATCCTTCTCATCCTTCTTTCCGCGTATTTTTCGGCGTCCGAGATCGCTTTCGCCGCCGCCAATTCCATGCGGCTGAAAAACGCGGCGGAGGAAAAAAAGACGCTGCGGGCAAGACTCGCCCTCAAAATTTACAACGATTACGAAAAGGCGCTGGCGACCATTCTGATCGGCAACAATCTCGTCAACATCGGGTCTTCCGCCATCGCTACCCTGCTTTTCATCCGTCTGCTGCAAGGCACGCGGTTTTCCGACCTTTCCTCCTGGATCTCTACGATCGTGATGACGATCATCATTCTGATCTTCGGGGAGATCATGCCGAAAAATATCGCCAAAAAAACGGCGGATTCCTTTTGCGGCGCCACCAGTGTGCCGCTGTATCTGCTGATGATCATCACAAGACCGCTGGTGTGGATCACCGAAGGCATCGTATGGCTGGTATCACGCCTGTGGTCCCGGAAGGAAACGCAGGGTCCCGCCGTGACGGAGGATGATCTGGAAACCATCATCGAGACCGTCGAGGACGAGGGCGTGCTGGACGAGGACGAGGCGGAACTTGTGCAAAGCGCGCTGGATTTCGATGACGTACTTGCGTATGAAGTCATCACGCCCCGGGTGGATATGGTCGCTATCGACGCGGACGATCCGCCGGAGGAGATCATGGAGATCATCGAGACCTCTCCCTATTCCCGTATCCCCGTCTATGAGGACACCATCGACAACATCATCGGCACACTGCACCTCAACCAGTGCCTTAAAACGCTGGTGGCGGGCGAAAAGCTCGACGTACGCAAAATGCTGATGCCCGCGTATTTCGTTCACAAAACGATGCCCCTTTCCGACGTTTTGAAAGGGATGCGCGCTCAGCACAGACATCTCGCGATCGTCACCGACGAGTACGGCGGCGTCATGGGCATCCTCACGATGGAGGACGTCCTGGAACAGATCGTCGGGGATATCTGGGATGAATCGGATACCGTTGAGGACGAATGCAAAGAACTTGCCGAGAACCTTTACGAAGTGGACGGCGATATGCGGATCCTGGATTTCTTTGACGAGATCGATATGGACGACCGCGACTTTGACGACGATAACATCACGATGGGCGGCTGGATCGTGGAACTGCTCGGGCACTATCCGAAAACCGGAGACAGCGCGCAGTATCAAAATCTCCGTCTTACCGTGCGTAAGACGCACAAACGGCGGGTGCGGCGGATCCTGGTAAAGGTATATCCGCCCGAACCGGAACAGGACGAAGAATAAAAACACCGGGGACTGTCATTTGACAGTCCCCGAAATTTTGCATATACTAAAAGAAAATCCATTCGGAGAATTAAAAGATATGTCACTTTCCTACAAGCAAACAAGGACCGCCGCTTATATCGGCTATTTCATCCAGGCGATCGTCAACAATCTGTCCCCTCTGTTCTTTGTCTTTTACGAGCGGGATCTTTCCATGCGATATACAGAACTGAGTTTTATCGTCCTGATCAACTTCGCCACCCAGCTTCTGATCGATATCTCCTCCGCGTTTTTCGTTGACGTGATCGGATACCGGAGATGCATCTGCGGCGCGCATATCGCGTCTTTTCTCGGTCTTGTGATGCTGCCCGTTCTGCCGCTTGTCATGCCGGCTTTCGCGGGCATCGGTATCGCCACTGTCTGTATGGCGGTGGGAAGCGGTCTGATCGAAGTGATGATCAGCCCGATCGTGGAATCCCTGCCCGGCGATCAAAAAGCCGGTCAAATGTGCCTGCTCCATTCCTTTTACTGTTGGGGCGTTGTCGGCGTAAGCGCGCTGACGACGGTCCTGCTGACCGCGGCAGGTTCCTGGCGCGTCATCCCCTTCATCTGGGCGCTGGTGCCGCTCGGAAACTTCTTTTTCTTTCGAAAGGTCCCCATCATCGAACCGCCCCGGGCGGAAAAATACAACGTCCGCAACCTGCTTCGTAATAAAAAATTTCTCATGATGATGGCGGTGATGGCGTGCGGCGGCGCCGCGGAACTTTCAATGAGCCAGTGGGCGTCGGTCTTTGCCGAACGATCGCTCGGACTGCCCAAGGCGCTCGGTGATCTGCTGGGGCCCTGCGGCTTTGCCCTTTTTATGGGGCTGGGACGCGTCGTCTACGCGTTGTGGGGAAACAGATTTCACATTCGAAAAGCGCTTACGGCGTGCGCCGTTCTCTGCCTTTTTTGTTATCTCACAGTCGCGATGGCGCGACTGCCGGTGTTCGGGATGATCGGATGTATGTTGTGCGGTCTTTCCGTCAGCCTGATGTGGCCCGGATGTCTCAGCCTCGCCGCGGAACAGATCTCCGGCAGTACCAAGGTATTTGCCCTGCTCGCGATGAGCGGTGATATCGGATGCACGGCGGGCCCGTGGCTGGTCGGCATCATCGCGGCCTGGTCAGGCGGCACGGGTCTGTATCTCGGCGGTCTGCGGCTCGGTCTGCTCGCGGGCGCTCTTTTCCCGCTTTGTATGATCGTTTCGCTGTTTCTGACGGAGGAAAGAAAATGAAATACTTTGAAGGCTGGCTGATCATCATAAATATCATCGCCTTCGCGATATGGTGCGCTGACAAAGCGCTGGCGCGGCGCGGCGGGCGGCGGGTGCCGGAGAAAACGCTGTTCCTGCTGGCGATCATCGGCGGCAGCGCCGGCTCCATCGCGGCAATGCATATCGCACGGCACAAAACGCGCAAATGGTATTTCCGTTTGGGACTTCCCGTCATCCTCCTGGCGCAGATCGCCGCCGTTTGGCTGGCGATCAAATACATATCATTTTAAAAACACGGCGCTGACCTTTTGTCAGCGCCGTGTTTATTTGAAATATTGTCAAACCCTCACTCATACCGATGGGCAAGCAGGTATCCGTTCGGGATCGTTGTGATCCCGACGATCTCCCCGCGCTCCTCGTAGATCTTGCCGTCCAGCTCATATCGGATATACGCGACGCCGTATCTCGGGCTCCCGAGAGGGATCCCGCGGATCCGGAAAGTGTAATTGGCGTACACACGCGATATACTCATTTCACTGAAATCGTATGTGAACGTCTCGACACTCTCGCTGTGCTTGCCGAAGTCTTCGAAAAGATCCCTGTTCAGGTATGCCGTTATGGAGTCCGGTGACGGGGCATAATGAATACCGTAGGAAAGCACGTGAAGGTCCGGCTCGGCTTCCCACAGTGTGCTGTCATTCCGCGCCTGTCCGATCTTCCATAAGACATCGTATCCGGACGGGTCGTCAGACGATGTTTCGATCCTGTCGGCGTCCATAGACAAAATGAACATATCCTCGCGGGAACTCTTGACAGGATAGACGGAGAGTTTATCCGTTGAGAGTTCATACTTGAATTCGTAGATGCCCCCCGTCGCGTTCAGCGTAAGATCCCGGGCGGTATCATCGTGCAGGGCAAGGCGGTAGGCCGTATCGGTGAAAGTCTCGTCCCCGGAATACCATTCATCTGTCGCGGCTTTATACACCTTAAATCCATACCTGCCGGCAGCAAGTTCTTTGGTGACAATGATAATATCGTCACTGGCCGTTTTCTCAAACGCGTCGGTCATACCCCAGTCATTGAACGTTCCCTTCAGATAAACGTTCGTCAGCGTCCCCGACAGAGTACCCGCGGAATGGTAAGTGACCTTATAGGTGCCGTCGCCGCCGTTGACAAAGGTCATCGTGCGGTAAGTACCGTCGTCATTTGCCGCGCCGAGGATCGCGGTCGTTCCCGCTTTTACGGTCGGATCGACAGTGACCGTCGATCCGCTGAGTCTGACGAACGCGGCGTCCGTCGCGTCCCCCATAACAAGCGTATCATCCAGATCCACCGTGTAGGATGTGACGGTATCGGAAATCTCCACCGTCGCGCCGTCCCGGGCAATACCGCCGGCGGCATTCGCGGCGGAAGCGTTGTCGCCCGGACCAAAGTGATTTGCGTGGAGCGTCAGGGATATCCCGCTGAAACTCTCGCCTGTCAGCGCGACAGTGTTGTTGTTCAGTTTGCTCGCGTTCGATGAGAAACGAACGCAGGCGGCGTTCAGTTTTCCGTTTTTTACGGTAAAGGAACTGTTATAGCCCAGATTTGTAAGATAAGCGGCGAAAGTGGGATCCGATCCGCTGTCCATAACGACAGATGATGCCGCCGAAGCGCCGTAGGCATAGTAATAGAGTGTGTTCGACGCGGGATCATAGCAGACTCTGCCGGCTCTTGTGAGATATGTCGCTCCTGCCGCCGGATCAAGGATACGGTAGGTCCCGTTTGTCAGAACAGACAGAACGTTTTCCGGCGGAGTGATCGTCTTTCCTACCGGTTGAAGCCGGAAGGTTTCCAACGGAAAAAAGTTCACGCTTGTCACGAGCCGATCCCAACTGTCGGAGAGTTTGACCGCTCTGCTGACCGACGGTCCGCCCGGTATGACCTGCGTCTTGTTGCGTGAGGCATCCCCGGTGACGATGATATCGGTGTTGCCCTTTGTCATCGTGGCGACCGTGTCGATACTTGCGTAGGTGATGCCGTTCATCCACGAGGGAGAAGCCGTTGATCTCGCATCCTCTGAAGGGATGAGCTTCAATTTATTATATACGACTTTAAAGGACTCGGTCGGCGCGTCGCCGTTCGCGTAATAATACGCGTAGGCACGCATCGACAGCGGACGGCGGGCATTCTCGATCAAAGCGTTTTCAAGCGCGTCCTTGCTTTTATACTTTGCCGCCAGAGCGGTCGCGACAGATTCAGTGATAAAGATCAGACGTTTGGTGTTGGCGTTATCCTCCACGGAAGCGCCGCCCAGTCCGCCGAGATTTTTCTCGGTGATATCCCACGCCATCACCTTCATGATCTCCTCCGGCAGGTCTGTCGCCGGCGTCACGTTATTACCCCACATAGCAAACGACGACGCCGTGATGACGGTATCGTTCAGGTCATACCCTTTTTCGACGTGACGCGGCATCCATCCGACGTTCAAACAACTCTCGTCGTTTTCCGCGACGACCAGCGGCTGAACGTGACCAAAGGCATTGTCACGTCTTATATCCGTGAAATTGATCAGCGCCAGTTCCATAAAGCGGCCGATCGCGATATTGCTTTCCTCGGTCGTCATGCCCTGCGTATCGTCAATGCCGATCTGGTGAGCGGCGGGACCGTTGACATACATCATCGGCGTCAGAAAGCCGGAGCGTAACGAGTCAAGATAATCGCTGTCGCCCAGCGCCTCCGTAAAAGCGATACAAAACGGCGTCAACTCCGCCGTACAGCCCGCCATGATCGCATTGGCCGCGACCATATACGCCTTGACCGCTCTGCCGTCAACGGTGGCGACCACATCGTTAAATCCGTAGGCGCTGTAGCCGAGGAATTTCTCCGCCTTGATCTTGGTGGGCGGTACGATGGACATCCCGTCCGTCATCCCGCGGCTTTTCAATTCTTCCCCGACTTCCTCATGAGAGCCCTTGATGAAATACGGATAATATACGTCGTAGCGGCTGTTCGGAGAGATGACCGGAAACAGATTGTTGACGGGTTCGATCAGATCGTACTGATCCTCAAGGATCCCGAGGTCCTGATAAGTGATATTCTCATAGTCGTATTCATAATCATCCGGCAATACCGCCGCGCCCGCCGTCAGAGAAAGGGACGTCACACCTGTCACAAAACACAGCAAAACGGAAATCGCGCGGAAATAATATTTTGATCTCATCATATCATTCCCTCACTGACCGTTAAAATAGTGATCCGCGATCGGGCTGTAACCTTCCCTCGCGACCAGCGCATCCCAGTTACGGGGCAGATTTACACTGAACGAGCAGGTGTCGCCGCCCGGCATGATCTGGAACTGACTGCCGCTGTCGCCGCCGGTGATGACAAAGCCGGTGTTGTCCGCATCGATCGTTTGGGTCGTTTCAATGCTGTCAAACGGCACAACGCTGCGGATCCACTCCGGAACGATCGTTTTCGATACGTAATCGCGCTCAACGTTCTCTGTGGAAGCCCCGTTCCTGATATCGTCATAATGCTGATCGAACGTCGTGTTCATATGGATCTTGGAGCCGGTGTTCGCCCAGTAGTGAGCGTAGGTGCGCATCCAGAGGGGTCTGCGCGCGGTACCGGTCAGCATGTCCTTCAGGCCGGTCTTGGAATCACACCCCTCCGCCTTTGCGATCGTCGCG
Source organism: Clostridiales bacterium Firm_08 (assembly GCA_001604045.1). Classification (GTDB taxonomy): domain Bacteria; phylum Bacillota; class Clostridia; order Oscillospirales; family QAKW01; genus Firm-08. Next base: position 26,135 of record LVAN01000023.1, on the reverse strand, counting down.
GCGGCCTTTTCGGTCAGCAGGACCATACGCGCCTCGCGGGGATTCGTGTTGCCCAGACCGTTTTGTTGTTTTTCGGTGACGTCCCAGGAGAGAAGCTGCAGGGCCTTGTCGGGATCAGTCGTTCCAACGCTGACCGGGTTGCCCCACGTCAGCGTGGAACCGCAGGTGACGACGCTTGTATTGAGGTCGTACCCTTTTTCAACATGATATGGATTCCAGCCGATCCGAACGCACGCCTGCTCGTCCTCCGCGAAGGCGAACGGCAGCATATAGCCGAAAGTTCCCATACGGTTTTCTTTGATCTTATAGCCCGCGAGGTTCAGCATGGCGAGAGAAACAAATCTGCCAAGGAGTTTGTTCGCTTCCGCGTTGATCATCCCGTTTCCGCAGGAAAAACCGAGTTGTCGGGCGATCGGACCGCTGACGAGTACGTACGGCGTCCAGCCGTGCGTACTGGCGAGCGACTTGTAGAAATTGCCGTTGGCAAAGCACCTGACGATCGCGATGCAAAGCGGCATATATTCCGGCGGACACCCTGCCATGATCGCGTTGACGGCGACGTGGTAAGCGTAAATCTTTTTGTTGGCGGGCGGAACATCCTGTACCTCGCCGTTTCTCATATTCACGATATCCGTCGCGGCGTAGGTCGTATACTGCAGATAATACTCGACCTTCGCTCTCGTCGGAGGATCGACCGTCAAGCCGTCGTTCATCTCATAGACCTCATAGAACTGCTGACAGCGTTCATATGAGCCGGTAAAGACGATATCGTCAAAGTTGACCCCGGCGACCGCTCCCGCGATCCTTTCGATCTCATCCTGTGTGATCGGTGCCGTAAAGGCGGTCACGATCTGATCGAAAAGGACGTCGCGCGCTTTGCGTTGTTGTTCTTCCGTCGTGTCGCTCGCGAAAGCGCCCGGATACGCGGCGGTCCTGACGACCGGCACGCCGCGGTTGAAGCCTGTCGACTCGATTTGCGGAACGAATGCCTCGGCGCCGACAACGACCGCCGGGATCCCCGCATACTCGGCAGCAAGTCCGTTACCGGTCTCTTTGACGGTGCAGATGCCGCAGCCGCAGTTGCCGGAAATGACGCCGTCAATGTTGTATTCCCTGAGTTTTTGCTGAAAATCCTTCGATTTATCGCTGACAGAGTTCGGATTGAATGTGCCGCTTTTACCGATCTCGTCGGTCATATAAAATGTAACGCAACCATAACGCTCCTCAAGCAGATCGCGGATGACCGCGTGCGTGACCGAAGCGGAAAAACTGCCGCCGACCAGCGCGATCCTTTTTCCCCGTAGCGTATCAAGACGCGCCGGTTGTTCGATCGGCGCGATCGAGGAGCCGTTCGGTACGGGCGATACGACCTGATATTCGTTTTTTGCCGGTTCGTCATTCGATACTTCCACTCCTGCCGTAGATATCGAGGGAGTGCTTGTCACGGCAAAACAGGCAAAGCAGGACGATATCAACACCAGCGACAGAAAACGACGAAAGACATTTGATCTCATAGGGCGACCTTCTCTCTTGTTTTAATATGAACGCTCTGAAAGCGGCGGGGGTCTTTATTCCGAATAACTCTGCGAGATGGATCGGATGGCAGCCTCGAGATCATCGGAGAAGCCTTCCCGCCGTTCCGGCGCGTCTGGCCGGATGCCGGTAAACAAGATCGGTACTCCGATCTTTTCCGCATAAGAGAACTTTTCTTTGACAAGAGCCGTCAGCCCTTCCCCATCAAAGGCGATCGCGCTTTCATACGGCCGCGCGTAAATACAAGGCGTGCAGAGATAACCCGACCGCATGCCGCGTTGTTTCGCCCTGACGGTCAGTTTGTAGTACCCGCCGCTCTCCAGCGGCACTGCGAGATTTTTGACAAAGAAGTAGGTCTGCGTGTTGATGCTTTCCAGATAGGCGCTTCCATCCTCATAAAAGGATCCGTCCGCGCGCTCCCCTTCAGCCGTCAGATAGTAAAACGGTACGTTTTTTGTGTTTTCCAAACGGTAAACGGCCTGTTCGCTGTTTCCGTCCTTATCGCATCGATACAGCGTCAGCGCCATCACGCGAAGCTCGCCGCCCGCCGTGGCGTCGGAGGGCAGGACATTCATCCCGATCTCCGCGTATGTTTTCCCCTTTTCCGGATCGACATAAAACACATCGGACGTCACGTCCTGATCGGAAATGATCCCGGTGGAAAGGCTTTCCCCCTGTATTTCGTCCGTAAGTCCCGCGCCACGGATCCGCAGAAGGTATTCGTTCGGATAAGTGAACTGCGGCAGCGTTACGCCGGGCGCGGCGCGCAGATAAAAATCAAGTTCTTCAATTTCCGCGGCGACCATAAAATTCCTGTCCCGGATGACCGGAAATCCTTCGTACTCATCAGAGGAATACAAGGTCTTCGGCATCCGCCGCAAAATGAGCATATGTCTTTTGTCCACTTTTCGTATCGCGTCAGCAACGGTTTGCAGGTACGCCTCATAAAAGGAAAGCGCCGTCTTTTTTCCCTCATCCGCCGGGTATCCGGAAGAGCCGATCTCATAACCGCCGAAAAAATTTGAGGCACCGCAATACGACGCGGCGTCAGCGTAAGCGGCGGCGACCCGCGCCGCCTCCTCGCCATCCGCGTCCCAAAGCGCGTATTCACGTGTAAAACCATAAAGGCCGAACAAAAGATATTTATTTGTTTGTTCACAGCGTTCCAGCACGTCTGTAAGATACGCCGCCGCCTGTTCCGTCAGCGCGGCGTCATCCGCGAGCAGTGAGCCGTCAAACCGCAGGCGCACGGCGTTTCCGTCCGCCGCGAATGCCGCCAAAAGAAGCGCCTGCGCGTCCTCCGACTCCGCCGTCAGCGTAACGTCGGCGGCGCGCAGGGAGACCGGTGTTCCTTCCGCTGTCAGGATGTCGGTGCCGTATGCGTGCAGGACGTCCGCCGTTTTGCGCTGTCCCGACGCCTTATGAGCGGGCGTACAGGCGGACAAAAGGAGCGTTATGCACAATAAAAATGCCGCGAAGCGTTTCATTTTACTTCCTCATTTCAAAAATATCGTCCCGATAGGATATCGGGACGATATGTACTAACTTAATTTCCGGTTGCTTTCATACACTCTCTCGCTCGGCATACCGTAGCCGTTCTCCCGGGCGATCCTCGCAATATAATCATCGGTGATGCCGTTTTCCAGCAAGTCGTTGAGTTCTCCGTTTTTCTCCTGCTGTGTCGTGATCTTTTCATTGACCGCGTTCAGTTGCGCTTTTTTTTCGTTGATCTGCATACGGATACGGATAAAAGAGACCAGCGTATAGATCAAAAACAACAGAAGGATCGCCTTAATGATAATACCGCGAAATTTCACTTTGCGTGTTTTTTGCGCTTTCATTTGCCGTCCTCCTTTTTTGTTTTCCCATATGGTCCGTCACCTTTGACTTATATATTATAATATATTTTTTCAGGAAAATAAAGACTTTTTTAAGAATTTTTTTGAAAAACGCGAAAATTTTTTTAAAAACTCCCGCCGTCTTCTGCAGAATGAAAACGATCGGGCAAAACAAAAACGAAAACAGACGGCGCATCCCTTGAAAGAATACGCCCAGCGCCTTGTCCACCCATCTGCCGGGTCCTTTTAAAAACAGCAGAAGCCCCGCCGTCTGCACTACAAGCGGCACAAGGCGAAATCTTCCGTCAAACGTTTGCCTTGAGACCTGAAAATAACAGGCGGCAAAGGACAGCACGAAAAGGCAGTCTGCCGCGAACCGCGGGAGCGCGCCTTCTGTATATCGCCGTCCCGGGCGCAGCAGCAGCCAGAGTATCCCGAGCAAAACGCCGCAAATGAGCGCGTAAAGCGCCGCGGTACAGTGCGCCGAGAAAAGTTCCTCTCTTGTCATTTGAATAGTTTGCCCCAAAAAGAGCCGCCGGATGAGGTCTCGCTCTCCACGTATTCCAGCGCCTCGATCTTGCCGTCGATACTGACGTCCCCGCTCTCGACGCTGAGCGACCGGATGTGAAGTCCCTCACCCTTGATGACAAGTACGCCGAGCGGCGTGATCAGCACCACCCGCCGTTCGTCAAAACTGTCCACCGCCGGCGCGCCGCTGATCAGCGCCTGCTCTCTGTTTTTCAGGATGATCTGATGTTTGTTTTTGATCTCTTCCATAATGTCCTCTCCTCCTTTTTGCTAAAGGATATGAGGAAAGGACAGGTTTTAGAACCCCGCTTCGTCCACGATCTCGTAGAGCGTGTCCGCTTGTCCCGCGCCGACATGCTCGTCAAGCGCCTTGACCCGCACGCGGGTGGCGCGGTTGTGAAAAGTGATCTCGATGATATCCCCTACCTTGACGCGATAGGCGGGTTTGACCTCTCTGCCGTTGACCGTCACTCTCTCGCCCTTGCAGGCGTCCTGCGCCACGGTGCGCCGTTTGATGAGCCGGGAAACTTTCAGAAATTTATCAAGTCTCATATATTCCTCCGGAAAAGAGCCGCGTCATCAAATGACGCGGCTCTCTTGCTTTTTTGATCTTACGCAATGAAATCCTTAAATCCCTGGCCTGCTTTGAATGCGGGGCATTTGGAAGCGGGGATGTTGATGATCTCGTTGGTTCTCGGATTTCTGCCTTTTCTGGCGGCTTTCTCTCTGACTTCAAAAGAGCCAAAACCGACGAGCTGGACTTTATCGCCTTTTTTCAGAGCGCCTTCGATCTCGGCGATCACAGCGTTCAGCGCCTTCTCGGCATCCTTCTTGGAAAGTTCCGCTTTTGCAGCGACAGCTGCCACGAGTTCAGTCTTGTTCATTTACAAATCCTCCTTAATATTTACAAAGCGCTTCAGACGCTTTGTCTTATGATTGTATCTATATTATCCCATAAAACGGTATGTTTTGCAATCCTTTTTTTGAAAAAAACCAATTTTTTTCAAAAATGTGTGCATTCTTAACAAAAAAGAAGTTGATTTCTTGTGAAAAAAGACCGCGAACGCCTTATTTTTCGTCATTTTTCGCGAGATCCGCGATGAATTTTTCGTTGAAATCATAAAGGATCTGCTCCGCTTCCAGTCCGTTTTCCGAACAAAGGGCGCAGAGATCGAACAACGCCTGCCCGACAGACGAAACGTTAGCGGAGTCATCGCCATCCCGCGGCGGGATAAGCCCGCCCTTTTTCGCTTTTTTATAGAGCTTCTGCGCGCGCATCAGCGACGGCAGAGCGCGGGATACGGAAGCGACGCTCTGCAGGGCGTCCTTCTGCCCTTTTTCCTTCTTTTTGCGCTCGTCCCAGCTGTCAAGCGCCTCTTCCTCGTTATTGGCCAAGCGATCCGCGAAAACGTGCGGATGGCGGAAAACAAGTTTGCGGCAGATATCGTTTATGACGTCGCCTATTGAAAAATTTCCGGATTCCTCCTCCATTGCCGCGTGCAAAAGCACCTGGAGCATCACGTCTCCGAGCTCCTCCCGCAGAATGGAAGGATCGTCCCGGTCGATGCCCTCCACCGCCTCATAGGTCTCCTCGATGAAATTGTTGCGGATGGATCTGTGGGTCTGCGCTCTGTCCCACGGACAGCCGTCCGGCGCGCGCAGCACGCGCACCAGTTCCGCGAATTCATCAAAGGTAAAATCCTCTTTACCGATAAAATCCCTTTTTTCCATCAGTTGATCCATCCTTTTCTCGACAGGAACGCCGCGATCCTCTCACCTTTAGGCAGCAGCGTCATATCCTCTTTATCCAGCACGCGCAGCACAAGTACCAGCACGGCGTATACCGCGATCGCAAGGATCAGCGCGGCCGCGAGAGCGACGGCGTTTTTCACCCTGCCGTCTCCAATGGCTTGCAGGATACACCACCACGCGCCGTACGCCGTCGCGCAGCAGGCGGCGCTGCACAGGAAAGGCTTAAAAAGGACGGCGCGGTATGAAAAGCGGAAGCCCATATACTTTTTGATAAAGAATATATTGAGAGACAGAATGGTGAAATAGCAGGCAAACGTCCCCAGCGGCGCGCCGAGGATGCCGATCTTCCATACCATGATAAGATTGACCGTAAGTTTCATCAGGGCGCCCGCCGCCATCGTGAACAGAGTGACTTTCACCTTGCCCACCGACTGCAGGAACACGCCGGTCAGCGATACGAAACTGACGAAAAAGATGGAGATCGCCAAAAACCGAAGGCCGGGAACGCCGACCTCCCAGTAGGACGTTTTATAAAGCAGTTTGATGATCGCCTCACTCATCACGCTCATCCCCATCGCGCAGGGCATGGCGATCAGAGAGACGACCTTGGAGGCGGAATGCATATTGCGATGCGCTTCCTCCGGGCGGTTCTGCACGAACGCCGTTGTAAGGAAAGGCAGTACCGCGATGCCGACCGTGATGGTGATGCTGGGCGGCAGGTTGAACAGCGACGCCGTCGACGCGGTATAAGCGCCGTAGGTGTCCTTGACCTGATCCAGCGGCAGACCGAACTGCTTGAGACTGAATTTGACGAGGAACATATCCAGCGTCGAAGTGACGCTCATCACCGCGGAACTCAGCGAGATCGGGATGGCGAGCGTTATGATGGTATTGCGGATCTTGCGCCCCGAAAAGGAGGGCAGAGCCTCCGGCTCATAGCGGCCGAAATCCTTTTCCATAAGAAAACGGACTACCATAAACAAAGAAGCGGCAAAAGACCCGAAGGTCACGCCCAGCGTGCCGCCGCAGGCCAGCACCATATAGTTGCCGCCGTACCCTTTTTGGATGAGGATCCAGATGACGGCGATGCCCACCAGTTTGAACGCCGCCTCGATGACCTGAAAAAACGCCGTCGGCGTCATATACTTGTAGCCCTGGAAATATCCCTTGATGACCGCGGAAACGCACACAAAAAAGATAGAGGGCGCGATGAACGCGATGCACCAGTTGACCGTGTCCCCGTTTTGCAGCATTCTGGAAAGCGGGCGCACCAAAACGATCATCAGCCCCATCAGAAAAGCGCCGATGATCCCGAAGATCACCAGTCCGTTTTTAAGGATCCTTTTCGGTTCGTTTTTTCTGCCGAGCGCCACCGCCTCGCTGACCATTTTGGAAATGGCGACGGGCACGCCCGCCGTGGACAGCACGAAAAGCAGCGCGTAGATCTGATAACCGTCATTATAGTAATTCATCCCGGTGGGGTCCACAAGGTTTGCCAGCGGGATCTTATAAAGAGCGCCGATCAGATTGACAAGCGCATTGGCGACCGTCAGGATCAGAGCGCCGCTCAAAAAATTCTTTTGCGCTTTAGACAAAGTCTAAACCTCCGTTTTTGGGGGATCGTTGCCGATCCCCCTCTTTCTTTAGTCTTTCAACTTTTTGCCGCAGGATGAGCAAAACGCCGCGTCCTTGTCGTTAGACTTACCGCATTCGGGACAGGCGATCTCGTTTTTGAGCGCCGCCTTTTTCATGCGCGCCTCAATGATCTCCTCCCGCAGGACCTTCGCGCTTTCAAAAAGCGCCGCAAGTTCCTCCTCATGCGCCGCTCCGTCCGTCTTTTCCTCAAACGTGAGCGTGCCGATCTGCTTCATCAGCGCGTCCATTTTGTTCTCAAGAGACGCGAGAGCATAACTTGCCTTGGTCAGGTCATACACGTCCGTCGCCTTGTCCGCCACGAATTTACCTGCCTGCTGTGTTTTCCGTACCACGTCGTCAATGATCGCCATACGTATCGCTCCTTTCGATTTTACTACCTCTATTATAACAGTTTTTCCGCTGAATACAACTATTTTTTTAGTTTTTTAGACTTTTTGCGCTTGATTATTTTTCAGTAAAAGCGTATAATGGAAAGGTATAAGGAGGCAATGAGTTTATTATGTATGCCATCGGTGATAAAATCGTATATCCCATGCACGGCACCGGTTTCATCGAAGATGTCGAAGCACGGAACATAGGCGGCAAACAAATTGATTATTACGTGATCCGTATCCTCAACGGTAACATAAAACTCTATTTGCCCGTAAACAGTAAATCAGACATCAAACTGCGCCCTGTTTCCTCCAGAGAGGAAGCAAAAAAGGTACTGCGAGATTTTGAAACGGAAGAGGTCGAAACAGACATTGTCTGGCAGAAGCGCTATCAGTTCAATCTGAAACGACTCAAAGAGGGCGATCTTGAAAGCGTCGCGCGTGTCGTGCGGGAACTCATCGTCCGCGACATAACGCACGGTCTGTCGACCGAGGATCGCAAAATGTACATACTCGCCCGCGGCATCCTCGCAAAGGAGATCGCCGTCGTGCTGGGGCTGGAGGAAAAAACACTCAGCGAGAAATTGGGCGATATCATACGGGAAAAGCTGGCGGCGTGCGCTGAAAGCTGACCCGACGGGAGGTGGCCATAATAAAAGCGACCGCGATCATCGTCGCCGCGGGCCGCTCCGAACGTATGGGGAGCGCGCGCGGCAATAAACTGCTGATAAAGATCGGCGGCACGGAAGTACTGGCAAGAAGCATGCTCTGTTATCAAAATGCCGAACGTATCGAAAAGATCTTTGTCGTGGCAAGCGACGCGACAGCCCGTAGCGCGCGGGAATTCGCGGAAAAGTACCGTATCACTAAACTCGCGGATGTCCTGCCGGGCGGCGAGACACGTGCCGCGTCGGTGCTGCAGGGGCTGCTTGCCTGTAAAGGAAACGAACTTGTCGCTATCGCGGACGGCGCCCGTCCCTTTACCAAACCGGAGGATATCGATCGGGTGGTGGCGGCGGCGGAACAATACGGCGGCGCCGTACTCTGCGTGCCAAGCGTAGATACCGTAAAACAGCTGGACCCCGCCGGTCTTATCCAAGAAACGCCCCCGCGGGACGAGATCCGTCTGGCGCAGACGCCGCAGGCGTTCCGCCTTGATCTGCTGCTGCCGCTGATGGAAAAGGCCGTGGCGGAGGAATGGCCGATCACTGACGACGCGTCTGTTTTTGAACGCGCGGGACGGACGGTATTCCCTGTCACGGGCGACCGGAAAAATATCAAGATCACAACGCCGGACGATCTGTCTTTCGCCGAAGTCATCGCCGGTGAAAAGCATATCCCCTTGCCTCGTATCGGGCATGGCTATGACGTCCACCGTTTGGTGGAGGGGCGGCCGCTCATCCTGTGCGGCGAGCAGATCCCCTTTAATAAAGGACTTGACGGACATTCCGACGCGGACGTGGCGCTGCACGCGCTGATGGACGCAATGTTGGGCGCCGCGGCGCTGGGCGATATCGGCGGTCATTTCCCAGATACAGACTCTGCTTATAAGGGCGCGGACAGCGGCAAACTGCTCGCCGCGGTGCGGGACATCCTCGCGGCAAGCGGTTATGATCTTATCAACGCCGATCTGACGATCGTCGCCCAGGCGCCGAAACTCTCCCCATATATTCCGCTGATGCGGCAGAATATCGCCGGCATACTCGGTGTACCGGTCGACCGGATCAGCGTCAAGGCGACGACGGAGGAACATCTCGGCTTCACTGGCAGCGGCGAAGGCATCGCCGCCCACGCCGTCTGTATGATCCGACAAAACTGAACACATAAAAAAGCGGTGTATGCGCGTACACCGCTTTTTAATTTTATTTAATGACCGCGTTGCCGGCGAGCGCCGTGATCAGGCGGATCGCGGCGTCCACGTCCTTCTGATGCACCGTTTCCACCGGTGTGTGGACGTAACGACAGGGTACGCTCACCCCGCCGACCAGTGCTCCTGTCCCGCTTTGCTGAACGGCGCCGATATCAGTGCCGCCGGCGAGCAGAACGTCGCGCTGCGCCGGAATGTGATAATACGCCGCGACGGCTTCCAGTTTTTCCACCACGCTTGGCGAGGCGATGGCGCTGTTGTCCCGGACCTTTATGGCGGCGCCTTTTCCAAGTTTGCATACACCGCCCTCTGATGAGGGGTAATCGTCCGCCAGCGTCACATCCACAGCGATACAGATATCGGGTTTGATATGGTAGCCGCCGACCTTCGCGCCGCGGAGCCCGACCTCCTCCTGTGCGGAAAACACAAAATACAGGTCATTGACGTTTTGCGACAACTTTTTGACCGTTTCCAGCAGGATCAGCACGCCGATCTTGTTATCGATCGTCGGCGCCGTCCAAAGGTCGCCCCGGCTGACAAGCGCACCATCAAAGGACGCCGTCGTCCCCGCCGGGACCATTCCCAGCGCCTCCTTTTCATCCGCCGCGCCGATATCGACGAAGCAGTCTGAAAATTTGAGATCGTCCACCTTTTCTTTATCCCCCGCTGAGATCACACCGCGCGTGCCGTTTTCGAAGGTCACGGTGCGGTGCAGACAGCCGCTCGCCTTAAGTCCGCCGACGGGCGCGACTTTCAGATAGCCCTTATCATCCGCGCGGGTCACGACAAGCCCTACCGTATCCATATGCGCGGTGAACATCACCTTGTTGCCGTCGCCCTTTTTATAGGCAACGAGGTTGCCGAGCGGGTCGGTATAGACCTTATCGACAAAAGGAAGCAGCTGATCCGCGAGATACTCTTTCAGCGTCTGTTCCCCGCCTGATACCGAGGGGATGGACAGGATTTTTTCCAACAACTCTTTCATGGTATTCACTCCTATTTCCATTCGTTGACGATGGCGGCGGCCAGCCGTTTCATCGCTTCAATATCACTTTCCGCCGCGACGGAATGCGGTCCGTGGATATAGCGGCAGGGCAAACTGACGGCAAGGACATAACAGCCGCCCGCGGCGGACTGGATCCTGCCCGCCTCGTTACCGCCCGCCACAGCCTGTTTGATCTGGTACGGGATACCATGCTTTTCGGCAGCGTCTTTCGCGCGCTGTAAAAAAGATTTGTCATAGATCGCCGTGCGGTCCATAAAGGACAGGACCGGACCTTTGCCGACCTCACAGACGGGATCGGCGGGATCGTTGTCCGACGCGGTGGTGCTCTCCAGAACGATTGCGTATTTCGGACGCAGAGCGGCGGCCGCCGCCGTTGCGCCGAAGCATCCGATCTCCTCACCCTTTGTAAATACCGCCGTGAAGTTCGCTTCGGGGCATGCCTGCAATACATGAAGCAGTACCTCGCATCCCACGCGATCGTCCAGCGCCTTGGCGCAGATCTTATCGCCAAGGTCAAATCCCTCTGTCGTGAATGCCGCGACGTCGCCGACGCGCACGTATTTTTCCGCCTGCATGCGGTCCGAGGCACCGATGTCTATATAGAGTTCCCGTATCGGCGTGACCTTTTCCCGTTGTTCTTTATCCTGTAAATGGATGGCAAGTTTGCCGACGACCCCCGGGATACCATCCGGTCCGACGCGTACCGTCTTGCCGGGCAGAATGCGTTCGTCAATGCCGCCGACCGCCTCAAACCGTAAAAAACCGCGCTCGGTGATCTGCGTGACCATCAGTCCCACCTCATCCATATGGGCGCTGAGCATCAGGGAAGTCCCGTCCGCCTTATAACCGCCCGACCGGACGATCAGATTTCCGAGCCGGTCAACGGAATAAGAAAAATTCCCTTCGAGATACCGTTCGATCATACGGCGTACGCCGGCCTCATGTCCCGAAACGCCGTCGGCGGCGGTGATTTTTTTCAGAAATGAGTTCATCTCTCCCCCTCCTCTTCCAAAACCGCGAGCAGCAGGGAGCGCGCCGTCACCATATCCGTAAGGCTTATGACCTCCTGCGGTGTATGCATATATCGCAGCGGCACCGACAAAAGCGCCGTCGGCACGCCGCCGGGGACGATATTGTCCGCGTTGGTGTAGGTCTTGCCGCCCATCGCTTCGAGTTGATACGGGATCTTGTTGGAAACGGCGATTTCAAGGATCCGTTCGGTAAAATCCGCGTCCAAGACCGGCGAAAAACCGATCATCACACCCTTCCCGAGCCGACCGGTCACAAGTTTCTCACTATCCGGCGTTTCGGCATGCGAGACGTCCAGCGCGATCGCCGCGTCAGGTTTCACATCCAGCGCGGCGGTCACGGCGCCGTAGCCGCCGAATTCCTCTCCCGCGCTCATCACAACGTACAGATCGACGGCAAGCGGGCGGTTTTCAAGCAGTTCCAGAAGTGAGATCAGGATCGTCACGCAGGCGCGATCGTCAAGAGATTTCCCTGTCATACGGTCGCCGAGCAACTCTCGCGCCGGTCCGTACAGGGCGATGAGATCGCCCACTTTGACCATTTCCCGCGCTTTGTCGGCGGAAAGTCCGATATCGATCCGCATATCTTTCATTTTGGCGGGTTTTTCCCGTTCCTCTTTTGTCAGAAGGTGGGGCGGCTTGGCGGCGACGATGCCGAGCAGCGGTTCCTTGCCAAGCACAGTGACGCGGGCGGCCGGCAGGATCTTTTCATCCACCCCCGCGTGATCGCCGAAACGAAGCAGTCCATTATCGTCGATACCGGTGACGATCAGTCCCACTTCGTCCATATGGGCGTCAAGCAATATCTTTTTCGCGTTCTCTTTACCGCATTTCCTGACGGCGATCACCGAGCCGTCCGCCGTGCGCACGACCCTGCATCCCAGCGCCGTCAGCCGCTGCCGGATGGGGTCCAGCACGATTTCCCTGCCGGAAACGGCGATATGGCGGCTGAGCGCCTTTAAGATCTCACTCATTCGTTTCATTTCAAAGTTCCTCTACGGTCCTGATAAAGTATTCTCCGCGTTCCTCGAAGTTTTTGAATTTATCGAAGCTCGCGCAGGCGGGCGACAGTACGACGATATCTCCCGCTTTCGCGTTTTCAAACGCGAGTTTCGTCGCCTCGGCGTAGGTTTCCGTCTCATACACCGGAAGCGCGCTGTCTGTTACGGCGGCGCGGATCAGCGGCGCGGTCGCGCCGGAGAGATACAGCGCCTTGACATAGTTCGGCAGTTCCCTGCCGAACTCGTCAAACGGCAGATGTTTATCATATCCGCCCGCCAGCAGATGCACCTTTTTCGGGAAGGATCGCAGGGTGGCGAGCGTTCTTGTCGGGGAGGAGCCGATGGAGTCGTTATAGAACCTGACGCCTCTTACTTCCCGCACAAATTCGATACGATGCTTGACGCCGCCAAAGGTTTTGGCGACGCTCACGATCTGCTCATCCGTCACGAACTCCCGGACAGCGGCGATCGCCGCCATATAATTTTCCACATTGTGATCGCCCGGCAGCCTGATATCACTGCGGTGAAGGATCGCCTTATGCACGCCGTTCATATGCTGCCATACCGTGCCGTCTTCATAGTAAATGCCGTCATCCAGCGCTTTTTTGAAACTGAAACGCCGCAGCGTGCCTGTCTGCTGACCGGCGAAAGACGCGGTGACGTCGTTGTCCGCATTGACGACCAAAATGTCGCTGATCAGTTGGTGGGTAAAAATGTTTTTCTTGGCGTCGATATACTCCGCCATATCCTTATGCACGTCCAGATGATTGGGAGAAAGATTGGTGATAACTGCGATGTGCGGCGATCGACGCATGGTATGGAGCTGAAAACTCGAAAGCTCCACCACCGCGAAATCCTCTTTCCCGATCCGCTCGATCTCGGGCAGCAGAGGTTTTCCGATATTGCCGCCAAGATGCACGGTCTTGCCCGCCGCCTCCAGCATTTTCGCGATCAGGGTGGTGGTCGTCGTCTTGCCGTCCGAACCGGTCACACCGATGATGGCGCAGGGACAGAGTTTGAAAAAGACTTCCATCTCGCTGGTAATGATGCTTCCCTGTTTCCCTGCCGCCAGAAGCGCGGGATGGTCAAAGCGCATCCCCGGCGTTTTAAAGATGATATCCCCCGAAAGATCGTCAAGATAGTCCTCTCCCAGCCGGAGCGTCACACCCAGCGTCTCAAGTTCCCCCGCGAGATCACCAAGCGCCGCGCGTTCCTTACGGTCGCATGCCGTAACGAGCGCCCCTTTATCCGCGAGCATACGGATAAGCGGCGTATTGGACACGCCGATGCCGATGACGGTGATCTTTTTCCCCCTCCAGGTATCGAAGTACGCTTTCTGACTTTCAAACACGCTGAAACACCTCTCTTTGTATATATTATAATAGAATTTTTTCGCATTATCAATACATAAGAGGTATTTACTTTTCAAAAAAAATATGATATCATACTGGCGAGTAAACCAGACGGTCGCGTATTCTACCGGAATATGAGGAAAGTCCGAGCACCGCAGGACAGGATAGTGGGTAACGCCCACCGGGGGCGACCCCAGGGAAAGTGCAACAGAAAGAAACCGCCGGCTCACGCCGGTAAGGATGGAAAGGCGAGGTAAGAGCTCACCACGCCCTATGGTGACATAGGGGGTCTGTAAACCCTATCCGGTGCAACACCAACGGGAACGATAAGTCTGTCCGGCTTGTTCCGACCGGTGGCTTGAGACGCGCGGCAACGCGCGTTCGAGATAGATGACCGTCCACGACAGAACTCGGCTTACGGTTTGCTCAAAAGAAAAACACCCTTACGGGTGTTTTTCTTTTGAGCAATGTTACATTCCGTCGATATATCGGCAGGCGGCGAGCGCCGCGGTGGCGCCGTCCGATACGGCGGTGGTGAGTTGGCGTACCGTCTTGGCGCGGCAGTCGCCCGCGACGAACACGCCGGGCGTTTTGGTAAGACACGCCTCATCCGAGGCAAAATACCCGTAGTCGTTAAGCTCGGCAAGCGGAGCAAAAGGACCGTTTTCCGGGATCAGCCCGATGGCGACGAACATACCGTCACAGCGGATATCCGTCCTCTCCCCTTCTCTTTCGATCTCCACACCGCGAAACGCGCCGTTTTCCGTCAAAAGTCCCGTGACTTTCACGCCGGTCGCCGACGATACGTTTTCTTTCGCGAACAGGACGTCCTGCAAACGCTGTTCTCCCGTAAAATGCGGGAGATCCTGCAGGACCGTCACATGAGAGCATTTGCCGGACAAAAGGATCGCTTCCTGCAGGGCGGAGTTGCCGCCGCCGATGACGCAGACCGCCTTATCCTTATAAAAATCCCCGTCGCAGACGGCGCAGAAGGAAATGCCTTCTCCCACAAGATCGGTCTCCCCGGCAAGCCCCAGCATCCGATGCTTGACGCCGGTGGCGATGACGACAGCCTTCGCCTCATAGCGGCCGCCCTCCTCGGTGGAAACGATCCTGTTATCTCCCTCGCAGGTGACGCCGGTCACCGTTTCGATCTCAATGTCAGCGCCCTGCGCCATAATGTGTTCAAACATTTTATCCGCGATCTCATTGCCGCTCGCGGAGAGTGTGCCGGGGTAGTTCTCGACTTTCGGCGAGTGGGTGATCTGCCCGCCAAAGCCGCTCTTTTCGATCACCAGTGCGCTTTTGCCGTTGCGCAAAGCATAAAGCGCCGCCGTCATACCGGCGGGTCCCCCGCCGACAACGATCACATCATACATAATATTTCTCCTAATACGCAGGCAGAAACCCGGTTCGGTTTCTGCCTGCTCATTTTTTATTTTTTCATCAGCCAGCCCTTGATATCGGAGACGCCGCGGAATTTGTCAAAGGTATCACCGTTTATCACGATAAGGGTCGGCGCCTGCTTGATACCGAATTTTTCCACAAGATCCGGCTGCTCGTTGGCGTTGAGAGCGGTATATTTCACGCCCGCTTTATCGAGCAGCGCCGCCGCCGCCTTGCAGTTGGGACAGGTCGGTGTTTTGAAAAGCAGGATGCCTTCCTCCGCCGGCTCGCAGTTCACCGCGGGCGCGGCGGGAGCGGCGGGCGCTTCATCCACCGGCGCGGGATTGGGACCGGTATGTTTCAGCGAGGAACGGCCGATATCGTAGACTTTACGGTCTTTGTATTCCTGCGCCTTGCCGTCGTTCCAGTTCTGCACCGGGCGGTAGTAGCCGGTGATGCGGCTGTACACTTCCGTTTTCTGACCGCAGATCGGGCAGACGGTCTGCTCGCCGGTCAGATAGCCGTGATCACGGCAGACCGAGTAGGTCGGAGACATGGTGTAGTAAGGCAGTTTGTAGTTTTCCGCGATCTTGCGGACAAGGTTTGCCGCCGCTTTCCAATCCGGCAGTTTCTCGCCGAGGAAGGCGTGGAACACCGTGCCGGAGGTATAAAGCGTTTGCAGATCGTCCTGGATATCCAGCGCCGAGAAAACGTCCTCGGTAAAGCCGACGGGCAGGTGAGACGAGTTGGTATAATAGGGCGTTCCGTTCATATTGGCGGTGATGATATCAGGGAACTCTTCTTTATCGTGTTTGGCAAAGCGGTAAGTCGTGGACTCCGCCGGGGTCGCCTCGAGGTTGTAGAGATCGCCGTATTTCTCCTGATAGTCGGACAGGCGCTCTCTCATATGATTGAGCACGTCTCTGGTGAAGCGCTGCGTCCTGGCATGGGTCAGGTCGGCGCGCAGCCATTTGGCGTTAAGACCCACCTCGTTCATACCGATCAGTCCGATGGTGGAGAAGTGGTTCTCAAAGGTGCCGAGATATCTCTTGGTGTAGGGATACAGCCCCTGCTCCAAAAGCGTTGTGATGACGGTGCGCTTGGTCTTGAGGCTTCGCGCGGCGATGTCCATCAATTCGTCAAGGCGTTTGTAGAAATCCGCCTCGTCCGTCGCAAGGTACGCGATACGGGGCATATTGATGGTGACGACGCCGATCGAACCCGTCGATTCGCCGGAACCGAAAAATCCGCCGGATTTTTTACGCAGTTCTCTGAGATCCAGCCGCAGACGGCAGCACATCGAACGCACATCGCTCGGCTCCATATCGGAATTGATATAGTTGGAGAAATAGGGCGTGCCGTATTTGGCGGTCATCTCAAAGAGCAGTTTGTTGTTCTCCGTTTCGTCCCAGTTGAAGTCGCGGGTGATGGAATAGGTCGGGATGGGATACTGAAATCCCCTGCCGTTGGCGTCGCCCTCGATCATGATCTCGATAAACGCCTTATTGACCATATCCATCTCTTTTTGACAGTCGCCGTAGGTGAAGTCCATTTCCTTGCCGCCGATGATGGCAGGCAGGTTTTTCATATCATTCGGCACGACCCAGTCAAGCGTGATATTGGAGAAGGGCGCCTGCGTGCCCCAGCGGGACGGCGTATTGACGCCGTACACGAAAGATTGCACGCACTGCTTGACCGCTTTCTGGCTCAGATTATCCACTTTGACAAACGGCGCGAGATAGGTATCAAAGGAGGAGAACGCCTGCGCGCCCGCCCATTCATTCTGCATGATGCCGAGGAAATTGACCATCTGATTGCACAGGGTGGACAAATGGTTGGCGGGCGAGGACGTGATCTTGCCGGGCACGCCGCCGAGCCCCTCCTGGATCAGTTGTTTGAGACTCCATCCGGCGCAGTATCCGGTCAGCATAGAAAGGTCATGCAGATGGATGGCGGCGGAACGGTGCGCCTCGGCGATGTCGTCGTCATAGACCTCGCTCAGCCAGTAGTTCGCCGTGATCGCGCCGGAGTTGGACAGGATAAGTCCGCCGACCGAATAGGTCACCGTGGAATTCTCCTTGACGCGCCAGTCGTTGATCTTTAAGTAGTTATCCACGAGATCCTTATAATTAAGGAGCGTGGAGTTGATGTTGCGGACCTTTTCCCGCTGTCTGCGGTACAGGATATACGCCTTGGCGACGTCCGCGTATCCCGACTCGGACAGTACTTTTTCGACACTGTCCTGGATATCCTCGACCGTGATCTTGTCATCCTTGATCTTCGACTCGAAATCCGACGTGACGTGCAGCGCGATCAGATCGATGACGCTGGGATGATACTGCTTCCCGATCGCCTCGAACGCCTTCGTGATCGCCTTGCTGATTTTTTCGATCGTGAAATCCACGACCTTGCCGTCTCTTTTTACGACCTGATACATAATAAAAACCCTCCCGGAATATAGTAAAATCCTTGTGAAGTCTTGTATCACATATTCTACCATCCCGGGAAGGATTTGTCAATATATATTGTTAAAGAAAATAAAAAAGCACAATATCTTGTTATATTTCTTCTACGCCCCGCCACGCGGCGGAAGGCACATAACGGCGGGCGATCGCCCCGAAAGTCTTGATCTTATCCGGATCCGGCGCGTGGAAGTCCCGGCAGGGCACGCTGTCCCGGTCGGTAAAACTTTGCAGGAAATACGCGGGCGCTCCCTCGATCAGCTGACCGATCTTTTCGATATCCCGCTCCTCGTGCAGTTCGTCAATAACGGTGGTGCGGAATTCATACGGGACAGTCCCCCGCTTGAGAAGGTCGATGCTTCGGTAAATTTTATCCATATCGACGGTCGGCACGCCGCAGGTCAGCGCGTATTTTTCCGGACAGTTTTTGACGTCCATCGCCACGTAATCGGCAAGGCCTTCGTCAACAACGCGCTTCAACACGTCGGGATGATAGCCGTTGGTATCAAGTTTTGCCGCAAATCCCAGCGCGCGGATCTTTTTCAACAGTTCCGGCAGACCCGGATGAAGACACGGCTCCCCGCCGGTGATCGCCACGCCGTCCAACAGCCCTTTCCTTTTTTCGAGGAAGGAAAAAAGTTCCCCGTCCTCCATCAGCGGCGGCGCGCTGCCGTCGATCAGTTCAAAATTATGACAGAAAGGACAGCGGAAGTCACATCCGCCCAAAAAGACAGTACACGCCACTTTGCCCGGGAAGTCGAGCAGCGTCATTTTCATAAGTCCGTGTATTTTCATTCTAAACTCCTTATATCGCCGCCAGAATATGCAGATTGCGGATCTCACTGTCCCGCACGCCGTCGTTTACACTGTACGCGTGCTTTTCAAGATCGCCGCAGATCGCCTCGGAAAGTCCCTGCTCTTTGAGCTCGTCGATGACATCCGCCGCGACGCCTTCGATCACGTTATATTTTTCCTCCGCCGTCTCGCTCTCATTGTCGGTGGTGAGCAGATACTCGAACAGTTCCGCTGACAGCGAAAGTTTCGGAAGTTCCCGCAGGGCGCGGAAAGACCATTTATAATACGGCTGATATCTGCCGTTGAGCAAAAAGATGACGCGCGTCGCGCTTCTCACGAACTCCGTGACCGCGAGCTGGGCGGCGCCGGTCTCTCCGTGCCGCAAAAGACGCATATAATTATACTGTCCCGCCTGCGCCATCAGCAGAAGGTGCCCGGCGATCTTTTTGCGGCGGACATCCTCAGGATAGCGGGCAAGCCGTTGCCGGATCGCGGTGATCTCACCATATCCGTCGTAAAAAACAACGCCGTTCGTCGCTTCCAAAAGAGATTGTTCCGGCAGCGTCAGCCACGCGTGAAGGGACAACGCGCCGTCGGGACTTCCGACCTTATTGATAAAAAACTCCGATGTCCTGATCACGCCCCGTCGGGCGCCGCCGACAGGCGCCATCATACTCCGCCGCGCGCCCATAAATTCTTTCGGCAGTTTCGCGTACGCCCGTTCAAGCTCAAACGCCCGGCGTCGGTCGACGATATCCTCGCCCGGCAAAAACAGGCAAAAGCCCGCCTCAAAATCGTGATCCCGGGAAATACCGTCGTCATAGCCGAGACATTCCGAACCCTCGCCGAACAACCCGGCGGCGATCAGCGGCAGCAGATCGGGAAAGTCGTTCTCCAGCATCGGCTTACCATATGCTTCGTAATAGGCTTTCGCCATCTCAATGCCTTTCATAGATCTCCCTCGCTCTTTTTTCAAGATCCCCCGCCACACTGAAATAGCCGTAATAGGAAAAGGACGGCGCGCATTTTTCACAGACGAAGGCATAGTAGCCGTCCCGCGGCGCCGCCGTATCGTCAAGCAGCGCGGCGGCTTTGTCCAGCAGGGCGAAAATCTCCTTTTCCCCCGCCTCGGCGCCTTTTTCAGCCTCTATCGCGTCAGCGATATTGAGATATGTGATCGCCTGCTCGAGTTCTCCGCCGGGGACAGTCTCCATCGTCAAAAGCGCCTTATCGTAGTACGTCCGCGCCTCGGAAAAGCGCCTGAGAGCGACAAGCGTCAGCGCCATATTATTATAAAGACCGCCGAGAAGCGCCGGATCGGTACCGGGCGTTCCCTCATAAGCGGCTTCTGCCTTTTCAAACAATAACGCCGCCTTTTCGTTCTCCCCGAACGCGTTGTACGCGGTCGCGACATTGACAAAGGTCGTGCCACCGGACACGGTACGGGAGAAATCGAGTTTTTCAAGCAGTTCCAGCGCGCGGGCGGCGCTCAAAAACGCCTTTTCCTTTTCCGACGTTTTGCGGTAGTGCCCGACAAGCTCGTTGCGGAGCATCAGCTCTCCCCGCTCGTCGCCGCCGAGTTTCGCCTCCTCCAGCCAGTACAAAAGATGCCTCTCCGCGCCTACGTAATCACGGCGGCTCATATAATCGTTCATCTTTTCGATGATCCGCTGCTGTGGCACGCTTTTCACTTTGGGCGCCGCGCCGTAGGGATCCTCGCACAAAAGGCACTTGGGTTCAATATAATCTTCCGGTTTCAGTATTTCCGCCATTGCTTGCTCCTTATCTTTCTTTTCTATACTATATCATAGCGGCAAAGTTTTTTCAATAAAAAAAGCGAGGATCTCTCCTCGCTTTTTTGAACAATGATCAAATGATCCCTTTAAGCACCAAAACGATCAGGATACAGGTCGCAAGCAGCGCCAAAGCAAATACCAGTACGCCGATCCTGCTCTTTTTCGACGCGGCCGACACAGATGAACTTTCCGGTAAAAACTTGAGTATTCTCAACATTTTCATCAAAGGTTTATAGAGCAGCAGCACAAGCGCGGAGTTGAGGCCCGCCTTCAGCAAGTTGAACGGAACGAACGCCGGCAGCAGCATTTCCGCCACCGCTTTACGGGGATATCCCATATAGATCGGCGTCAGCAGATAATTCCAAAGCACCATCACGCCCGTCATCGTCAGCGTTCCGACCGCAAGACCAATGATCGCGCCGCGGATCGTGCGGTCTTTTTTGTAGATCAGCGCGACGGGACATACAAAGGCGGCGGTGGAGACGATATTCATCACCAGACCGATCAATCCCGTCTCACTGACGGTTAGCATCTCGATCAGCGACACCACGACCGTGACGCCCAACGCGGACAGCGGACCGAACATCAGACCGCTGATCGCGATGACCATATCCTTCGGATCGTATTTCAAAAAACCGACGCTCGGCACGAGCGGCACTCTGCCGACCACCATCAGAACATAGGCGATCGCCGCCATCATCGCGAGCATTGTGATTTTACGGACATTTACGGATTTCATAAAAAGTACCTCCATAGTATGCGGATGATTTCCATTTGTCCGCAAAAAAATATCCCCGCAAAGAAAATCTTTACGGGGATATAAAAACGCATCAACAGAAACCATCTTTTTCTCATCCGGACTATACCGTCGGCACAGGGATCGAACCTGTTCAGCTTTCGCTCGTGGGCTATACCACCGGTAGGGAATTTCACCCTGCCCCAAAAGAAGATAATTGTTTTATTCTGTTTTTAGAAAACGGTTTAGTAAATCTTGAGTCATTCGGTGTGGAATGGCGAAAGGTTTACCTTACTCAGCGATGTCGGAAACAACGCCGGAACCGACGGTTCTGCCGCCCTCACGGATCGCGAAACGGAGACCCTTCTCGATGGCGATCGGGGTGATCAGTTCGACGTCCATGGTGACGTTGTCGCCCGGTTTGCACATCTCAACGCCTTCCGGCAGCGTGATGACGCCGGTAACGTCGGTGGTGCGGAAATAGAACTGCGGACGATAGTTGGAGAAGAACGGGCTGTGACGGCCGCCTTCCTCCTTGGTCAGAATGTAAACCTGACCGGAGAATTTGGTGTGCGGATGGATGGAGCCGGGTTTGGCAAGAACCTGCCCTCTCTCGATCTCATCACGGGTAACGCCGCGCAGCAGCGCGCCGATGTTGTCGCCCGCTTCGCACTCGTCCAGCGTCTTGCGGAACATTTCCATGCTGGTGACGACAGTCTTTTTCTTCTCATCGGTAAGACCGACGATCTCGACTTCCTCGTTGATCTTCAGGGAGCCGCGCTCGACTCTGCCGGTAGCGACGGTGCCGCGTCCGGAAATGGTCATAACGTCCTCAACGGGCATCAGGAACGGCTCATCAGACTTACGGGACGGAGTCGGGATATAGGAATCAACAGCGTCCATAAGTTCTTTGATGCAAGCATACTCAGGAGCCTCGGGATCGGTGGACTCGGAATCGAGAGCGACCTTCGCGGAGCCCTTGATGATGGGAATGTTGTCACCGTCATACTCGTATTTGCTCAGAGTCTCTCTGACTTCCATCTCAACGAGTTCGAGCAGTTCTTCGTCGTCAACGTCGTCGCATTTGTTCAGGAACACGACGATCGCGGGAACGCCGACCTGACGGGCAAGCAGAATGTGCTCGCTGGTCTGCGCCATAACGCCGTCCGTCGCCGCGATAACGAGGATCGCGCCGTCCATCTGCGCCGCGCCGGTGATCATGTTCTTAACATAGTCGGCATGTCCCGGGCAGTCGACGTGAGCATAGTGACGGTTGTCCGTCTCATACTCAACGTGCGCGGTGTTGATGGTGATACCTCTTTCTCTCTCTTCCGGCGCTTTATCGATCATGGAATAATCTTCAAAAGCCGCTTTTCCGGAGAAGGAAAGATACTTGGTGATCGCCGCGGTCAACGTGGTCTTACCATGGTCAACGTGACCAATGGTGCCAATGTTTACATGGGGTTTGGTTCTCTCAAATTTTGCCTTTGCCATTTGAATGTTCCTCCTTTTATGGATGATTATTTCATATTGTTTTTATTGTAATATAAAATGCCTGTGAAATCAAGTCTTTTTTTAAAACTTAATGTTCTTTATTGCGGCCGGCGATGATCTTCTCCGCGATAGACTTCGGCACCTCGGTGAAGGAATGCGGCTGCATACTGTAATTGCCGCGGCCCTGCGTCTTGGAACGCAGATCTGTCGCGTAGCCGAACATCTCGGACAGCGGCACGAGCGCCGCGATGTGCTGAGCGCCGGGCGTGGCTTCCATTCCCTGGATCTGTCCGCGGCGGGAATTGAGATCGCCCATAACGTCACCCATATATTCCTCAGGCACGACAACGTCGACCTGCATAATGGGTTCGAGCAGGACGGGATCCGCCTTGCGCATCGCTTCCTTGATCGCCATGGAACCGGCGATCTTGAACGCCATCTCGGAGGAGTCGACCTCATGGTAGGAACCGTCATACAGTTCGACCTTCAGATCGACGACCTCGTAGCCCGCCAGGATACCGGACTGCATCGCGCCCTGGATACCGGCGTCGACCGCGGGGATATACTCCTTGGGTACGGCGCCGCCGACAACGGAATTGATGAATTCATATCCCTTGCCGGACTCGTTGGGCTCGACCCGGATCTTGACGTGACCGTACTGACCTTTACCGCCGGACTGACGGGCGTATTTCATATCGACGTCCGCGTTCCTGCGAATGGTCTCTTTGTAGGAGACCTGCGGCGCGCCGACGTTCGCCTCGACCTTGAACTCACGCAGCAGTCTGTCTACGATGATCTCAAGATGCAGCTCGCCCATACCGGCAATGATGGTCTGCCCTGTCTCGTCGTCGGTGTAGGTCTTGAACGTCGGATCCTCCTCCGCGAGTTTGGAAAGGGCGATGCCCATTTTCTCCTGGGAGGCCTTGCTCTTGGGTTCGATGGCGACACGGATAACGGGATCCGGGAATACCATGGACTCAAGAATGATCGGATGATCCTCGTCGCAGAGCGTATCGCCCGTACCGACGTTTTTAAGACCGACCGCCGCCGCGATATCACCGGCATAGACCTCGGTGATGTCCTTACGGTTGTTGGCGTGCATCGCGACGATCCGTCCGATGCGGTCCTTGGACTCCTTAATGGAATTGTAAACGCTTTCTCCCGCTTTCAGAACGCCGGAATACACTCTGAAAAAGCATAGTTTTCCAACGAACGGATCGGTCATGATCTTAAAAGCAAGAGCGGAGAACGGCTCTTTATCGTCCGCTTTTCTCTCCTCATCCGCGCCGGTGTCGGGATTGACGCCTTTGATCGCAGGGATGTCAACAGGCGACGGCATATACGCCACGATATTATCGAGCAGCATCTGCACGCCTTTGTTGCGGTAAGACGTACCGCAGCAGACCGGAACGAACGTGTTGGCGATCGTGGCGGCACGGATGCCGGCGCGAAGGTCCTCCTCGCTCAGATCCCCGTCCTCAAAGAATTTGTCCATCAGCTCTTCGCTGGTTTCCGCGACCTTTTCAACGAGTTCCGCTCTGTATTTCTCGGCAAGTTCCTTCATATCGTCCGGAATTTCTTCCATACGATAGTCTTTGCCGAGATCATCATAATAGATCTCCGCCTTCATCGTCAGCAGATCGACGATGCCGCGGAAGGTATCCTCGGCGCCGATCGGCAGTTGAATAGGCACCGCGTTGGTCTTCAGACGATCTTTCATCATCTGTACGACGCGGTAGAAATCCGCCCCCATGATGTCCATCTTATTGACGTACGCCATACGGGGGACCTTGTACTCCTCCGCTTGTCTCCAAACGGTTTCACTTTGGGGCTCAACGCCGCCCTTCGCGCACAGAACGGTGACCGCACCGTCCAGAACGCGCAAAGAACGCTCGACTTCAACGGTAAAATCAACGTGACCCGGCGTATCTATGATATTGATACGGTATCCGTTCCAATGTACCGTCGTTGCCGCTGAGGTAATGGTAATGCCGCGTTCCTGCTCTTGCTCCATCCAGTCCATCGTAGCGGCGCCCTCGTGGGTCTCGCCGATCTTATGGGTCCGTCCGGTGTAGAACAGGATCCTTTCGGTCGTGGTGGTCTTACCGGCGTCGATATGAGCCATAATACCAATGTTTCTGTACAATTCAATGGGAAATTCCCTTGGCATATAAACTCCTCTCCTTTACCTGGCAAGTTACCATCTGTAATGCGCGAATGCCTTGTTCGCCTCAGCCATCTTATGGGTGTCCTCTTTCTTCTTGACGGCGCCGCCGGTGCCGTTGAGGGCGTCCATGATTTCGTTGGCGAGTCTCTCTTTCATCGTTTTCTCGTTTCTCGCGCGAGAATACGCGGTGATCCAGCGCAGACCAAGCGTTTGCCGTCTGTCAGCGCGGACCTCGATCGGCACCTGATAGTTGGCGCCGCCGACACGTCTCGCCTTGACCTCCACCTGCGGCATAATGTTTTCCATCGCCTCGGTGAAAGCGTCCAGGGGATCCTTGCCGGTCTTTTCCTTTACAATGTCAAAGGCATCGTAAACGATTTTTTGTGCTACGCCCTTTTTCCCGTCATACATGATGTTGTTGATCAGCTTGGTGACCAGCTTGCTTTGGTACACGGGATCGGGCAGAACGTCTCTTTTGGGGACAAAACCTCTTCTGGGCATGTTCTTCCCTCCTTCATAATAATGATCTCTCAGGTACTCGAAGGCATGTCGCCTCCGTCAGCTTAAAGAGGTTTATAGTATATAAACTCTCTAAAAGCCATCGGCTTTTAAATTGATGTTCAATTCAAAGCGCTCGCGAGCCTCTTACTTGCCCGCCTTGGGTCTCTTCGCGCCGTACTTGGACCGCGCCTGCATCCTGTTCGCGACGCCCTGGGTATCCAGCGTTCCGCGAATGATGTGATAACGCACGCCCGGCAGATCCTTGACTCTCCCGCCGCGGATCAGCACGACACTGTGCTCTTGCAGATTGTGGCCGATCCCGGGAATGTAGGACGTAACTTCAACACCGTTGGTCAGCCTGACCCTGGCGATCTTACGAAGAGCGGAGTTCGGCTTTTTCGGCGTGAAGGTCTTGACCGTCGTACACACACCGCGTTTCTGCGGAGATTTGGTCTCGATCGGGCGGTTGCGCAAGGTGTTAAAACCCTTGTTCAGCGCCGGAGCGGTAGACTTTTTCTCATGCGTTTCGCGACCTTTTCTGACAAGTTGGTTGAATGTCGGCATAAGGCACCTCCTTCTTTATTAAATATATTGAAAGATGACTTGCATCTTACAACCATCACGCGCCGAAATGCTCCATGGAGCATTTCGGCACAAATACTAACTTAACACACTTTTTTCGCGATGTCAAGCATTTTCTTGCACCGCAAGGACCGGCTCGGCGACCTCCGCCTCGTCGTCATCCATTTCCAGCGCCGCGACTTCCGGTTCGACACCGCGGTACATCTGCATACCCGTACCGGCGGGGATGAGACGACCGATGATGACGTTCTCTTTCAGTCCGACCAGCGGATCGACCTTGCCGT
>LVAN01000022.1 GCA_001604045.1 Clostridiales bacterium Firm_08 | reverse complement strand
ACTTGATTTTTGACAACAAGTATGATTTAATAATATACAGATCGTTATATTCCGAAACAAGGAGCCGCGCGTTTTGCTCCGCTGATCTAAAAATTTATATTTTGGAGGTATTTTATGTTTAGCATCTCGGAAAACTACAAGGTTTCAAGGGAATTGGCTTCTCAGGGCATGATTCTGTTGAAAAACGATGGCTGTGTACTGCCGTTGCAAAAAAAGGACAGAATAGGTATCATCGGTAAGGAATGCTTTGAGTTGATCCAGGGCGGCGGCGGTTCCGCCAAAGTTCGTACGGAATATACAAGGAGCCTGAAATACGGACTTACGGAAAAAACAGAGGAAGGCAAGCTCACTGTTTTTGAGAAATCTTATGAAATCGCGGCGCAAACCGAAAAATATGACGTGTCATTGCTGAATGAGATCGCAAAAAACATCGACACGGCTTTGATCGTGTGGAAACGCTGGGGTTCCGAAGGTTCGGACAGAGTATTGAGCAAAGAGACGTTCTCGGAAACCGCGACGCTTTTAGACGGTGAGGATATCAACAGCAAAATCGAGAACTACGAAAAAGACGTGGGCTTTTTCTACGCGTCCGAGCAGGAACTGGAGCTTTTGGAGAATATTGAAAGATCCGACATAAAAAGTGTCGTTCTGATCTTGAATATTTCTTCCAGTGTTGACCTGGCCTTTATTGAAAAATTCAAAAAGATCAAAGCGGTCCTTCTGTCGTACCTGCCCGGTATGGAAAGCGGTACGGCGATCGCCGACGTGCTTTGCGGCGACAGAAATCCGAGCGGGAAACTTGTGGATACCATCGCGTATCGTTATGAGGATTATCCGACGTCGGATTGCTTTGACGACGACCCCTATCAAACAGAGTATAAAGAGGGGATCTACGTCGGATATCGCTATTTTGAAACCTTCGCGAAGGAAAAGGTAATGTTTCCGTTCGGGTTTGGTTTGTCCTATACGGAATTTGATTATCTGGATCCCGCTTATACCCGGGACGGAGATCAGATAACGGTAAGCGTCGGCGTGAAAAACACCGGGTCTGTCTCAGGCAGAGAAATTGTTGAGGCTTATGTCTCCGCGCCCAAGGGGGTCCTTGAAAAGCCGGCGATAGAGTTAAGAGGGTTTTACAAAACAAAAGAATTGAAACCCGGCGAAACTGAAAAAGTGACCATTTCGTTTACACTGGAGGATATGGCGTCTTTTGATGACGAGGGTGTGACGGGTCATAAAGGGGCGTGGGTCCTGGAAAACGGCGCGTATGAAATATTCGTGGGAAAATCCATCAGAGATCTGTATTCCTGCGGGACGATGAATATTGAGAAGACCTTGAATGTCAAGCAGCTGCAGAACCGGTTCGACGGCAGTGATTACGTTTTCCCCGCCGGGAAAACAACGGACGCGGTTTGCGGGAAACCCGGTTCGCTGTACGACGTGGCGGAGGGCAAGCTCGATCTGAAAGAATTCGTGAATTCTCTTTCCGTGGAGGAACTTGTTCACTTGTCGCAGGGACAGCCCCCGGCGTTCCCGTTGGGCACAGCCGGCATCGGGAACCTTAAAGAATACGGGGTCCCGAATTCGCAAACAGTAGACGGACCGGCCGGTATCCGCCGCTCCGTGAACTGCACCTGTTTTCCCTGCGGAACGCTGATCGCCTGCTCGTGGGATCCGGAGCTTCAATATCGTATGGGAAAAGCCATGGGATGGGAAGGCTATCATACGGGAGTCGACATTCTTCTGGCGCCTGCCATGAATATACACAGAAATCCGTTGTGCGGTCGGAATTTCGAATATTTATCCGAGGATCCGCTGATTGCCGGTAAAACGGCGGCGGCGATCGTAAAAGGCGTTCAGAGCGAGGGATTATCCGCCACCATCAAACATTTTGCCGTCAACAACTGCGAATACAAAAGAAAACAGAACAACAGCATCGTCGGCGAAAGGGCGTTGCGCGAGGTTTATTTAAAGGGCTTTGAAATAGCGGTCAGAGAAAGCGACCCCGATTTTGTGATGAGCTCGTATAATCTTCTCAACGGTTTACATACTTCGGCGCACGCGCAGTTACTTCGCGGCGTTCTCCGTGATGAATGGGGCTATCAGGGCGCGGTCATGACCGACTGGCGTAATGGCGTCCCGCTTCTTGATGAGATACTTAGCGGAAACAATATCAAAATGCCCTTCGGTTATCCCGATGAAACTCAAAAAGTACTGGATGCTTATGATGATGGTAAAATCAGCATCGATATCCTGCGTGAAAACGCGTTTTATGTATTAAAGGCGGTCATGAAAACGCGCAGCTTTATCCAAAAAGATTTCGGCGTAAAGCATCGTGTGGCTTCAAGCGCGGTCATTCCCGCGGTCGAGGTGAACGGGCTTTCCACCACCAGGGTCCACCAGGCGCTCGATCAGGACGAATGGTATATGTATACGCTGGGCAAGGATCAGAGGAAACAGAGGACGTTCGTATACTATGTGCTCGAGGTCGAACAGGCAGGGGAATATACCATTACCTGCGAGGCGACGAAAAAGAACTGCCCTGACGCTGAGATCTGGTTCTTTGACGGGAATGAGCGCCGTATAGGATCGCTCAGCCTTAAAGACGCCGCGGACGAAAACAAATGGTATGAGTTTTCGACCGTCATCAGCCTTTGCGAGGGTGAAAATATCCTGAAACTGGTATTCGCGGACGAGCCGGATAAGGATTATGATTATTTCGAGATCTACAAAGGCACAGAGGACATTATGCTGAAAAAGATCCGTCTGGAATTGAAAAAGTAAAAGGGCTTATCCGGAGATCGGAGGATGCTTGATACGTTCGACGGGAAACGGATCTATCAGGGTTTTCCGATGGATCATTTTGTCACTTTATCACAGAATAAGATCGCTGTTTTATCAAAAACAGCGATCTTATTCATATATTTTGGTTGGAATATTAAAACGCCCTATGAATTATTTCTTGAAAAACCGCGATCTTTGTGGTATACTTTTAAAATACAAATTTCGTACAAACGAATACGCGCCTTTGGTCCTTCAACGAACTATGAAAGAGATTGGTAAAGCGAGCATATGAGAAAATTCAAAAACTTTGTGATCGGCGGCATCCAGCAAAAGGTTTTCAACCTTGTCCTTATTACGATTATTCTGATGATGGCGGCTTACACCGTCGTGATCGTTTACCAGTACGGTAAACTGGCCGGACTCGTGCGTGATACCGGCAATTCGCAGAAAAGCGCCATTAACGGGATCTCCGAGGAGACGATGGCTGCCGTGCTGGACGCGAACCTTACGCAGAGCACGCGGATGCAGGCATATATCGCCGAGGATCTCTTGGGCGACGCGGTGCGCGTTGTAAACATCGTGGCGGATTATACCGGGAAACTTTTTGCCGCCCCGGCGGATTATCCTGCCCGTAAAGTCTCGTTGCCCGATAAGAAAAAGGACGGGGAGATCAGTGTTCAACTTCTGACGGAGGAAGGCGTCGACATATCCGATCCGGCGATCAGCGGCAGGCTGGGACTGATCGGCAATCTTTCCGATCTTATGAGCGCCGTTTACGCTGACGCGAATGTGGACTCCTGTTACGTCGCGCTGCCGGAAGGCGTCATGCTGCTGGTCGACGACCATTCCGCATCGAAGTTTGATAAGGACGGCGCGGTCATACCCATCCCTATCCGGGAGCGGTTGTGGTACACCGGCGCCGTTGAGACGGGAAAACTGCACTATACGGATGTGACGACTGATCTTTTCACAGGGGAGATCAGCATTATGTGTTCGCTGCCTGTTTATCAGAACGGTCAGCTTGTCGCCGTGATAGGTGCCGATCTGTTCCTGAATGACGTTTCCGAGGCGGTAAACAGTATGGCGCGCAGCGGAAGTTTTATCTGTGTTGTTAATCAAAACGGACATGTGCTTTTTTCTCCGCAGACCAAGGGGGACTTTCGTGTACTGCCGGCGGGTGAGGCGAAAGATCTCCGCCAATCGGATAATTCCGAGCTTGCCGCCTTTGTCCGTGATTCACTGTCAAAAAATACGGAACTTCAGCTGATCGAAGTAGACGGGCAGCCCTGTTATGTGGTCGGTTCGCCGATCCAAAACGTAGGTTGGGCCGTCCTGAGCGTTGTTCCGAAGTCTCTCGCGGATCAACCGGCTGATGTGATGCTTGATCAGCTTGACGCCATCCAGAGCAGCGCGACGGAAACCTTTGATCAGGGATTGTCCAAAGCAAAGCTGACGATTATGATCCTGATCATCTTCGTGGTCGTTGTTGCCGCTACGGCCGCCCTTGTGCTATCTAAGCGCATTGTTAAACCATTGGGGGCGATCACCGACAGAGTGAGATCTCTCGGCGGGGAAGATCTGCAATTTACCATGCAGGACGAATATCGCACCCACGACGAGATCGAGGTCCTGGCGGAATCTTTCGCCATGCTATCCGGTAAGACGCTGCAGTATATTTCCGAGGTGAAACGCGTCACCGCGGAAAAGGAACGGATCGGCGCGGAACTGTCTTTGGCGACCCGCATCCAGGCGGATATGCTGCCGAGTCTCTTTCCTGCTTTTCCGGATCATACGGAGTTTGATATCTATGCTTCCATGGATCCCGCCAAGGAGGTCGGCGGCGACTTTTATGACTTTTTCCTGATCGATGACGATCATCTGTGCCTGTTCATCGCGGATGTGTCCGGTAAAGGCGTTCCCGCGGCGCTGTTTATGATGGCGTCTATGATCATCCTGGCGAACAACGCGCAAATGGGGAAAACCCCGGCGCAGATCCTGCGCGATACCAACGCGGCGATATGCGCCAACAATCGTGAGGAGATGTTCGTCACGGTCTGGCTCGGGATCCTGGAACTTTCCACCGGAAAACTCACGGCGGCCAACGCAGGACACGAATATCCGGTCGTCAAGGCGCCGAACGGGGCCTTTGAACTCCTGAAAGATAAACACGGCTTTGTCATCGGCGGTATGGACGGCGCGAAATACAAGGAATATGAACTTCAAATGGAACCCGGATCCAAACTGTTTTTGTACACGGACGGCGTGCCGGAGGCCACCAGTGCCGATAAGGAACTGTTCGGGACGGATCGGATGCTGGAGGCGCTTAACACGTCGCCCGGCACTTCGCCCAAAGAGATCCTGGAAAATGTCAGAAAGTCTGTGGACGGCTTTGTCCGGGAGGCGGAGCAGTTCGACGATCTGACCATGCTCTGCCTGGAGTATTATGGAAATGAAACACATGAAACAAGATAAATAAAAGACCAGCAAAGGACAGATAATGAAAAACCGGCTGAGGTAAGGGTCGAAATCCTTATTTCAGCCGGTATTCTTCTTTCATTTCGTTGCGCTGTTAAAAGCAAACAGGATCCCGCGGGCGGACAAACTGTATGAATTGCCGGGGCGCTTCGTTAATCTCGCGTATCCGCCAAAAGAGATGGAAAGAAAGATGAACGGAGACAAATGCGGCGGGATATTTGACTTGCGGTTTGTTTTGAGGTATAATAATATCCTAAAAAATGAGCGGGAGGTCGGCAGAAATATGAAAAAGCGCTATCGTGTGTTTTTTATATTTACGAACGACCGGCCGGATCGCGCCTTATCGTATAAGGAGATATGCTGGGGCGCCGGCAACGTGGACGGAAGCGACGGCAGATTTTTCGCGAGATATCCAAGGGCGGCGTTTATGAGGATCCGCCGGGTCGATCTCCGGAAAAGCGGGAAGCAGGCCGATCTTTCAGCAGAAATGAAGGATCTTGTTCGCGGGCGCAAACGCGTCGATCTGCCGGAGGGTACGGATGTGGCGCGCCTTCTGTCATACATTGAGCGAAACGCCGGGGAAAATGACATTTTCTTTTTGGTAGTTAAACGCGGCGTCGGCGGAAGCGCGTTCATATATGGAAAAGACGTGATCCCGATCGACCTCGCGACGCTTGATGACGCTGGACCGGTGTTGGCGGCTTCCTACCGCCTGGCGGGACGTTCGTTCGGGGGAAAAACAGACGATATCACGCATCATTTTATATATTCTGACGGCTACCTTGAAAGTAAGCGAAAAAAAGATTGACAAATCGATCCCGGCGTGTTATTTTAATAAATGATAGAGGCGCGGATGCGATCAGTACACCGTGAAAGGCGAGCAGCGTAGCGGTTTGGAAAGGCGTATCTGCCGAAGAAATGAAAATATGCTCGTATTATCATTTCTGGTCTGTCAGCAGAATATGCTGCGGACTGTCACTATTTGTGGAGCGCTATCAATAACGATCGTGAGGACATCACGCGCTGTTTGATAGGCGCGTGATCTTTTTATTTTAGGAGGGAATGAAAATGAAGATCAACAAAAAGGTCTTTGCCCGTGCGGCGCTGATTCTGATGCTTGCGTTCGTGATATTCTCGATCGCGGCGTTCGCGGAGAATGAGGCGACGACGGCGGAGACCGAACAGCAGGAGGAATCGGTTGCCGTTTCTGAAGAAACGCTGGCCGGGACCCCCGAGTCCGCGGATACGGATATCGCCGCGTCGTCGGAGGATATCGCCGCGGCGGAAGATGATGACGTTCCGGAAGTCATTGCGACCGGTGACGCGGAGGAAGCGGAAGAGGAAGAGGAGCTCAGTATCTTTGACAATTCCATCTGGGCGCTTTTGCCTCCGGTCATCGCCATCATTTTGGCGCTGATCACCAAAGAGGTGTATTCCTCTCTGTTCATCGGTATCCTGACCGGCGGCGTTCTGTATGCGATCACGGAAAGCGGTTTTCACTTCACAAGGATCTTTGATTCCGTGCTCAATCAGGGTATCATCGGAAGTTTGGCGGACTCCGACGATGTCGGAATCCTCGTCTTTCTCGTTGTGCTTGGCATCATCGTTGTGTTGATGAACCGCGCCGGCGGCAGCCGCGCGTACGGCGACTGGGCAAGCAAAAAGATCAAGTCCCGCCGCGGCGCGAGTCTATCTACCTTTGTACTGGGTGCGCTGATTTTTGTAGATGATTACTTCAACTGTCTGACCGTCGGCAGCGTTATGCGCCCCGTCACGGACAAGCAGAAGATCTCCCGGGCGAAACTCGCCTACCTGATCGACGCTACAGCAGCCCCGATCTGCATTATCGCACCGATCTCATCCTGGGCGGCGGCGATCAGCGGCACGGTGGACGGCGTGAACGGCATCGATCTGTTCATCAAGACCATTCCGTACAACCTGTACGCGCTGTTGACCATTATTATGGTCATCTTTATCAGTGTCACCGGATTTGATTTCGGCCCGATGAAAAAGCATGAACGCAACGCGGCCAATGGCGACCTCTTCACCACCGGTGAGGACGTTTACAAAGACGTCAGCGAGGAGCCGGTTACCTCCAAAGGAAAGGTCATCGACCTGATCCTGCCGGTGCTGGTGCTGATCGTGTTCTGCGTTCTTGGTATGCTCTATACCGGCGGCTTTTTCTCCGGTGTCAACTTTGTTGATGCGTTTGCGGATTGCAACGCCTGTATCGGACTTCCGCTTGGCGCGCTCGGCGCTCTGATCATTTGCGTCATTTATTTCATGGTCCGTCGCGTCCTGTCCTTCCAAGAGTGCATGAAAGCGATTCCCGACGGCTTTAAAGCGATGGTGCCGGCCATCCTGATCCTGACCTTTGCCTGGGCGCTCAAATCCATGACGGGTATGTTGCACGCCAAGGATTATGTCGCCGCGGTCGTTGAGAGCGCCAAGGCGCTGCAGATCCTGTTGCCCGCGCTGCTGTTCCTCGTCGCGCTTGGCCTGTCCTTCTCGACGGGTACTTCCTGGGGTACTTTCGGTATCCTGATCCCCATCGTAACCGGTGTGTTCAAACCGACGGCGGACAATATGTCGGCACTGTTCATCATCTGTATTTCCGCCTGTCTCGCCGGCGCGGTGTGCGGCGATCACTGCTCACCCATTTCGGATACGACCATCATGTCGTCGACCGGCGCGCAGTGCAAGCACGTCAATCACGTTTCGACCCAGTTGCCTTACGCGCTTCTGGTGGCGGCGGTATGTCTTGTCGGCTATCTGCTGTCCGGATTTGTCCAAAATGTATTCATCGTTCTGGGCGTTTCGATCGTCCTGCTGATCGCGGTACTGCTGCTGATGTACTTCGTACAGAAGGTACGCGCCAAAGCCGCGGAGTAATTTCAGAATTTCTAAAGATCGCGTGTCGAAAGGCACGCGATCTTTTTTTATTAAAAAAGTTGATTTTATGGTAAGAGGTTGGTATAATTAAGTTATCAATCACAAGAGGTGTCTGTATGAAAAAGATCATGCTCGTATTCGGGACTCGCCCGGAAGCCATTAAAATGTGCCCGCTCGTCAATGAACTTAAACGGCGGGAGAACGTGCAAACCGTCGTTTGCGTCACAGGACAGCATCGGCAGATGCTCGATCAGGTCCTTGACGCGTTTTCGGTGGTGCCGGATCACGATCTTTCCATCATGAAGGACAAGCAGACGTTGTTCGATATCACCGTTGCGATCCTTGAAAAGATCAAAGCGGTTTTGGAGCTTGAAAGACCGGACGTCGTGCTGGTGCACGGGGACACGTCCACGACTTTTGTGACGGCGCTTGCCTGTTTTTATATGCAGATCCCTGTGGGACACGTGGAGGCGGGTCTTCGGACGTATAATATTTACTCGCCGTATCCGGAGGAATTCAACCGTCAGGCTGTGGGGATCGTCGCGAAATATCATTTTTCTCCGACGGAACTTTCCCGCCAGAATTTACTGCGGGAGGGGAAAAAGGACGAGGATATTTACGTGACGGGCAATACCGCGATCGACGCGCTGAAAACGACGGTGCGCGACGACTATCATCATCCGGAACTTGCGTGGGCGGAGGGGAGCCGTCTGATCCTGATCACGGCACATCGGCGCGAAAATCTCGGGGAGCCGATGCGGCATATGTTCCGCGCCATCCGCAGAATTATGGACGAGCATCCGGATCTGAAAGCGATCTATCCCATTCATATGAACCCCGTGGTGCGGGAGATCGCGGGGGAGATCCTTGGAGACGACGACCGGATCCATATCATTGAACCGCTCGACGTTCTTGATTTCCATAATTTTATGGCGAGATCTTATCTGATCCTGACGGACAGCGGCGGCATACAGGAGGAAGCGCCGGCGCTGGGCAAGCCGGTATTGGTGATGCGGGACACGACCGAAAGGCCGGAGGGCATCGAAGCGGGAACGCTCAAACTTGTCGGTACGTCCGAAAAAGTGATCTACGATCATTTCAAGACGCTTTTGGAGGATGAGACCGCTTACCGAATGATGAGCAACGCTTCCAATCCTTACGGCGACGGTACGGCATCTGAAAAAATCGCGGATATTTTACTGAAAAACTCTTGACAAATCATGTTTTGTCGCGTATAATCCCAATATAAACCGAAGAGCGAGAGTAGTAACTTCGTGGCCTTTCGTTTCAGAGAGCCGCCGGTGGTGTGATGGCGGTAACGATACCCGTTGTGAATGGACTCGTGAGGGCGAACCGAACGTAAGTAGGGGAGACGTGGACTGAACGTTACATCAGTGCGTATATGTTGGTATACGGCAAAGCGCACCGCATTTGGTGAACACGGGTGGTACCGCGGAATTTATGATTTCGTCCCGGATATCTTAACGGATATCCGGGATTTTTTTTTATTCAGAAAGGAGCAGAGGCGTATGGTCGGCAGACGATGGCGAATTTCACGTATTTCGGTTATGAGGGTTTTATTTGATTTATGAAAGGAATAAAGTTATGAAAAAGTTTATGAAGATCATAGCGATCTGTGTTATCCTGGTCCTGGCGGTTTCCGTTATGACCGCTTGCGAGAAAAAGACAAAAGACAGTTATAAAGTCGGCATCATCCAATATGTCAGCCATCCTTCTCTTGACAACTGCTATCAGGGCATAAAAGACGCCTTCGACGCGTCCGCGCTGAAAGATAAGGTTACGATCGACCGTCAGATCGGTTCCGACGCGTCGGCGGACGCGGATTGCGCGTCTTATGCCAAAAACATGGCGGCGGCGGGTTACGATATGATCATCGCGATCGCGACGCCTGCCGCGACGTCGGCGTACGCGGCGACGGACGGTACGGATATCCCTGTGGTATTCTGCGCTGTTTCCGATCCTGTGAAGGCGGAACTTGTCGCCTCGCTCGAAGAGCCGGGCGATCTCTGCACCGGCACATCCGATGTGCTGGATCTCAAGGCGCAGGTCGATCTTATCCGCGCGATGCAGCCGGACGTCAAATCCATCGGCGTTCTTTACACGACAAGCGAAGCCAATTCCATTTCTCAACTGGAACGGTTGAAAGAAGTATGCGGCGAGTATGGTCTTACGGTAGAGGCCTCCGGTGTGCAGAACGCTTCGGATGTCCCGTCCGCGGCAACGAGTCTTGCCGGTAAGGTCGATTGTATCAATAACTTTACGGACAACAATGTCGTCAACAATCTGTCCGTTGTACTGGACGCCGCAAACGGCGCCGGGATCCCGGTATACGGCTCCGAGGTCGAGCAGGTCAAAAACGGCTGTCTTGCCGCGGTGTCCATTGATTACGTGGCGCTGGGCAAGGTGACCGGCGAGATGGCGCTGGACGCGCTGACCGGAGCTGACGTTACGAAAATGTCGGTAAGATCCATTACCGACGCCACACCTGTCATCAATACGGACGTCCTTGCGGCGTTGAAGATCGATTTGCCTGCCGCTTACGCCGGCGCGGAAACGGTGACGACCAACAAATAATGACCGGCAGAGGTTTTGT
Source organism: Clostridiales bacterium Firm_08 (assembly GCA_001604045.1). Lineage (GTDB taxonomy): Bacteria > Bacillota > Clostridia > Oscillospirales > QAKW01 > Firm-08. Next base: position 60,548 of record LVAN01000022.1, on the reverse strand, counting down.
ATGTTATCATTTTTCAGTTCCTGCAGTGTATTTTTAGAGGACGGGTTTATGTATGCCATCCTTGCGATGGGATACTACGTTTCCTATACGATCCTTGATTTTCCCGATCTTACGGTGGAGGGCACGGTGCTGTCCGGAGGCGTGACGTACGCGATGCTGGCGAGAGCGGGCATAAGCCCGTGGATCGCCATCCTCGCGGCGCTGTTTGCCGGCGCGTTTTTCGGCGCGATCACGGGGATACTGCACGTCAAACTGCATATCCGTCCGCTTCTTTGCGGCATTCTGGTCTCCACCGCTCTGATCTCTGTCAATCTTGTCGTTTCCGTTCTCGTGATGGGCGGCAATATCAGGGGGGAGGACGCTCTGACCACGATCCCCGTTGGCAGAGCGGTCCCCACGATCCTTAACACATATCCCGCGAGGTGGCTTCCGAATGATATCGGAGGATTTCATGTGCGAAAGATCGTCGCCTTTTTCGCCGTGGCGCTTCTTTTTAAGATCCTGTTGGATCTTTTCCTGAAAACCAAGGCGGGTCTCTTGCTTCGGGCGGTCGGCAGCAATCAGCAGTTCGTCTCGATGCTCGCGCAAAACCCCGGCGTTAGCAAGATCATAGGGCTCGCGCTGGGCAACGGTTTTGCCGCCGTTTCCGGCGCGCTCATCGTGCAGAGCCGCGGAAACGCCAATCAGGGGATGGGGCTCGGTATGATCGTGATCGGACTCGCGTCGCTGATCATCGGCGTTTCCATACTAAAAAACGTTCGGCGTATCAAACCGTCCACGATGGTCATCATCGGCTCTGTCATCTATCAGGCATGCCTCGCGGCCGCCGCGATGCTTGGCGTTCCTACGGCGTATAATAAACTCATTATGGCGGTCTTGTTTACCACGGCGCTTGTTTTCAGCGATCGCATCAAGCACCAGAAAGGGAAGGACGCCCATGCTTGAACTGAAAAACATAAAAAAAATCTTCAATATCGGAACGCCGGATGAAACGGTTTTATTTGATCATTTTGATTTTACGATGCGGGAGGGCGATTTTGTCTCGATCATCGGCTCCAATGGCAGCGGCAAGACTACGCTTCTCAATCTGATCTGCGGCTCCGCCTATCCGGATGAAGGGGCGGTCTTGTTTAAAGGCAGAGATATCACCAGACTTTCCGAGTATAAACGCGCGCGGTATATCGGCCGGGTATTTCAGGACCCGAAGGCGGGCACCTGCTCGGATCTGACCATTCTTGAAAATATGGCGCTTGCCGATCATAAGCACGGCCGATACGGACTCGGGGTCGGTGTCAACCGGCGGCACATCGACCGATACCGTTCGCTTTTGGAAACCTGTGACATGGGTCTTGAAAATCGTATGAACGTCAAGGTGGGCAGTTTGTCCGGCGGTCAGCGGCAGGCGCTTGCGCTGGTGATCGCCAATATGAGCGATATCGAACTTCTGATCCTGGACGAGCACACCGCGGCGCTGGATCCGCGATCCGGCGAGATCATCATGCACCTGACGGAAAAACTCGTGCGGCAGAGGAATTTAACAACGTTGATGGTGACGCATAACCTTCGTTATGCGCTCGCATACGGCGAGCGGCTTGTGATGATGCATGAGGGGACCATCATCCTCGATAAAAACGGCGAGGAAAAACGCCGCACTAAAATGGACGACCTTTTGGATACCTTCAACGAGATCAGCATCGAACGCGGAAATTAGAGAAAAATATTGCATTTGTCAGCAATAGGTGATATAATACCGATATAATGGATATTATATCTTTAAATCGGGAGGATGTTATGGCAAGCGAGATTTTCAAAACCGTTATGAAGGGCTATAAAAAAGACGAGGTCCTGGCATACGTTGATGAGATGAACTGGCAGATGCACGCGCTTGAAAAAGAGGCGCAGCGCGCCAAGGATGAGTGCGCCCGTGTGCAGGAGGATCTTGCCGCGCTTCGCGAGAAGGGCGCCGCGCCGACAGAACAACAACTCGCCGCCCTTCGTAAGGAAATTCGTGAGGAGATCGAGCAAGAACTTCGGAAGGAATTTGATGCGGCGCTTGCGGAAAAGGACGGGGAGATCCTGCGGCTGCAAACGGAAAAAACGGAACAGTCCGAGGACGGCTCGCTTTCCGAACTGCGGGAAAAGGCGAGAGAATATGACCAATACAAGGATACGCTGACCTCTCTTTTGATCGACGCGCGAAAAAAAGCGGACGAGATCTTAAATGAGGCGAACAGTGAAGCGGAAAATATTCGCTTGAAAGCAAAACTCCAATTTGAGGATTTCACAGCGGGATTTGGCGTGCTCAAACAGAACATCGGCGCGACCAAAAGCGATATTCAGAAAAACCTGGATGACGCCGCGGCGGCGTTGAACGTCTTTGACCTGCGGCTGGCAACGATCCAAAAGAGCATTGAGGACGCGACGCGGTTATTCGCGTCATCGACAAGCGATGAGGCGCCGCAGGAGCCGGCAGACGAACCGGAAAGCGAACAGGAAAGCGAATAAGACAAAAAGCAAGGCGGAGCCGCATCCAAAAGATGCGGCTCCATTATATAAAAATAATAAAATTATAAAAAAGTCTTGCAAATTCAAAAACGGCGTGATATAATCTATCTTTGTAAAATACACACGTATGCCTATGACCCGTAGTTGCTGCTTGTCAGTTGCGGTGTTCCGACCGGGCGTGCGGAGGTATGAAAACTTTAAAGGAGGACAAACAAATGTCGGTAATCTCAATGAAACAGCTCTTGGAAGCGGGTGTCCATTTCGGACATCAGACGAAAAGATGGAACCCCAAAATGGCGGAGTACATCTTTACGGAAAGAAACGGTATCTACATCATCGACCTTCAGAAGACCGTTAAAAAGGTTGAAGAGGCGTATGAGTTCGTGAAAAGCGTCGCCGCCGAAGACGGCGAGATCCTTTTCGTAGGTACGAAAAAACAGGCGCAGGATTCCATCCGCGATGAGGCGCAGCGCTGCGGACAATTCTATTGCAGCGTCAGATGGCCGGGCGGTATGCTGACCAACTTCAAGACCATTCGCAAGAGCATCCAGCGGCTCAAACAGATCGAGAAAATGAGCGAGGACGGCACCTTTGATCTGCTGCCGAAAAAAGAGGTCCAGAAACTCAAACATGAGCAGGAGATCTTAGAGAAAAACTACGGCGGCATCAAAGAGATGAACAAAGTGCCCGCCGCCATGTTCGTGGTCGATCCGCGTAAGGAAAAGATCGCGATCTCCGAGGCGCGCATCCTCGGCATCCCCGTTGTCGCGATCGTCGACACCAACTGCGATCCTGATGAGATCGACTATCCCATCCCGGGCAATGACGACGCGATCCGTGCGGTCAAACTGATCACGGAAACGATGGCGAGCGCCGTGCTGGAAGGCAAACAGGGCGAACAGATCGAAGACACGGCCGAGGCGGAAGACGCCCCTGCCGCTGAATAAACAGGAGGAAGGACACAATGGCATTTACTGCGAAAGACGTAGCCGCGCTTCGTGAAAAGACCGGCTGCGGTATGATGGACTGTAAAAGAGCATTGACGGAGGCGGACGGAGACGAAGCCCGCGCGATCGAACTTCTGAGGGAAAAAGGACTCGCGGCGGCGGAGAAAAAATCCGGCCGTATCGCCGCGGAAGGCATGGTGACAACATACGTTGATGCCGATAAAAAGATCGGCGTCATCATCGAGGTCAACAGCGAGACGGACTTTGTCGCGAAAAACGAGAAATTCCGCGAGTTCGTAAACGGCGCGGCGAAAGCGGTCGCCGACTACGCTCCGGCGGATGTGGAGGCGTTGCTTGCCTGCAAATTCGGGGATACGGAATTTACCGTCGTGGAAACGCTGACCGAAAAGATCCTCACCATCGGTGAAAAAATGACGATCCGTCGCTTTGAACGTCTGGAAGGCATTTGCGCTTCTTATGTGCACGGCGGCGGGACGGATGCCGCGCTGATCCTGATCGACGCGCCCGCGTTCAGTGATGAGATCGCTGAAATGGGCAAAAACATCGGTATGCAGATCGTCGCGATGACGCCTTCCTATCTTTCCGAAGCGGACGTTCCGGCGGATGTGATCGAAAGTGAAAAACAGATCCTGCTCGCGCAGATCAAAAACGATCCCAAGACCGCAAACAAACCCGATCAGGTCATTGAAAAAATGGTCAACGGAAAGATCAACAAATACTACAAAGAGAACTGCCTGCTGAAACAGGAATATGTCAAGGATTCCGACAAGACAGTCGAGCAGTATGTCAAATCCATCGGCGCGGATATCAGCATCGCCAAATTCGTCAGTTATAAAAAGGGCGAGGGACTTCAAAAGAGAGAGGATAACTTCGCTGAGGAAGTTGCCAATATGGCGAAATAGTTTTTACCGCAAAGCGACTTTGGAGACCAAGGTCGCTTTGCGAAATTTTATCGATACGAAAAATACGCTATGACGCGTATAAGGGAGATAGTGATTATGGCAAAGACAATCACCTTGACGATCGAGGGTAAGGCTAAACTGGAGCAGGAACTTCAGGATCTGAAAAGCCGTGTCCGTATGGAGATCGCGGAGAAGATCAAAACCGCGCGTTCCTATGGAGATCTTTCGGAAAACAGCGAATACGACGAGGCAAAGGACGAGCAGGCGATGGTGGAGGCAAGGATCGCCGATCTTGAAGTGACGCTGAAAAACGTCGTCGTTGTCGAGGAGCCGAAAAAAGGCAGAAAATCGGCTACTGTCAAACTCGGCAGTAAAGTGACCGTGCTTGATCTGGAACTTGAGGAAGAGGTCACCTATGAGGTGGTGAGTTCCATCGAGGCGGCGCCGACCGAAAATAAAATATCGGATGATTGTCCTCTCGGCGTTGCGCTGATCGGCAAACATGAGGGAGATATCATCGATGTAGACGCACCGGTTGGGATCATTCAATATAAGATCGTCAAGATCGCGAAGTAACTCAAAGATCCACGGTGCCTCCGTGGATCTTTTATTATGAATAAGGAGAAGTCTTTTATGGCGAACTTTAACAGAGAACAGGAACTTCCGCTCAGCGAGATCCTGCAGATCCGCAGGGACAAACTCGCCGAACTGCAGGCGGCGGACAACGATCCGTATGAGATCGTAAAATTTGACCGTGACGCCGCCGCGGCTGATATATTGGGGCGTTTTGAGGAGTACGAAGGCAAAACGGTGACGCTCGCGGGCAGGATGATGAGCAAGCGCATCATGGGCAAAGCTTCCTTTATGCATTTTATGGATATGACGGCGCAGATCCAGGCATATATTAAAGTGGACGATGTCGGCGCCGAAGCGTATCAGGCGTTCAAAAAAACGGATATCGGGGATATCGTCGGCGTGACCGGCGTTGTGTTCAGAACACAGCGCGGTGAGATCTCGATCCACGCGAACAGTGTTACGCTGCTTTCAAAATCCCTGTTGCCGTTGCCGGAGAAATTCCACGGGCTCAAAGATCAGGAACTGCGTTACCGGCAGAGATATGTGGATCTGATCGTCAATCCCGAGGTCAAGGAGACATTTATCAAAAGAAGCCGGATCATCAAAGGGATCCGTGACTTTTTGGATGACGACGGCTTTTTGGAGGTGGAAACGCCCGTGCTGCACGCCATTCCCGGCGGCGCGGCGGCGCGTCCGTTCATCACGCATCATAATTCGCTGGATATCGATCTGTATCTGCGCATCGCACTGGAACTTCATCTGAAACGGCTGATCGTCGGCGGATTTGAAAGAGTGTATGAGATCGGCAGAGTATTCCGCAACGAGGGGATGGATCATAAGCATAATCCGGAATTCACGCTCCTTGAGCTGTACCAGGCGTATACCGATTATTACGGGATGATGGATCTTGCGGAGAATTTGATCCGCAAACTCGCCAAAGATGTGTGCGGCACCATGCAGATCCCGTATGGAGACGCTGTTATCGATCTTGAAAAGCCGTTTGAAAGGCTTTCCATGAAGGATGCCGTCAAAAAATACGCCGGTGTTGATTTTGACAACATTGCGGATGACGCGGCGGCCAAGGCGCTTGCCGACGAGCATCATATCGAATATGAGGACCGTCATAAAAAGGGCGATATCCTCAATCTCTTTTTCGAGGAATATGTAGAGGAAAAACTGATTCAGCCTACCTTTATTATGGATCACCCCGTGGAGATCTCGCCGCTGGCGAAAAAGCATCCCGATCATCCGGGATACACCCAGCGTTTTGAGCTCTTTATCCTCGGCAGAGAGCATGCCAACGCCTTTTCCGAACTCAACGATCCTATCGATCAGAAACAGAGGTTTATGGAACAGGTCAAACTGCGCGAGAGCGGCGACGATGAAGCGAGCATGATGGACTCCGACTTCATCAACGCGCTGGAATACGGTATGCCGCCGACCGGCGGTATGGGGATCGGCATCGACCGGCTTGTGATGCTGCTTACGAATACCGAGAGTATCAGGGACGTTCTGCTTTTCCCGACGATGAAGCCGTTAAGTGAGTAGTATGAATAAGAACAACTATCAAACAGATGTGGCGCTGATGTCTGTCACAACGACGGAATTTCGAGCGGTCACGCATTTTCACGAATGGAAAGCCAAGACGTTCACCGGCGACGACCAGATCTATGACGTGGCGGAATTTGAGCGGGACGGCGTAAAGCGTTCTCTCGTTCACGCTAAGATCGGCGAGATGGGGATGACCGCCGCCGCGGCGACCGCCACCAAACTGATCTTTCTGTTCCGCCCGCGCTATCTTATAATGGTTGGGATCGCGGCGGGCGTCGTTAAGGAAGAACTTGAGGATCAACGATACGGCGACGTGATCGTGCCGGACGTGATCTGGAACTATTCAGCGGGCAAGTTCGTAAGCCCGGAACTCGCGGACATCCGCTATGGCAATATGGGATTTTTGCCCAGATCCACGGCCGAACAGATCCCGGAGGAGATCCTGCCGTATCTCAAAAAAGCGGCGGCGTCCGATCAGAATCCCTGTCACGTTTATATCGGGCCGATGGCGTGCGGCAGTACCGTCGTCGCCAACCGCGAACTGCTGGAAAAGCAGATCTACACGCAGTATCAGCACACCGCGGGACTTGATATGGAATCCTACGCGATCGTTTACGCGGCAAATCACGCCAACGATCCGCGCCCGACGCCGATCATAGTCAAGAGCGTCTGCGACTTCGCCGACAGCGAAAAATCGGACGATTATCAGCGGTTCGCGGCGTATTCGAGTTGCGAGTTCGCCAAGTTTTTGTACGAACAGATCCTGCCGATGGATTAAAAGAATGGAAAAATACGAATCAAGACAACAACAGACGCCGCGTCTGCGGCTGGAAAACTTCTGGTTTTATCATAAATGGAAGGTGCTGACGGTCTTTCTGATCCTCTGTGCTTTTGTCGTGGCGATCCACAGTTGTGTAAAAAAAGAAAGTGTGGATCTTTACGTTTTGTACGTTGTCAGCGGTCCTTATTCAAAAAACCAGACAGATGAGCTCGGGGATAAGCTGAAAAACTATATCGACGACATCGACGGCGACGGAGAAAAACGTGTTCAGGTGATCACCATCTCGTTTTCGGAGGTGCTCGCGCGCACCGATCAGACGCAGGAATCGGCGCTGGCGCGGCTTGTGAGCCACGTGGCGTCCGGCCCCGCGCTGTTTTATGTGTTCGATGACGCGAATTATAAAGCGTTGAAAAATACCGAAACAGACGTTTTTTCCGATATCAGTGATCTGTCCTCCTCCGCCTTTCTTTCTGATGATCGGTTTGACGCGACAAGCGCCGGTTTTTTTGACGATCTTACCGCCTATGAAAAGACCTCACAGCATTTTTATTTCGGTATGCGGACAACAAGGGGCATTGAGGAAAAAGATACCCGTTTTCTGCAGATCGCGCAATGCCGCAACACGCTGAAAAGAATAGCGGAAGATCTTGAACGATAAGGAGGATCTTTATGACAAAAACACCTGTAAAAAAACTGAACTTCGGACAAAACCTGTTTGAATTTCTTGAGTCCTTCGCCATTGCCGTTGTCGTGGTCGTCCTTGTTTTTACTTTGATCTTCAGGATATTCATCGTCAGCGGTCCGAGTATGCTCTCCACACTGGAAAGCGGTGACCGTATCGTTGTATCCAATCTGTTTTTTAGCCCGAAAACGGGGGATATCATCGTATTTTCCGGTCAGTACAACGATGGTGAAGTTTTGGTCAAACGCGTGATCGCGACACCCGGACAGACGATAGATATCAACGATGAGGGGCAGGTCGTGCTGAACGGCGCGGTTTTGCGAGAGCCTTATCTTGACGAAGGGACAAAGACGTATATACGTGACGCGGCGCTGCCGTATACCGTCAAGGAAGGGGAACTGTTTGTGATGGGCGACAACCGCGAGGTGTCCCTTGACAGCCGTTCGAACAGAGTGGGGACGGCGGATATGAGAAAAGTTCTCGGCAAAGCTTTGTTCCGCATTTTTCCGAACACCGGAGTGATCGGGGATGGAAAATAATCTCACGATCCAGTGGTATCCCGGGCATATGACCAAAACGCGGCGGATGATGGAAAAGGAACTTTCCGGGATCGACGCGGTGATCCATCTGCTGGATGCCAGGATCGTTCAGAGCAGCCGCAATCCTGACTTTGAAGATCTGTTCGCGCAGAAAAAGAGATTGTTTATATTGAACAAATCGGATCTTGCGTTGCCGTCTGTGACGCAAAAGTGGCTGGCGGCGTATAAAGCGCAGGGTGAAAAAATATTGTCCATCAACTGCGTGACGGGAGAGGGTTTGCAGACCGTGCTGCCCGCTATACGAGAGTTGCTTGCAGATAAGATCGAAAGGTACCGCTCCCGAGGCATCTCGAAAACGGTGCGCGTGATGGTGACGGGTATCCCGAATGTCGGGAAATCCACTTTTATCAACCGGCTTGCGGGACGCAAAGTCGCCGCGGCGCAGGACCGTCCCGGCGTGACCCGCGCGAAACAATGGGTATCGCTTTCGCAGGGCGTCGATCTTTTGGATACGCCGGGTATGCTCTGGCCGAAGTTCGAGGACGCGCGGACCGGGATGTTTTTGGCGTTTACCGGCGCGATCAATGATGATATACTGGATAAGACGGAACTTTGTCTTGAATTTCTGCGGTTTATGCAGAAGGCGTATCCGCAAAATCTTAAGGAGAGATATAAGATCTCAGAGGAGATCGAAGACGTTTCGCCTCTTGAAGCGTATGATATGATATGCCGAAAGAGAGGCTTTCTGATCTCGGGCGGAGAATATGACTATGAAAGAGCCGCCGCTGTTATTTTAGATGAATTCCGCGCCGGAAAGATCGGAAAGATCTCATTTGAGGAGCCGCCGAATGCTTGAATACCAACTTGAGGATCAACTGAAACGGGAGGGCTACACGCTGGTTTGCGGTACGGACGAGGCGGGCAGAGGATGTCTGTGCGGTCCTGTATACGCGGCGGCGGTCATCCTGCCGGAGGGGTATACGCATCCGAAACTCAACGATTCCAAAAAGATCTCGCCGGCGGTCCGTGAAGCGCTTTTTGAGGATATCATAAAAAATGCCGTGGCATACGGTATCGCGTTTTCCGATGTTGAGGAGATCGACGAAATGAATATTCTCAACGCGTCGCAGCTCGCGATGCGCCGCGCCGTGGAGATGCTGGATCCCGCGCCGGATTTTGTGCTGATCGACGGCAATGTATCACGGGGGTTTGAGATACCGAACCGCGCTGTGATCGGCGGCGACGGGATCAGTCCGTCTATCGCCGCGGCTTCCGTACTCGCGAAAGTGTCGAGAGATCGGTTCATTCTGGAACTTGACGCGAAATATCCGCAGTACGCCCTGGCAAAGCATAAAGGATACTGTACAAAACTTCACAAGGAACTTTTGAACAGGTACGGCGCGTGTGAGATCTATCGTAAGACCTTTTTAAAAAAAGTTCTCGGGTGATCCTATGGATAAAAGACAGACCGGCGCGTACGGTGAGATGGTCGCCGCGCGCTTTCTGCGAAAAAAAGGATATGACGTCCTTGACGTGAATTTTCACAGCCGTTACGGGGAGATCGATCTGATCGCGCGTGATGGGGACACCGTTGTGTTCGTGGAGGTAAAAACAAGAGCGGACAACGCCATCGCCACACCCGGCGAAGCGGTCGACCGCCGCAAACGTGAAAAGATAAAGAAAACCGCGATGTTCTATCTTTCGGGGCTTGAGGACGAGCCGGGCGTCCGGTATGACGTGGTCGAGGTCATCCTCAGCCGAGGGTTGATACGGCGGGTCCGGATCCGCCATATCCCCGGCGCTTTTGATTGAGGTGTTTTTATTTTATGACATCCTTTGCGGATCTTCACTGCGATACGCTGTTTGAGTGTTTCGTCCGCCACAAGGACTTTTCCTGTCAGACGCATATCAACGCGGTAAACGCGCGCGTCTTTTCAAACTATTTGCAGACGTTTGCCTTTTTCGTCCCGGAAAAGACAAAACAGAAAAAGGACTTTTTGTTTGATTTTATAGAGTTTGGCGGAAAAGTGCTGCGGCAAAACGGATTTTCCCCGGATATCATCGATGAGACCGCGCCATGCCGCGCCATTTTGGCGGTGGAGAACTGCGATGTTTTTACCGACGAAAACGAGGCGGGCCCGGTTTTGGACGCGCTTTATCAAAAGGGCGTGCGGATCCTGTCTCTCGTTTATAACAATGGCAACTCCCTCGGCAGCGGCGCGATGAGCGTGACCGATACCGGGCTTACGCCGCTTGGCAGAACCGTTGTGTCGGCGGCGGAAGAGCGGGGCATGACGCTCGACGTCTCTCACGCTTCCCGCAACACGACAAGAGACATTCTCGATATTTGCGCCGGTCCGGTGCTCGCGACGCATTCCAACGCCCGGAGCCTGTGCGACAGTCCGCGTAATTTGCCGGATGACCAGATCCGCCGCGTCGCGGAAAGCGGCGGGTTGATCGGCATCAACCTTTACCCGCCGTTTTTAAAGGAGAGGGAAGCGGACGCCGGCGATATCATTCGCCATATGAATTTTATGATCTCCGTTGCCGGTGAGGATCACATCGCTTTCGGATGTGACTTTGACGGCGTGGATATATTGCCATCCGGGATAACGGATCTCGGCTCACTGCTTTTGATCCGGGACGCCTGCCTTCGCGGCGGGATGCCGGAGGAGACGGTGGAAAAGATATTTTTCGGAAATGTAAACAGATTTGTGAAACAGCGATTTGGAGGAAAACGATGAAATACGTCAGCACGAGAGACAAAACAAAAAGCATATCGTCGGGCGAGGCGATCCTGAAAGGACTCAGCAGTGACGGCGGTTTGTTCTGGCCGGAGGAGATCCCGCAGGTCTCGCGCGACGAGATCGTAAAAATGGCGGATGAAAACTACAACGCACGCGCCAAGCGGATCCTTTCAAAATTCCTGACGGATTTTACAAAGGAAGAACTTGATGATTGCGTTGACAGCGCTTATACAAGTGAGAAGTTTTCCTCACCCGATATCGCGCCGCTAAAAAAGATCGATAACGATGAATTCGTGCTGGAACTGTGGCATGGACCGACCTGCGCTTTCAAAGATATGGCGCTTCAGATCCTGCCGCATTTCCTGACGAGATCCATGAAAAAATACGGAACGGACAAGCAGGCGGTCATCCTTGTCGCTACTTCCGGAGACACCGGAAAAGCGGCGCTGGAAGGCTTCTGCGACGTGGACGGAACCAAGATCATCGTGTTTTATCCGAGAGACGGTGTCAGCCGGGTGCAAAAACAGCAGATGGTCACTCAAAAAGGGGACAATACCTTCGTTGCCGCTGTTGAGGGCAACTTTGATGACTGTCAGACGGGCGTAAAGGCGATCTTTTCCGACCGTTCGGCGCAGGAGAAACTTTACGAAAAGGGATACACCTTTTCCAGCGCTAATTCTATCAACTGGGGCAGGCTCGTGCCGCAGATCGTTTACTATTTCTCCGCCTATGCCGACCTTCTGAAAAACGAGGAGATCCGGATGGGGGACAAGATCAATTTTGTCGTACCCACCGGGAACTTCGGAGATATCCTTGCAGGATATCTTGCCGCGCATATGGGGCTTCCGGTCGGACATCTCGTTTGCGCGTCCAATAAGAATAAGATCCTTACCGACTTTATCCGCAGCGGCACCTATGACCGCAAGCGGGAGTTTTATACGACGATGTCCCCGTCTATGGACATTCTGATCTCCAGCAATCTTGAACGTCTTTTGTTCGCGGCTTCCGGGAATGATGACGAGCTGGTTCGGGACTATATGCGCAAACTTTCCGAAAACGGAAGTTATACCGTCAACGACGATATCCTGATCGGGATCCAGCGGGAGTTCTTTGCCGGTTTTACGACAGAAGAGGCTACGGTGGAGACGATCCGCGCGTATTATGAAAAATACGGGTACGTGGCGGATCCCCACACGGCGGTGGCGCTCCATGTGTATGATAAGACGGATCTTGACGGCAAGACCGTCATCCTCTCCACAGCAAGTCCCTACAAATTCCCGCACAGTGTTTGCGAGGGGATCGCGCCGGATGAGCCCGCGGAGGATGAATGGGCGCTGTTCGATATACTGCATAAAAAAAGCGGCCTGCCGATCCCGGGATCACTGGCGGGCCTGAAGGACAGACCCGTACGGTTCGATACAAGCTGTGACCCGCAGCAGATGCTGGAACAGGTGACCGGGTTTTTGAAGTAAAAGAGGTGACCGGATGGCACTTTGGACGATAGCGGATCTGCATCTTTCCGGCGGAACGGATAAACCGATGGATGTGTTCGGGGAAAGATGGCGGCACTATGAGCAAAAGATCGAGACGTCCTGGAGGGAAAGCATTGGCGCTTCCGATACCGTCGTTTTGGGCGGGGATATCTCCTGGGCGATCGATCTGGAGCAACTTACACCGGATATGTTGTTTCTGCACGCCCTGCCCGGGCGAAAGATCCTTTTAAAGGGCAATCACGATTACTGGTGGCAAACACTGAAAAAGATGCGCGAACATTTGGCGCGTCTTGGTATCGACGATATCTTTTTTCTGCAGAACGATCACTATATGTACGAGGATATCGCGCTTTGCGGATGCCGCGGCTGGGCGTTCGAGGGGCAGGATCACGAAAGACTGATCCTTCGGGAATGTCAGCGGCTTACGATGTCTCTCTCCTCCGCACCGGCGGAGGCGGAAAAGATCGTTTTTATGCATTATCCTCCGTTGATCGACGCGCGCACTGTCACGTCGTTTGTGGAAATAATGCGAACCTATGGCGTAAAACAGTGCTATTACGGACATTTGCACGGCGTTTCCGCGCGGAACGCGCCGCAGGGAGAAATGTTCGGAATAAACTTTTCGCTTGTTTCATCGGATTTACTTGACTTTTCACCATGTAATATATTAAAATAACATAGTTAGGACGATGCGTCCAAAAATTAGGAGGTTAGCAAATGAAAGTCAAAGGAACAAAAAAACTTGAAAAAAGCCGCGTCGCGCTCACCGTCGAGGTCAGAGGGGAAGAATTCACCACGACCCTTGATAAGATGTATCGTACCAAGGGCAGGAAACTGAATATCCCGGGCTTTCGTCCCGGAAAGGCGACCCGCAGACAGATCGAGGCGCTGTACGGCGAAGGCGTTTTTTATAACGAAGTGATCCAGGAACTTTATCCCGCCGCTTTGGAGCAGGCGATCGAATCCAAAAAACTTGATTTTGTCGAGCTGGACGATATCAAAGTGGAAAGCGTTGATAAAGAGGGCTTTGAATTTGTCGCGACCGTGGTGGTAAGACCGGAAGCGGCGGTAAAGGAATACAAGGGTATAAAAGCCGAGAAAACCGTCTATACTGTAACGGAAGCCGAGGTAAAGGCGTATCTTTCCGAACAGCAAAAGAAAGAGGAGAGAGTCATCGCCGTCGATCGCGCTGTCAAGAACGGAGACGTTGCCCTGATCGATTACGAGGGCTTCTCGGACGGTACGCCGTTTGAAGGCGGAAAAGGAGAGAACTACGAACTTGAGATCGGCTCCGGTACCTTCATCCCCGGATTTGAGGAGCAGTTGATCGGTACCAAAAAGGGCGATACGCCGGAGATCAACGTGACCTTCCCGAAGGAATATCACGCCAAGGAACTGCAGGGCAAACCCGTTGTATTCAAAGTGACGGTCAAGGAAGTCAGAGAGAAACAACTTCCCGAGATCGACGATGAATTCGTAAAGGATATCAGCGAATTCGACACGCTTGCTGATTACAAAAAAGATATCAAAAAGAAACTGAAAGAGGATAAAGACAAGAGATCCGAGTCTGAAGTCGAAACCGCGGTCCTAGAGAAACTCGCCGAGAACACGACGGTGGATATCCCCGACGCGCTGATCGAGAAACAGCTCGATACGATGGAGAGAGATTTTGACAGCAGACTGCAGATGCAGGGCATGAACCTCCAACTCTATCTCCGGTATACCGGGATGACGAAAGAGGCGTTCCGCGAGGGCTTCAGGACAGAAGCCGAAAAGCAGGTCAAGACACGGCTCGCGCTTGAAGCGGTCGCCAAAGCCGAGGGCATCAAGCCGACAGCGAAGGACGTCAACGCCGAGTATAAAAAGATCGCCGACGCCTACAAGATGACGGTCGAGCAGGTCAAACCCTACATTCCCGAAAAAGAGATCAAGGCGGACGTCGCGGTCGAAAAAGCGATGAAGGTCATTATGGAAAACGCGGTGATCACGGAAAAGAAACCCGCCGCCAAAAAGCCTGCCGCAAAAAAGACCGACGATAAGACGGAACCGGCGAAAAAGCCCGCCGCAAAGAAAACCGCCGCGGCGAAGAAACCCGCGGCAAAACCCGCCGCGAAAAAACCTGCGGCAGCAAAGAAACCTGCCGCCAAAAAACCCGCGGCAAAAAAAGCGGCCGATAAATAACTTTTGATTATTTGAGGTGAGGATGATATGAGTTTAGTACCGATGGTCGTTGAGCAAACCAACAGAGGAGAACGCTCCTACGATATTTTTTCACGGCTTCTCAATGATCGTATCATTATGCTTTCCGAGCAGGTGAACGACGTGACCGCAAGCCTTGTGGTCGCGCAGCTGCTTTATCTGGAAGCGCAGGATCCGGAAAAAGACATCCAGTTTTACATCAACAGTCCGGGCGGTTCTGTCAGCGCGGGGCTTGCGATCTATGATACGATGAAGTACATCAAGTGCGATGTATCGACGATCTGTATCGGTATGGCGGCAAGTATGGGCGCATTCCTTCTGTCCGCCGGGACCAAGGGCAAACGCTTCGCACTGCCCAACAGTGAAATTATGATCCATCAGCCGCTGGGCGGAGCGCAGGGACAGGCGACGGACGTCCGGATCCACGCGGATCATATCATCAAGACCCGTGAAAATCTGAACCGGATGCTTGCCGAGGCGACCGGGCAACCGCTGGAAGTGATCGAGCGCGACACCGAGCGCGATAACTTTATGAGCGCCCAAAAGGCAATGGAATACGGTTTGATCGACAAAGTGATCGAAAAGAGATAAATAGCGAAGTCCGGCAAGCATGGTGCCGGACTTCCTTTTACAACGATGATCGGGAGACATGCATATGGCGAAAAACGAGAATAAAGTAAACTGCAGTTTTTGCGGACGGTCGGTCGGCGCTGAAATACGGGTGATCGCCGGGATGGGCGCGTTCATTTGCGAGGACTGCGTCAGAGCCGCGTACGATATATTTGATGACATCGTAAAACCGCCGGAGACGGCTGAGATCAAGGTCGATCTCCGCAAACCGAAGGAGATCAAAAAGATCCTGGATGAATACGTCATCGGGCAGGAAAGAGCCAAGGTGGCGCTCAGCGTGGCGGTGTATAATCATTATCAGAGGATCCTGCATCCGGAAAGCGACGACGGTGTTGAGATCCAAAAGAGCAATATTCTTTTGGTGGGTCCTACCGGCAGCGGAAAGACTTATCTCGCTTCCACTCTCGCCAAGATCTTAGACGTTCCTTTCGCGATCGCCGACGCGACGACGCTGACAGAGGCGGGATATGTCGGAGAGGATGTCGAAAACATCCTTTTGAAACTGATACAGGCGGCGGATTTTGACGTCGCGAGAGCGGAAAAAGGAATTATTTACATCGATGAGATCGATAAGATCGCGAGAAAAAGCGAAAACGTATCGATCACCCGGGACGTCAGCGGCGAGGGCGTTCAGCAGGCGCTTTTGAAGATCCTGGAGGGAACGGTCGCCAACGTTCCGCCGAAGGGCGGCAGAAAACATCCGGGGCAGGAGTTCATTCCCATCGATACTAAGAACATCCTCTTTATATGCGGCGGATCTTTTGACGGTATCGCGCAGATCGTTGAGAAGCGTATCGGCGGCGGGAGCATCGGTTTCGGCAACAAACTGAAGGAAAACCTCGGACACAATACCGGCGCGACGTACGCAAAACTTGAAAATCACGATATCAGCAAGTACGGGCTGATCCCGGAGATCGTCGGCAGACTGCCTATCCTTGTAACGCTCGATCCGCTCGGGAGAGAGGAAATGCTTGACATCCTGACGACTCCGAAAAACGCGCTGGTAAAGCAATATCAAAAACTGTTCGGCTTTGACGGCGTGAAACTGACATTTGAGCAGGACGCGCTGGAGAGGATCGCGGAACTTACCGTTGAAAAGAAAACGGGCGCGAGAGGACTTCGTTCCATTATCGAGGACGTTATGACAGACGTTATGTTTGAAGTGCCGTCGATGGACAACGTCTCGGAGGTCACTATTACCAAAGCCTCCGTGGATAAGACCGAAAAACCGAAAGTAAGCTAAAAAAAGACAAAAAGAACGGGAGCGCGTCTCATATGAGGCGCGCTCCCGATTATTTTCAAAAAGGACTTGCGAATATATAATTATTTTAGTATAATATAAACAACTATACGTTTTAGGGAGCAATTTTTGTGAGCGAAAAAGATATGCAAAAAATCAATGATCATAACAGTATAAATTTTTACCCGGTGCTTGCGCTCAGAGGGCTGACGCTTCTTCCGCATATGCCCGCGAGTTTTGACGTCGGACGGGAAAGCTCTGTCAACGCCGTACAAAACGCGATGAGAAACGGGAAAAGGATCATCCTTACCACGCAGAAAGACCTGCAGGTCGAGGAGCCGGAGGGCAGTGATCTGTTTTCCGTGGGCGTGATCGCTGATATCAAACAGGTGGTGCGCGTCAGCAATGACACCATCGGTGTTTTTGTGGAAACCAGAAGCAGGGTGGATATTTTCGGTTTTCAAAAAAGATACAATACACTGTTCGCGCAGGCGATGGAGATCAGAGAGGCGCCGGCGCCGATCAGAACGTCACGGCAGGTCGCCGCTGTGCGGCTTTTGAAGGAACTGTTCACGGAATATGTCGGTTTCAACGCGCAGATCTCCTCCGATTGCCTGATCGGTGTGGAAAAATTCGATGATTTCGGCAAACTTGTGGATTTTATCACTGCCAATACCGTCCTTGACTTTGAGATCAAACAAAGTATTTTGGAGGAGATCGACGCCGAAAAGCGCATCAAGATACTGATCGAGTCCCTGATCCGGGAAAACGATCTTTTGGAGATCGAGGATGAGATGCAGCGCCGTGTCAAGGAGAGCATGGATCAAAATCAGCACGAATACTATTTGCGTGAGCAGATCAAGGTCCTTCAAAACGAACTCGGAGAGTCGGAGGACGATCTGGAGGACGTACAGCATTACCGTGATACCGTCGCCGCGTTCCCGGTAGATGAAAAGAGCCGGGAAAAACTGCAAAAAGAGGTGACGAGGCTTTCCAAAATGCCGCCGATGTCTCACGAGGGCGCGGTGATCCGCAGTTATCTTGATATCGTGCTGGATATGCCGTACGGCGTAAAAACGGAGGACTGCCTGGATCTGAAAGAGGCGGAAAAAGTACTCAATGAGGATCATTACGGTCTGGAAAAAGTTAAGGAGAGGATCCTTGAAGCGCTTGCTGTCCGGCAGCTCGGTAAACTGAAAGGACAGATCCTTTGTCTTGCCGGACCTCCGGGCGTCGGCAAGACCTCGGTCGCTCGATCGATCGCCCGTGCGATGCATCGCAATTTCGCGCGTGTTTCCCTTGGCGGCGTACACGATGAGGCGGAGATCCGCGGCCATCGTAAAACCTATATCGGCGCGATGCCCGGCAGGATCATCTCCGCGATCGAGACGGCGGGTTCCCGCAATCCGGTGATCCTGCTCGACGAGATCGATAAGATAGGATCCGATTTTAAGGGCGATCCCGCGTCAGCGCTTCTGGAAGCGCTGGATCCGGAGCAGAACGCCACCTATACCGATCATTTTCTTGAGATCCCCTTCGATCTTTCCGAAGTGTTTTTCATCACGACCGCCAATACGCTTGCGACCATCCCGGAACCGCTGATGGATCGTATGGACGTTATCGAGATACCCAGTTATCTTGAATTTGAAAAGGTGGAGATCGCCAAAAAGTACCTGATCCCCAAACAGCGTAAAATACATGGCTTGACGACCGGTCAGTTCAAACTTTCCGCCGCGGCGCTCACACATATCATTACGGGATATACGAGAGAGGCGGGCGTCAGAAATCTTGAACGTCAGATCGCGAAACTGATGCGCAAGGCGGACCGCAGGATCGTGGAAGGGGAAGCGGACGCTGTCAATATCACTGTCGCCAATCTCAAGGATTTTCTCGGCCCTGTCATTTATAAAGAGGAACCTCTTTTTGACGGCACGGTCTCCGGGATCGCCAACGGGCTGGCGTGGACCTCTGTCGGCGGAGAGATGCTCAATGTAGAGGTGGCGGTGATGGACGGTACGGGCAAACTGGAACTCACCGGTTCGCTCGGAGACATTATGAAGGAGTCCGCGAAAATTGCCATTTCCTATATCCGTTCCGTCTCGACGCGTTACGGACTTGACAGCGATTTTTATAAAACAAAAGATATCCATATCCATTTTCCGGAGGGGGCTGTTCCCAAGGACGGACCTTCCGCGGGCATCACGATCGCGACGGCTATTTTTTCCGCGCTCAGCGGCATACCGGTCTCCAATAAGATCGCTATGACCGGCGAGGTGACGCTCAACGGCAGGGTGCTTCCCATCGGAGGACTAAAAGAAAAGGCTACGGCGGCGCTTAAACACAATATCCATACCGTCATCATCCCGAAGGATAATCTGCACGATACACTGGAACTTGACAAGAGCATTATGGAGGGGATCCGGTTCCTGCCCGTCATTTCTATGAGCGAGGTGCTGGAACACGCGCTTTTATATTCTCCCAAGATCGCCCGCCTGCCTGAAACAAATGCTTTTAGCGGGATGGCGGAGACGCGTAAAAGTAAAAATACGGATCGGTCAGTGGTGATATGAACTATCATAACGCGGAGTTTGTCATATCGGCAGTCTCGGAAAAACAGTTTTTGACGGATCTGCCGGAGATCGTTTTTTGCGGCAAGTCCAATGTCGGCAAAAGCACGCTTCTCAACTGTCTGCTCGGACGGCGGTCGCTGGCGCGCACTTCCTCCAAACCCGGCAAGACGGCGCAGATCAACTATTTCCGGATCGATAAGACGTGTTATTTTGTGGATCTGCCCGGGTACGGCTACGCGAAGGTCTCCGACGCGCAGCTCAAAAAATGGGCGGGGTATATCGAAAAGTATTTTGAAAACAATGATAACAAAGCGCTTGTTGTTTTGCTGACCGATATGCGCCACCCGCCGACGGGACTTGACAAACAGATGTTTTACACGATCGCAGATAAAGAGATCCCGTATATCGTTGTCGGTACAAAACTCGATAAACTAAACCGTACCGAGGCGGAGAAGATGAAAAACTTTTACCGTGAGTGGTGCGATGAAAACGGCACGTATTTTATTCCGTTCAGCAGTGTGACGGGCCATGGTAAAGAGGACATCATCGACTGTATCGAACAGGCGATCGAGGAGCGGAGCAAATGAGTTTTATTTCAAGTTTATTTACAGCTGAGGGGCTGAAACAACTGATCCTTTGGATCCCCGTCATCCTGTTTTCCATCTCGTTTCACGAGTTCGCGCATGGCTGGGTGGCGTATAAACTGGGGGATCCGACGGCGAAAAACGCGGGACGGTTGACGCTGAACCCGATAAAGCATTTTAACCCGTTCGGCTTTTTGATGATGCTGATCGTCCATTTCGGCTGGGCAACACCGGTTCCCGTCGACCCCGCGAATTTTAAAAAGCCGCGGCAGGGGATGCTTTATACAGCGGTCGCGGGACCCATCGCCAATATCATCCTCGCGCTGATCTCGTCCTTGCTGTATGCTATCCTTTACGTTTCGCTGGAGAATGTTACGGCCGCATCGTCTTTTGCCATTTCTCTGATCCGTTATACGGCTCTGTTGCTTCTTTATTTCATCTATATGAATATCGGACTTGCGGTGTTCAATCTCATCCCGGTCTACCCGCTGGACGGCTCCCGGATACTTGAGTTTTTTATGCCCTACAAGTACCAGACGTTTATGATGAAGTACGGACAGTATATCCAGCTCGCGTTTATGCTGATCGTGATCCTGACGTCTGTTGTCGGCACCGTCATCGGCACCGTGCAGTCTGTTGTGGCGAACGTCTTTGTCGATGTGTGGATTGCGCTTATAAAATTCTTTGTAAATATTTTTTAGGAGACGGAAATTGGAAACGCTTACGTTTGATTTGGAGGTATTCAGCGGTCCGCTGGAACTTCTGCTCAGTTTGATCAGCAAAAACAAGGTCTCCATCTATGATATACCCATCTCGACGATCTTTGATCAGTATATGGAATATATCGATCAAATGAAACAGATGAATATGGATGTCGCGAGCGAGTTTATTGAGATGGCGGCGCATCTTATATACATCAAATCCCGGATGCTTCTCCCGAAAGAGGAGATCGAGGAGGACGATCCGCGAATGCCGCTGGCGATGGCGCTCGCGGAGTATCAGCGGTATCAGTCCCTCTTGCCGGAAATGCACGAGATGAACATAAAGGCGGCGGGCAGTTATACAAGGATGCAGGAGACGGTCGAATATGACAAACGCGTCCGCCGGCAATATGAGGCATCCGCCCTGATCAAAGCGTATCACGACGTGATGGATAAGATCGAGCGCAGAGAACCTCCGACGCTCAACAGTTTCAAAAGTTTTATCGGCAGAAAGATCACGTCGGTCTCTGTCAGGATCGCGTCGGTGCTTCGGAGTCTGAAACGGCTGAGCCGGGTGAAGTTTATGGATCTTTTCAAAAACGTGAGATCCCGTTCGGACATCGTCGCGACGTTTCTTGCCGTTCTGGAGCTTTCCAAAACGGAGTATGTAAGCATAGAACAGGACCGGGACGAGATCGTGATCTCATACGATGAGAGCAAGGAGGGGGAAGCGTATGGCGCTGAATGATATGACAGCCGCGGTGGAGGCGATCCTGTTTGCCGGCGGGTCTCCTATTAAAGCGTCACAGATCGCCGAATGTATGGGCATCGACGTTTCGGAGGTCTATAAGATCGTATCGGAACTGATGACGGAATATGAGGCGGAAAACCGCGGTTTTAAGATCGTGCGTCTCAATGAGAGTTATCAGATGTGCAGTAATAACAAATACCGTGAACAGGTCAGACAGGCGCTGGATCACAGGAGGAACACGCCGCTCTCCAACGCGGCGCTGGAGATCCTTTCTATCGTGGCGTACAATCAGCCGGTCACAAAATCCTATGTGGAGCAGATCCGCGGCGTTGATTGTTTTTACGGGATCAACTCCCTGATCGAAAAGGGGCTTTTGGAGGAGAAAAGCCGGCTTGACGCGCCGGGGCGTCCTATTCTATACGGTACGACAGATGAGTTTTTGAGAGTGTTCGGCGTCAGCGAACTTTCCGATCTGCCCGCGCTGCCGAAACTCAAACTGCCGGATGATGAAAGCGACACGCAGGAAAAATTCGGCGATGACATCTTTTCACCAAAAGAGGAATGATTTTCTTTTCGCGCGGCGAAAATAAGATCAT
Source organism: Clostridiales bacterium Firm_08 (assembly GCA_001604045.1). Lineage (GTDB taxonomy): Bacteria > Bacillota > Clostridia > Oscillospirales > QAKW01 > Firm-08. The sequence continues at coordinate 38,533 of LVAN01000022.1, read as the reverse complement.
AAATAATAAGGAGGAGTTACAATGGCAGGAAATATTGACGGTGTTATGAACAACGCTCTGGACGGGATCAGAAAAATGGTGGACGTGGACACCGTGATCGGCGAGCCGATCCGTGTCAGCGACAGTGTTACACTGATACCGGTCTCCAAGGTCTCTTTCGGTTTCGCGGCGGGCGGCAGTTCGTTCGGCAAAACGGAAAAGGAGAATTTCGGCGGCGGCGCCGGCGGCGGCGTTAACGTGGTTCCTGTTGCCTTTATCGCCGTCAGCGGCGAGACTGTGAAGGTGCTTCCCATCTCCAATCATCCGGACGCCGTTGATAAGATCGCGGCGTATGTGCCGGACGTTGTCGACAAGATCTCGTCTTTTTTCGAAAAGAAGGACAAGACGGAAGACGCGGCAGAATAACAGATCATATCCGCTCATAAAAATAGTAGCGGGTGAGGTCGTTTGAGACGAGTAATGCTTTTCCTGTTCGTCATTCTTTTATTGCCTGTACCGTGCCATGCCGCCCCGGGCGCTTCTTATATCGTGACAGAGGCGTCAAGCGGTATGGTGCTTTGCGGTGAAAATGAAAACATAAGACTGCCGATGGCAAGCACCACAAAGATCATGACGGCGCTTGTCGTTTTGGAACACACGACCGGCAAGGAACGCGTGGAGATATCACGGCAGAGCGCCGCGATAGAAGGTTCCAAAATGTATCTGAACGCCGGGGAAACTTATACCGTCGATGACCTTTTGTGCGGACTGATGCTTGTCTCCGGCAATGACGCGGCGGACGCGCTCGCGTGTTTTGTGGCGGGCAGCGAGGAAAAGTTCGCGCTTTTGATGGATCAGAAGGCGTCGGAGATCGGGCTGGATAATACGCGCTTTAAAAACGCTTCCGGGCTGGATGCCGACGGTCACTTCACGACCGCTTTCGATCTCGCGAAGCTGACGGCTGTCGCGCTTCAAAATGAGAAATTCGCGCGGATCGTCCGTATGAAAACCTGTGACGTTGCGGGGAAAACGCTTGTTAATCACAATAAACTGCTTTTCCGGATAGACGGTTGTATCGGCGTCAAAACGGGATATACGAAAAAGAGCGGCAGGTGTCTTGTAAGCGCCGTCCAAAAAGACGGTGTGACACTGATCTGCGTCACACTGGATTGCCCGGATGATTGGGCGAGACATTCGTCACTGTACCGTGAGCAGTTCGAAAGATGTAAACTTGAAAAAGTGCTTGACGAGAAAAAGGTCTACCTGGCGCAGGCAATTGCCGGCGGACCGGACATCGGATGTTTCAACCGGACGGTATACGGGGTCGTGACAGATGGGAAAAAAGATATCCGGTATGATATCCTGAAACCGCGGTTTTCCTACATCGGTGTTAAAAAAGGAGACGTCGTCGGAACGCTTGTCGTTTATAACGGGGAAACGCCTGTCGCGCGCGCGCCGCTTTTCGCGGACCGCGACGCGAGGGCGTATGAAAGGAAAAGATCCCTTTTCAAACGATTGCTTGCGTTTTTACGACGAAAACAATAGATTTGAAGGATATGATATGGACTCTCTACGTGTACAAAAATTCATCGCCGATTGCGGTATTTGTTCCAGACGCGCGGCGGAAAAACTGATCGGGGAGGAACGGGTCAGCATTAACGGTGTACCCGCGCACCTTGGCAGCAAGGTCACGCCCGGCACCGATCATGTGGAGATCGACGGAAAGCCGGTCAGATCCCGCCGCGGCGGAAAGATCTATTTGATGCTTTATAAACCGCGCGGATATGTCACGACTGTATCGGATGAACTCGGACGGAAATGCGTGATGGATATGCTTTCCTCCGTTCGGGAACGGGTGTATCCCGTCGGCAGGCTGGATAAGGACAGCGAAGGATTGCTGATCGTCACCAACGACGGCGATCTTGCCAACAAATTGACGCATCCCAAAAACCGCGTCGGAAAGACATACCGGGTCATCGTGCAGGGCTCTGTGAACAGGGATCAGATTACGGCGCTCGGCGGCGGTGTTGTGATCGATGACGGATATACCACCGCGCCGGCGGACGTCGAGATCCTTCGCGTCAAGGATGACCGCACTATTTTAGGGATCACCATCTATGAGGGGAAAAACCGTCAGATCCGCAAGATGTGCGAGGCGGTGGGACTGGAGATCCTGCGGCTCAAACGGGAGAAGATCGGCGATCTTTCCATCGGGACACTGCGCGCCGGCCAATACCGGCATCTGGAAGAAAATGAAATAGAATACCTTAAAAAAATATAGAGGTTGAAAATGAAAAAAAAGATTTTGATCTTTACGTTCTGCCTGGCAATGATGCTGGGACTTACCGCTTGCAGTACCTTTTCCGTTTCCCTGAAATCCGTCGGCAAGGACGGTACCGGCGCCAAAAAAATGGCGACCGCGATCAATGAGGATATCAAGAGCCACAAGCGCGGCGGGGATTATGTGTTGTACGGTATCGAGATGTCTATGGATACGGAAGGCAACGGCAAGGCGCGCCTGATCTATACTCGAAAATTGATGCAGGAACTCAAATACAGTGATATTATGATCGTGACCGTTGATATGAGGACGGGCAGGATCGAGACGGCGAAAGAGGCGGATTTCGCCACTTACGGAACACTTCCCTATGAGATCATCGTGGACGGAACACCGCTTATGATCGAGAGTTGGAAGCAGGACAGTTCGTCCGCGCTTGCCGTCGCGCAGAAGACATTTTTTGAGGAAGAGGATTTCGTTTATAATTACGTGCAGGTCAACGCGCGCGTCAAGGACGGGATCGGGCAGTATGAGATCACTTTCGTGTCTCTCGTAAAGGGTCTGCGTTATAAATGCGCGGTGGACGGAATGTCCGGGGCGATCCTTTCCAAAGAGATCGAGGATCTGTAAGGAGATTGAAAATGAAAAAGAAAATCGTTTTTTCGCTGCTTGCCGTTTTCGCGCTGATCGTGACAGGCTGCGCAAAACAGGCGGGACCGAACGTAACGCCGCAGCAAAGCACGATCCAAAAGATCTATTTTCAAAAGACGGTGATCGATGAGAAGGGGAATTATACATATAAGGAGAAAGAGATCGAAGACCCTTCGGCGATCGGGAAACTCTGCAGCGCGATCGAGGCGCTGCCTGTTGAGGCGGAAGATCCGGTCAAATATTCGGAAGTGGACTATCTTATCGTATTTGAATGCGGAAAACGGCATAAACTGATGGTCCTAAAAAATGAAATAATATATGACGGCGTCGCATATAGATCTGTAAAGGGAAGTCTCGGAGAGGCGATCGCGGATCTGTATGACGGACTTGCCGCGGAGGAAAAAGAAACGTCATCCAAGCTGTTCGCCTGATATTGACCTGCCTTTAAAAGGCAGGTCTTTTTTATGAAAGGAAGCAGGATATGAAAAAGAGGATCGCGGCGCTATGTATCGTTGTCGCATTGATCATGACCGGATGCCGCCGGAAAATTCCGGAGAAAAGCGGGAAAAGTATGTACGGCGTTTGGGTAGCGACGACATCCTGTCTTGACTTTCCGTCAAAAGCGGGACTTAACGAGCGGGAGATCATCGGGGAAATATCCCGCATTCTGTCGGTGTGTGCAGAGTGCGGATTGAACGCTGTCTTTTTGCAGGTGCGCGCCAACGCCGACGCGTTATATAACGCCTCTGTTCTTGGAGCTTCTGCCGCGCTGTATGGCACGAGAACGCCTGAAAAGGAACTGTCGATCGATGTGCTCGATACATTTTCGGCGATGGCGCATGAAAAGGGGATACGCTTATACGCCTGGGTCAATCCATACCGGATCGGAAGCGGGGACGCGGATGAGATCCTGGCTGCTCTGCCGCCGCGGCATCCGGCAAAAAGCGGGAGCGCCGCGATCCTGCGGTACGACGGCGGCGTTTGCTTTGACCCCGGCGCACCGACAACGATCGAAACCATCCTGGCGGGTCTGCGGGAGATCGTGGAACAGCACGAAGTGGATGGCGTCGTCTTTGATGATTATTTTTACCCGTATGACGGGGTGTACGATGACAGCGCGACATATCGGACATACGGATCTGATTTCAAAACGATCGGAGATTTCCGGCGGTATAGCGTAAACCGAATGATCGCCGCATGTTCTGATTATCTGAAAAGCAAAAAGATCCCGTTCGGCGTCAGTCCGTTCGGGATCTGGCGGAACCGTGACAACGACGCGCTCGGTTCAGACACCGACGGCCTTTCCGCCTATGATGAGATCTACGCGGACAGCCGCTGCTGGGTCAAGCAGGGCTGGCTTGATTTCATCGCGCCGCAGATCTATTGGAGTTTTGAGAACCGAAAGGCGGCATTTGATATGGTATATGACTGGTGGGCGGCGCTTTGTGAAAAATATCACTGCGATCTCGCGGTATCCCACTATATATCCCGCATCGGAAGCGGGCTGGAAGGGTGGGATGATGCCGGACAGATCGCAAGGCAACTCACTTATCTGAATGACGATGACAGATGCGTCGGCAGTATTTTTTTCCGGATCGGCGATCTGCTGCGAAATGAACACGGGGAACGGCAGTGCCTGAAAAAATATCGCTTCAAATCGTAAAAATGTCTTTTTTCTCTTTTCATTTGATCTCCGGTATGTTATAATGTATAAATATCGGAGGAGAACAGATGAAAAAATTTGAGGGAGTGCTGATCGTTTCCGATTTTGACGGCACGATCGCCTGTGACGGGCGATGCAGTGCGGAAAACGCGGACGCTATTCGCCGGTTTACGGAGGGCGGCGGTCTGTTCACGCTTTGTACCGGGAGAAATCCGGCGTTTATCGTGGAAACCGCGAGAGAGATCGGCTGTAACACTTTGCTCGGCGCGTATAACGGCGCGATCCTTTACGATCTTTTTGAGGATCGTATCGTGTCGTTGAAAGATATCGGTGTGAAGGCGGAAGAGTATTATAACATTGTTTTGTCACGCTTTCCGATCCATCGAAGGACAAGCGTCGGGCACAGGAGCGATATGACATTTTTTACGGATGGGCCTGTGGAAAAAGATTTTTTCCGGACGATTGACGAACCGATCTGCAAGATCGTCTTTCATCAGGAACCGGAACTGACACTGCAAATGATGGATGACCTTCAGGGTCGGGATGATTTTGACGTCTATTCCAGCGCCGATTTTATGGTGGAAATGATGCCGAAGGGTATCAATAAAGGATATTTTGTTCGGGAAATGCGGCGTCGGCTTTCCGACCGCGTGCATACGACGATCGCGATCGGGGACTATAATAACGATGTCCCGATGATCAGGGCGGCGGACGTCGGCATCGCCGTAACAGACGGACATCCGGATGCGATCGCGTCGGCGGATCTCATGGCTCCGCCCGTAGAGCGGCATACGATGGCATGGTTGATAGACCAGTTGGAAAGGGATAACATATGAGAGTTACGTTTCATGAAATGTTCACAGGATCTTTCAAATCAAATTATCTCATAATGAATTTTTTGATGCCCCTTAGCGAGGAAAACGCCACGAACTGCGCCCTTCTGGCACAGGTATTGAAAAGAGGGTGCGAAAAATACGGCGAGATGCATCAGATCGCCTGCCGCCTGGAGGAACTTTATGGCGCGTCTATCGCGATGTCCTCCGATAAGATCGGAGAAAATATTTCGTTTACGCTTCTCGCTTCATATCTTGACGATCGGTTCGCGCTGGAAGGCGAGAAGATCGCTGAAATGACGATCGACGTGCTGTCAAATATTCTCTTGCGTCCCTTTACGGAAGGGGAGTCTTTCCGCGCGTCCTACTTTACGCAGGAACAGCAAAATCTCGCGGATGTAATTCGCTCGCAGATCAATGACAAACGCCTATACGCGATGCTTCGGTGCAGGGAGATCTCATTCGCGGGACGGCCGTACCGTTTTACCAGTGACGGGACACTGTCCTGTCTGAAGGAGATCACCGCAGCGTCGCTCTATTCATTTTATAAGAAAATGCTCGCGAACGCCAAGGTGCTGGTGACGTATACCGGCAGAGAAACTGATGTGCAGGGCACGATCCGCACCTGCTTTCCGATCTTGTTCGAGGGTGAGGCGAACGCGCTTGCCGCGACGAAGTATGATGCGGTGACGGCACCTAAAAACGAGGAGGAGGCGCTTGATATCGTACAGGGAAAACTCTGCCTCGGCTTCCGCTTTTCAAATCCTCCCGAATATTACGCAGCGCGGCTGTTCAACGTGATCTACGGCGGCAGTCCGGTCTCGAAACTGTTTATGAATGTTCGGGAGAAACTTTCTTTGTGTTACTACTGTTCTTCTGAAATCGATCCTTTTGTCGGCGCGCTCTTTGTATCGTCCGGCATTGAATCCGGGAACTTTGCCACAGCGAAAGATGAGATCATAAAGCAGCTGGATGATGTAAAAAACGGCGTGATCACGGAGGAAGAGTTCACAAACGCGAAGCTTTATCTCCTGGATTATGTTAAAGGGCTGAAGGACGCTCCCGGTCCGTTGATGGCGGACGCGACCCGGCAGTATCTTTTAAATATCGACGACGGGATCGACGAGCAGATCCAAAAGATCAAGGCGCTCACCGTCGGGGATGTGACAAGAGCCGCCGGGCTTCTGCAACTTGATACCGTATACTTTTTGCACGAAAAGGAGTTTAAAGCGTGAAAACGGAACTCATAAAATATGACAAGGCGGACGGCGCGTATTATAAGATAGACCATCCGTCCGGCGTTACGGTCTTTTATTATCCGATGCCGGGGAAAAGCAAAAGCGCCGCGATGATCGCGACGAAGTTCGGCTCTATCAACCGGACGTTTCGTAAATTTGACTCCGATGAATGGATGACGGTGCCGGACGGAATCGCGCACTTCCTGGAGCATAAACTTTTTGAGGGACCGCAGGGCAGCGCGTTTGACTTTTACGCGAAAACGGGCGCCAAGGCGAACGCTTATACTTCTAATGACAAAACGGCGTATTATTTCGTGACGGCGGATCACTTTTACGAGTCGCTGGAGATCCTGCTGCGGTTTGTTAAAAATCCCTATTTTACGAAAGAAAACGTCGAAAAAGAAAAAGGCATCATCGGTCAGGAGATCAAGATGTATGAGGATGACGCGTCGTGGTGCGGGTATCTTGCCCTGACGAAGGCCCTTTACAAGCAGCATCCCATCCGGATCGACATCGCGGGCACGACGCAGACCATACAAGGGATCACGGATACGATGCTTTATGATTGCTATCGTGTTTTTTATAACAATTCCAATCTGTCTCTCTTTATCGCGGGGGATCTTGATATAGATAAGATCATATCCGTATGTGATGAAATGCTGCCGACGGAGAAAAAGATCCGCATCGAGCAGACTATCCCACAGGATCCCGAACAGGCGTATCAAAAGAGAACTGAACTTGCTATGGATATTTCCCGGCCGCAGTTTTTTATCGGCATCAAAGATCCCGCCGCCAATTCTTTGACGCCCCGCCACGAGATCTGCGTTAAACTTCTTGTGGATTGTTTGTTTGGTGAGGCAAGCGATTTTTACCGGGAAACGTATCAGGCGGGATGGATCAACGCGGAATTTTCCGCCGGATATGAGTCTGGCGTAGGATTTGGCTTTGTTATATTCAACGGTGAAAGCGATGTGCCGGATAAGGTATTTGACAAGATCGAAAAGATCGTAAATGAGTTTTCCGAAGCCGACATCGATAAGGCGACGTTTCTGAGACTTCGCAACGCGTACTACGGAGATATGCTCTGCAATCTGGACAGCGCCGCCTCGCTGGTCAACCGTTTTCTGCATTTTAGACAACTCGACGGGGATGTTTTTTCCGCCCTTCGGGCGTTAGAGAGCATAGAACTTTCGGATATCGTCCGGACAGGACGGGAACTTTTGAAAGCAGACAGGATGGCGCTATCCGTCGTCAAAGTGAAGGAAGGCAGGTAATTTAATGAATACGGTATCTTTTCCGGGACTCGGCATAGGAGCCTTCAAGATCCGCGCGGAGGCATTTTCCATCGGCGGACTTTCTGTGCGGTGGTATGCGCTTTGTATTTGTCTCGGGCTTCTGGTCGCGTTCTTTTATTGCGAGAAAAAGGCAAAATTCTTTGAGATCGAGGACAACGATTTTCTTGATCTTGTTCTGTGGGGCGTGCCTGCCGGGCTGATCGGCGCCAGACTTGGATATGTTCTGATGGATCTGAAAAGTTTCAGATCCTTCAAGGATGTGATCTCGGTTTGGAATGGCGGTCTTTCGATCTACGGCGGGCTGATCACCGCGGTCATCGTCCTGGTGATCGCCTGTCGGATCAAAAAAGTCGATATCAGAAACGTTTTGGACCTTGCGGTGCTTGGGTTTTTGATCGGACAGATGATCGGCCGTCTCGGCAATTTTTTCAATATCGAGGTGTACGGCGTACAGACCAATCTGCCGTGGCGTATGGGGATCGGCATTAACAGCATATCCTCTTTTGTACATCCGCTCTTTTTATACGAGATCCTTTGGAATTTGGTGGGATTTGTTCTGATCCTCGCGTTTTTGGACCGGAGAAAATTCCGCGGAGAGGTCTTTTTGTGGTACACCGCCTGGTACGGCTGTGGACGCGCGTTTATGGAAGGACTTCGTGATCCGGAATTTCAACTTATGGCAGGCAGCGTCAGGATCAATCAACTCATCGCCGCCGTACTTGCCGCGGCAGCGATCGCTCTTTGGATCTATTTCCGGTTTTTTAAGACCAGTGTTCATTTTGACGCCGGCGAGACAGAGAAAAATATGACGCTCAAAGAACTGCGCGAACTTCATAAGACAGAGCAGTTTGAAAAGCAAAACGAGGCATATGAAGCGCAGTTCGAGAGTGAAATGCAGGAAGAGGCATCTGTTACGGAAGATGAACTTTCGATGAAGCATATCATGGACGCGATCGAAGAAACGGACGACGGAAAAGAGGAGTAAACAATGGAAATAATTGACGGAAAAAAGATCAGCGCGCAGATCAAAGAGGAACTTCGTGAAAAAACAGCGCGATTGAAAGAGAAGGGCGTCGTGCCGGGACTTGCCGTGGTGCTTGTGGGAGACGATCCGGCGTCACAGACTTACGTGCGCAACAAAAAAAAGACCTGTGATGAACTTGGTTATTATTCGGAGGAATATATCCTGCCCGCGGATACGACGCAGGAGACTCTGGACGCGCTGATCGACCGTCTTAACGCCGAGCCGAAGATCCACGGCATATTGGTACAGCTTCCGCTGCCGAGGCATTTGAATGCCGATCACGTCATCGAACGTATTTTGCCGCAAAAAGATGTGGACGCATTCCATCCTTCTAACGTCGGAAAAATCATGATCGGGAAATATGATTTTTTGCCCTGCACGCCCGCCGGCGTTATGACACTGCTTGACAGAAGCGGCATCGACGTTTGCGGCAAGAAGTGCGTTGTGCTGGGGCGAAGCAACATTGTCGGCAAGCCGCAGGCAATGCTTCTGCTTCATAAAAACGCCACGGTCACGATCTGCCATTCTAAAACGAAAGATCTGGCGGAGATCACAAAACAGGCGGATGTGATCGTTTGCGCCATTGGAAAAGCGAAATTTTTGACGGCGGATATGGTCTCGCCGGGGACGGTCGTCATCGATGTCGGCATCAACCGCGATGAAAACGGGAAACTGTGCGGTGATGTGGACTTTGAAAACGTCGCGCCGAAAACTTCGTTTATCACGCCGGTGCCGGGCGGGGTAGGACCTATGACGATCGCTATGTTGATGAAAAACACGATGACCGCCGCGATGATCGCGGAGGGTGTATCGGAGGGATGATTTATGAGTACGACCCAACAAGTGCTTTCCATTTTACTCGGAGCGCTGCCGTATTTTATCGTATTGATATGGCTTACTTTCGCAAGGCGCTGGCGTGATATTTCGCTGACCTCCGTACTGCTCGGAGCGTTCGGTATCGTGGTCGCCGTGGCGCTTGGCGCGATTGTTGGTCTTTTGCTGATTTTGTATAACCCGCACACCGGAAGTACAGTGAATGATTCCTTTCTTATCGGCGTACTGGCGGCAAGCGTCGCGGTCGCGATGATCGTGGGGGAGATGTTCCGTTACTATATCGTAAAGCGCTCGATCGGAAGCGACCGGCGGGAGCCTCTTGTAAGCCTCGCTTATGGCGTGGGGTTTTCATTGGGGGAATTCCTTGTCTATCTCGTGCCGCTTCTGGTCAACTGGGGCAAACTTGCCTCCTGGGACGCGTCCGCTATCATCGCGGTGGACGTCACCATACAGATCATGGTATCTGTATCCTGCTATGAATTGATCCGGCAAAGCAATTTCGCGTTCATCGCGGTCGGCGGACTTTATTATCTCTCCTTTTTTATGAGTTATGTTCTGCATGATACCGTTATACTGAACATTGCGGCGAAGGTGATCGTGTTTGGTATCGCGCTTGCGCTGATGATCGTTTTTCATCCCACGGCGCGCGAGGCGGAAACGGAGTGATGGTATGAGATTTTCAACAGCGCTTCTTTCGTACGGGATCAGCGCCCTGCTATGTCTTGCGCTGCCGTTTGTGATGCATTTTTCTCTAAAACGGAAAAAAGAGAGCATCCGTCTTTTCCATTTGTTGCTCGGACTTGTTTTCTTTATCGTCTTTCTGGTCGCTTACTATTTTATTTTGGGAACTTATCTTGCCGTAAAGAAAGGAATAGGGGATTACTATAATACGCCGGTATTCCGTGTTACCGTGATCACGCTCATTACCGTTGTGTTATCCCTTCTTCTCACTCTTTTCGCGCGCGGCGTGTATATTCGCCGGCAGATGTTTGCGGAAAACCGATCTTTTTTTATCGGTTTCGGTTTCGGGATGCCGATCTTGATCGGCGTATATTGTCTTTCGATGTTCCTGATCCTTATCGCGCACTATATGACGTCCGCACTTCTTGCTTTTGATCCCGCCGTAGAGGCGTTTTTATTCAGCGGCCGGAAGTACATTTCTGTTTTTCTTCCGATGTGGGGACACGTTTCCATGGCGGTGATCGCCGTCGGCTTTTTCCTTTCTTGTCTTGCGTTCGGTGTCTGTATCAATCGTACCGCTACCGAGCGCGCGCTGCCCGCGTGGGGCAGTTTTGTGACGAATCTTGGCGTGATCATCGGCTTTTGCGTGATGATCGACATCGTATGTTTTATGGCGATGCTGTCGGTACCGCATTATGCTCTGGCGATCATGATGATGCTGATCGCCGGATGGCAGGCGTTTATGATCCGCTTGACATATCGCATCAAAAAGAAAGAGCAGCAGGAATATCGGAAACAATTTGAGGAATAAACCGTGTGTTTGTTGCCTTTACGAACCGTTTTGAACGAAACAGTGCGGCGTTTTTGTGAAAATATACAAAAACAGGCGGCATTGTTTTGTTTTTATAATGTTTGTTATGCAAAATTAACAAAAATTATCAAAAAAGTTGTTGAAATTGTGCGAGGAATGGTGTAGAATAGAGATATTCTAATTCTTAGGAGGACCGGTGTATGTCCAATAGGTTTTTTCAGGGGATCGTATATCAGCTCAAGGAATCCATCGATCGTGTGGTCGGTGTGATCGATGAAAACGGTTCCATTATTTCCTGCAGTGACCTGATCAAGATCGGGGAAGTGTTTGAGAATGTGATCCCGTCTATCACAGCGTCCATGGAGTGCGTTACGGACAGCGGATATACCTTTAAGCCCCTTGATTCGAAATCGGGACTGGAATATGTGGCATTTGTGGAAGGAACAGATCCGGCGGCGGAAAAATTCGTTTCCATCGTCGCGCTCACGCTCGCCAATACCAAACAGTATTTTGATGAAAAATACGATAAAAACAACTTTGTCAAAAACGTTTTGCTGGATAACATCCTGCCGGGTGATATTTATATCAAATCGAAAGAACTGCATTTTGAGACGGAGGCATACCGCGTGGCGATGCTGATCCGTCTTTCGGACAAAAGCGACGTTTCCGCGTTCGATATTTTGCAGGGGCTGTTCCCGGAAAAACAAAAAGACTTTATCATTAACGTCAATGAAACGGATCTTGTGCTTGTCAAGGAGGTCAAAAGTTCCAACGACAACAAGGACCTTGAAAAACTCGCGAAAAGCATCATTGACATATTGAGCAGTGAACTGTATCTTAAATCCTATATCGGTATCGGCACGATCGTTGATAATGTCAAGGATCTGCCCCGCACTTTCAAAGAGGCGCAGGTGGCGCTGGAAGTCGGCAAGGTGTTCGACACCGAAAAATTTATCATTTCCTACGATAATCTCGGTATCGGCAGGCTGATCTATCAGTTGCCGACAACGCTTTGCGAAATGTTTTTGTCGGAGGTTTTCAAAAAGGGATCTATTGAGTCACTGGATTACGAAACGCTGTTTACCATCCAGAAATTCTTTGAAAACAATCTGAACGTTTCCGAGACTTCCCGAAAACTCTTCGTGCACAGAAATACGCTCGTCTACCGTTTGGAAAAGATCCGCAAACTCACCGGCCTTGACCTGCGTCGTTTCGATCACGCCATCATTTTCAAAGTGGCGCTGATGGTAAAACGTTATCTCGTGTCCAATCCTACGAAATTTTAAGAGGCGTTTGTTATGATCGTATTTGACGATGTATATAAGAAATATCCGAACGGCACGAACGCGCTCAACGGCGTATCTTTCAAGATCGACGACGGGGAATTTGTCTTTGTCGTAGGTCATTCCGGCGCCGGCAAGAGCACGATCATCAAAATGCTGATGCACGAGGACAAGCCGACCTACGGCGAGATCAATGTAAACGGCTTTGATATCAACAAAATGAGGAAACGGAAGATCCCGTTCCTGCGTCGTACGATGGGTGTCGTGTTCCAGGACTTTCGCCTGATCGAGACGATGACGGTTTTTGAGAATGTCGCGTTTCCCTTGCGCGTCGTCGGCACGTCGCGGCGTGTCATTCGCCGCAGAGTCCCTTATGTTCTGGGGATCGTCCGACTGAGCCATAAGGCCAAAAACTATCCGAAGGAACTTTCCGGCGGTGAGCAGCAGAGGGCGGCGCTGGCAAGAGCGCTTGTCAACAATCCGCGGATCATAATCGCCGACGAACCCACAGGCAACGTCGATCCTGTGATGGCAAAGGAAATTATGGAGCTTCTCTCTGAGATCAACAAAATGGGGACGACTGTTATCGTCGTGACCCATGATAAGGATCTTGTAAATACTTTCAACAAAAGAGTGATCACCCTGGAAGACGGGAAGGTCATCAGTGATCAGACGGGCGGGTATATCATCCATGAAGAGTTCTAGTATCGGGTATATAATCAAATCCTCTTTCCACGGAATGCGGAAAAATTTGATGATGACGACCGCATCCGTGTCGGTGCTTGTGGCGTGTATGCTGATCATCGGCACGGCGTTTCTGTTTGCGCAGAACGTTTCCGCGTTTATGGCAAAGATCGAACAGCAAAATGAGATCGTCGCGTTTATTGACGAGAAAGTTCCCGAGGAGGAGTATCAGAGCCTTAAAGCGAGGATCGAGGCGCTGGACAGCGTTGCCGAAATTCGTTTTGTCACAAAGGATCAGGCGCTTCTTGATTACCGCGCGCAGCTTGGAGAGGACGGCGCCTATCTTGACGCTTTCTCCGGGGAGGAAAACCCGCTTCGAAATTCCTTTGTGATCACCATCTCCGATCTCGATAACTTCAAAAAAGTATCTGAAACGGTATCCGGTATGGAGGAGATCGATCATGTCAGGGACACGCAGGATATCGTAAACGTCCTTCTCTCGCTGCGAAATGTCGTGCAGATCCTGGGCATCTGGATCATGATCATTCTCGGCGTTGTCTCCCTGTTCATCATTTCCAATACTATCAAGATCGCCATGCACAACCGGCGGCATGAGATCAGTATCATGAAATATATCGGCGCCACCAATCGCTTTATTCGCTGGCCTTTTGTGCTGGAAGGTCTGTTTATCGGCATTCTTTCCGCCGCCGTCTGTTTTGGCTTGCAATGGTATATTTACACTTATGTGATGGGACGTCTTTTCGCGGCGCTGAATTTCGTTTCCCTTGTACCGTTTTCTCAGTTGTATCCGGGCATTGCCGCTATTTTTGTCGGGATCGGCGTGATCGTCGGCGGCTTTGGCAGCGCCGCGTCCATACGGAAATATCTTGATGCATGATCGGGAAGGATGGTAGTTATGAAAAAAGGAATTGCCGCCCGAATCGCGCTTGCGCTGATCGTTTTGATGTTTTTGGGCCTGATATCTTATGTCGCATATCCCGTAAACGCTACAACGACGGAGGATCTGAACGGCGATCTCTCTGATCTGCAGGAGGAACGGGAGCGTCTGGAGAAGGAACTCAATAAGATCGAGGATAAGCGCGATTCTGAACTTGAGAAAAAGACCATCCTGGATCAGCAGATCACCGCGATCCAGCAGCAGGTGGATCTCGAACAGAAAAAACTTGATATTCTGGACGATGAGCTTGAACAGGCAACTGATAAACTTGACGCGGCAACGGCCGCTTATAAGGAGGCGTTCAAGGCGTCTAAGAGCAGGATCCGCGCTTCCTACGAGTCCGGTTCTGTTTCGTACCTTCAGATCATAATGTCCGCGAAAAGCATTACGGATTTTATTATGCGGCTGGAGGTCGTAAGGGAGATCCTTGCCTACGACAGGGCGGTCATCAAACAGCTCAGCGAGAGTAAGGCGCAGATCGAAGCGTCCCGCCAAACGATCGCTGACCGGCAACAGCAGCAGGAGGAAGCCACAGAGGCGCTGAAGGAGCAGAGATCCTCTCTTGCCGGCAAACAGAAAGCCAGTGAAAAACTGGTGCAATCTTTTGATATGAAATCCGATTCCCTCATCGCGCAGATCGAGGAAATGGAACGTCAGGAAGCTGAACTGCGCCAACAGATCCAACGCCAGATCGCGGAGGAAAACAGAAAGGCGGCGGAACGGCAGAAAAATGGGGAAGAACCGTCCATCGTCATCTCAGGATCGTTCCAATACCCGCTTGATTCCAAATGGAAGATCATCACCGATCCGTTCGGATACCGCACGCATCCGATCACCGGTGTTTATAAAATGCATACAGGCTGTGATTTCACCGGCAGCGGCATTTACGGCGCGCCTGTGTATGCTTCTAAAAATGGTATCGTCTCCAAGGCGGGATACCACTCCGCATACGGCAATTATGTTGTCATCAACCATGGGGACGGCTCCGCTACGCTTTACGGACATATGAGTTCGCTCGCGACTTCCGCTGATTCCTCTGTACAGCAGGGACAGGTGATCGGCTATGTCGGATCCAGCGGTAATTCGACCGGCGCGCACCTTCATTTTGAAATTATGCTGGACGGCGAGTATGTCGATCCTGTTCCGTATTTCTCGTCTTATATAAACTTTATCTATTATTGATGTGAGGAATATCTGTATATGAAACGAAAAATTGAGATCGGAACCGCTGTTTTTCTGATGATGGCGTGTACCATTCTTGCGTGTCTGATCACGTATACCTATCTGACTTCCAAAATGACGACGGTGTTTGCCACCTCTGAAAAATACTCAAAACTCAGTCAGGTGGATCAGATCGTCGCGTCCCGCTATATCAACGAGTATCACCAGGATGAAGCGCTGGACGGCGTTATTTCCGCTTATGTCGCCTCTGTCGATAAATACGGAAAATATATGGACGCCAACGCCTATCAACTCTATCGTGATCGCCTGAACGGGAAAAGCGCCGGACTTGGCGTTACCGTCAAATATGTTTCAAGTACCGGATATATGAAGGTCGTTAAGGTCAACAAGGCGTCCTCCGCGTATAATGTCGGCGTCAAACCCGGCGATATGATCTATAAGATAGACGGCAAAGATGTCGTGTCCATGTCTGAAGCCGAGGCGAGCACGCTGCTCAACGGTAAGGCAGGCACTTCCACAGTCCTTTCTATTTACCGGGGCGATGAGACGCTGGAAAAAGAAGTATTGTATTCCGAATACACGACTGTAACGGTTTCCTCTAAGGTTTTGAATGGAAAGATCGGATGGATCCGTTTTGAATCGTTCGACGCCAATACGCTGAAGCAGTTCAAAAAAGAGTTTGCCGCGCTGCAGAATGAAGGCGTTACGTCTCTTATTTTTGATTTGCGGAATAACGATGGCGGGGATATCGACTCTGTTTGCTCAGTACTGGATATGATCCTGCCGAAGGGCACGATCGTAACGACGGAAAACAAAGCGACCGGTAAGAGTGATCCTGTTGTGTCTGATTCCTCGCAGATCTCTCTTCCGATGTGTGTTTTGATCAATGGAAATACCTACGGCGCCGCTGAACTTTTTGCGGCGGATATCAGAGATTTTGGCAAAGGGAAACTTATAGGAGAGACGACTGCCGGCAAAGCGGTCGCGCAGCAGATCGTCCCGCTCGGAGACCAGACGGCGGTATACCTGTCGACACAAAAATTCTTTCCGACAAGCGGAAAGAGTTTTGAGGATATCGGCGTGAAACCGGATATCAGTGTAAAAATGGCAGACGCTGACCTTGAAAACTTCTATCAACTCAGCGAGTCAGATGATGTCCAGCTCCAACAGGCGATCAAACTGTTTTAAGCCTTTTTTTACGACAAAAAATAACCGATGCATTCTTGCATCGGTTATTTTTTGTGATATGATCTTTATTTTGCCTTTTTGCCTTGCAGGGAGACCCAGATCGTCGGGGCGATGCAAAGGCTGGAATACGTGCCGGACAGGATGCCGAGCATCAGCGGCAGCGCAAAATTCACGACAGAGGAGATGTTGTTGATCAGCGCGAACAGGAATACAAGGAACATTGCCGTGAACGTGAGAACAGAAGTGTTGATACAGCGCCGCATGGATTGACTTAAGGATTTGTTGATAAGTTCCGGCAGCGTGAGTTTATCGCCGTACATTCTTTTGTTTTCACGAATACGGTCGTAAATGACAAGCGTATCGTTGACAGAATATCCGAGGATGGTCAAAACAACTGCGATGAAACCGTCATTCAGCGGGATTCCGACGACAACGAATACAAAGAAAACGATCAGAACGTCGTGGAATAGCGCGATCAGCGCAGTGAGCGCGGCGGAAAAGCCGGAGATCAATTTAAACCGAATGGTCACAAAGATCGTGATCAGAATGATCGCGAGAACGATGGCGGTGATGCCTTTTCTTAAAAATCTCGCGCCGATGTATGGCTCAACGTTGGTCGTAGAGGCGCGGGTGATCTGATTGTCTTTGTACTTTTCGAGTACGACCTTATCGATCGCTTCCAATTCCTCGGTGGAGAGGCTTTCTCTTCCGGACAGGCTTACGATAAGCGCGCTGCTTCCATCTGCCGACCCGGTGGATTTTTGTGTGCTGACGACACGTTTCGTGACGGTTTGAATTTCGTTTTTCGCCGCGTCTACGTCAAGATCGCCGGAGAAATTGTAGGTGATCTTGGTGCCGCCGGTGAACTGGATGTCCATATGGACGCCGTTGATAAAAATGAATGCGATGCCGATCACGAACAGAGCCAGGGAGTTGATAAAGAACCATTTCCGATTTTCATAAAACTTAATCATTTTTCCCTACCTCCTCTTTGTAACCGTAAAGTTTCGGGTTTTTAAAGATCCCGTAAGAACTGATGGATCTGATCATCCATTTCGATACCAGAACGCTGATCAGGAAGCTCAGAACGATGCCGATCAGGAGCGTGTAGCCGAAGGAAAGAACGGCGCCGGTGCCGAAGAAGATCAGTAGCAGGGCAACGATCGCGGTCGTGATATTGCAGTCCGCGATCGCGGTAAGCGCACGCCCATAACCAGTATCGATCGCACCGATGAGAGATTTTCCTTTTCTGAGTTCCTCACGGATGCGTTCGGCGATGATGACGTTGGAGTCAACGCACATACCGATCGCGAGGATGATACCCGCAATGCCCGGAAGCGTGATGGTAAGTCCGAGATTGGCGAAAAGCAAGAGCTGGATGCTGACCTGCGCCAAAAGGTTGAGACATGCCACAAATCCCGGCATTCTGTACACGATCAGCATAAAAAGACAGACAAGGATCAGCGTGATCAGGCCTGCGATAAGCATGACTTTCAAGGCCTTGGTGCCCATCGTGGCGCTTACCGCGTTGTAGTTGGACGATGTCATCGCGTAGGGAAGCGCGCCGGCGTTGATCTTGCTGGAAAGGGATTTCGCGGTCTCCGCCGTGAAACTGCCTTCGATGATGGCTTGTCCGTCCTCGATGGTGGAGTTGACGGTCGGCCAGCTGATCGCCTGATCATCAAGATAAATTCCGATATAATCGTTGAGATATGTTGTGGTGGCCTGCTTGAACTTTTCTTTCCCCTCGTCGGTGAAAGAGAGGGTGACGACGTATTTTCCATCCTGATAGTCGGTAGAACTGGACTGGATGTCGTTGCCCTGAAGCAGTACTTCCTTCGGCGCGGGATCATTGCCGCTTTCGGTGATCTTTTTGCCGTCGGCGTCCAAAGGATTGCCTTCGTCGTCCTCGACCAGCGAACAGAATGTCAGATTGGCGGTGGCGCCGAGTTCGTCGATAGCGGCCTGAGGATCGTAATCTTTTTCATCCTCTTTCCACGGGAACTCCACGATGACCGCTTTGTTGTCCGTGTCGGTCGTGATGGTGTAATCGAGAATATTTTCGGAATCCAGGCGTGTTTCAAAAATCGCCCTTGCGGATTCCAGCTGCTGTTCGGTGGGGGTTATGGTGCTGTCCGCCGGAACAAACGTCGCGTTCACGCCGCCGCGGATATCAATACCGGTGCGAATGTTCTTGGCGGATTTTACGGCGACGCCGGATCCGAGTGTCAAACCGGTGATGGTAACGGTGACGAGGCAAACGATAATGGCAAGAATAATAAAGAATGCCGCTTTTCTTGCCGGGGATGCTTTACGTCTTTTCATAATGTCCTCCTTGGCTGAATTTGATACCCATCTATTATATATTTTTCTTTAAAATATGTCAATCATTTCCTTGAAAATAATATATTTTCCGGCGGACCGGCATAGGTTTTAAAGGTGATAAATGAATGAAAACTTGTTTTTTCAGAAACGCTTTGATCGGTTTCGCGATCGGTTTGGCGATGGCGATCCCCGGCGTGAGCGGCGGGACGCTTGCTGTGATCCTCGGGATCTACGCGCCGCTCATCGGCGCGCTCGCTGATGTTTTCAAAACTCCTTTAAAGTCTTTTTCTCTGCTCGGGAGCGTCGCTTTGGGTGTTTTCGGCGGGATGACGATCGCGGCGCGGATCATATCTCTTTTGTCGGATGTGTGCTTTATCCAGCTTTCCTGGTTTTTCATCGGTACGATATCGGGCGGCGTCGTTGTTCTGGCAGTCGCCGAACGCAGAGCGTTTCATCCGGTATGGTGCATGGCGGGGATGCTTGCCGTCGTTTTGACGCGATTTTTACCGAAAGGGATCTTTGAAAGCGGCGCCGGGCTCGTTTCATCTTTCGGCGTCACATTGCTTGCGGGACTTATGACAGCGGTCGCCGTGATCCTTCCGGGCGTCAGCCTTTCTCTGATGATGGTCATCATAGGAAATTATGACCGCGTGATGCACGCCATAGCACATTTTGATCTGCTATATCTGGCGCCGCTCGGATTTTGCACGGCGTTTTGGGCCATTGCGCTGGGGCGTGGATTTTCCTTCCTTCTCAGGCGGTATCCGGGACGGGTGAATAGTGTTCTGCTTGGATTTGCGGCGGCATCGGTCGGACAGATGTATCCCGGCTTGCCGGGAACGAATGAGGCGGCGCTTTGCGCTTTTCTTGCCGCTCTTGGGTTCGTTTTTTCGTGGGGAGCGTTTTTTCTTTTGAAAAAGAAACAAAATTTTTAAAAATGTAGTGACAAAGCCCGGCGGATATTGTATAATTTTTATGATAAACGTCGACGGTGTTCGACGAAAATTCGAAAGGGGTTTACAGTATGGGACTTATAAAAGCAGGTGTCGGTGCGCTCGGCGGCACGATGGCGGATCAATGGAAAGAGTTTTTCTATTGTGACAGTCTTGAAAAAGACGTTCTCGTTGTAAAAGGACAGAAGAGGACTTCCTCCCGCTCCTCCAACACGAAAGCAAGCGACAATATCATTTCCAACGGATCGCTTGTCGCTGTGGCAGACGGACAGTGCATGATGATCGTCGATCAGGGCAAGATCGTGGAGGTCTGCGCCGAACCCGGTGAATTCGTATATGATACCTCGACGGAACCGAGCATTTTCGCCGGTAAACTCGGTGACAGCATCGTAAAGACTTTTCAGACGATCGGTAAGCGTTTCACCTTCGGCGGCGACACGGCGAAAGACCAGAGAGTCTATTATTTTAATACGAAAGAGTTGATCGACAACAAATTCGGAACGCAAAACCCCATTATGTTCCGTGTCGTGGATCGTAATATCGGGCTGGACGTCGACGTGTCCATCCGCTGCAGCGGTATATACTCTTACAGGATCACTGATCCGCTTCTTTTCTATACCAACGTGTGCGGCAACGTTGAAGAGGCGTATAAACGGGATGAGCTGGATGGGCAGCTCAAAACGGAGTTCGTCAGCGCGCTTCAACCCGCGTTCGGGAAACTCAGTGATATGCAGCTCAGACCCAATCAGATCGTCTCTCACGTTTCCGATCTTGAAAAAGCGATGAACGACGCGCTGACCTCCAAATGGTCGGGTCTGCGCGGCATCAGTGTTGTTTCCATCGCGCTCAATCCGATCAATCTGCCGGAGGAAGACGCCGAGATGATCAAACAGGCGCAGCGTGCCGGCATGATGCGGGATCCGTCAATGGCGGGCGCGACGATCGTCGGCGCGCAGGCAGATGCCATGCGTACGGCGGCGGCCAACGAAGGCGGCGCGATGAACGCGTTCGTCGGGATGGGAATGGCGATGAATGCCGGCGGCAACGCGCAGAACCTTTTCGCGATGGGTCAGCAAAATCAGCCCGCGCCTCAACCCGCGCATGACAGTTGGAAATGCGAGAAATGCGGCGCGCAGGCGTACGGCAACTTCTGCACGGAGTGCGGCGCTCCCAAGCCCCAGGGCGGCTGGACCTGCAAATGCGGCGCGGTCAACACCGGGAAATTCTGTACGGAATGCGGTTCTCCCAAGCCGGCTGCCGCTCCTTCTTTCAAATGCAATAAATGCGGGTGGGAACCGGAGGATCCGAAAAATCCGCCGAAATTCTGTCCGCAATGCGGCGATCCTTTTGATGATAACGATAAACTGTAATTTTGCGGGGAAAATATATGTCGGATATTCTTGAATATAAATGCCCGTGCTGTGGCGGCGCGATCAGTTTCAACGCTGACGCGCAGAAACTCAAATGTCCCTACTGTGACAGCGAGTTCGACGTACAGGCTTTTTTGAAACAGGACGAACGGCTTAACAAACAGCAGCCTGACACGTTTCAGTGGGATGAAAACACCGGCAGGGAATGGTCAGACGATGAACGGGACAAAATCTCTGTCTTTGTCTGTAAATCCTGCGCCGGTGAGATCGTTGGCGATGAAAACACCGCCGCGACGGCCTGTCCGTATTGCGGCAATCCCGTTGTGATGAGCGGAAGGCTTTCCGGCGTTTTGAAGCCGGACTTCGTCATTCCGTTCAAACTGGATAAAAACGCCGCCAAACAGACGCTTAAAAACTATGTCGGGAAAAAGAAGTTCGCGCCACGTAGTTTTAAAACGGAAAACCGCCTGGAAGAGGTCAAGGGACTTTACGTTCCGTTTTGGCTGTTTGATACCGATTCGGACGCCGCTGTCAGTTTCGGCGCGACCAAAGTGACGCACTGGTCGGATTCCAATTATGAGTACACCAAAACGGACTACTACGACGTGTACCGGGAAGGCAGCATGCGTTTTGAGCATATCCCGGTGGATGGCTCATCTAAAATGGCGGACGATCTGATGGAGTCCATCGAGCCGTTTGATTTTAAGGAAGCGGTGGACTTTCAAACAGCGTATCTTGCCGGCTATCTCGCTGACAAGTATGACGTGACGATGGAAAACAGCGTCGATCGCGCCAACGCGCGGGTGAAAAGCAGTTCGGAGCAAGTGCTTGCCGCCACGATCAAAGCGTCGTATACTTCGGTCACGAAAAAATCAAGCACCGTGCGGACGCAGAACGGTAAGGCAAAGTATGTCCTGTATCCCGTGTGGCTGCTCAATACCACTTATAAAGATAAACAGTACACATTCGCGATGAACGGTCAGACCGGAAAATTCGTCGGCGACCTTCCTGTCGACAAAGGGAAACTCGCGCTGCTGTTCACGGGACTGACTGCGGCGCTCAGTACGATCTCTTTCTTGGTCGGCATGCTGCTGGATCTGATATAGGAGGGTGATGAAAATGAAAAGAAAGATCATCTTTTTCTGTATCGTGATCATGGCGCTGTCTCTCTGTATTCCGTGTTTCGCGGCGGAGAAGGGTCAGCATCTGGTGGACGAAGCGCAGCTTCTCACCTCCGACGAGCGTGTGGAACTTACTGAACTGCTCGATGAGATCAGCGAACGGCAGGACTTTGATGTTGTTGTCGTCACGGTTGATTCCCTCGGAGAGAAATCACCGATGGAATACGCCGATGATTATTATGACTACAACGGCTACCGTCCCGACGGCTGTCTGCTGCTTGTCTGTATGGGATCCCGCGACTGGTGGATGTCTACGACAGGCTACGGCATTACGGCGATCACCGATTACGGCATCGACTATATCAGCGATGGTTTTCTCTCATCCTTGTCGGACGGCGATTATGCCGGCGCGTTCAGATCGTACGCGAAACAGGTGGACAGATTTGTAACGGAAGCGAATAAAGGAAAGCCCTACGACGTTTCTCACAAGGCCCCCAAGCGCCGCGCTCTTAAAAACATTTTGATCGGCGCTCTCGTATCTTTGGGGATCGGGCTTGTCATTTCGCTCATCACCGTTTTTTCCATCAAATCGGGGTATAAGCCCGTTCGGATGCGTTCGGAAGCCAATGACTATCTGATCCGTGACAGTCTGAACCTGCGAGCCAGTCACGACCGTTTCGTGTACAGCAACGTCTCCCGCCGCAAGATCGAAAAGGAATCTTCCGGGGGCGGCGGCAGCTCGACGCACACCTCATCCTCCGGCTCCTCCCACGGCGGCGGAGGAGGGAAATTTTAGATCCATTTGTCATTATGTAAAACAGCGGAGAAATGTTGTAAGCAACATTTCTCCGCTGTTTTTATAATGTGATTTGTTTTTTCTTGATTTAAGATCGGGTATATGATACCATAATAGGGAAAACAGTATTTTGAAATAAAACTGATATGAGGGTGATCTTTTGCAAAAAGAGAAATGGAGCGTTTTGGTCTGGATCGCGGTGATCGTCGCGATCGCTTTGCTGACGTGGGTGTTTCTTATGATCAACAGAGCCATTTTCAAGCGGGCGCGAAAAAAGAGTAACCGCCTGCATTTGGCGCTGTTTGAACGTTTGATTGCCTGTGCCATCGTTGTCGTGAGCATTCTGCTGTCCGTGTCGGCGCTGAGCGGGGCGCAAGCCGTTTGGAAGACGCTGCTCAGCGGCACCGCTATCACCAGCGCTGTGCTGGCGTTCGTTGCGCAGGATATCATCAAAGATGTGCTTGCGGGCATTATGATCAGCGTCAGCAAGCCGTTTGATATCGGAGATCGGATCGTTTTGGAGGATGGCACGTCAGGCACCGTCAAAAACATTACACTACGGCACGTCGTCCTTGCTTCCATCGATACGGCTTGTTTTGTGATCCCCAACAGTAAGATCAACGCGATGAAACTCACGAGTTACAGTTTCGGGCGCAGTGACCGTTCGATCCATTTTCGGTTTTCCGTGGGATACGGCACGGATCCGGAGTTTGCCAAACAGGTGATCGGACAAGCGGTTGAGGAAAGTCCGTATTCCATGCCGCGTGAATACGCCGGTAACGGATCGGATGTGTATAGTCCGGTCTATTTCATCTCGTACGCGGCAAGCGCGCTCATTATGGCGGTAACGGTGTATTACGCCGCCAACGTTTCAACAGAAACGGTGATGGATGATATCAACACGAGAGTCCGCGCCGCGCTTAACAAAAACGGTATTGAGATCCCGTACGATCACGTTACCGTTATTACGGAAAAATAGTATTAAAAAATGCCCGATATCGGGCATTTTTTATATAAGTCTGTTTTTCTTTAAAAGATTGCGGATCTCAACACCGAGAAACGAGGCGATCGTCGCTTTGATGAGATCAGGCAGAATAAAGGGGATCACGCAGACGGCAAGCGCGTCGGACAACGGTTTGCCCGTACAGGCGGCAAATTGCAGTGTACCGCACAGATAGCAAACCGCGCCTCCCGCAAGGCATCCGATAAAAGCAACGCTGACAGAGGAAAAATAACTTTGAGCAGGTATCCTGCAAAACGCCGCAATGATCAGTGCCATAAGAATATATGACCAGATATATCCGCCGGTCGGACCGGGCAAAGCGGTCATTCCTGTCTGGAACCCGGAAAAGACCGGCAGGAAAAGACCGAGCAGCAAAAAAATCGCGACTGATAAAGGCGCCGTGACGATCCCCAATATGATCCCGGTCAGCATCACGCCGAGGAAAGAAAAAGAAAAGGGGACCGCGCCTACGGGGACGGTGACGGCAGAGAAAATACAGAGCAGCGCGGCGAACATGGCGCATTTTGTCACGATCTTTACTTTGTGTTTCATAACTGCCTCCTTGTATTCCCCCTATGACAATTATAAAATAAAAATACAGGTAAAACAACCGTTTTTATTGAATATTGATTTTTTTTTTGTTATAATGACAGAAAATAAACAAGGAGCGACATATGGAAGAGATCGGACTGAAAATCATAGCGCGGCTATACTCAGATTTTGAAACCAAGTTCGCTCTGCCGCGTCAGAGCGGCTCTACGGAACATATTTCCGTTATCCGCTTTGAGCCGGAGTTCAGAAATAAAGACGCGGTCAGGGGGCTTGAGGGCTTTTCTCATCTGTGGCTCGTTTGGCACTTTTCCGAAATAGGGGAACACGCCTGGTCACCCACCGTCCGTCCGCCGAGGCTCGGCGGCAACCGACGCGTTGGCGTTTTTGCCTCACGATCTCCTTTTCGCCCAAATCCGGTCGGGCTTTCCTCGGTAGAGATAGACCGGATCGACCTTTCGGCGCCTGCCGCGCCGCTTATTTACGTGCGCGGAGCCGATTTGATGAACGGTACGCCGATTTTTGACATCAAGCCGTATCTTCCGTTTAGCGACGCGCATCCCGAAGCGTCGGGGGGATACGCGGAAACGCGAAAGGAATACTCCATCGGCGTCCGCTGGATGCCGGACACGAAAGAGGCACTTTCGGAAAGTGAGCGGAAAACGCTGGAAGCTGTCCTGTCGCAGGATCCTCGTCCGGCATATCACGAGGATGAGCGGGAATACGGCTTTTTCTTTGCCGGGCGGGAAATATCGTTTTATGTTCGGGACGGAGCGGCGATCGTTACGTCAGTGAGAAAAAGGGAACACAATGACAACTCGTAAATTTGTATTTCAAATCGGGGATGAATGGGACGGAAAAGCGGTCAAGGCGTTTTTAAAATACCATGGTTTTTCTGCCGCCAACGTAACAGCGCTCAAAAACAATCCCCGCGGGATCCTGATCGGGAATAAGCGCGTAACGGTTTTGAAACAATTGCATACCGGCGATCTGCTCACACTTCGTTTGCGTGACAGACCGGATCGTGAGCCGCCGCTTGCACCGTCGGAAATACCGCTTGCGATCGTATATGAGGATGAGGATATCATCGTGATCAACAAACAGGCGGGTCTGCTGACTCATCCGGGACCCGGACAGCGGAATCAAAGTCTCGGCAACGCGCTCGCGTTTTACTGGCAGCAGCAGAAAAAAGAATACGGATATCATCCCGTAAGCCGTCTTGACAAGGACACGACCGGTCTGCTTGTCGTCGCGAAAAACGCGTATGCCGCCGGGCAACTCGGCGATCAGGTGAAACGCCGCGCTGTTGATCGCTGGTATGTCGCGTTGGCGGAAGGAGAAATACAAGAAGGCGGTACGATCGATCTGCCTGTTTTGCGTGCGGCAGGTTCCGTCATTCGGAGGACGGTCGGCGCAAAAGAGCAGGAAACGGATAAAACAAGAGCGGTAACGCATTTTTCCGTTCTCAAAACGCTTCCGGAGTGTTCGCTGCTGCTTATAAAACTTGAGACCGGCCGTACCCATCAGATCCGGGTGCATATGAGTCACATCGGGCATCCGCTTTGCGGCGACTGGCTGTATGGCAGGGAGGGGCATATTACAAAGCGGCCGGCGCTTCATTCCTATGCTCTTCGTTTTTGTCATCCCGTAACGGGAGAGACGATGAACTTTGAGGCGAAACTTCCGCAGGATATAGCGGAGATCGCGGGAGATCTGCCGGAGATAAAAAGAGGTATTGTATGAAACTGCTTGTATTTGACGGAAATTCTATCATTAACAGGGCATATTACGCCATTCGCGGACTTACAACGGGAGATGGTTTTGCGACCAACGGGATCTACGGCTTTTTGAAGCTGTATAAAAAATATTTCGATTTGGTGGAGCCGGATATGGTCGCGGTCACTTTCGATCTGCGCGCCAAAACGTTCCGTCATAAAATGTATGACGGCTATAAGGCGCAGCGCAAGGGGATGCCGGACGATCTCGCGGCACAGATGGACCCGCTCAAAGAGATCCTGCGCGCGATGAACGTCTGTATCCTGGAAATGGAAGGATATGAGGCGGACGATATCATCGGGACGGTATCGCGGTATTGTGAGGAAAACGGACATGAATGCGTTATCGTGTCCGGCGATCGGGACGACTATCAGTTGGTCAGCGATCATACGACACTGTTATTGCCGGTCACGCAGAAGGGCGATAGCGAGGTCGTTCGTGTCGATCCGGGGTATCTGCTCGAAAAGTATGGGCTTTCACCGCGGCAGATGATCGACCTTAAGTCCATTATGGGGGATTCCTCCGATAATATCAAAGGTGTTCCCGGCATCGGGGAAAAGGGCGCGCTGGAACTGATCCGCGCGTATGGAACGCTGGACGGAGTGTATGAGAATATCGACAGCGAGGATATCAAAAAAGGAGTGCGCCAGAAATTGATGGACGGCAGGGAAGACGCGTATCTTTCCTTTAAGCTCGCGGAGATCTGCCGTACCGTGCCGGTTTCACTGGATGAGAAGGAACTGATGGTGCGGGCGTACGACCATACGAAACTGAAAGATCTGCTGCTTACCTATGAACTTGCGAGCCTTTTGAAGGTTTTAGAGGTCGAAACGACGGTAAAGAGAGAGATCACGGTTTATGACAACGTCGCGCCGGAAGAAGTGATGGAGTATTGTAAAAAACACAGGATGGTCTTTTTTTACAACGCGATCGAAAAAGAAGTCGGCGCCTATGTGAAATTTAAAGACGGCGTTGTTTTTTTGAATGACATCACGGCGTTTTTGCGAGAGGAGGAGATCGAAAAAGTAACATTTGACGCAAAACCGCTGTACGTGCATCTTTTAAAAAACGGATGGACGATCACGCGTCCGTATTACGATATAATGGTGGCTCAATACGTGCTGGACAGCACGATGTCTCACTATACACCGGAGAGCGTTCTGATGCGTCAGCTTCAGACTGAATATGAGAGCCCGGAACAGTTTACAGGACTGATGGAAGAGATCTTTCTCGCGCAGCAAAAAAGTCTTGCGGAAAGAAAACAACAGGACCTTCTGTATGATATAGAACTGCCGTTGACCGTTGTTCTGGCGGATATGGAGCGGGTCGGTTTCAAAGTCGACAAAGAAAAACTCATTGAATACAGCGGCAAGATCACAGTCCAAGCTGACGCGCTGGAACAGGAGATCTACGCGCAGGCAGGGGAGACATTTAATATCCTGTCACCAAAACAACTCGGCGTCATCCTGTTTGAAAAACTCGAACTCAAACCTTGCAAAAAAACAAAAAACGGCTATTCCACCAATGTTGACGCGCTGGAAAAAGTGCGGGAGAAGCATCCCATTGTGCAGATGGTGCTGGAATACCGGAAATATATGAAACTGAAAAGCACATACTGTGACGGCATTTTGGCGCTGATGGATGATGATCATCGCGTTCATACGTCTTTTCAGCAGACGGTCACGCACACCGGAAGGATCTCCTCTACGGAACCGAATTTGCAGAACATTCCGGTCCGCACGGAACTCGGGCGGCAGCTTCGCGCGATGTTCATTGCTTCGGATGATGAGCATATTTTGGCGGACGCCGACTACTCCCAGATCGAACTGCGTGTGCTTGCCCATATCGCGGATGATAAGAATATGCAGTCGGCATTCGCTGCGGGAGAGGATATCCATACCGCCACTGCCGCGCGTGTGTTCGGTGTCCCGCCGCTGATGGTGACGCCGGAAATGCGGCGCGCCGCCAAGGCGGTCAATTTCGGATTGGTATACGGTATTTCGGATTTTTCTCTGGCGCAGGATATCCACGTTTCTCGGAAGGAAGCGGCCGCCTATATTGAAAGTTATTTCAACGAATACAGCGGTATCAAAGCGTATATGGAAAACTCCGTAACGTTCGGAAAAGAAAACGGATACGTTGAAACGCTGTTCGGCAGACGGCGGGAACTTCCGGAGCTTTCTTCGTCCAATTATATGATCAGATCCTTTGGGGAGCGGGTCGCGATGAATACGCCGATCCAGGGGACCGCGGCGGATATCATCAAGATCGCGATGGTGGGTCTTTACAGGCGCTTGCGGTCGGAAGGATTGAAAGCAAAACTGATTTTACAGGTCCACGATGAACTGATCCTTGATGTGCCGACGGATGAGGAGATCGTTATCCGGAAAATTCTGGAGGAAGAAATGGTGAATGCCGCCAAACTGAAAGTTCGTTTGGTGGCGGACGTTCATTGCGGGGCGAGTTGGTATGATTGTAAGTGATTTCTCAGTTCGACCGCTTGCCGCGGAGGATATCCCGGACGTCGCCGGGCTGGAAAGATCTGTCTTTTCCCATCCTTGGACAGCCGGAGATCTGGAAAAAAGTCTTACGGATCCTTATACACACTTTTTTGTCGGCGTTAATGAGGAGGCGACATACGGCTATATCGGTCTGCGTTTCGGAACAGACACGGCGGATATCCTTACGCTGTGTGTCGATGAAAAATACCGTCGTTGCGGGATCGCCGCCGCTTTGCTTGAAACAGCGATACGGTTTGTTCGGGAGAATAAACTTGACCCGTTGTTTCTTGAAGTGCGGGCAAGCAACGTTTCCGCGCGGGCTTTATATGAAAAATACGGTTTTTCCGTACTCTCGATACGGAAGAAATATTACAGAGATCCGGTAGAGGACGCCGTAATTATGAGAAAGGAGATCGCGAATGAAAATTCTTGCCATTGAATCATCCTGTGATGAAACGGCGGCGGCCATTGTTGAAGATGGCAGAAAGATCCTTTCAAATATCATATTTTCCCAGATCGAAGTACACAAGGAATACGGCGGCGTCGTGCCCGAGATCGCCTCCCGGTATCATATTGAAAAAATATCAGAGATCGTATCCCGCGCTTTAAAAGAGGCGGATCTTTCGATGAGTGAGATCGACGCGGTGGCGGCAACGACAGCACCGGGACTTATCGGCGCGCTTCTGGTCGGCTTGAACTATGCCAAGGGGCTTGCGTACCGGGAGGGACTTCCGTTTATTCCCGTTCACCATCTGAGGGGACATATCGCGGCAAATTATCTCGCGCACCCTGACCTTACCCCGCCTTTTACGGCGCTCGTCGTTTCCGGCGGGCACAGTCATATCGTCCGATGTGATGATTACACCGATTTTACCGTGGTCGGAAAAACCAGGGACGACGCGGCGGGGGAAGCGTTTGATAAAGGCGCCAGGATCCTGGGACTTCCGTATCCGGGCGGCGTGCATCTTGACAAACTTGCACAAAAAGGCGACCGGCTTGCCGTTGCTTTTCCACGCGTTCATTTTGAGAACGGATCTCTTGATTTCAGTTTTTCCGGCGTAAAAACTTCTATCGTCAACCTGATCCATCAAAAAAAGATGAAAGGTGAAACGTGGGACGCGGCGGATATCGCGGCAAGCTATATGCACGCGATCACGGACGTTTTGTGTGAGAATTTTATGATCGCGGCAACGAGAGACGGAATGAAAAACATTGTACTTGCCGGCGGGGTCAGCGCTAATTCAATGTTAAGGGAAAAAGTTCTGAAAATGGCTTCGGAACAAGGATTTTCGGTTTTTATGCCGCCGCTTTCACTGTGTGGCGACAACGCCGCGATGATCGGTGCGCAGGCGTTTTATGAGTGGCGCGCGGGGCACCTTGGCGATCTTTCTCAAAACGCGCGGCCGACTATGGCGATCGATTTGAACTTTATGTAAACTAAAATATTTCTGTCCGTTTTTTCGCCCGTTCAAGGGTGCTGTGGATAACCTGTCAGAAATGCGGTT
Source organism: Clostridiales bacterium Firm_08 (assembly GCA_001604045.1). GTDB lineage: Bacteria > Bacillota > Clostridia > Oscillospirales > QAKW01 > Firm-08. The sequence goes on along the minus strand of LVAN01000022.1, from coordinate 8,052 downwards.
TTCTTGGAGTTGATGCCAAATAAAATGTGGAAAACTCTGTGGAAATGTTAATAAAGTGATTTGCTTTACATTATCTACCGACGTTATGTTGACAAAAAATAGAAATACCGGCACTCTTTTTTTCCATCGACATATGATGAAGTATCAAACGATAGGAGGAAAGAGATATGTGCAATTGTCTTGACAATCTGTGCAGCAATGATGGCATCTTTTTCATTTTGATCGCGCTTCTGGTCATCAATCACTGCAACTGTGCGGACAGCGGACGCGGCAACGGTTGTTGCTGAGATCCCATACACACTGAAAGAGCCGTTGCCTTGCGCAACGGCTCTTTCAGTAAAGTCTGCTTAGTATGCTTTCGGGACCGTCTTGGTCCGCTCGCCCTGAGAAGCGTCGGGTAGGATATACTCGATCAAACCGGTGATCTTTTCCGTAAACGGTAAAAACAAAAGCATGGTGATGACGTTGAAAAGCGTATGGAAAAAAGCCAGTGTGATCTGCGGCATATGAGGGAAAACTTCTGCCGCGAGGGTGCCGAGTGTTGTATTTCCTCTTGAGACGAGCGATATGACGGCGGCAGTCAACAAAAAAAATACGGCGCCGCCCGCGTTAAAGAAGAAATAAAGGAGAGCCGCCCGTCTGGCATTTTTACCGCCGGCCAGTCCCGCTATGAAAGTGACAAAGCATGCTCCGATGTTCGCGCCGATGATCAGATAGATCCCCTGGTCGATGGTGATGAGATGAGCGATCGCCATTGTAATGACAATAGACGTCATAACGGATGAACTTTGTGTGACAGCTGTCAGCAAGGTTCCGATCAAAACAAGTATTATCGCGTTATCGATCCCTGAAATGTACTGTTTTACCGATCCGAGGGTGGAAAAATGCGCCATACTGCCGCTTATCAGGGACAAGCCGACGAAAAGGGAGCCGAATCCCGCAAGTGTTTCACCGAAAGATCTAACGATATCTTTTTTTGCGATCAGAACGATAAAAACGCCGATGCCCGCCGAGGCGGAAAGTATGGTGGAAGCGGAGGTCACGCCGCCGGATATGCCGAGCGCGGCGATGTGAGCGGTGATCGTCGTGCCGATGTTGGCGCCATAAATGATCGTTGCCGCCTGCACTGATGAGATGATGCCGGCGTTTACAAATCCGATGATCATCACGGTCATGGCGCCTGAACTTTGTATGATCGCCGTTCCGACCGTGCCGACGCCAACGCCGAAAAATTTATTTCCGGCGTTTTTTGTGAATATTTTTTTGAGTTTGTTGCTCCCGATGGATCCGATGTTTTTGCTCATCATATCGCATCCGATGAGAAACACGCCGATCCCCGCGATCAATTCCGAAATCGCTGAAAAAAATACCATCATTCTCTCCTTTGCGTTCACCGTATAGTTTGCGCGGAATAACGGCGAATATCAGAAGATATGATAGCATGGCTCTTATCGGAATATAGAAACAAATGATAAGGCTAGATGGTATGCTGCTAAATACCTATAAAACATTTTATCTCACTTATTTCATGTTGATTTACAAGGTTAACAAGATGAGCTCCTTTAACTTTTGAGATATCTTGGTGAAACTTGACAAAAGTTTTTTTTGATGTATACTAATATTAAACCAACAAAGAAAGAATTTTTAATATTTTTCTTGAATCTCGTGTCTAAAAAAGGAGTTGACGTGCGTTTTATGAAACTTCCGTGTTTATATATTGTAATTCCTTGCTATAATGAACAAATTGTTCTTCCGCAGACTATTCCAATGTTCGTTAATAAACTGAATGAATTGATATCATCAGAAACTATTAGTGGTTCTAGCCGTGTGGTTTTTGTAAACGATGGGAGCAAGGACGACACGTGGGCAATTATCAGCCGCTGTGCTGAGCAGGAAATATTGGTTGAGGGGATTTGTCTGAGCAGGAATCGCGGGCATCAAAATGCGTTGCTTTGTGGGCTGATGACAGTAAAAGATAAATGTGATGTAACGATTTCCATTGACTGTGACGGTCAGGATGATATCAATGCCATGAATGATATGTTAGAGGCATATCGTAAAGGTGCTGATGTTGTTTATGGTGTCAGAAGTAGTCGAAAAACCGACACTTTTTTCAAACGATTTACTGCACAAACATTTTATAGGTTGTTAAAGGGTATGGGTGCCGAGGTTGTGTATAACCATGCTGATTACCGCTTGATTTCATCTAGAGTTCTTAATGATTTCGCGGATTTTAAAGAAGTTAATATTTTTTTACGGGGGATGATAACGCTTGTCGGATTTAACAGCACATCGGTATATTACGAGCGTCATGAACGGCTTGCCGGAAAGAGTCATTATCCGTTCAAAAAAATGCTTGCTCTTGCAATTGACGGTATTACGAGTTTGAGTATAAAGCCTATTCGATTGATTACGTCTTTAGGCGCATTTCTTTTGATTTTCAATTTGAGTGTTTTGCTCATCGGATCGATAGTTTTCCTCTGTGGAAATCCGGTTTCAAGTTGGCTGATGACTTTGTCTGCAAGTGCATTGCTTTGTGCCCTTCAGATCATTGCTGTAGGCGTTGTTGGGGAGTATGTTGGAAAAGTCTATCTTGAAACCAAAGCTCGTCCTAGATACATAATTTCCGAAAGCACATTTAAAAACAATGATTGAAATACAAAATATCATTGTGAAAGGAGTTACTGAGTTGTTTCCAACAGCGGAAGCACTCAATACAGAATGGAAAACCGAGTTTATTCTTTAACACAAAAGGCGATGCTGATTTGTACGATATTAGCAATATTACTTGTCGTTTTTGCGGCAAATTATGCAATTTCATTATCAGTTTTAACCTTGGTGTTTTTCATGTTTTTTGTTCCGAAAATTCCTCGACGCTGGTTTCCGATACTTCTTATTCTTTTTTCTTTTGTTGTTCGCTTATTAATAGTTTTTTTGATTAAAACACCTCCTATATCTGATTTCAGTTTGCAGTATCAAGCTGCACGAGAATTCGCAAAAGGGGGCTACTCTTATCTTGAAAATGTGTATTTTCAACGCTGGGGATATCAGATTGGACTTGTAATTTATGAAGGACTATTACTGAAAATTGTAAATAATATTTACATAATTGAAGTTGTTAATTGTATATTGTCCACCGCGACAGTCTATTTGGTATATTTGTGTGCCAAACGAATGGTTTCAGAAAATGCCGCAAGGTTGATCAGCGTAATATGGTCTGTGTTGGTGTTTCAGACATTGTATGTTACAGTTTTATCAAATTCTGTTCCGTGTACGTTTTTTACGGTTATGGCAGTCTATTTCTATTTGTCACTGTCAAAAAAATGTGGAGCAAAAAAATGGATTATCTGTATTTTTATTGGTACTTTCATGGCTTTAGCAGACTTTTTTTGGCCCGGTGGTATTCTGATGATTTTGTCCCTAGTTGCGGCTGAAATTCTTGCCTGTATTCGTGGTTTCAAAAAACGCAATATTTTTGAACATGCATTTAAAATAGGGATCATCGTCCTTTCCTATTTTCTTTTGTTTCAGGCTATATCATTATCGTCCATGGCATTTGGTTTCTCAGAAGTAGGTCTTGTTAATAACGATCCAAAATGGAAATTTGTTGTCGGGACAAACATCGATTCTGCCGGACAGTATTCAAATGACTTGATTGAAGAGATTGATCAGATTCAAGAATCGATGAATGTTGATAGATATACTGCTGAGAGTATTATTATTAAACAACATCTGAAAGAAAATCCAGTGAAACTTTTGCTGTTGGCAATCAAAAAGGTCAAGGTGTATTGGGTAGACATCGATTTGCATTGGAGTTTGAATCATCTACAAAATATGGATTGGCTGGTAAGTGGTTTGACTTCTATTTCAGCAGCACAGGTACTACTTATGCTGGTTTCCAGCTTTCTTGGAATTGTGGCATTCTTTTCAAAGCGAAGAGAAGATGGGCACGAACTGTTTTTACTGTATTTCTTGGCAACATTTTTCTGTTATTTAGCGATTGAGGTCCAGCCGAGATATTCGTATACCTCCGATATTTCAGTGCTTATGCTGGGAGGATTCCTTGCGGATTATTTTTACGCCAAGTATTCTAAAATAGGAATGTGGTTACATTCTTTGCGCATAAAAATACTTGTTTAATAGATTTCAAAAAGTGAATCGTGTCTTGACTTCCCCCAAAAAAGAAATATAAGGGAATATAGAAACGAGGATAAGCGTTCTTGTGAGGTTATTCAAACAGTCGATGGACGAATTTAGCTGAAAAAAGCACAATTCTAATTTTCTTTCATTTTTTATGCATACTTCTTGACTTAGACGAATGAAATTGCAGAAGTGAAATATCCCGTTGACGCGTGATGTGATATAAATCCACCTACGCCCGCAAGTATATCGCTCGCCGAAGGTGAATATCACGCCTGATGGGCATTTCACAAATCTACGCAGTGGACTTATACTATGTCATAGGCACACATAACTTGGCGTAGCCATACATCACACCCGCAGGGTACATCACGTTCTGTGTTAGCGGAACACTTCGTTAAAAAAGTCCGGCGCTTGTTCATTGTGCGTAGGACTTTTTCTGTGATTAAATGAAAGAATTGTCCAAAAGAAAAAACATAAAACATTTTTGTAAAAAGTATTTATCTTGCGCCGACAAAATATCCGAAATGATGCCGCCGCTAATGCGGCTAATGATGTATCTCCGCTTCGTTGCGAAATGATGTTGTTCGCATCCGCTCACAATGATGTGATGTTTGCCCGAAATCACAAAACGAAAAAAATGGGCAAAAAATGCGCTTTGTGCCATGTTTCGGTTCTTATGTATATCGCCCTGTCTTAAACGCTTGAAATCGCAAAAGTGATATATCTCGCTACGCGAGATGTGATATATTCGGCTTATCGCTGAATGTGATATGATATAAATCCACTCATGCCCGCAGGCATATCACTCGCCGAAGGCGAATATCACACGCGAAGCGCATATCACAAATCCACGAAGCGGATTTATATCGTTGAAAAAAGCACGCTGAAGCGTGCTTTTTTCTGGCAGGGGCAGTAAGATTCGAACTCACGGCACGCGGTTTTGGAGACCGCTGCTCTACCAACTGAGCTATGCCCCTAAGACTTACTTATTATAGCAGACAAGTTATGAGAATGCAAGATAAAAATTCAAAAATATTCATTTTCTTTTTCTGTCAGGTGCTTGAATAATTTTTAAAGTATGATATAATAATTGTGTATGGGTAAAATATCTTTTGAAAACGCAGTTCTTCTGATTTGGGAGGTGTCCGTGTGAGACTTTTCGGGAAGAAACAAAAAGCCCCTCGTCCTATCAGCGATGAGGAAAAACAAATCACAAAGAAAAACCGGAAAAAGGTTTCTTATTTTTGGAAACGGATCCCGACACCGATCCGCAAGGCGTTGATCGCTTTTATCGTGATCATAGGTCTTACGGGACTGTTTTCGGTCGCGGCGTTCGGATGGTATACACTTGAGTACGTTGATCCGACGATGGATCTTGGCAATATCGACAGTTCGCTCGATTATACGAGCGTCGTATACGCGACAAACGCATCCGGTAAGGTCGTTGAGATCGAGCAGCTTCATAAGGATGAAAACCGTATTTGGGTAGGTCTTGACGAAATTCCGGATAATTTGCAGTGGGCATTCATCGCGATCGAGGACAGGCGTTTTTATCAGCACGACGGTGTGGACTGGATTCGGACCGGCGGCGCGATCATCAATATGGTCAAGGGCGGCTCTACTTATGGCGGTTCTACGATCACCCAGCAGCTGATCAAAAACCTGACGGGGGATAACGATGTGAAAGTTTCCCGGAAGGTCCAGGAGATCCGCAGGGCGCTGTACCTTGAAAAAGAATATAACAAAAGCCAGATCCTGGAAGCGTATTTGAATACGATCTATCTTTCGCAGGGGTGCAATGGGGTGCAGACTGCCGCAAGAGTGTATTTCGGCAAGGATGTCAAGGATCTTACGCTTGCGGAGTGCGCGTCTCTCGCGGCCATCACCAATCTTCCGTCTAAATATGACCCCTATATCAGCGATACGACACGTGATAATAACAAGGAACGCCAGGAGATCATTTTAAACGAAATGGTCAAAATAGGGAAGATCACGGAGGAAGAAGCAAAAAAGGCCAAGGAACAAAAACTTGTTTTTAAAAACGCTTCCGGTAAAAGCGAGCAAAGCAGACAGAGTTACTTTGTGGAAGCAATGATCGACCAGGTGATCGAGGATCTCGTTGAGCAAAAGGGGTACAGTTATTCGTATGCCAGCCGCATGGTATACTCCGGCGGACTTTCCATTTACTCCACCCAGGAGATCGACACACAGGCAATTTTGGATGAGGCGTACAAAAACACGTCCACTTTCACGTATTACGAGCTGGCGAAAAACAGCAAGGATGAAACACCGCAGAGCGCTATGGTCATCCTGAACAACAAGACGGGCGCGGTCGCCGCTTTGACGGGCGGACGCGGGGAAAAGACGATCAACAGGGGTCTCAACCGCGCGACCATGTCGTATCGTCAGCCCGGCTCTTGTATGAAACCGATCGGCACATACGCCCCCGCCTTTGAGTATAACGTTAAGATCAACGGATCTCCCATCTCTCCCGGAACCATGGTGATGGACGCAAGCGTCACGGGCAACTGGCCTGTCAATTATGATGTTATCACAAATAAGCCGATGTCCGTGCAGACGGCGATCGCTCATTCCACCAATACCGTGGCGGTCCGCGTGAATATGGCGCTCGGCGCGTCAAGAGCCTTTAAGTTCCTGCGGGAAAACCTCGGGATCACTTCTATGGTGGATGAAAAAGACGAGAACTCCGCCGTTACTGCGCTTGGCGGTATGACAAAAGGGATAACGACCCTGGAGATCGCCGCGGCGTATGAGACGTTCCCGAACGGCGGCACATATATAAGACCTTACTATTATACGAAGGTCGTCGACAGCAACGGCAAAGTGCTGCTGAACAAAACGCCGGAATCTCATACCGCGATGTCTTCCTCGACGGCGGCAATGATAAATATGCTGCTGCAATATGCCGCTACGAGCGGCACGGGTTCGCCCGCGAATTTCGGTACGACGGCGATCGCCGGCAAAACGGGAACCACATCTGACAGTAAAGACCGGTATTTTGTCGGGTATACCGCGTACTATACCGCCGCCGTATGGTATGGCTACGATTACCCGACCAGGATCAATTACAGCGGCACCAATCCGGCTGTCAGCGCATGGAGAAAGGTGATGTCGCAGATCCATCAGGGGTATTCGTATAAGAGCTTTGATGTCCCGAGTAATTTGATCAGCGTGCAGATCTGTTCGGAAAGCGGTATGCTTGCGACAGAGGAGTGCGTGAAAGCGGAAAAGGCGATCAGCGGTCAGTTTATCGCCGGATCACAGCCCACACAGCCGTGTACCGTTCATGTTCCGGAAGTTCCTGAGGAACCGGAACAAACGGAACAGGAAAATAAAGAAAAGACAGAAAAAACAGAAAAGAAACCAGACAAAACAAAACCTGCGGAGCAGACAAAACCGGAGACGAAACCGGAGGAAAAACCGATCGAGGAACCGAATGTGGACGATCCGGAACCCGTAACGCCTGGGGATCCGGTCGAGCCGACGCCTGAGGATAATGGTGAAACGGAAGGCGAACAGCCTTCGCCTTAAAGAATATGCCGCCGATCATATCGGCGGCATATTTTAAAAAAATAAAAGCAGACCCGCGGGATCTGCTTTTAAATCACATTAAGCACGTTCTACCTTACCGGAACGAAGACACCTTGTACAAACGTTGATATGTTTTGGAGAACCGTTCACGATCGCCTTGACTCTTTTGACGTTCGGCTTCCAGGTCCTGTTGCTGCGTCTGTGTGAATGGGATACCTTGATACCGAAAGAAACGTTCTTTTCGCAGATTTCACACTTTGCCATATCGGCACACCTCCTTGACTCGATACACATTAGCAAAAAACATTCTATCATAGTATTTTTCAAAAATCAAGCATTTTTTCATTTTTATTTTAC
>LVAN01000021.1 GCA_001604045.1 Clostridiales bacterium Firm_08 | reverse complement strand
CCCAAGCAACGTAACCTATCATACACCATTTTTTTCGTTTCGTCAAGTAGTATTTTAAAAATAAATACAAGAGACCGCGTTGCCCAGCGCGTGATCGGAGGAATAAAACGGATCCCCAAAGAAAATCCGTGACTTTCCGGCGGTCAAATGAGCGGATATGATACGATTTGCCATTACACCGCCGACCATCAGGATCGGTATCCCGGCATACCTCTCGCGTACGGCGAATATAGCGGCGTCCAAAGACTGCGCGATCATATCCAGCGTATATTTCGCCGCGTCTGCGCGCGTGCCGCTCTCTAAAAGTTCGCGTGCCTTATTCTCAAATCCCGAAAGAGAAAAAGACAGATCCCGCAATTTGATTTTGTTTTTGTGGAACGTATCGCACCCCTCCGCGGTCTTTTCAACTTCCCTGCCGCACGGAAAGCGCATCCCCATCATTACGCCGACTCTGTCAACAAGCTGTCCGGCGTGCAGGTCGTCAGATCCGCCGATCCGTTCGATGGAAAGACCGGAAGCGGTGTTTTGCACATACAGGATATCCGTTGTACCGCCGGATACGTGAAAAACAACAAAATCGTTCGAAAGAATACGCAAAGCATCCGCGGTATAAAGACCCGCCATGATATGGTTTTGCTGGTGTGAATAAAACCGTACGGGACAGTGCAGGACATCCGCCATACAAAGCGCAAAATTCTTTCCTACCAGAAAACAGGGCATATAAGATCCGTCAACCGGGCGCGGCCTGTCAGACGCCGCGACGCAGGTGATCTTTTCATCCGGCATTCCATCCAAAAGTGTTTCAAAATTTTTGATATGCTGAAACACCACTTCACTTTGCCGCAGACCTTTTTGTTCAAGCGGCGGATGGATGATCATGCGATTTTGCCAAAGAATGCCGCGTGTCTCATCAAAAAGACACGCGGACGTAGTATAGTTGCTTGTATCGAACGCGAGAATACTCATTGCTCTGCGATGGCGGAAAGAATGCCGTTTACAAAGCGGCCGCTTTCCTTCCCTTCATATTTTTTTGCGATCTCCACCGCTTCGTTGATGACAACGGCATTCGGCGTCTCGTCAAAATACAAAAGTTCCGCCGTACCGAGACGCAGAACAGCAAGCGTGATCTTGGAAAGCCGCGCCAAAGACCAGTGCGCGAGTTTCCCTTCTATCGCGTGGTCGATATCATTTTTATGATCCGCCACAGCGCGCACGAGCGACTCGAAAAAAGCGTCGCGTTCCACGCTCTCGCTCTCGCAGTACAGCGTCAGAAGTTCGCCGATATCGGCGTCATCCGAAAAATCAAGTGAAAAAACGAGAGCGAACGCACTCTCTCTTGCATCATATCTGTTCATGCTTCGGCTGCGGTTTCCTTTTTGGGAATGTCCACATTGAGGACGTTGACATTGACAGCGGCGATGCCGTATCCCGTCATTTCATTGATGGCTTGCATAACGGCGGCCTGTACCTGCGTGGCGGTCTCCTGGATCTTGTAGCCATAGGAAAGCGTGATGTTCAAAACGACAGTCACCTGCTTATCGTCACCGAACGTGACCGTTACGCCTTTCGATCCGTTTTTGATGCCGATCAGCTCTTTGAAATTCGATGTGATCGTCTGAGCAAGCGCGTGCACGCCTTCCACGGAACCGGCGGCTTCCGCCGCGATCGTCGCGATCACGTCTTCCGAGATACTGACTTCTCCGAATTTTTGATTTTGAGTATCCATAAGTACGATCTCCTAACTTTGTTGTTGTCTGCGTATTTTTATTATATCATACTTTTTGAAAAATGGAATACTTTTTTATTTTTTTACCTCAACAATTTTTACCTGGCTCGGCTTGTAGCCCGTTTCAGATACCACGATCTCCTGGATCTGCGCAACCTGGCTTTCCTCAAGTCCTTCACTCTGCACAACAATGCTTACGTTTTCATCGCTGATAAACGCAACGCAGTCGTCAAAGCCCTTTGCCTTAACCATATTTTCGATCGTCGCTTCGCTTTGATCGTTTTTGGCGATCTGCATCTTTTCGGTATTTGCCTGCTGTTTCACCGTATCGGTCGATTCTTTGGATGATATGACAGAGTCCAAAAGATCCAGCGCGTCCTCTTTCGATTTCTGCCGCGTCAGCCTTGATTGTGTAAAATACTGCGCCGCATCCTTAACTTCGGTACTGACGTATTGAGCCTCCCCTAATACCTTGCCGGAGTCCGTTTTTTCCGTCGTGTTGTTTCCAAGACGGAAATTCAGATAGATCGCCGCGCAGACGATCACGCAAAGCCCCAGAACCAGCCACTGTTTTTTCTTGATCTTCATACTCGTTACCTCTCATTCATGATTTGATAAAACACATACCTTATTGCTTTGAACGCCGAGCACCGTGGAAACGGCATCGGTGATCGCTTTTTTAATATTTATGTCACTTGCTCCCTCATATATGACAAGCACCCCCTTTACTTTCGGATATTTTTTTGACCGGATCACGACGTTTTTGCCGCTGCCGTTATCTACCAGGATGTATTCACGCGTTTCCGCGTTTTCCTGTTCCTCCCCGCGAACCCCAAAAGACCGTTCTGTGTTTTCGAGATATTCGTATTCCTCGCCGGACGCGGCGGTGATCATAACATCACAGGCATTGACCGACTGTATCTGGCAGATCCCGGTTTCAAGTTGTTTTTCGATGCTGTGAAAATACTTTTCAACGTCGATCTGTGTTGTTTTTATCTCTTTATTCTGAGTGGATCCACCCGAAACCGCGATCAGCAACAGGGCGATCGGCGTCAGGATGAGCGGTATCTTGTATTTTCGAACAATATCGGCGGAAATATATTTTTTAATACTCTGATACATGGATCTTTTCCTCCGGGATCCCGCATAAACGGGAGACAAATTCGATCACATCGTTTTTTTCTTTTTCGGAGCACGCGATATCGACCCGTTCGATCTCATATTTATCGGTTTTTTTCTCCATTGAAACTGAACGGCAGAAAACGTTTTTAAAGTTCTCTCCTATCTTGTCATCCAAGTATATTTGTATTTGACGAGCGAGCTGATCTTCAAGATCGACGCTCTGCGTGTCAAATGACGGCATCGTCTCTTTTTTGATCTCCCCCGAAAAGGATATCATGCCTTTTAGGATCGTTAAGATCAGCAGGATACCGATGATTGTCTTTGCGTACTTTTCAAGCATCGCCCCGCCCGGCAGCAGCCGGAGCAGCAACCCAAACAGGAAAACAGCGGCGCACAGACTGATCGTCATTGCTTTCAGTGTCTCCATTATGACGCTCCCAGACACAAGATCAAAAAACAGACAACGGACATCAGAATACAGACCAGAAAGATCCCGAGCAGCATTTTGTATGCCTCGCTCATAACGCTCAGCACGGCAAGACATTCCTTTTGTCCGAACAATCGTGAGATCGAATGAGAGATATACAGCGCCATCCCCTGCAAAGCGATATGGACCGCGGGCCCGACAAAGACGGCGAGGATCACGGCGATCCCAAGACCTGATACCGCTGTTTTCGTCCCTCCGGCAAGCGTGAAAACGCCATCTATCCCCTCAGATAATACCGAGCCGAACATCGGAACAGCGGCGGCGGCTGTTTTTAAAGCCTTTCTCGTGACCGAATCCGCGGCCCTTGCCAATAAACTTTGTACGGAAACGGTGAAAGTAAACACAGAAAACAACACGCTGACCGTCCACCGTATCGTTTGTTTGATTAGATCCGTGATCGCGGTAAGATCGATCACGTTCCATAAAAACCCGCAGCTCCCGACGGAAATATAGATCCGTAAAAGCGGCAGAAAAATATCACAGCTCGCGCTTGTGAGCAGCGCCGAACAAATACTCACAGCATAGGAAAACACGGCGGCGGAAAAGTTCTTTCCGCCTTCGATCAAAAGCGCCGTGATCATCGGAACACTGCTTTCACAAAAGACACGTATGGTATCAAGACTGTCAGAGACTTTTGCACAGCACCGTGCGAAAGAATCAAGCAAAAAAATAAGCAACACCGCGTGTATACAGCCTTGAACCACAAATTTTGCCGTACTGTTTTCCTTTGTAAGCGCAAACCTGTCAAGGACCGCAAAGGCAAATACATAACCGAGGATGATCGATATGAATTTCATCAGATCCGGTAAAAAATCTTTTGCTTTGTTTATCAGTGTTCCGGCAAGATTTTCAAACGACAACGTTTTGAGGAGATCCTGCGGATCATCCGCCCGCGTTTCGATTTTATCAAACTGTTCCGCCACCTCGTCTGGGATCAAAGAAAGCATATCGTCTTTTTCCGCCGCGCACGGAAGCGAAAACAAAAACAAAACGATCAGAAAGATCATTATTTTTTTCATTTCAGCAGTTCTCCGATGCTGTCCAAAACAGCTGTAAAGATCGGAAGCGCCAAAACGATCACGGCGCATTTACACGCGATCTCCAGCGATGTTTTAAGCGTTTGATTATGGTGATCGGCGCATATTGAGGAAACGATCTCCCCGATCAGACAGATCCCGATGACTTTATAAACGATATCCGTATATCGTGTCTCTATCCCCGTTTGATCACGCAAGCGTTCCGTAAAATAAAAAAACGTGCCGAGTTTCGAGGACGCAAAAGAAAGCGCCGTCAGCGCCGCGGATACCGTCAGAAGCCGTGAAATATCTTTTCTGTCACTTAAAACAACAGCAAGAAAAGATGCCGCCGCGCCGAGTAATATAACTTTTAAAACTGACATTTGTCAAAAGGAGAACATTGTTTTGACGGTATCGAAAAGATCCCGTACCTGATCTACGATCATCAGCAGCGCGATGATCATTCCCGCGAGCGATGCGACCATTGACAACTCGTCTTTGCCGGATCTTGTCAGGATCTGGCAGACGACGCTTGTCACGATGCCAACGGATGCGATCTTGAGCAGAAGTTCCATATCATTACCAACACAACACGATGACCGCTCCGCAAAGCAGCGGCGCGATTTTATAGATCAACGCGCTTTTCTGTCGAATGTCGTTTTTTTGCTCCTCTGTTCTTTTTTTCAGCATGGTGACGCTTTCCTCCAACATTCTGTCTTGTGTTTCGGATAAATGAGAACCGAAGGATGTCAGGGTGTGCAATAAATTCTCCTTGTCCTCTCCGCGCAGCGCGCAGGTATCTCCCGCGACGTATGACACGATCTCTGACATCGTTTTCCCGCCAATTTTTCCTGTCAGAGCAATCGAACGACAAATCGGGTGAGTGTACAGTCGCTTCCCCAGTTCATCCACCGCGAAACCGTAAGCGGTGATCTCTTCCTGCCAAAAGGAAAGTACGGTACACCAATCATTCATTTCTTTCAGTGTTTCTTTCATCTGTCCGATATACAGGACAACGCTGTACGCGGTGCTGATGACCATCAGCAGGATCCCTGCGATCTTCATATAATTTTTGAGCCTCGATATACTGTTTCATCATTCCCGGATGACGAGCGCCCTCCAGAAAAATGATCTGCTCGATCGCCTTATTGTCGATAAGCCGGGCGATCTGCGGACGTTCTCTCAAATGCTCCGCGTCCTCCGCATGCGCGGTCGCGATCACGGGAACACCGGCGTTAAGCGACTCGATCATCGCCTGTACGTCCTCCTGCGTTCCGATCTCATCACAGATCAGCACCTGCGGCGAAAGGGAGCGCAGCGCGATCATCATCCCGATCCCCTTCGGGTATCCGTCCATTATATCTGTAAGTTCCCCGACATCTTTTTGCGGAACGCCGCGTAGCGCGGCGGCGATCTCTCCCCTCTCGTCCACGATACAGCACCTTTGATCATGCTCCGAGAGCCTTCGCGCTACATCGGTAAGGATCGTTGTTTTGCCGCCGCAGGGCGGGCTGACGATCAGTGATGATCGCACAACGCCGTTTTGATATATTAATGGGATAATTTTTTCCGCCGCGTTCTCAATCCGATGAGACAGACGAATATTGATACTGGATATTTCCCGTATCATCCCGTTTTCACAACGAGTGCCGCAAAATCCCACTCTGCACCCGCAGGAAAGCGTTATATATCCGTTTTTGATCTCATTTTCGTATTTATAAATAGAATTTTCACAAACTCTTTTAAAACACAGTTCCATATCTGTTTCGTTCAAGCGGATAGGTCTGCCGGTGTGATAGTCGATCAGACAAATGTTTTTCTGTCCGATCGTTAATCCGGAATATCTGCCGAGACGAAGACGTATCTCATTAACGCGCGCCAGATCCTGCGCCGGCAAATGGCGGAGGGAGTCGTAGATCTGCTGCGGCAGATACCCGCGAAGTCTTTCAAATATGTCGCTCATAAGTTGTCCCTCCCTTCTCTGTAAATCATATGGACAAGGGCAAGCTTTTAGAACAGAAAAGATCATTATAAAAGGCGTACGGCGCGGAAAGCTCCGCATCGTACGCCTTAATTTCATTGATGAATGTATTATTTCAGATAGGCAAGCAGTTTGTCGGGGAAGTTAACGGTCATACCGTCCACTTTGCTTTTACAGCAGTTCTCCATTAGATCCGTATCTTTCACGCCCCACGCTCTGACGTCAAGACCCTTTTCCTTCATTTCAGAAACGTATTCAGGTGTGACAAAGGTCGCCCGCGGACAGATCTGCTCGGCGCCGATCTCCGAAAGAGCGCGCAGTGTTTCCTCCGTATGCTCCTTGATCAGCCAGCCGACGCGATAGCGTGGATCGGCTTTTTTGACCGCCTTGATATAATCGTATTCGAAGGAAGTAATGATCGTTTTATCCCGCATATCATAGCGTTCCAGCAAATCGATCACTCTTTTTTCGATACCGCCGCTTTTCAGTTCGATCGCGAAGGTAATGGGGCGGAAGGAAAACAGCCTTAAAAAATCCTCAAAAAGCGGGATCTTGTCCACAACGTCCGGAAGGTTCGGATGGATGACGTCAAGCTGAAGCAACTCATCATAGGTGAAATCCTCCACATTGCCCGTGCCGTTCGTGACACGATCCACGGTACTGTCGTGAAATAAAATGAGTTTTTGATCTTTTGTAACGCGAACATCCGTTTCAATGCCGTTCGCGCCTTGCAGCATCCCGAGATAAAAAGACATCAGCGTGTTTTCCGGCGCGTATTCGCTCGCGCCTCTGTGTGCGTATACGATCACTTTGTTCATCTCCTGTAAAATAATGTGTAATAAAGCCAAAGAACGGAATAACGGTTTTTAAGATCCTTAGCGATAAGGGTAGACTCTATGATCTTGTCCTTTCCGTACTCCCTTTCAAAGTCTGACATATCAAGTTCAACTTTGGCAAGCATTTTCTCAAGATCCCCGGAGCTTGGCACCTCGGACAGGATCTCACGAATCTCCCGTTCTTTCGCGCGGTAAACGGAAATATAATCCTTTTCGTACCATCCCTGCTTGTTTTGAAGTTCTATCACACCTTCAGCGGCGGCGCCGTATACTCTGCGAATGTGGGCTTCCCATTCTTGTCTGTCAAACGGAGCCGCCTCGCGGAATTCATCAAGCGCAAGGATCGCCTCCCTCATTTTCTGCGTCACGATCGTGGAATATACCACATCGATGCCGTGATTGAAATACGGCTCATTATTCAGAAGTCCGACGATCTCATAAAAATGTGACAAATGATGCTCACTGCCGGAGGCGGGTCTTGAATTGCCGACATAGCTCATCGCGATCCCGACAACGACAAGCGCCTCCATCAGCGTTTGTATGCTCTTGTCATCTCTTTTCAGGATGCCGTCCGCGACGGCAAGCGTCTTATCAAGCATGGAATATGTGATGTCATAGACATACTCGCAAATATATTCATCATTGATAAGGTGGCTGAGTTTCCAGTCGTTGAGCGCCGAATACTTGCCTATGATATCACCGTAACCGGAACGTATCATATCCATCGGCGCTGTTTTGAGCATATCCACGTCCCCGATGATAGCGGTCGGAACATGCGCGTCATAGGTGACTTTCATATCCCTGATGATCATAGCGGCGCCGACCGACGCGTATCCGTCCATTGACGGTGCTGTGGCGACGATATAATACGGGATCTTTTTCAAAAAACTCACATATTTACAGGTATCATTGATGACCCCGCTGCCGACGCCGATCACAAGATCCGTTTGCGCCGTCACCATGTCGGAAAGCTTGGCGATCGCCTGCTCATTGGGAACAAGAAATTTGTCACCGCTTTGATAGACAAGGAGATTTTCCATCTTGTCTCCCAGAAACGATATCGTCTTTTCTCCACCGACCGCATACGTGTTCTGATCGCATACCACAAGAATATGTTGGTATTTTTTAACAAGAGAAGGCAGCTTTTCAATTGCTCCCTTTTCAATGACGACGTTTTCGATCGCGCAAAAGTGATCCATCCCGCAGGAACAATTTCTTTTTCCCCCAAGCAATTCACTTATGTTCATAATAACTCCTCCTTGTTACTGTATATACTCTTTTAGTCGATCGGCAAGTTGTCGGTAATCATCGACCGGCAAGAAACCGAAGCCGGAATTGTAGACCGCCTCATCATTTCCGCCCGGCCCGTAATCATCACCGACAAAAATGACCTCATCATGCTTATATCCGTTCTCTTTACAGTACAGATCCAGCGCGTAGTATTTATTGAAAGGACGGGGCGCCATATCAAAAGATGAGGAACCGCCCACAAAAACGATATATTCATCAAAAGTGCGGGCGATATCGTCATAGATCCTTCTCCGTTTGGAACGGTCAGGGTCAAAAGAGAGTTTATCGGCAAGATCCGCCTTTGTCCCGAGGATCGGGAACGTCACACATCCCGACGCGTGAAATTCAACGCTGTCTCCCTTGAAATCAGTGAAGCCGTATTTTTCACGCATTTGCGTTACCCTTTTCTCGACGCTTGTCCGATCGCAGGGAAAAATCTCATCCCGGATCATTATAAGGTCTTTGCTCGCCGGGTCATATTTTGCGAACTGCAGACCATAATTTCCGATGATATCGATCGGAAAATGATCCATCTGATCAAAGATCCTTCGGCACTGCCCTGCCCCGACCATCAGAAGTTTATATCTTTTTCCGAGCCTTTGTAGCACCTCTCGATTTTCCGGACCGAGTTTTGACTTATGTTGGGTCAGCGTTCCATCAAGATCAAACGCGAACAATTTAACCTTTTTCATTTTTTTACCGGTTCATGCCGTTCGCGTTC
The DNA here is from genome assembly GCA_001604045.1 of Clostridiales bacterium Firm_08. Taxonomy (GTDB): domain Bacteria; phylum Bacillota; class Clostridia; order Oscillospirales; family QAKW01; genus Firm-08. The sequence goes on along the minus strand of LVAN01000021.1, from coordinate 84,054 downwards.
CAGGAATGAAGCTTCCAACACGCGTCACTGCACTCAAAAACAGCGACCATTCCGTTATCACAAAGCAGCGTCCTGCTGGTGACGATATTCACGCCGAACAACGCTTCCAGCGTTGCGCAGATAAAACCGCCGTGTGTAAACGCCGCGACAGTTTCATCAGCGTGTTCCTCCATTTTGGCAAGAAACACCCTGGATCTCGCCATCACCGCCTGCTCATTTTCACCGCCGTAAGAGGTAAAATCGCGGATCAGACGATCCCTGCGCAGGGACAGTCCGTATTGATCGAGGCAAGCATCGATCGGTTTTCCGGCGAGATCTCCTGTCGCGATCTCCCGGAGCATCGGATCCTGTTCAGGCTCTTTGCCCGGCAGAGCAATGCGCGCCGTAGCGATCGCCCGTTCCATATCGCTGGAGTATACCTTGTCAAAATGAATTCCTTTCAGATATTCACCGACTTTTTTCGCCTGATCGATCCCCTTTTGTGTAATAGGTTCTTCAAAAAAAGAAAAGCGCTTTTCAAAATTTGCCGCACTTTCTCCGTGCCTGATCAAATACAATTTCATTTATTATTCTCCTTTATTTATTGCGCATTTTTGTCTTATTATTTTTTCTTTTCGTTGTGAGATCGCGTTATAGCCGAATACACATCCGCCGAGGATGATAAAAAAGTAGTAGCAGAAAAAGCGCCATACGAGCATCGCCCAAAAAAGATAGTTACTGGTAAGCCCCGAAAACAACGCGTAAAACGATCCCTCCGCCGCGCCGGAATTCCCCGGCGTCGGAACGAACGTTACAGCCGCGTAGATGAAAACGCAGATACAGAAGGATTCCGCCATTGTTGCGGCGCCCCCGAACGTTCGGAGGATAAAAAACGGCAGACAACACATAGAGGATTGATAGACGAGAGATAACAAAAGAAGCAGTAAAAGCATACCGCGCTTTTTTGACATGCCACGGATCGCTGTGCGGTATTCATCGACTGACAAAAGGACTTTATTCCTCGTGGATCGCTCGTCCTTTATCAAATGAAGCTGATGCAGCAGCTTGATAAAGAATTGAAGCACGCTGTCTGCGGCGCGCGGCGCGACAGTAAAAAAAGTAATTGTGAACGGTATGAACAGATAACACAGGATGCCGATCCTCGCCGCGATATGTATCGCCACGGATCCGGTAACGGACGAATTGACGATCATAACGATCGTCGCAAGGAGCGCGAAAGAAATGTTTGAACAAATATAAGAACTGACGGGCATAGAGGCGGCGACGCCTTTTGAAAGTCCTTTTTTAGAGAGAAAGTATATTTGAAACGGTTGACCGCCACTGCCGAGCGGCGTAATATTGTCATAATATTTACCGATCGCCGTGACCTGAAACGCAGTTTTCACGTCAAAATACCCGGTAAAAGATTTTACCATCAATAAATATTTTAACGTCTCCGCGCTGACCATCAACAAAACACAGCCTGCCGCGGCAAACAGAAATCGAAAGTTGAGTCCTAAAAACGGGATCTTTTGCGCCTGCGCTGTGTCGCCTGAAAATTCAAGGATCGCCGTGACGGCGATAACGCTTATATTGAGTAAAATAAAGATGATCGTTCCAATCGTTTTTTTACGAATGGGAAATGCCGCCGCGCCGGCATTTTTTCTGTGTTCTCTCACGTATTCTCTCCCGGTGTCTTTCTAAGGCAAAGGATAAAATATTCATCCATATTACCATACATCTAAAATAATACCACAAGCCGGCCTGTAATGCAATAAAAAATTGGAAGTCCTTCGTTTGTTGACGCAGAAGGACTTCCGATCTTATTTTTTATCAAGTATTTCAAGGATGTTCGGAAACGGAGATAATACGCGGCGAAGTATTCCCTGCATATGCGCGATCGCGATACCGTAATTGGTAACAGGAACTCCGGCGGACAAAGTCCGTCCGATGCGGTTTTTCATTTCCTTTTCCGTCAGCATGCACCCGCCGCAATGGATCACCAGGGAGATCCCCTCAAATGTTTCCGGAAATTCCGTTCCGGAAGTAAAACGGAAATCAAGGCTTTTCCCTGTATGTTTTCGGATCCATCCCGGCAGTTTGACCGTTCCGATGTCATCGCACTGTCTGTGGTGTGTACATCCTTCCGATATAAGAAGAGTATCACCGTCCCGCAAGCGATCCAGCGCCGCGGCGCCCTCCACAAGCGCGGAAAGATTTCCTTTGTATCGCGCCATAAGTATGGAAAACGACGTTAAGAGAATATTCTCCGGGACGATTTTAGAAACTTTTCCGAATACCTGTGAATCGGTTATGACAAGTTTCGGCGGAGAGGCAAGTTTTTCAAGCGTTTTCGCGAGTTCAGTGTCCCGGCAGACCAGCGCCGTGTTCCCCGCGTCCAAAAGATCGCGCAACGTCTGCTGCTGCGGCAGGATGATCCTTCCTTTCGGCGCGGCGGAATCGATCGGGATCACCAGCACGGCGCACTCTCCCGGCACAAGAAGATCCGATACCAAAGGGATCGTATGTTCGACCTTTTTTTGCAGTGCGGCGATCCTCTCTTTGAGTTCATTGATATTGTATCCCGTCAGCGCGCTGATATAAATCGTATCATTCGCCGCCGCGGGGATCTCATCCATCAGATCGCTTTTATTGCAGGCGATGATATAGGGCGTTTTTGTTTCCTTAAAAGATCGTATCAGCGCTTCATCCGCTTTTGTGATCCCCTTCCCGGCGTCGCTTACAAGCACGGCGATATCGGTATTGCTCAAGACCTGCCTTGCCTTTTTTACACGCTTCTCGCCAAGGATCCCTTCATCATCGATGCCCGGCGTGTCGATGATAACGACGGGGCCGAGCGGCAAAAGCTCCATGGCTTTTTTGACCGGATCTGTCGTCGTCCCCAAAACATCGGAAACAACGGATAGATCCTGCCCTGTTACCGCATTGACCACGCTTGATTTCCCGGCGTTTCTGACGCCGAAAAAACCGATATGCGTACGTTCCGCGCTGACTGTTTCGTTCAAGCTCATATACAGCTCCTTTTAAAACCTGAAATCACGCCGGTTGCTGTTTTTGATATCCTTGATGTTTTGACGCGCGATCTCTTTGACCTTCGGATTGGGGATCTTTTCAAGTTCTTTTTCAATAAGCTGATATCCGATTTCTCTTGTGTCCTCCGAGGCGTAATCCACAAGATACTCTGTCAGTGTCATCAACGCGTTCGGATGACAGCAGTTGAGGATCTGTCCGCTCTTGCAAAGGCTCATAAACCGATCACCGGTGCGTCCCTCACGATAACACGCTGTACAGAATGAGGGAATATGTCCGTTGCGCATCAGCCAGTTCACCACTTCGTCAAGACTTCTCTGGTCCGATACGTCAAACTGTTCGGTATCGTGCGGGCGCTCTTTTTCCGCGTAACCGCCGACCGATGTGCGGGAACCGCCGCTGACCTGCGAGATCCCGAGGCGTAGCAATTTGCTTCTGACCTGCTCGGATTCTCTTGTGGAAATGATCATACCGGTATACGGTACGGCAAGGCGGATGCAGGCCGTGATCTTAGCGAAGATCTCATCAGAGATGGAATTATCAAAAGCGGCGGGATCGATGTCGTCCGCGTGCTTGATGCGCGGCACACTGATGGTATGAGGACCAACGCCGTGTACGGCTTCCAGATGTTCCGCGTGCATGATAAGCCCCGCGAATTCATATCTGTAAAGTTCCAGCCCGAATAAAACACCCAACCCGACATCGTCAATGCCGCCTTCCATCGCGCGATCCATCGCTTCCGTATGATACGCGTAATCGTGCTTGGGACCTGTCGGATGCAGTTTCAAATAACTTTCCTTATGGTATGTCTCCTGAAACAGGATGTACGTTCCGATGCCCGCGTCCTTCAGTTTGCGGTAATTTTCAACAGTCGTGGCGGCAATATTTACATTTACACGGCGGATCGCTCCGTTTTTATGCTGTATGCCGTAAATGGTGTTGATACACTCTAAAATATATTCGATCGGATTGTTTTTGGGATCCTCGCCCGCCTCGATCGCAAGCCGTTTATGTCCCATTTCCTGCAGGGCGATCACTTCATTTTTGACCTCTTCCTGCGTCAGTTTTTTTCGGGGGATATGTTTGTTTTTTAAATGATACGGGCAGTACACGCAACCGTTGACACAGTAATTGGAAAGGTACAGCGGCGCGAACAAAACGATACGATTGCCGTAAAACGCGAGTTTGATCTCTTCGGCAATGCGATAGATCTCCTCGATCTTTTCCGGAATATCGCATGCCAAAAGGACGGACGCTTCCCTATGGGTAAGTCCGGCGCACACCGCGCCGTGTTCCGTCTTTTTCGGACGTGCTTTTTCAAGGATCGCGTCGATCAGCGCCACGTTGTTTTTGTTTTCCTCCGCATAACGCAGAGTTTCTTCTATTTCCTCGTGATTGATAAATTCATCCGCTTTCAGCGATCTCGGATCATAAACCGACATTTATATTCTCCTCTTTTCTTATTTTCTGATATCTCCGCGCGCTGTGACGATCCTGAAACCGATGGAGCTCATACGTGTCTCAAGACAACCGCGGCACTGCGCGGATTCCTCACCCGTACAGATCTTATTATCATACAGTTCATATTTTTTACGCACGTTTACCGGCGATAAGTTGGGCATTACAACGTTTGCGCCCGCCAGTATGCCTTTTTCACGCCCTCGCGGATCAACCGTGCCAAGCGCTGTCGTAGACGGCAAAAGCACCGGCGGATGGATCAGACGGATGATGGATAACAGGAAGCACGTCATCTCGACCGTTCCGCTCGCAAAATGTCCAAACGGCGTCTGGTGATGCGGGACGAACGGTCCGATGCCGCACATATCCGGCAGAAAACGCTCTATGAATTTAAGGTCTTTTGCCAGCGTACGCGGCGTTTGATAGGGAGAGCCTACCATAAAACCGCACCCGACCTGATATCCGATCTCCCGAAGGTCCGCAAGACATTTCATCCGCCGGTCAAAACTCATATCATCCGGATGAAGCAATCCATAATGCTCTTTATCCGCTGTTTCATGGCGCAGCAGATAACGGTCCGCACCCGCGTCAAAAAGCTTTTGATAACTCTCCTTATCACGTTCCCCCAGCGACAGCGTGACGGCGCAGTCGGGATATCTCTGTTTGATCGTACGCAGGATCGGACACAGGACATCGTCGGTAAAGTACGGATCCTCCCCGCCCTGCAGCACGAATGTTCTGAATCCAAGACGGTATCCTTCCTCACAGCAGGACAAAATATCCTGCTCCGACAGTCTGTATCTGTCCGCAAGTATGTTGCTTTTTCTGATGCCGCAGTAAAAGCAATCATTTTTACAGTAGTTTGTAAGTTCGATCAGCCCGCGAACAAAGATTTCGTTTCCGTATACTTCACGGCGCGTCCGATCGGCGTTTCGCGCGAGAAAACCGGCGACCTCCGGAGTATATCCCGCAACAAGCTGTTCATATTCCCCGATGGATAACGCGTGATCCCTCGTCAGTTTTTCCGCGAGCGACAAAGCGGCGTTACTCATTGGTTATAACGTTTGAAAACGCGGCTTTCGCGCTGATGCCGCGCAGGTTGCCGATCTTTCCGGAAAGTGCCGAGATCACGTCCTGCGGCGCGTCTACCGCGATGCTGATGATATTGATATGCTTTTCTTTATACGGCAGCCCCATACGGCCGATGATGATCTCTCCATAGTCGTGCAAAATCCTGTTGAGTTCCTCAATAGAGCCAAGATCCTCAACGATGATCCCGATAACAGCCACTCTTGTTTCCATTGTTTTGTTCCTCCCTTTAAATAAAGCCGCCTGCCTTTCCGACAAAGAAAAAGCAGGCAAAAAATAACATTTTCGCCTTTCCTTCGGACGCATCCTCGTGTCAGGTCAGTGTAATTATAATAGATTATTTTTAAAAAGTCAATAGATGTTTTGTACGAAGCACAACATCGTTTTTGACGAATTGAAATTATGTTTGTAACAAAACCGCTAAAAAAGTTGTCCGAGCGTCACCCATACAGTTAGTATTCCAACTTGCTGACACAAACATAAAAGAATCGTCTTTTGTTTATCAAAAGGCGTTTCTTTTATATAATTAACAGACGAAATAGCCTAAAAGTTATATTGCCGCCGTTGGCGGCAGTTATATTATGCCTTACGGCATAGTTATATTTTGCGGCAAAGCCGCAAAGTTATATTATATTCGCCTTAAACTGCGCGAAGCGCAATATAACTCGGCGTCAGCCGAATATCACTGCGAAGCAATATAACTCGCCGTAAGGCGAATATAACTGAAAAATCCACGCAAAAGCGTGGATTTTTCTGGAGGTGCCACCCAGATTTGAACTGGGGATAAAGGTTTTGCAGACCTTGGCCTTACCACTTGGCTATGGCACCTTATGAAGTTGTAAATTAAAAGGCAAGAAAACATATTCTCGCCTTTTAAAGTGGTGCCTCCGGTCGGAATCGAACCAACGACATAAGGATTTTCAGTCCTCCGCTCTACCAACTGAGCTACAGAGGCAAAAATGGCGACCCGGATGGGGCTCGAACCCACGACCTCTAGCGTGACAGGCTAGCGTTCTAACCAACTGAACTACCGGGCCATATTGCGTGTTTTAAACGACGCAAATTATCATACTATATTTCACGGGAAAAGTCAATAGAAAGTTTTAAAAATTTTATTTTTTTTGCAGGATCGCCAAAAGTTGTTTTTCGTCAAAATGATATATAGATGAACAAAAATTGCAAACGATATCCGCTTTATGATCCTCGTCGATCAGCCGGCGCAGATCCCTGGCGGAAAGCGAAGAGAGCATTCTTTCGCATTTTTCTTCTGAACAATCACATTTATATGCGACAGTACGTGAATAATGCATGGAAATACCGATATTTTTCAGCGCCTTTTCCGCGATCTGCTCCGGTGAATGGTCGATAAACAAAGAGGAAACATTCGAAAGCGCCGCAATGTTTTGCTCGATCGTATCGATCGTCTGCTCCGAGGCGCCGGGCATCAATTGGATGATAACGCCGCCCGCGGAACGGACGGAAAGATCCGTGTCGATCAACACACCCAGCGCGCAGACAGTCGGGATCTGCTCGCTGACGGCAAAATACGAGGTGATATCCTCGGCGATCTCCCCGCTGACAAGCGGCACCTTTCCGACATAAGGCATTTCACCGGCGCCATCGTCTCTTACAACGGTGAGCGTCCCTTGTCCGACCGCTCCGCCGACGTCAAGTTTCCCATTACTTTTCAGCGGCAGGTCTATCAAGTATTCGCCGGCATACCCCTTGACGTTGCCTTTGGCGTCAGCGGTCGCCACAAGCGTTTTAACGGGACCGTCTCCATGGATCTGCAGAGTGACGATATCCTTCTCTCCTTTTGCAAAGGTACCGATGATCGACGCGGCGGTCAAAAGCCGTCCGAGCGCGGCGGTCACCACAGGAGAAGCGTTGTGATAGTCCCGCAGTTTTTGCACGATATCTTTTGTCTCCGCCACAAAAACACGAACTGTTTTACAGGCGGACAACGCCGTAAGCAACGTTCCCAAAAACGGTCACTCCCCTTTTTCAAGTTCCGCCTTTTCCTTTTCAAGGTTTTCGATGTACTCCTCAAGGCAGATCTTTTGACTCATAATGATCTCCGCGTTTTCCTTGCCGACATAACGATAGTGCCACGGCTCAAAAGTGATGCCGGTAATGTCCTCTTTGTCTTCCGGATACCGTAAGATAAAGCCGTATTCCCGGCAATGCTCATACAGCCACTTGTATGTGTCCGTTTCGGAAAACTCCTCCGGCAGACTGCCGTAGTGGTTGATCATTTCCTCAGTGCATATATCCGCCGCCATGCCGGTCTGATGTTCACTTTTGCCAGGCGGGTTGACGATTTTCGCTGCGAGCGTTTCCGCCTCGCTCTCGGAATATCCCTTTGCTTTGTACTGCGCGATCTTATTTTGAAAGTTCGCGCTTTGCTTTGCGTAGCTGCGATAAGCGGAATAGATATTAAGATCGTCATATCCCGCCATTTCCGCGGCGACAAGCATTTTATTCATATGCTCCGCCGAGACTTTTTCCATATTCATCCCGCGGATCGTGACGATCTCCTCCGGCTCATAATCCTCCTTTACGCCATGATCGGCGTTCACGAGGATCATATACGGATCACTGAGGATCGCGTCTATCTCTTTGATACGGGCAGCTTTTTCCTCATTCAAGCTTTCAGTCTGTTCCGGGTTTTTCGAAGTATCGAGCGCACCGGTCGAAGTCTGTTTTTCCGGGGTCTTGTCCGAGCGCCACGTCATCCTGAACAAAAAAAGTGACGCCGCTATCATACCGATGATCACGACGATCATCCATATCGCGTGTTTCGATCTGTTCATATTTTCACCTCTTTACCTACACAATTATATATTGCGCGACGCAAAATATCAACATAAAAATATAAATATCATTATAAAATTGTAAGGACTTCCCGCAGATCAAACACTTCATAGGTAGGATCTTCCGCATGGGTTTTATGATCCCAGTTGATATAACAGGTATCGATACCGGATCCGATCCCTCCGGCAATATCAGACGACAAAGAATCACCGATGATCAGCGCTTGTTCTTTTTGGAACGGGATCCTTTCAAATACACTCTCAAAATATGTCCGGGATGGTTTTGGAGCGCCGATCTCCTCCGAGGTAAAAACATCGCTAAAAAAATGAGTTATCCCTGCATTTTTCAGTCGGGAACGCTGCACATGATCAATGCCGTTCGTTACGATATAGAGCGTATATTTTCCGAACAACGTGCGCAAAACGTCCGAAGCGCCGTCGATCAGAAATCCTGTCTGACAGAGTTGTTCCAGATATCTGTCGTTCATTTCTGCCGGATCGATATTCAGCAGACAAATCTCGCAAAATTTCCGAAAGCGATATAAAACGATATCGCATTTCTCCATTTTTCCCTGTTCAAACAAACGCCACGCTTCCCTATTGCACCGACGATAGGTTTCAAGCAAACCGGTATCGGGCGACACGTTATAAAACGAAAGCGTTTCAAAAAGAGCTACACGTTCCGACATCGTAAAATCCAAAAGCGTTTGATCGGAATCAAATAAAATGGTCTTGTATTTTTTCATACTTTTATACTCCTGTTTTTAAGCCGAATATAACTGAAAAAGCACTGCTGTCGCAGTGCTTTTCCTGGTGGAGACAGAGGGACTCGAACCCGCGACCTTTCGCATGTGAAGCGAACGCTCTAACCAGCTGAGCTATGCCTCCGTATCAGACCCTTGAAAAGGGTCGGAATTGTTTTAAATCGATATTTCTCCCGCCGTAGCAAAGAGATCCATCGGAAACGCCTTTTTCATATGTAGCGCTTCCTGGATGTCGAAATCGGTAATGTTGCCGTCCTTATAGACCACAACGCGATTGCCGATCCCTTTTTTCAGAAGTTCGACGGAATACGCGCCCATTTCACTTGCCATGACACGGTCCCGGACCGTGGGAGATCCGCCGCGCTGGACATATCCGAGGATGGTACAGCGGGAAACGATACCGGTATCCTCCTCGATCTTTTTCGTGAGCTCCTGCGTACCGCCGACACCTTCGGCGACGACGATAATAAAGTGAGACTTGCCGGACGCTTTACCGTCCTCGATCTTTTTGAGGATATCGGAATACGGCATCGGGACTTCCGGTACCAAAATACAGGTGGCGCCCGACGCGATCCCGGATTGCAACGCGATATACCCCGCGCGCCTTCCCATAACTTCAACGACCGAACACCGCATATGAGAACGGGAAGTATCACGGATCTTGTCGATCATCTCCGTCACGCAGTTGACAGCGGTGTCAAATCCTATAGTGTAGTCACTTGCGGCGATATCATTATCAATGGTACCGGGAATGCCGATACAGGGAACGCCTTTAGCAGAAAGTTTCGCGGCGCCGCGGAATGATCCATCACCGCCGATCACGACAAGACCGTCGATATGATGCTTTTTACAAATCTCAACAGCGGTCTGCTGAACAGCATCTTCCTTGAATTCGAGGCAACGGGCAGTATACAGTACGGTACCGCCGTTTTGAATAATATTGGAGACCGTTCGAAGATCCATCTTGATGAATTCTTCTCCCAAAAGGCCGGCATATCCTCTTTCAATGCCGACGACCTCAATATTATTATACATGGCGGCCCTGGCAACAGCTCTGACCGCGGCATTCATACCCGGTGCGTCGCCGCCACTGGTCAATACGCCGATTTTCTTCACTGAATTTGCCAATCTGATGACCCCCGAAATTCGTATCTTTAACGAGTATACCACATTAGTTCTGAAAAATCAACAAAAAAATGACGGTTTTTCTTTTTTATTTTAAAATCACATTATTATATCCGAGAAGATTACGCAGCATAACAAGCAGTTCATCCGTAATATCGACGCCGGAATCCTTTTTAGTGGAAATTCTCGTTCCATCCTCCTCAAAGAAAATCACACATCCCGCGCCGCCTCTGTTTTGTCGGATCAGGCGCTGTACTGTTTCCCACTGTGAAGACGCTCTTGACGGCACTTTGAGATAAAGTTTCTTTAAATTGTTTTCAATACGTTTGAGCTGCACAGACATAATGTCACTACAGATCATTTTAAGTCCGTCGTCATCCTCCGCGGACAGTTTCCCTTCCACGCAAATTACGCTTCCTTCTTTCAGAATTGCCTGCGCTCTGTCAAACACATTCGGAAAAACGATGACCTCGATACTTCCGCTCTCATCCTCCAGCGTAATAAACGCCATGGATCGTTTGTTTTTAGTGATCTTGGTTTTACAGGATGAGATCACGCCGAGCAATTTACATGTCCTGTTTTCGTCGATCTTTACATTTCGGCGAAGCAGATCGCCGATATGGAGATACCCCTGCTTTTCGTATAACTCGGCGTGCCCCGCCAGCGGGTGCCCCGTCATAAACAGTCCAAGCACTTCCCTTTCATAGGCAAGTTTCTGTTCATCGGAAAATTCCGGACCGTCGTTCTTGAAATACTGTTCAATGGAGAAAGCTTCATCCGTGAAAACCTCTCCAAACAAATTCATCTGCCCGCCGGACAGGGCGGCATTTTCCCGATCGATGGCGGATAGGACCTTTTCATAAACGGATAATAAATGCCTTCTGGAAAAACCAAATTCGTCAAACGCCCCTGCTTTGATCAGGCTTTCAAGCGTTCGTTTGCCGATGTCGTGACTGCGCATCCGTTTGATGAAATCCGGAAAAGATCTATATTCCCCGTCACGATCCCGTTCCCTGACCATTTCATCAATGAATTTTTTTCCGATATTTTTGATGGCGGCAAGTCCGTAAATAATATGACCGTCATGAACGTTGAAGCCGGCAATACCTTTATTGACAGAAGGCGGTTCAATAGCGATCCCGAATTTTTTGCATTCCTCAATATAGCCGACGATCTTAGGTGTGTTATCCATCACACTGGTCATCATCGCCGCCATGAACTCGGACGGAAAATGAACTTTAAGGTATGCGGTCTGATACGCGACGTATGCGTAGCAGCACGCGTGAGATTTGTTGAACGCGTACTTCGCGAAATCCGTCATCTCATCAAACAGGGCGCCCGCCGTCTTTGCGTCGATCCCGCGGCGAAGGCATCCTTCGATCTCCACCGTCCCGTCTGATGTTGTGAGTCCGTTGATGAAAATGTCACGTTCTTTTTGCATAACGTCCATTTTCTTTTTGCTCATCGCGCGCCTGACAAGATCCGCTCGCCCGTAGGAATATCCGGCAAGCGTTCTGACGATCTGCATCACCTGCTCCTGGTAAACGATACAGCCGTAGGTAACGCCCAGGATGGCTTTGAGGCGCTCGTCCTTATACCGAATTTTTGACGGATCGTTTTTATTTTGGATATATGTGTCGATCGAATCCATCGGCCCGGGGCGATACAGGGAGATCACAGCGATGATGTCCTCTATGTTTTTCGGTTTGAGCCGCGTCAGCACCTGTCGGATGCCGTCCGACTCAAGTTGAAAGATCCCTTGCGTTTTACCGGCGGACAGCAAGCGATAAACTCCCTCATCGTCGATCGGTACCTGACTGATATCGAAATCCGGCAGAACGTTTTTGACAAGGCGCTCGGTCTCATGGATCACTGTCAGATTGCGGAGCCCCAGAAAGTCCATTTTCAAAAGGCCGAGTTCCTCGAGCGTCGTCATGGGAAATTGAGTAACGATCGTGTCGTCACTGAGTTGGATCGGCACGTACCGGTACACCGGCTGCTGTGTGATCACAACGCCGGCGGCGTGTGTAGAGGCGTGCCGCGGGAACCCTTCCACACGTCTCGCCATATCAATGATCTCCCGTACCTCAAGATCCGTCTGATACAGCGCGGCAAGTTCTTTGGATTGCTGCAGCGCATCCGTCAGAGTCATGCCGAGTTTGAAGGGGATCAACTTCGCGACCTTATCAGCGGTCTGATACGACGCGCCGAGCGCCCGCCCAACGTCGCGCACAGCGCCGCGTGCCGCCATCGTTCCAAAGGTAATGATCTGCGCAACGTTTGCCGCGCCGTATTTTTTTACGACATAATCGATAACGCGCGATCTTTTTTCCACGCAAAAATCAATGTCGATATCCGGCATACTGACGCGTTCCGGATTTAAAAACCGCTCAAACAGAAGGTCGTATCGCATCGGGTCGATCTCGGTGATCGAAAGGCAGTAGGAAACGATGGATCCCGCGGCGGATCCCCTGCCAGGACCCACGGGGATATCATTCGTCTTGGCGTAATGGATAAAATCGTGCACGATCAGAAAATAGTCGACATACCCCATTTTTTGAATGGTCGTAAGTTCATATTCCAAACGTTCGATATGTTTCTCCGCGTTGTCGCCGTATCGATGTTTCAGACCGTCATACGCGAGTTCTTTCAAGCGAAGATAGTGGTCTCCTTCCAACGGGAAATTCGGCAGATGATACTGCCCGAATTCAAAGGACACGTCACACATCTCCGCGATCCTAACGCTGTTTTGCAGAGCATCCGGCACACCTTGAAAAAGAGATGCCATCTCATCGCCTGATTTAAGATAAAACTCGCGGGTCTTGAAAGAAAAGGCGTTGTCGTCCCGGATCGTTTTGTTCATTTGGATGCACATCAAAACATTCTGAAGTTTCGCATCCTCCTGTTCCACATAATGAACGTCATTTGTGGCGACCATCGGCAGACCTGTTTCCTTCGCCAAACGGAAAAGACCGTCAAGGACCTGCTTGTCCTCCGGCAAGCCATGATCCTGAAGTTCAAGATAAAAGCCGTCTTGAAAAATATCCGCGTATTCCAGCGCCTTCTGTTTGGCGCCCTCATAGTTTTCGGCAAGCAAAAGCCGCTGTACGTCTCCGGCAAGACATGCGGAAAGCGCGATGATGCCCTCGGAATGCTCCTTCAGCAGCTGCATATCAACGCGCGGTTTATAATACATCCCTTCAACGCTTGCCTTGGAAACGATATAAATGAGATTTTGATATCCCGTATTGTTCCTGGCAAGCAGGATCAAATGTCCGATCTGTCCATCCAGTTCGTACATTTTATCAAACCGGGTCCGCGCGGCGGTATATACCTCACATCCGATCACGGGTTTGATACCGTATTTTCGCGCGGTCCGATAAAAATCGACGGCTCCGTACATCACGCCGTGATCCGTGATGGCAATGGCTTTTTGCCCCAGAGAGACAGCCTTTTTCACGACGTCCTCGATCCGCGCGGCGCCGTCCAAAAGGCTATACTCCGTATGTACGTGTAGATGTACGAAATCCGTCATTTTATTTCTCCGATAGTTCGATCAGTTTATTGAGTCTGCGGCTGAGCCCCGCCTTGCTGAATTTTCCGTCAGACAGGCGCACAAGATCTGAAAGAGAGGCGGAGCGGTGCGACATACGAAGCGTCGCCGTCTCCCTGAGATCTGTCGGTAAAATATCGTACCGTCCCGTTTTTTTCAGTTTTTCGATCGCTATGATCTGCCGAATGGCGTGATCCATCGTTTTGTCACGATTATATCCGTCGCAGTTGTTCAGCCGATTATTATCGTTTTGCAGCTGTTTATATATCTTTGCGTTCACCAGGGTAAACGCGGCCTGATTGGCGCCGATCACATACAAAAACTGCTCAACGAACACACTGTCCTTCAAGTACAGCACATAGTGAGATTTTCGCACGACAGAACGAAACGGCAAACCGTGTTCGTTCAAAAAACGCTTTACCTCGCCGCTCATATGATAATAGTGCGTGACAAGTTCCGCGTGATACCCGGTATAAGGGTTCGTGATCGATCCGCTGACAAGAAAGGCGCCGCGAATGAACGCAAACGCGTCCTTCTGTGTCGGCAAAAGATCCGGATCAAAATGAAGCTGTACAGAAGTCGGATCCATATGATATTCAGAGTATACGGTTTTGAGGGCTTGTCCTTCCAGAGTCGCGGTATAAGCGTTCGTCGTCTCGCTGATCATAAAATGAAAACCGAACAAAGTGCTGAGAATATCATCAAGCAGGTTGATGACAAAAACGTTTTCAGAGGTGATCTGTATTTTATTGTTGCCGATCTTATCGGCAAAAAGGATCATGCCGTAAAGAAGCGCTTTCTTACGCTTTTCCTCCGAACGGCAGATCTCCTGTTTCGTATCAAAACAAAATGACAACCCGGTCACATCCTATTTTTCCGCGTCTCTGTGGATCAGAGACGTGTGATAGTTTTTGTGCTTACAAAATCCGCCGAAATATTCCGCGAAGGCAACAGAGCGGTGTTGCCCGCCTGTGCAGCCGAAAGCGATGACAAGGCTTGCTTTGCCCTCCTCCGCGTATAACGGCAAAAGAAGTGAAAAAAGTTCTTCCAGTTTCAGGCGGAGCGCCTTGGCGCTTTCCCATTTAAAAACATAGTCGTAAACTTCCTTGTTATATCCGAATTTATCACGCAGATCCTCAACATAAAAGGGATTGGGAAGACACCGAACATCGAAAACAAGATCGGCGTCATTCGGGATCCCGTATTTGAAACCGAAGGACATTACCGTAATGTTCATACCGTTGCTGCCGGCGCTGAAAAGCCGGATGATATGGCCGGTAAGCGCTTTGCCGGACAGATGGGTCGTGTCGATGATGATATCAGCACGGTTTTTAGCGAGTTGTATCTTCATCCGTTCTGTCTGGATCGCTTCCGCAAGAGATTTATTAGCGTCCGATAAAAGCGGATGGCGGCGTCTCGTTTCTTTATAACGTTTCAGCAATACTTCATTGCTGGCATCCAGGAACAGGAGTTTGAACTCTACTTTTTTCTCTTTCAGAACATCCATAGCGCTTGGAAGTTTTGAGAAAAGTTCCGCGGAACGGCTGTCGACAACCAGGACCATCCGGTTGATACTGCAATCCGGCATCGCGCAGACCTCGGCGAATTTTTCGATCAGCTCCGGCGGAACGTTATCGACGCAGCTGTACCCCAGATCCTCAAACGCGCGCAGCGCGTGAGATTTGCCGGCGCCCGACATTCCGCTGATAATGATAAGTTCCATTAGTTTACTCCTGTTCTATGATACGGACCTCACACTCAAGCGTATATCCCGTCTTTTCCTTTACCGTATCACGTACAAATCCAATCAAATTTTTTACGTCGTCAAACGACGCGTTGTCTTTATTGATGATAAATCCCGCGTGTTTTTCGCTGACCTCGGCACCTCCGATGCGGTACCCTTTAAGGCCCGCTTCATCGATCAGTTTCGAGGCATACGCGCCCTCCGGTCTTTTGAACGTCGAACCGGCGCTTGGATAGTTGAGCGGTTGTTTTTCCCTGCGCCGCCGCATAAGGTCCTCCATTTTCGCGTGGATCGCTTGTTTGTCCCCGGGAACGAGCTGGATCGTCGTCGAAAGGATCAAATCATTTTCACGATGCATAAAAACAGAATGTCTGTATCCGAACTTGTGCGCCTCGCCCATGATCGTTTCAACAGATCCTCCGGCATTCACATATGTCGTGGAGACGCAAACGTCCGCGATCATCCCGTCATACGCGCCGGCATTCATATAGACGGCGCCGCCGATACTGCCGGGGATGCCGTGTGCGAACTCAAAACCGGAATAGCCGTTTTCGGCGGCAAACAGCGCGGCAGCGGACAATTTGACACCGGCGCCGAAGGTGAACAGATCCCCTTCCCGGCGCATTTCATCCAGCAGATCCGTCTTGATGATCGGGATCTTGAAATCACGGTCGGAAAACAGCAGATCGGAGCCTCTGCCCATCAAAAAATATTTCCGTCCCGTATCATTTAGAAAACGGATCAGAGCAGCGGCTTTTCCCTCCGAATTCGGCCGTATGACTATGTCCGCTTTGCCGCCGATGCGAAATGTCGTCAAAGGGGCAAGCGGTTCATTTTCCGTATAAGATATTTGGTTTTTATTCAGAAAATCGATCAGCATATTTCTCCCGGTCTTAAAAGAATGTGATTTGAGAGGTCGCAGGAAGGCCTCCGAAAACATTTTCCCTGTCAAACAATTCAACAATCGTGTTGGAGATCCCCGCCATGGTGCGGAATTCCTCCTGTGAAATATAACCGCCGCGGTCACGCGCCGCCGCGATCCCTTTTGCCGCCGCTTCCCCAACGCCGGAAAAAACGGAAAACGGCATACGGATCTTGCCGTCCTCCGGAAGGAACTGTGTGGCGTCGGAGCGTTCAAGATCGACCGGCAGGAATTCGATACCGCGCGCCATCGCCTCTACGACCACCTGATATGTTGTTGCCTTATCCGTGTCGGTCGCTTTGGCTTCTTTACCGAGATTTTCGATGGAGGCAATGACATTCTTGACATATTCCGCGCCTTTGCCGACTTCCAGCGCGTCAAAGCCGTCGGGACGGACGGAAAAATGCGCGGCATAAAATTCGAGCGGATAGTGGATCTTATACCATCCGAGCCGGATGGCGCCCATAACGTACGCCGCGGCGTGCGCCTTCGGAAACATATATTTGATCTTCATACAGGACTCGACATACCATTCAGGACAACCGACGCGTTTCATTTCGTCGATCATTTCCTGCGTCAGCAATTTTTTGGATTTCCCCTTCCGGACGATCTCCATGATCTTGAACGCAAGAGACGGCTCCATGCCTTTATGTATGAGATAGACCATAATACTGTCGCGGGTACCGATTACGTCGGAGATCCCGCAGATCCCTTTTTCGATCAGATCCGCCGCGTTGCCGAGCCATACGTCTGTACCATGCGATAGACCGGAGATCTGTAGCAGATCGGAAAAGTTCTTTGGTTTTGCCTGCAATAGCATACCGCGGACAAAAGACGTACCCATTTCGGGCAGCGCGAGCGTCCCGGTCTCGCAACGGATCGCTTCCGGCGACACTCCGAGCGCTTTCGGAGACTGCAACAGCCCGTAGATATCCGGATCGTTCATCGGGATCGACTCAAAGGGAACGCCGGTGAGGTCTTCCAACTTTTTAAGAAGCGTCGGCACATCGTGTCCGAGGATATCGAACTTCATGATCGTGTCGTGCATCGAATTAAAGTCGAAATGCGTCGTCAGAATACCGGATGTCTGATCGTCCGCCGGATGCTGTATGGGGCAAAAATCGTACACCTCATATTTTTCGGGAATTACGACCATTCCCGCGGGATGTTGTCCGGTGGTACGTTTGACGCCCACACATCCGTTGACCAGTCTCTGTTCCTCCGCCTTATTCAAAGTAAGTTCTTTTGCTTCAAGATATTTTTTGACAAAGCCGTATGCGGTCCTGTCCGCGACCGTTCCGATGGTGCCCGCCTTAAAGACATATCCTTTGCCGAACATATCCTCAACGTAGGCTTGCGCGGTCGGTTGATAAACACCGCTGAAGTTGAGGTCGATATCCGGCACTTTGTCCCCTTTAAATCCAAGAAAAGTTTCAAACGGGATATCGTGTCCGTCACCTTTCATGGACGTTCCGCATTTCGGACAGTTTTTATCCGGCAGGTCAAATCCGGATCCGACAGAACCGTCATTGAATACTTCAATATGCTTGCATTTCGGGCAAAGATAATGCGGCGGCAGAGGGTTGACCTCAGAGATCCCGACGATATACGCGGCGAAAGATGATCCGACCGAACCCCTGGATCCGACAAAATATCCGTCCTTGTTGGATTTCTTTACAAGTTTCTGCGCGACCATATACATAACGGCATATCCGTTGCCGATGATCGAGTCAAGTTCCTTGTTCATTCTCTCCGTTATAAAATCCGGTACGGGATCGCCGTATATTTCAACGGCTCTCCGGTTCGCGATCTCACGAAGTTCCGTTTCGCACCCTTCAAGCACAGGAGGATAAATACCGTCCGGAATGGGGACGATCGGCTCACAAAGATCCGCGATCTTATTGGGATTTTCAATAACGATCTCATGAGCCTTTTCCGGATCCAAATAATCGAATTCATCCAGCATCGCCTTGGTGTCACGGAAATAAAGCGGCGGCTGCTCCTCCGCGTCGGTATATCCCTGTCCCGCCTGCAGGATGCGGCGGAACACCTCGTCATTTTTATTTAGAAAATGAGCGTCGCACGTCGCGCACACAGGCTTTCCGAGTTTTTCGCCAAGTTTGATGATCTTACGATTGAAGTCTTTGAGCGATTCGATGCTGCCGACCGTTCCATTGCGGAAAAGATACATATTGTTGCCGAGCGGCTGGATTTCAAGATAGTCGTAAAAGTCCGCGAGAGACAGGAGTTCCTCCTCTGTTTTACCGTTCACGACTGCCCGGTACAATTCACCCGCCTCACAGGCGCTTCCGATGATAAGTCCTTCCCGCAGTGCCGCGAGTTCGCTTTTAAAGATCAGCGGCTTTTTATAAAAATGCTCGATGCTTGATTTCGAAATGAGTTTATAGAGATTTTTAAGACCGACCTTGTTTTTGGCGAGCAGAACAACATGCGAATATCTTGTGTTTTTGCTTTTATAATCCACCTTGTTGATATATTCGCGCATATCGTCAAGAGAAGTGATCTTATCATGGCTTTGCAGAAAATCGAACAGATACTGAACGATCCCCGCGAGCGTTTTCGCATCGTCCACGGCGCGATGGTGATCGAATTTCGGAAGACGGATGCGCGAGGCGACAAGATCAAGTTTTACGGAACGCATATCAGGGAACACATACCGGCACACGGGAACGGTATCGATATACGTATAGTCAAAGGTTTTGCCGATCCGCTCCGCTCCGGCGCGCATAAAGCCGACATCAAAATTGGCGTTATGCGCGACCAGTACCGCGTTGTTCCCGCAAAAAGCCGCAAAATTTTCAAACGCTTCCGCGAACGTCGGTGCGTCCTTCACCATTTCATCGGTTATACCCGTGAGTTCCACGATCTTTGCCGGAATAGAGGTTTCGGGATCAACAAAGGTTTGAAATGTGTCAATGATCTCGCCGTCTTTCATCTTTACAGCGCCAATCTCCGTCACACGGTTTTCCGCCGCCGAAAGGCCTGTCGTCTCAAGATCGAATATAACATAGGTATCTTTAAAATCAGCCTTGCCATCACCGAATACGACGGCATTCGTCATATCGTTGATCAAATAACCTTCCATCCCGTATATGATCTTGACACCGTATTCATCGCCTGCCGCCTGTGCCTGCGGGAATGCTTGAACATTTCCGTGGTCAGTGACAGCGATCGCCTTGTGCCCCCACTCCGAGGCGCGTTTTACGAATTCTTCGATATCGTTTGTCGCGTCCATCGTTGACATTTTGGTATGAAGGTGCAGTTCCACTCTTTTTTCGGGATAAGGATCGATCGCTTTCCTGCGGCGAACCGACGCGACCGCGCTTGCCTGCAAAACGTTATCCGACTCATATTTATCATACATCACATCGCCCGTGACAAGTACGGAATGACCGATTTTGAGCTTATCGGCATATTCATCGAAGTTTTCCGCTTTGTCCATAAATTTGACAACAAAAGAGCCGGTGTCATCCGTAATATAGATCGTTACTCTGACATTCCTTTTGTCCCATGTGGGGCGACTGTCAAAATAAAATATCTCACCGACGATCGTCGCGCGGGAAAAATCAGCGTTGAGTTCCGAGATCCTGATCACGGCGTCCCCCGTTTTTTTTCCTTTTAAAAGCTCGATATCCGTCAGATCGAACGCGAGATCCTTGCCGGAAAGCGTGATAGAAGGATCCGGTTTTTCGCGTCGGTGATTGTATTTTGTCACGGGGCGTTCCGGCGGCGTTACTGGAACAGGGCGAGACGGCGCCTCAAACCTCGGTATCTCGAGAGACGCGATCTCATTCCGGTCGACCGTTGCCTCCGTGACACCGGAAAAAACGACCTGATACCGTTTGCCGAAACGCTCCTCAATCGCAGCGGCAACATCCCTGTCCAAATGGAATTTTTCAAGGATCGAAAGTCCGCCGTGTCGGAGTTCTACGGTAACAACGTCTTCCGAGACGCTGACCGTACTGTCATTGAAAAAACCGTTGCAGTTTACGTTTTTCTGCCGTATCACGGTAACGATATCCTGCCATTTATCTTCGGAAAAAAATTCTCCCTGAAAAGAAACCTTAAGGCGCAGTTCTGACAAAGCGTATACTGAACGGACGTCATCCAGCAACGAGGATATTTCGTTCTGCGAAAGATAGTTATCAAAGACCACGCTACCGACCAAAACTCTCTTTTCGCGCTGGATCCTGATATCGGACACCATAGCCGAGCAAACCTTCGGATCGTATTTCGAAGGATCAAGTTTACTGAATAAATCAAAAAAAGCCCGTTGTGCCATGTATGCCTCCGTTACAGTTTATCGATCTCTTCCCGCAGTACCCGAATGATATCATCATAAGGCACTTTTTTCAAGATCGTTCCCTTCTTAAAAATGATCCCTTCATCCTTGCCGCCGGCAACGCCGATATCGGCTTCCCGGGCTTCTCCGGGGCCGTTGACGGCACACCCCATCACAGCGACTTTGACCGGTTTATGAACGTCGCGAAGCATAGCGTCAACTTTTTCGGCAAGAGAAATAAGGTCGATACGCGTTCTGCCGCAAGTCGGGCAGGAAATAAGCTGCGGCGTATCGGCAAGCATGCCGAGAGAAGCGAGAATATCCTTCGCGGCATATATCTCTTCGATCGGATCATCTGTCAATGAGACGCGAATGGTATCACCAATCCCGTCACACAACAGGGATCCGATACCGATCGCGTTTTTGATAACGCCCTTTCTGCCGGGACCGGCCTCTGTCACACCGATATGGAGAGGATAACGGCACCTCTCGGCCACCATGCGAAAAGCAGATATCATGCTTTGCACGTTGGACGACTTGATAGAGATCACAATGTCGTCAAAATCAAATTTTTCAAGCAGACCGACGTGGAACATCGCGCTTTCCGCGAGCGCCTCGGCCGTCGGCGCGCCGTATTTGGAGAGAATAGACTTTTCAAGAGAACCGCCGTTGACACCGATCCGGATCGGGATGCTTTTTTGCCGACAGGCGTCGGCGACCGACCTGACCTTATCGTCAGAGCCGATATTGCCGGGATTGATGCGGATCTTGTCCACGCCCGCCGCGGCGGACTCCAGGGCGAGTTTATAGTCAAAATGAATGTCGGCGACCACCGGAATATCTATTCTTTCTTTGAGCGCCGCGATCGTTTTTACCGCGGTCAGATCCGGGATCGCCACACGAACGATCTCACAACCCGCCTTTTGAAGTTCAAGCGCCTGACGAACACACGCCTCCGGCTGATCGCTCGGCGTGGAAAGCATCGATTGTATCGCGATATGATGGCCGCCGCCGATCATAACGTTTCCGATTTTCACTTCTTTTCTCATACTACCCTCAAAACAGATGGACAACGTCCTTGATCGTAATGATCAGCATAAGCCCCATCAATAGAATAAATCCTGTCGTATTGATGGCCGCCTCCACTTTTTTATTCAGTCTTTTCTTAAAAATCGCCTCATAGCCGAGCAATAGGATCCTGCCGCCGTCAAGTGCCGGAAAAGGCAACAGATTTACGATCCCCAGATTGATGGAGATCATCGCCATCATCAAAAAAAGAGAGGCGAAATCAAAACCTTTTTCACTGACCACCGCGTCGCCGACGATCTTTGTCGTCCCGACAGGGCCGCTGACATTTTTAAGATCCGCTTTCCCCGTGAACAAAGAACCGATAAACGAATAGATGGACCGTGAGAGAGAAATGGTGTTGTCAAAAGAGTATTTGACGGTACTCCAAACCGTTTTTTTCGTACCGTAAACGGTAAAATCTATTTCATACCGTTTTCCGTATTCATCGTCGACCACAGGGAGTTTTACGTTTTCAAGAACTTGTTTTTTTCCGTTTCTGATAACCGTCAGTGTCAGATCCTTGTCTGTATCAAGAGAAAACGCGTATGCGAGATCCGTATAACTGTAAATGCGGTAGCCGTTGACGGATACGATCTTATCCTTCTCCGCGAGACCACTCGACGACGATTGAGCATTCTCGTCGAACTCCGCTACATAAGTCGTCGGATATAGTGTGATCCCGCGCATCAGACCGTAAACAAGACAAATCAGTAAAAAGCCGAAAACAATATTATTGAACGCGCCCGCCGCGAGAATGATCAAACGCTTGCGTTTTGGTTTTTTGTCAAAAGAGTTTTCATCTGTCCCGTCGCCGTCCTCACCATCCATTTGAACAAATCCGCCGATGGGAAAAGCGCGAAGCGAATATTGGATCCCCTTCTTTTCTTTTTTCAGGATCGCCGGCCCCATACCCAGAGAAAACTCAAGGATCTTTACCCCGGACCACCGCGCTGTCAGATAATGCCCGAGTTCATGTATGAAGATCAACACGCCGAATAAAAGGACCGTGATCAGAATTTTAAAAACAAGCTGCATAAGATCTCCTATAGATATTTGGCGTAAACGTGAAAACGCGCCGTTTGATCTGCTTCAATGACGTCTTTTATAGTATATGTCTGTTTATTGGCGGAAAATGCGGCAAAACTGCTTTCCACCGCTTCGTTGATCTGATAAAAATCGATCACGTCATTCAAAAAAAGTTCCACAGCGGCTTCGTTGGCGCCGTTGGCGACCGCCGGCATAAGACCGCTCATATCAAGCGCCTTTCGGCAAACCGACATAAGCGGGAAAGTCGTATCATCCGCTCTTTCAAAATGCAGGGACTTTTCAAACGGATCAAGCAGAAGCGCGTCCTCCGTCTCAACACGATCGGGATACGTCAAAGCATACTGGATGGGGATCTCCATACTCGGCACGCCAAGCTGCGCAAGGATGGCGTTGTCCTCAAACTGTACCATGGAATGAACGATACTCTCGGGATGCACCGCCACATTGATATCCTTTTGGGGGACGTCAAACAGCCATCTTGCCTCAATGATCTCAAGGCCTTTGTTCATCATCGTGGCGCTGTCGATCGTGATCTTCGCTCCCATCGACCAGTTGGGATGATGAAGCGCCTGCTCCTTTGTCACATGCCGCAGCTGGTCGCGTGTAAACCCTCTGAACGGTCCGCCGGACGCGGTCAGCCATATTTTTTTGACTGTGTTGTTCCTTTTGCCCTGCAGGCATTGAAAGATCGCGCTGTGCTCACTGTCGACCGGATAAATGTTTACTCCTTTTTTTCTCGCGAGATCCATAATAAGCTGCCCGGCACAGACCAGCGTTTCCTTGTTGGCAAGCGCAATATCTTTTCCCGCGCGGATCGCCGCGATCGTCGGTTCAAGTCCTATCATACCGACCATGGAAGTAAGCACCATATCCGCTGTCGGTTCCGTCGCGACAGCAAGGTTTCCCTCTTTTCCTGACAAAACCGTCACATCTTTAAATCTTTTGAGTCGTTCCCTGAGTTCGCGCGCCGCGGTCTCATCATACACCGACACGAGAGCGGGACGAAACGCGCGGACCTGTTTTTCCAAAAGATCGATGTTTCTAAAAGCACTTAAAGCGCTTACGGTATATCCAAGGCGTTGGATCACCTTAAGCGCTTGTGTTCCGATAGAACCGGTGCTTCCGAGTATGGAAATGAATTTTTTCATCGTATCAGCGGCTGTAAACTCAGCAGCATATAAAACGTCGGCGCGATAAAGATAAGAGAATCAAGACGATCCAGCACGCCGCCGTGTCCCGGCAGGATCCTGCCGAAATCCTTGATGCCGTATGATCGTTTGATCAGGGAGAAAGAAAGATCACCGATCTGTCCGACGATCGTACAGACGAACGCATACAGGATGACCAGCCCCCAATGAAAAGAAACATGATACATCAGTTTATAAATGAAACAGAACAGGACAAAAAACACAATGCAGAACAGGGCGCCGCCAAGCGATCCTTCGATGGTTTTTTTAGGGCTGATATGCGGCACAAAATGATGCTTTCCGAACATCATGCCGACAAGATAGGCAAAGATATCCGTGACCCACGCGCAACAAACGATCGCGAGAACCATATAGAAAAAGCCGTGATCTCCAAGACGCCGGATATACACCAGCGTTGAAAGAAACGCGGAGATAAGAAGCGACATGAACATAATGGCGGTAGTATTATGAAATTTCAGCGTCTGAACATTGCACATCATAATGATAAAGGAGGCAATGCAGTACAAAAAGCCGAGAACGATCACGCCGTACCACGCGCTGCGATTCGGGAAAATATATGGTTTAAAGGCAAAAACAAGCGGCATGAGTCCACCAAAGATCAGGCTCGGGACCATAAAAATACGCTTTTCGCCATATCCCGTACCGCGTATCGCCTCCCATATACAAAACATTGAAAGAAAGGAGATCGCGATCTCAAAAAGAGGAGATAGGAACGAGGTAAGAAAAATCAGCATAAACACCGCGAAAATGATAAGACTTGTATAAAACCTCGTTAAAATGTTTTGCTTCATATTGCTCCAAATCTCCTTTGTCTTTTTTGAAAATCACAGATCGCCCGATCAAGATCCTCCGGTTTGAAATCAGGCCACAAAATTTTGTCAAACCAAAATTCACTGTACGCGCTTTGCCATAAGAGAAAATTAGAAAGTCTGTACTCCCCGCTCGGTCGGATGATCAGATCGCACTCGCTCATATCGTCGTAATATAGACGAGAAGCGATCGTATTCTCACTGATCTCTTCCGGGGCAAGCGTACCCTCGACCGCTTCCCGCGCGATCTTTTGCGCGGCATTTACGATCTCGGCGCGCCCGCCGTAATTGAGCGCTATATTCAGGGTCCAGCCGGTATAATCTTTTGTCAGCGCTTCCAAACGCCTGATCTTTTCCGCCATTTTGGGCGGAATAGGCGCAAGATCCCCGACAAACCGAATGCGGGCCTTGCGTTCCGCATACTCTGCGAGACCTTCCTCGATGTACTGATCCAAAAGCTGCATGATCCGGTCGATCTCCTGTTTAGGGCGCTTCCAATTTTCTGTGGAAAAAGCATAAAAAGTGATCTGCCGGATGCCGATCTCCTGCGCGTAAAGCGAAATATTTTTAAATGTTTTCACTCCCGCGGCGTGACCCGCCGTACGAGGTAGACCTCTTTTTTGCGCCCATCTCCCATTGCCGTCCATTATGATACCAATGTGCGCCGGCAAATGTTCAGGATCCGGTTTTTGATTATTTTTCTTTCCGAACAGAAAAGACATCTCCTTATACCGACATTACTTCTTTTTCTTTATCGGTGACCATTTCGTCAATATTTTTGCAGTATTTGTCGGTAAGTTTTTGGATATCGGTCTCCGTCTCTTTCAGATCATCCTCGGTGATCTCGGAATTTTTCTGCATTTTTTTGAATTTTTCAATAGCGTCGCGTCGAATAGAGCGGATGGCGACTTTACTGTCCTCTCCGAAACGTTTGACATCTTTTACCAGTTCACGACGTCTTTCTTCTGTCGGCTGAGGGAAAACAAGACGGATGATCTTGCCGTCGGACGTCGGAGTGATGCCGATATCAGAAGCAAGGATCGCCTTTTCAATCTCCTTGGCAAGGCTGACGTCCCACGGCTGGATCGCGATCATACGGGGCTCCGGCACGGAGATCGCCGCCACCTGGCTGAGGGGCGTGGGCGTACCGTAATACGAGACAGTGATCTTATCCAGGATCGCGGGGTTGGCTCTGCCGGCGCGAAGCGCGGCAAGATCGTGGCTCAACACGCTGATAGTCTTTTGCATTTTTGTTTCAAATTCTTCATACTTACTCATTGTCAAATCTCCTTTGCAACCAGTGTTCCGATATTCTCGCCTTTTACGGCGCGGATGATATTATCATGATCCGTCATATCAAAGACGTAAATGGGGATATTGTTGTCTCTGCATATCGCGGTGGCGGCGCCGTCCAGAACGTGCAGATCCTTCGCGAACATTTCATCGAAGGTCAGCGTTTCGTAGCGGCGAGCCGAATTATTTTTACGGGGATCGTCCGTATATACGCCGTCCACGTTTGTGGCTTTGAAAATGACATCGGCATTGATCTCCGCGGCTCTGAGCGCCGCGGCGGTATCAGTGGAGAAAAACGGATTGCCTGTGCCGCAGCCGAATATCACGATCCTCTCTTTTTCAAGATGCCTTACAGCCTTGTTACGAATATACGGCTCGGCGATCTGCCGCATTTCGATCGCGGTCTGCACTCTCGCGGGAACATCCAGTTGTGAAAACGCGTCAAGAATGGCAAGCGCATTCATCGTGGTGGCAAGCATCCCGATATGGTCAGCGCGCGTACGATCCATATACTGATTGCTTCTGCCTCTCCAATAATTGCCGCCGCCGACGACGATCGCGATATCGACGCCCATCTCCTTACATACCTTGATCCTGGAACAGATCTCAAGCAGATTGGGAAAATCGATCCCCATCGGCTTACCGTTCGCCAGCGCTTCCCCGCTGAGTTTGAGCAGGATCCTTTTATATTTCAGTTCGCCCATTGTAAATCACCCCTATATCTTGTTATATAATATCATACAAAATTTTACAGTGTTTGTAAATAGAATTTAAAAAAAAATCAAAATGTTATATGAAAATTACAAAAATCCTCCGCGGTCACGTAAATAAAACCGCGGAGGTGAATTCAAAATATTTCCCGTCAGCTGTTTTTGTTTCCCCTTGTTTTTTTCGCGATCAGGCAAAGAACCGCGGCGATCAAAGCGGCCGACAAAGATACGATCATCACGGCGATCCAATTTACCTGTGATAATCCCGCAATGTTCCACTCCCCCGTCACGCCGTTTTGGAGTTTTGAAAACACACTTGCGATATCAAAGATCAAAGCGCCGACAATGCAAAGCCCCGCGGGATAATAGATCACTGGTATCCGTTTTTGATCTTTATGCCGTATAAGCCTTGTCGGTCGGCCGGTCCTAAAATCGATCATAGAACCGATATAATACGCCGTGATCAGAAGCACGATCGTCTCCGGGATCATATATGTGGCGTTATAGGCGAAGGAATTGATAAGCGCCCCCGCTGTGGGAACAGAAAGTCCCGCCCAAACCGTCGCGCCGGAGATCACGTGGCACATATACCGCAAAACGCAAACAAACAGCGCGCCAAGCGTCAGCGCCGCCGCCTGATCAATTTTTTTACTGCGGAAAATTCCGCTAAATCCGATCACGGCAAACGCGATGATATAATCCAGCAAAATAACGGCGAGGACAGATTGCCAGGTCGAGACCCAACTCAAAGTATGAAGTCCCAAAAGCTGTTGGATCGCGCCATAAACCAGGCCGGATATCAGGCCGTATCCCATACCGTTTCTGTAGGCAATGATCACGATCGGCAGCATCGAAGCGATCGTCACTGATCCGCCGTACGGCAATTCAACGATCCTGATCAGACCAAGCACAGTGGCGATCGCGATCATCACGGCGCTTTCCGTCAGTTTGATCACAGTTTTTCTGTTCATATTTTTTCTTTCCTTTCAAAAAGATCCCGCGCGAAAACCGCGCAGGATAAGAAAGAAAACATATCATTCCTACGGCGGCATTATCCGCATCAGGTGTTCGGGTATCGGCGCGATACGCCTCTCTCAGCCGAGTGATCTCAGCTCCCCGTTTTTCGCAAAAATTATATCATGATCCGCGAAGTTTTGTCAATATCCCTGTAAAATAATCCGGTGTTTCCGCCGTAAAAAGCATTCTTTCACCGGTAGATGGATGCTCAAACCCGATGGTCTGCGCATGAAGGCACTGCCCTTCAAAATCACACTTTACCCTGCATTTTTGTTTGTTGTAAAGCGGATCATTCAACACAGGATGCCCGATCGACGCCATATGGACGCGGATCTGATGCGTTCTGCCTGTTTCCAGTTTACAGCGGATCAAAGAGTAGCCGTTGAAGGTCTCCATCGACTCATAGTGCGTGACCGCTTCTTTCCCGTTCGAGCAGATCGTCATTTTCTGCCGATCGCGCGGATTTCTTCCGATCGGCGCGTCGATTGATCCCATCGGATCCGTTCGTCCCAGAACGACCGCGATATAATAACGATCCAGCGTATGTTCCATGATTTGATGAGCCAAAAAATGATGTGACATATCATTTTTCGCAACCAGCAACAGCCCGCTCGTATCCTTGTCGATCCGATGCAGGATACCGGGGCGAATGATGCCGTTGATGGTAGAAAGCCGGTCGCCGCAATGATAAAGCAGCGCATTGACAAGCGTTCCGTTATAATGTCCCGGCGCCGGGTGAACGACCATCCCTTTTGGCTTGTTCACAACCAGAAGATCGTCATCCTCATAAACGATCTCAAGGGGAATATTTTCCGGCGTGATATCCGACGGGACAGGCTCCGGAAGTATAACGACGACCTCATCGTCCAACGCCGCCTTATAACTTTTTTTTACGGCTTTTCCATTGACCGTAACGGCGTCTCCGTCAAAAAGGCGTATCAAAAAGGATCTTGTCTGATCCGCAAGCGTTTCAGACAAGATCTTATCAAGACGCATACCACATTGTGTTTCATTGATCCTGAACTTGAGTGGTTCCATCCTCTAAAGGTTCCTCTTCCTTTTTTTCTTTATGCAAAAAGATAAAATACACCAGAAACAGCACCGTACCGACTGTGACAAACATATCGGCAATGTTAAAAACGGCAAACTTCCAGGACCCGAATGTAAAAGCGAAAAAGTCAACGACAAATCTGCGGAAGACTCTGTCGATGAGATTTCCCACGCCCCCGCCGATCACCATGGCGGCGCTGATCGTGCCTAATGAGTGCTGCAATTTACCGCGCAATAAAATGATCACCGCGAAAACAACGATCAAAACCGTCAAAAAAGCGATCAGGATCTTTGAAATCGTGCCAAATCCGGAGAGCATTCCGAACGCGACGCCATTGTTTGTCACATAAAGCAGACTGAAAAAGCCTTTGATCACAGGGATCTCCTCATTAAGATCCATAAAGAGGGTCACGAGATATTTCGTGATCTGATCCGACAGGACCACGAATAAAGAAATGAGGATCCAATAATATTTTTTCAGATTTTTCATCTTTCTACTTATCGCTGTTTACGTCAAAATCAATACCGAATTTCAAATTTCTGTATCTTTTTTTGTTATCGTTTTCCTCTTCGTAATATACCGGTTCCTCTATGTCGCGTTCAACGTCGCTCGGGAGATGTAAAGGGGACGCGGCAGGCTCTACGGGTGAGCGGGCGACCTTCGGTTCCTCCGCATAAAATTCCTCCGCGACCTCCGCGAGTTCATCGTCGCTTGTCGTTTCCTCAAAGGTCAAAACAGGCTCGTCATCCACGACGGGCAGAGCGACCGGGACAGGATCCTCCAAAACGATTTCAGGCTCTTCCTGTGTCTCCGGTTCGATCTCTTCCGGTTGTTCTTCGGCTTCGGGTTCAATTTCTACGATTTCGGATGCGGGCTCTTCGACCGGCTCCTCAGCAAGTACAGGTTCCTCCTGCGGGATCTCCTTTGTTTTCACCGGTTCTTCCTCAGGCACATCTTCCTGTGCAGGCTCATCCATCGGTTGTTTCTCCGGCAGCGCGCAAATCAAAGTGACCTGCTGCTTATACATACCGAGGATACTGTTGCGGAAGTCGGAAACTTCCGATTTTAACCCATCAAGTGTCGCCTGTTCCTCGGCGATAAGGGCCGCGTACTCTTCTTTTTGCTTAAGAAAAGCATACTCCTCATTTTTTCTTTTTTCGCTGAATTCCGCCGTCGTTTTCTCTCTGAACTGCGCGACTTTCTCTTCTGTCTCTTTGGTCAGAGCTTCGGCTTTTTCCTGTGCCTCTTCAAGGATAGAAGCCGCTCTCTTTTCCGCGTCCGACTCAACTTTTTTACGTTTGATCTCAAGATCGCGGATCGTTGTCTCATTGAGTTTTTGCGCGTTGACGATGGCGGACTTCAAAAACTGCTCATCCTGTCGATACTCTTCGATTTTTGTCACGCAGGTCTTGAGTTTTTCCACAAGTTCGGCGTTCTCTTTATAAAGGCGCGCGACCTCCTGCTGGATTTTGTCAAGAAAAGAATCAACTTCCTCTTTTTTGTAACCGCTGAAAACACTCTGTTCAAATGTTACGTTTTTAATATCCTCCGGTTTGATCATACTGTCCTCCATCTCTTTATTTAAAAACTTCTGCTATAATATACGTTTTTCCTTTTCTTGACATTCCGTCAACACCCGAAAAAACGAATTTACCATATCCTCTGACCGTAACAGACGATCCGGGACGCAACAACGCCGTCGGCTTTACGATCTCACGGTGGTCCGCGAATACAAGATGACGAAGGATCAAATCCTGCGCCGTGTTGCGGGACAATCCGTATACGCCGGCAATGACACAGTCAATACGCAAAGATGATACCGAGAGCTTTCTCTTTTCCCTGCCGGCTTCCGGCAAAGAGGAGATATCCGTTGCGATTTTCCAGCGAACGGAACAACGTCCGATAGAAGTGACCTGGTCTGCGATATAATCCGCCATATGCGCGATAGTGAAAAGATATACGAGGTTTTTCTCAGGATCCACCAAAATGTCTCCGACACATTTACGCTCGATCCCGGACGACATGACGGCACCCAGCACATCACGATGCGTGACCTCGCCGAAACGATCCGTCTCCCCTGTCATTATGACGATCGGAAAATCATTTGGCTCGCTTTGCGGAGAAAGACCGATCATTTTACGTTCGGCATTTTCATATCCGCCCCAAACACGATAACATATCCCGCTGTACGCGACAGACTGCATCGCGTCGCTGATCTCACTCATACTCATAAACGCGGTATATTGTGTTTTATCAGCGGTGAACGCTGTCGCGATCTTATCCTCTATCTCAGACATATCAAAGGAACCTTAAAAGAAGCGACAAAACGAGCATCAACGCGACAGGCGAAAAATCGATCGGGCTGTTCTGCAAAAACGGGATCCGGGAGAGAAGTTTCCGAAAAGGATCCAAAATCGGGTCGCAAATTGAAGCGAGCACACGGTAAACGGAATTGGATGGATCCCGGATAAACCATGAAAAAACGCAGTAAGCCAGCAAAATAAAGTCAAACGCGCGAATGATCAGCCGTAAAACAAAAAGAAACATCATATCCGATCAAAAAGAAATGTGATCGATCTTGAGTTCATCCAGCACATCTCCCACGATATCGACATCATACGGTGTAATGATAAAGGTGCCGTTGGCGACACGTTTGAGCATACCGCCCTGCGCGTACGCGACGCCGCCTAAAAAGTCAATCATCCTGCGCACCGTCTCACGATCGACGCCTTCCAAATTCAAAAGGACAGTGTTTTTGTTGATCAGATGATCGGCGATCTGTGTCGCCTCCTGATACTCCTCCGGTTTGACAAGAACGACCTGAAGTTGCGTCGTCGCATGGATGTTCATATATTTTTCATCTCTGCCGCGGCTCACGGTACGTGTTTCCTTACGCGGCTCACGCCGCACACTCACACGTTCCTCGGCGCGGCGGATCGGCTCATCCGCCTCAACTTCTTTTCTTTTCCGTCCGGCAAAGAAACTGCTGCGTTTATTCTCCGTTTCGATTTCATCCGTTTCCTGCTCATCTGCGATAAAATCATCTTCCGGAACGCCCATGATCCGTTTCAGTTTTGTCCACCAGTCCATTTGAATTCCTCCGTCATTTACGATTTCCAAAGATCGCGCTCCCGACACGAATCATATTGCTCCCCGCCTCGATCGCGATCTTATAGTCATGGGACATCCCCATTGACAGAATATAACTATCTATATTATCTAACTTTTTGTTTACATTGTCAACCAATAATTTTCGCATTGAACAAAAATATTGCGAGAGTTGCTCCTCACTTGCCGAAAACGGCGGAATACACATCAGTCCACGCCACCGCACATGAGCGCATATCGAAACATGTCGGATCAAATCAGGTAATGTTTCAGGCGGGATGCCCCCTTTGCTCTGCTCACCGCCGATATTGACCTCGATCAGGATATCCTGCGTTTTCCCGATCTTTGCCGCCTGTTTTTCGATTTCATCGACCAAACGGACGCTGTCGACTGATTGGATCAATTCCACTTTATCGATGATATATTTTACCTTGTTCGTCTGCAGAGAACCGATCAGATGGACGTGAAGTTCATCTTTCTTTGCAAGAGCGTCATATTTCGAAAGCAGTTCCTGAACACGGTTTTCGCCGATATACCGTATGCCGCCTTCCAGGATGGCGCGGTTGATGATCTCTGCCGGTACGGTCTTTGTGACCGCAAGCAGCGTGACGTTTTTGCCTTTTATATCATCGTTTATCTTTTGAATGTTCTCTAAAACGCCTTCATACATATATGTACTCATATCCCCCTTACGATATGATCTTGCCGTCATACAGGTTTTTACCATCCGTGAGCACTTCGTCATAGTTCTCAACGCCGCCCTCTGTCTTTTCGATCAAAGCGTAGGAACTCCCCATATAAAGAACGTTGACTTTTTTAAACTTTATGATCGAACCGGATTTTACAAAAACACCGGTTTGATCATCGACCATACGGATGCTGTTCCTGTCGACGCGAATACCGGAGTATGCCTTAACGATCACGGAAGCGTCAAGGATCCTCGAAACCAAAAGATCAGGATCAAGACTGGCGCATTCAACACCAATGAGAACATTGTCGCCCTCCTCACGCATAACGATGATGCTGGCATCGATGACATCGGAAGAAGAATCCGAAAATCTGAGCGAAATATTTTTTCCGACCTTGTATTTTTCCGTTTTGTTTTTCGGCGCAACGAAGAAATACTGCCACTTATAATCGGTAATGATCTTGGCTATGCCTTCCTTATGAGCCGGCGTTTCTCCGTTTTCGAGCTTTTGATATATCTCGTTAAAGGCTTTTACGTCATACTCCATAAGCGATCCAACGACAAGCTGTTCCTCAAATCCGTCGATGTTTCTTGAAAAATAACCTGACGCGTCCGTTACGACCTTGCCGGACGTTGCGGCGATCCCGGACCTGAGCGACGCTTCCTGCTGCCGCAGTTCCTCTATCCTCTGCTGATAGTCAGTAGCCTGTCCGCAAACGATCTGTTTGACATATACGCTCTTTTCAAACGCTTCAAGCGCGGTCGCCGCCGCTTGCGGCTGATCGGAATGGAGCGCATCCTCATAAGATCTGAGACAGGTATTGATCTGAAAGTCGTAATTTGTATTATCCCCGCTGTAAGAAGGGATCGAGACCACCGCGGCGGAATATTCCTCGATCAATGCCATGATCTGACGGATCCTTTCCTGCGCCTTGACCTGATCGACGTCGGAATAAACGTTTGCGATCGTTCCGCCGCGCGAGATCTTTTCACCGTTTTCACGTATGATATCGTAATAACCGTCGGAACTCTTTTGAACGATCTTTTCCGTCCGGCACGCGATCCCGCTCACTTCGAAACTGTCTTCCATAGAGGCTTCGACCGCATACTCCGTATGAATGGTCAATACAAAAAAATTGTAGACCTGATATCCCACCATTGCCACGATCAACAAAATAAAGATCGCGGAAAGTGTCTTAGCAAAGGCAGAAATGTTTTTCATAACGTCTCCTTTATTCTTTAATGACGGCGAGAGCGTCAGCCAGGATGCGGTCAAAAGGCCGATCCGCTTCCAGCCAATGAATATCCGTCTCATGGCGGAACCATGTGAGTTGACGCTTGGCGTAACGGCGCGTGTTTTGTTTGATCATCAGTACCGCGCTCTCCAGCGTGATCTCACCCTGCAAATACAGGATCATTTCTTTATACCCGATCGCCTTTGCGGCGGTCGAGTGCAGAAACCCATCCATTGAAAGCAGTGAGCGGACCTCCTGTTCAAGTCCGAGTGAGATCATCTTATCCACTCTTTTGTCGATCCTTTCATACAGTGTTTCACGGTCGCTGTATGAAAGTCCGATCATAACGACGTCCAGCGGTCTGCTGTCACAGTGACTTTTTTCATTCCAGTACGTTGCCGTTTTGCCGCTTGTCAGATAGATCTCCAACGCGCGGGTCACACGCTTTTTGTCATTCGGGTGCAATCTCGCCGCGGACGACGGATCGACTTCCGCAAGTTCGTCATAAAGATCCCGCGCGCTTTTTTGAGACAATGCGACACGCAGATGCTCATCCGTATCAACTTCCGCAAATCTTGTATCCCGTATCAGATGATCAAGATATAGCCCCGTGCCTCCGACGAGAACGACGCTGATATTTTGTTTCAAAAGTTCGTCCACGATCCCGCGCGCCTTTTCAACGAATTGCCGAACGCTGTACTTTTCCGCAGGTGACGCAATATCGATCATATGATGGGGAACGCCCATCATTTCCTCCGGCTTCACTTTCGCGGTACCGATATCCATTTTTTGGTAGATCTGCATGGAGTCCATGGAAATGACATGAGCGCCAAGCTGTTTTGCCAGCGCGATCCCGAGAGCAGTCTTCCCGGATGCCGTCGGACCGACAACAGAAACGATCGACGCCATCACTTGATCCTCTTGAACAACTTATCCAGCTCTTTTTTTGAGCGGATCATATAGATCGGTCTGCCGTGCGGACAAAACTTCATATTCTCATCCGAAAGGATCCGGGCGACAAGCGGTCCCATTTCCTCAGGCCTTGTCTCCTTGCCCGCCTTGATGGCGGAGCGGCACGCGATGGTTCTGAAAAACTTTTCCTGATAATCCGTGAATTTTCCCGTTTTTTTCTCGGAAATCGTTTTCAGCAAATCAAAAAAGATATCCGTCACCTGCTCATTCGGGAGGTGCATAGGGATCGTTTTGACAGCGATCTGATTGGGACCGCATTCATCAAGATCCATCCCCACCTTGACAAAATCCCCGATATGACGAAGCGTTATGTCCATTTCCTCCGCGGAAAGAGAGATGACAACGGGCGTCAAAAGGATCTGAGCGGGCACATGAGAGGAGATTTCCATGGTCCGGACAAGTTTATTATACAGCATCTTTTCATGCGCCGCGTGTTTATCTATGATCACGATCTCGTCGTGATGCTCCACGATACAATAAAGCTGAAAGATCTCGCCGATTATTTTAAAGCCGGGCGGCAAGGCGTTTTCATCCGTCTCCCGATCATCAAACAGCGTTTCCGGAATATCCGCGTCAGCCGTTTCCTTCTCAACGAGTTTTGTATCCTCCTCCGGGATGACGGAATCTTCCTCCGGTTTACCGGAGGCCAGCGCGGGTCCGAGACGGTTTTTTCTAAGAAGCGAGTGATATTCGAGTTTTTCCATCGTTTCAGCGTCAAATCCGTTCGGTCCGATCTCGATCTCATGACGATGGATCGGGTCCATAGATATCTCGCCTTTTTTCACTTTTCCGACAAACTCGAACAGATCCAACTTGCCATTCACGGCAGGATCGATCTTAACGCCCGGAATGGTCAGGATCTCGGAAACCGTCTTTCCGTCCTCATAATACAAAGGTTTCATTCTTTGGAAGGAATCCTGTATCGCGAACCTCGTACCCAGGATGATATCGCCTTCATTCAGAAAACGGACCTCCGTTTTCGCGGGATGAACATTCACATCCACCTCGCTCGGATCCACCGTATAGTTGATGAAACAAGCGGGATGCTTCGTGTTTTCGCATTCCGGCGCAAATCCGTCATCAAGACCAACATAACAAACCTTGGAACGGATCAGCCTGCCGTTGAGAAAAGTGAGCTGCATATTGCGTCCCAGCCGCGCGTGCGCCGGTGTGTCGATATATCCGTTGAGCAAAATATTTTTATAACTGTATTTTACGGGCATAAGGCGGCTCACCATTTCGGCGCCGTATATGGAATGAATGGCGTTTTTCATATCATTGCTCTTGTTGGTACGGAAAACCGTTCTCCCGTCGGAAACAAGCGAGAATGATATGTCATACCGTCCTATCGCCATATTTTGCAGAAAAGTCGCGATCGCGGCTGCTTCAGTTTTGTCTTTTTTTAAAAAAGACATTCGGGCGGGCGTGTTGAAAAACAGATCCCGAACGATAATGGTAGTACCCGGCGCCGCGCCCACCTCATCCTCCTCGATGATCTTACCCGCTTCCAGGCTGAGAAACACGCCGTTACGCGCGGCGTCGGTATGGGTGACGAGTTCTATGCGCGACACAGCGCTGATCGCGGCAAGCGCCTCGCCGCGAAAACCGTACGTTTTTAACGAATCGAGATCCTCATATTCGGAGATCTTGCTGGTGGCGTGCGGCAAAAAAGCGTTGCGCGCGTCCGTACGCGTCATACCATAGCCGTTGTCCGTCACCCGTATAAACGTTTTTCCGCCCTGACGTATTTCCACGGAAATAGATGTGGCGTGCGCGTCCAGCGCGTTTTCAACAAGTTCCTTTACAACGGACGCCGGACGCTCGACCACTTCTCCAGCCGCGATCTTATCGGCAAGAGAAGGCGGCATAATATGTATTCTGTCCATCCTGTTCTCCTCACCCGTTATTTTTTGCTTTGTTGGAAAGTTCGTACAGTTTCGAGATCGCCTCGATGGGCGTCAGCGTGCTGACGTCAAGTTTTTTGAGTTCCTCCGTGATCTCACGCCCGGAGACGTCCTCAAAACTGATCTGCTGTGTTTGCTCCGTCGGACTTTTCGGCGGCAGGATCCCTTCCGGCGTGATCGTCTGAAGGATCTTTCTGGCTCGGAAAACCACTTCTTTCGGAATGCCCGCGAGCGCCGCTACCTCGATCCCGAAACTCTCATCCGCGCCGCCCTGTACGATCTTTCGAAGGAACACGACCTGTTCTCCTCTTTTTTTGACCGTAACACTGCAATTGAGAACACCGTCAAGTTCCCCTTCAAGGGTACAAAGCTCGTGATAATGTGTGGCAAACAGAGTTTTAGCGCGTACCGCGCGTGTTTTAGCGATATACTCCACAACAGCGCGCGCGATACTCATGCCGTCAAAGGTCGATGTTCCCCTGCCGATCTCATCAAAGATCAAAAGACTTCTCGGCGTTGCGTTTTTTAGAATATATGCGACTTCCGACATCTCGAGCATAAAAGTGGATTGTCCGAGGGAAAGATCGTCCGCCGCTCCCACACGGGTAAAGATCTTGTCCACCAGTCCGATCCTCGCGCGGCGTGCCGGGACGAAACATCCGATCTGCGCCATTATGACGATCAGCGCCGTTTGACGCATATAAGTCGATTTTCCGCCCATATTGGGTCCCGTGATGATCATAATACGCTGATCGTTCTGGTTAAGATAAAGATCGTTCGGCACGAACAGGCTGTCTTTCAGCCGCGTCTCCACAACAGGATGTCTGCCGTCCACGATTTCAAGTACGTCGTCCTCCGTGATCTCGGGCTTAACATAATTCTGCTCCAGCGAGACCTGTGAAAACGAACACAAAACATCAAGCGCCGCAAGAGATGCCGCCGTCGTCTGAATGCGGCGGTAGGAATCAGCGAGCGTTTCAAGCACTTCGGAAAACAAATGCTGTTCCAAAACAAGAACCTTGTCCTTCGCGGAAATGATCTTGTATTCGAGTTCTTTTAGTTCCTGTGTGATGAAGCGTTCT
Source organism: Clostridiales bacterium Firm_08 (assembly GCA_001604045.1). Lineage (GTDB taxonomy): Bacteria > Bacillota > Clostridia > Oscillospirales > QAKW01 > Firm-08. The sequence goes on along the minus strand of LVAN01000021.1, from coordinate 46,061 downwards.
TTGTCCGTAAGCGTCTGTTTCCGGATATAATCCTCGGGGATCATATCAAAATACTGTCTCGTGATCTCGATATAATAACCGAATACGCGATTATATCCTACTTTAAGGGTCTTGATCCCCGTCCTCTCCCGCTCGCGGTTCTCCACTTCGTGGATCACAGCGGCGGAATCGTGGATCAGTTTTCTGTATTCGTCAACATCCGCGTTGTAGCCCGCCTTGATGTATCCGCCATCCCGCATCACGGTGCTTGCCTCATCATCCACGGCACGGGAGATCAGATCGTGGAGGTCGCCCATCTCATCGATGCCGGCGTACAGTTTTTTGAGAAGAGCGGAGGAAAAGCCGGACACCGCCGCCTTGATATCCGGAATCAGCGCAAACGTCTGTTTCAAAGCCAAAAGATCCTTCGGATTGGCGCTGCGGTACATTACTTTTGTCAGAAGACGTTCCAGATCGTAAACATCGGAAAGATCCTTTTGGACGCGCACACGCGTGATCTCATCACGGTTGAGCTCCTCGACAGCGCTCAGCCGCCGTTCGATATCGACCGGCGATAAAAGCGGTCGTTCCACACAACTTCTAAGCGTCCTCGCGCCCATCGCCGACTTTGTTTTGTCAAGTACATAAAGCAACGATCCGTTCTTTTCGCGGGAATGCATCGTCTCCACAAGTTCCAAATTACGTCTTGCTGTGATGTCCAGCGCCATATATTTTTTTGGAGAATATACCTCCAGGCGCGTCAAGTACTTCAGATCGCATTTCTGCGTATTGTGAATATAGATCAAGAGATAGTACAAGCAGTATTTTTGATGAAAAACATTTTCGATCCCAAGCTGTTCCGGCTTGTCCACTTTAAAGTGACCCGCTATGATCTCATCCATACCATCCGTCAGCAGATCGTCCATCAGCGTGACGAGCGAGCCGAGTTTTTCCTTTACGAATTCACGGATCGCGGGGTATTTATCAAGCACAGCGGGCATCACAAGGATCTCCGCCGGCATAAACTTGCTGAACTCATTTAGAATGCAGTTTTCAACATCTGTCGTGAAGGAGGTCAGGTGGATCTCTCCGGTCGAAATATCCGCGAACGCGACGCTCGTACCCTCATCGGACGTCGCAACGCACGCAAGGAAATTATTGCGGTCCTCCTTGAGCATCGCCTTGTCGGAAACCGTCCCCGGCGTGATCACGCGCACGACATCTCTTTTGACAAGTCCTTTGGTCGTCGCCGGATCCTCCATCTGCTCGCAGATAGCGACTTTATAACCTTTTGATACAAGTTTCGCGATATACGTATCACAACTGTGAAACGGCACGCCGCACATCGGCGCGCGCTCTTCCTGTCCGCAACTTTTTCCCGTCAGTGTGAGATCAAGGACTTTTGACGCCGTGAGAGCGTCATCGTAAAACATTTCGTAAAAATCGCCCACGCGGAAAAAAAGGATGTGGTCGCCGTACCGCTCCTTGATATCAAAAAACTGCTGCATCAGTGGTGATATCTTTTCCATTCTTTTTCCCGTTTCCGTTATTTTGTGTGACATCCGCCGCAGGTCGAGCAATCGTGGGTGCATCCCGACGGAGGATCAGAAATAGACGCCTGTAATATCTGATTGACGTTTTTGATCATATTTTCCAGCGCCAGGTTTGCCCTGTCCAGCGCCGCCATCGTCGGATTTTTCATAATTTCATCGTAAAGACGCTGAGATTCTTTCGTATAAGCGTCGATCCTGGATCTGTCCGGTTCGTTTTTATCGGATTCTTCCGCGATGTTCATACGGACAAGATTGAACTGTCCGACAAGATCGCCGACCTCCTTGTCCTCGTCAAACGCCTTTTTTGCGCTTTGGTACTCGTCAAAAAGATCGCTGTCCTTCATACAATCGCCAAGCGCCTCCGCGAGTTTATAAATGTCCTTCAATGTCGTCATTGTTTTATCTTCCCTTCCAAAAACCACGTTTTAGCCTTTGTGATCTCCACATCAACGATGTTTCCGATCACGCTTTCATCCGCGGTAAAATCCACTTTTTTGCCGGTCTCCGTATGCCCGCTTACCTTTGAGGCGTCTGTCTTGCTGATTTGCTCCGCGAATACTTTGACCGTTTTTCCGTCGTAAACGGCATTTTTCTTTTTACAGATCGGCGTCTGCGCCTCCAGCAATCTTTCAAATCTTTTTTGCTGGATCTCGCGCGGGATCTGATCCGGATATTCCGCCGCCTTCGTACCGTTTCTCTTTGAGTAAATAAACGTAAACAGATTGTCAAATTCCACTTCGCGAATCAGACTGATCGTTTCCTCGAACTGCTTCTCCGTCTCTCCGGGGAAACCGACGATCACGTCGCTCGTCAACGCGAGATCCGGGATCTGTTCTTTCGCGTAAGCGACCAGAGAAAGATAGTCTTCCCGCGTATAGTGTCGGTTCATCCGCCGAAGGATCTCGCTGCTGCCGGATTGAAACGGCAGATGAAGATGTTTGCAAACCTTGCCGCAATCCCGCATCGCGTCGATCAGTTTACGGGTGCAGTCTTTCGGATGGCTTGTCGTAAAGCGAAGCCAAAACTCGCCAGGGATCTCATTCAGCCGATACAGAAGATCCGAGAAATCAACGCCTTCCTTCAGGTCCTTTCCGTAAGAATTGACATTCTGCCCAAGCAGGGTAATATCCTTGTAACCGTTTTCGACCAGAGAGCGGACTTCCCTTATGATATCCTCGCTTTTTCTGCTTCTTTCCCGTCCCCGCACGTATGGTACGATACAGTACGTACAAAAATTATTGCATCCGTACATCACCGTGACCCACGCCTTGCCCTGATCGTCACGCCGTACCGGAAGATCCTCAACGATCTCGCTGATCTCATGTCTTGAAAAGATTTTTTCCCGCTCAAAAATGACCTTATAAAGCATTTTCGGGAATTCAGCAAGCAAACTCGGGCCGAACACCATATCCACATGGGGGAATTTTTTCTTTACGTAATTTTGCACGCTTTCCTGCTGCATCATGCAGCCGCAAAGCGCGATGACAAGATCTTTCTTTCTTGCTTTAACGGGTTTGAGCGCTCCGACATTGCCGTAAATTTTCAGTTCCGCGTGTTCCCGAACGGCGCAGGTGTTGATCAGGATCAGATCCGCCTCGGCCGTTTCATTGGTAAATGAAAAGCCGATCTTTTCCAGAAAACCTTTGATCTTTTCGCTGTCGCTTACGTTTTGCTGACATCCGTAAGTCGCGACAAACGCCAGCGGGGCGGTGTCACGCCGCGCGTAATGCTCATTAAGTCTCTCTATATATTCTGTTTGATCAAAGGGGGATCCCGACATCAGTGTATACTTCTCCTTATAAATACATATTGGTATTATAATACAAAACCGATGGTTTGTCCATATAAACCACAAAAAAAATTTCGGTACCGAAATACCGAAATTTTTTAAAATCAATGTCTGCCGATAAACAGCATCTTATCCTCTTCGAGAACATCCCCCGCAAGATCATTGGCCGACATTACCACATTTACAGGCACAAGATATTTTTTCGCGATCTCCCAAACCGTTTCCCCTTTTGTGCCGTAATAAAGAACAAGAGGCGTACGAAGCGTCTGCTCCTGCGGATCGTCAAGCAGTTTGATATCGGATATGACATCGGCGCTTTGCATATCGAAAACATTCAGACAGATCCTGCAATTCAGATCCACTTCGATCTCCGTATCGCTCAGAATGATAAATCCGGGATCCGGCGTGTAAACCTCCGCCTCACAGCGGAGTTGGCAGAACTTTCTGTCAAGAGTTTTCGTCGTCTGGAACGGCAGAGTGTACTCGCTGTGCGTCACGTCGCCGTCCGCCGCGTATGTAAAACCGACGACGGCGTTGCCTTCCAGTACGAGAGTATTTTCGTGCGCCGCGATCTTTTCGATCCGAGCGGCGGACTCCGTATACAATACGTCGATGCCGCGCGTATTGAGATGGATCTTTTCATTTATTCGATCTGAAAGCTCGACTGAAAAGAGATCACAACAGATCTCCGGCGCCGTCCTTTGAGTATCCAGAATATATTTCGGATGGAACGCGTCAACATAAAGATCTACTTCTCTCGGACAATACACAGCCGCGTTTGCCTGCACCGTCACCGTGAATAAAACGGATTTTTCCCCGTTTTCATCCATGATGGTCGCATCTTTTTCAACAGGAACGCAACTGACGTTCGCGAAACAGGCGGCTGAGACACCCGGCGCGTCAATAAGTTGTGTAAAGGGCGTTTCGCCTTCCAACGCAGACGCCCTGCATTTTCTTTGATCGAGCAATATCACCTTGGATCTGCATACACCGGTGATCCGGATCTTATCCTCATCACATTTTGTATCTCCCACAACGATCTCCGCCGTACAGCGGCAAACCGTAACGTCAGTATTTTGCCGCATCGGCATCTCGCTTACGATCTTGAATTCCTTCTCACAGCGGTCAAGCGGTTCCAAAACGTTTTTGCGATCAGCGCGCAGTTCTACATCTTCGTCTCCAACGCCCGCGAGCGTCTGCACGTTCTTTCGATCCTCGATCTTGATCGCGACGCATACCGTTGTTTTACAGGTCGCTTTTTGAGAACTGTGCAGTTTACAGATCGTATTCTGCGTGCGGACCTTATATTTAACGTTGCCGCGCATCTGTCCGACAGCAAAAGAAATACTGAACGGTCTTTCGCAGGTGATAGCGTGCAATGCCTCGTCCTCATCAGACAAATAGATGACATCCCACGAACATACGCCGTCAAGCGTTACGCTGTCATTTGTCGTTGACTTATTTAACACGGCGGCCTCCGCCCTGCACTCCACGATCTTTCTCGCGGACGGCTGATAATCCGGTATGGCGATCTCCTGCTCGATCCTGTCCTCCGCGAAATTCTCGTAAATATTTTCGACAATACCGATATCTGTGTAAGAATTCGTGTTTTCCATATTCCTCTCCCCTTTCCGTATACTTTATGAAGGGCAGTAAAAAGTTATGACTTCTCTATGCTTTGATCCCGAAAATCTTTCGCAGTATCCCTGCCACAAACACGTTCGGACGATATACAACGACTTTCATGCGGATACACCTCACTTAAAAAATAAAATACACAATACAACCACGAACACCGTAAGGAGAACGATGATCACGATGTTCGGCAAAAACACCGCCGAAAGTATGCCGGCGGCAAACGAAATAACAGCTGTCACAAACAACAGTGCCAATGAACAGTTGTTCCCCTTCATAAAGCCTATCACCATCCCCGCACGGTCGATCACATTCACTATATGAACCACAAAAATAAATGGTGCGAAAAGAGCGCGCAAACAGAGAATTATCTCTCTGATTTGCGCGCTCTGAAAACGCACCGTTCTTTTCAGTTGTATTTATTATTGTCCCTTTCGGAAAGCTCGCGGTAAAGACGCGCGTAACTTTGGTATCTTGACGAGGGGATATGCCCGGCGGTCATCTTTTCAAGCACCATACATCCCGTTTCGCCGGTGTGAGTACAATCGGCAAAACGACAGGACGACAACCACGGGCGAAACTCTCTGAACAAAGACGCGAGGATATCGGTCGAAAGTGTTTTTTCGAGCATAAGATCCACGTTCCCAAAGCCCGGCGTATCCGCGAGGCAGGAATTATCTCCGTACGGGAACAACGTAACCTCACGCGTCGTATGTCTGCCCCGTCCGAGTTTTTGAGAGATCTCGCTGACTTTCACGTCAACACCGATGTCAAGCGCGTTGACGATGCTGGATTTCCCGACACCGGTATTGCCGCACAAAACAGCGCATTTCCCTTGCAGCGCCGACCGCAGCGTTGAGATCCCCGCCCCTGTCGCCGCGCACACGCGAATTACTTGAAAGCCAAGTTTTTCATACGCCTGCAAAAGTGTTTCGGCAGATCGGTCCTCATCAAGGTCCGTTTTGTTGAGAACCAAAATGATATCGACTTTTTTCAAAGCGGACAGCACGATCATTTTATCGATCAGATAGGGATCCGGATCCGGGAAGCGGGACGCAAAGACATAGCAAAGCACATCCACATTGGCGATACAGGGGCGAATGAATTCGTTTTTTCTCTCCTGTATATCCTCAATGATCCCTTCCTCGCCGGGAAGCGGCGTGAACACGACGCGATCTCCGACGATCGGAGAGATCCCCTTTTTCCGAAAGATCCCTCTCGCGCGGCAGAAAAAGACCGCGTTGTCCGTTCTGACCGAATAGACCCCTGCGATGCGGGATATGATCATCCCGATCATTTTATTGTTCCCCACCGGCATTCTCTTCAGGAGGCGCCGGATCCACAGGCACTTCCGGCGGCTCATAGCCGCCCCCCGTCATCGAAATGCTGATAGAATTTCCTTTTTCGCCCACGATCATTGTTTTTTCGGGGGATCCGTTTACGGACACGACGATCTCGGAGCCGATAGACGCATTGCCGCCCCAGCCGAAAACACCGCCCGTCAAATCCGAGTATTTGACGGTTTTTGTCTCGATCGCGGAACCATCCAGGCTGATCTCGATCGTCATCGTCTGGTCGGTGTAAGTATCGTCAAACTGAATTGTGACCGACACGCTTGCCTCTTTCGCGGGTTCAACATACGCCCCTCCCGTCAGACGGATCGTACTTGCGGGATTCATCCCGGCGGCAAGCGCGATCGTATCCCGCACCTGACCGTCCACGACCACAGTCACATCGGTCCCGACCTCCGCGGTGCCGACCCAGGTCCAAAGACCGTCCGGCAAGGACGCGTAGGTCACACTTTCGGAATTCAGGATGACAGCGCCCTGCTTGATGGAGATCGTCATCGTCTGGTCTGTATAGGTCTTGTCAAATATCAGCGAAACGGAAACGCTTGCTTCCGTCTGCTCCTCTTTCGCGGGATCCGGTCCTTTACTGATATAAATACGAACAGACGATCCTTTTTCTACCTCTCGGCCCGCCGCGGGAGATTGCCGGACGATCTTTCCTTTTTCGATATCGTCGCTGTACTCCTCCTGAATATCTCCGTTGAGTCGAAGCCCTGCGCTGCCAAGCGCGGTCTCAGCGGCTTCTTTTGTTTTTCCGACCAGATCAGGCACGGTGACGCTGTCAGATTGCGATCCCTTACTGACGTAAATGATCACGGAATCCGTCGCGACATTGACTTCGTCTCCCGCCGCAATGCTGGTGCGAATGACATACCCTTCCGCTACGCTATCACTGTAAATGCGCTCGCAAATGAACGGGATGCCCTCTTTTTCAAAGATGTTTTTCGCTTCCTCCTCGGTTTTTCCGACCACATCCGGCACAGGCGTCGTCTGCACGCCGGAACTTACATACACTCCAATGGTCGTACCGTGCTTGACCATCGTAAACTGTTCAACAGTTTGAGAAAGGATCGTTCCTTTCTTCTTTTCACTGGATTTTTCGCCTTTTTTAACGATATTGAAATGTTCGTACTCTTTGTCCTTTATGACATCATCATACATTTTGTCGATGAGATTAGGGACTTCGTACTTTTTCGCCTCAAAAATTTTCGGCCAAGTGAACATAAAAACACCGAGAAAAACAAACAGCAAAAATGTTCCGGCAAGCCCGCCTATGATGGGCAGTTTCGTAGAAAGTTTCCTCTTTTCCGTCCTGGTCAGCGGGACGGTTTCTTCTTCCGTATCCTCGATCTCCGCCGGTTCTTCCCGCGGCTGCTCCGCCGGTTCTTCGGGAAGCTCCGTATACTCGTCATAATGAAACACATATCCGGGGTTTCCCTCAATGCGCTCGATATCCGTCAGCATATCCGAAGCTTCCGCGTAGCGGTCTGAGGGATTTTTCATAATGGCTTTCAATATGATCTGTTCAAGCCCGATGGGAATGTTCCCGTTGAGATCTCTCGGCAAGGTCGGTTGTTCCCGGATCTGCATCAATGCGACAGAAACGGCGCTCTCACCGTCAAACGGCAGAGATCCGGTCGTAAACTGATACAGCATGATGCCTATGGAATAGATATCGGTACGCTCGTCCAGCGCATCCCCGCTTGCCTGCTCGGGACTGATATAGTGAACGGAGCCGATCGTCTCCTCATTGAAAGACTGCGTTTCGTAATCGGACACACGCGCGATGCCGAAATCCATCACCTTGACGGTCCCGTCCGGCAAAAGCATGATATTCTGCGGTTTCAGATCGCGGTGTACGATCCCTCTTTCATGCGCGTGCTGTACGGCCGAGAGGATCTGCTTGATGTACTGCGCTGCCTCATGCCACTCAAGGGCACCGACGGAATCGATATACTCTTTCAGTGTCACGCCGTCAAGAAATTCCATCGCGATAAACATAACGTCGCCTTCCAGGCATACGTCGAAAATATCAACGATGTTTTCGTGCATAAGCATAATGATCGCTTTACTTTCCATTGTAAAACGACGGCGGAATTCCTCATTCTGCATATATTCGTCTTTAAGTATTTTGACGGCGACATCACGCGCGAGCACGTCATCATACGCTTTATAAACGACCGCCATACCGCCGACGCCGATCACCTCGTTGATCGTATATCGGTTTTTCAGTGTTTGTCCTATGTACCTTTCCATATAGATCCTCCGACTTTATATATCCGTCAGCGCTTGATGATAAGCGCTGTAATGTTATCTCTGCCGCCTTCCTCGTTTGCGTGATCCACAAGATCCCGCACGACGGCTTCCGGCTCCTTGCCGGATCCCAGTATATCTTTCAGCGTCTCATCCCCGCAGAAATTGGAAAGACCGTCGCTGCACAGCAGCACGATATCACTCTTTTCGAGCGGGTAGGAATAAAAATCGAATTTTACAAAATCATCCACCCCGATCGCGCGCGTGATCAGATTTTTCTGAGGATGCACACGTGCCTCCTCTTTCGTGATCTTGCCCAGATCGACCAGTTCCTGTACCGCTGAATGATCGGTAGATATCTGAGTAAGAGCGTCATTTGTCAAAAGATACGCGCGGCTGTCGCCGACGTTGGCGATATACAGATCGTCGCCATTAACGATCGCAAGGACCATCGTCGTTCCCATGCCGCTGAGGGTAGGATCGTTAAGTGACGCGTCGAAAACGATGCTGTTCGCGTGGTTGACGGCTTTTCGGATGATCCCGCGTATGTCGCCGCGGGAACGGAAATTCTTTTCAAGAACCTCCATCAGTGAATCGCACGCCATATGGCTCGCGATACTGCCGCCGTTCGCGCCGCCCATTCCGTCGCACACGACCGCGAACACGATATCGTCCGATACCCGCCTGACAGCGTAAGCATCCTGATTTTCTTTTCGTATCTTTCCGATATTCGACAAAGCTGCGGTGATCAAGAGGTCCCCTCCTTTTCAAGTTGATCGCTTCGGAGTTGTCCGCAAGAGGCGGAAATATCCGCGCCAAGCGTTCGACGCACCGTCGCGTTTACGCCGCGCTGCGTAAGATACTCCTGAAATGCCGCGATATGGCGTCTGTCTGAAGCGTCAAATCGTTCATTTTGTATCTTATTGACCGGGATCAGGTTTACATGGCAAAGCCTTCCCCGCAGCAATTTTACAAGCTGCGCGGCGCATTCCCTTGTATCGTTCATACCGCGGATCAGCGTATATTCAAACGAAACACGGCGGTTTGTGATCTTTTGATAATCGAATACCGCCCGCATAAGCGCGCTGATGTCATACTTTCGATTGACAGGCATTATTTTGTTTCTCATATCGTCAAACGGCGCGTGCAAAGAAACGGAAAGTGTAATGGGAAAGTCGTATTCGGCAAGCTGATATATTTTCGGGACAAGACCGCAGGTGGACAGCGAGATGTGGCGATATCCGATATTTTGCCCTTTGGGATGACCGACAAGTTCCAAAAAACGTATCACGTTTTCAAAATTATCCAGCGGTTCTCCGATGCCCATCAGGACGATATTACCGATCCTTATATCAAGGTCTCTCTCCGCGAACATCATTTGATCGATGATCTCGGACGGAGCGAGATCCCGTACCTTGCCGCCCTTGGTGGATTGACAGAACGCGCACCCCATACGGCAGCCGACCTGCGTAGAAAGACAGACGGAATATCCGTGATGATATTTCATAACAACAGTTTCCACAAAGTGGCCGTCATGCAGGCGATACAGATATTTCACTGTACCGTCCGACGACGAAGTAAGTTTGCGTTCCGTTTCCACAAAGGAAATGCGGGCGTTTTCTTTTAAATACGAGATCATTTCCCTGGGCAGATCCGTCATTTCGTCAAAAGAACGCGCGCCTCTGGCGTGGATCCGCCTGAAAAGCTGCTCCGCTCTGTATTTAGGATAGCTGAGCTTTGTGACGAATTCACACAGTTCTTGTAAATTTTTGGATTTTAAATCGATCATTTTTTCTCGATCCGTGCCGCATAAAAACCGTCAGTACCGTCTGTCTGCGGTAAAAACAGTCGGTCATTGATCTTATACTCGCCGCAAACGCTTCGGACAGCCTGCCCGTTTTCTTCATCGTTGACCGTACAGGTTGAATACAGAACCGCACCCTCCGGTTTTACGTATCGAAGCGCGTTTTTGAGGATATCACGCTGCACGTCGATCAGAGAAAGATCCTCCATCGATTTATAGCGGATATCCGGCTTTTTCGCGATCATACCGAGCCCGCTGCAAGGCACGTCGCAAAGGACTCTGTCAAAGCGATCTTCAAGTTCCGGCATGAAATGAGAAGCATCCGCGGTCAGAAAACGTATATTTTGGATTTTCAGACGCGCCGCTTGTTCCTCCATACGGCGGATCTTGTTTTTATGTATATCCACGGCGAGGATCTCGCCCTTGTTTTTCATTCTGTACGCCATCAGAAATGTCTTTCCGCCCGGTGCGCTGCAGCAATCCATCACATTTTGTCCGGGCGTCACATCGAGCATCCCGATCGCTTCATACGATTCTCTGCCGATAAAGTGGAAAAGTCCTTCCCGGTAAGAGGAGAGATCCTCGATCCTGCCGGTAAAACGGATCTCCATGAGATCGTCATGGATCATTTCCGCCGATACGCCTTCATCGGCAAGTCTCCCGCGAAGTTCCTCACCGGTCGTGAGCAGTACATTAACGGCGATCACAGAGCGATCCTTCGGTTTGTTCTGTAAAGCGGTAAAATACGCCTCCGTGAATTCCTGACCGTACTGTTTTATGAGAAGCGATATGATCGACGGATCGACAGAATACAGAATGGAAAGATACCTGACAGGATCTTCGTCAAATACAGTCAGCGTTTCCCGGGTTACGGCAAGTTTTCTGAGAATTGCGTTGACAAGTCCCGCGGACCTTGCCTGACCGTTTTTCTTCGCGAGATCCACCGATGTGTTGCAGGCGGCGGACGCGGGAACGTTCATAAAGAGGATCTGATACGTTCCGAGTCGAAGTATGTTTCGTGTGACGATATGAAGTTTCCTAAAAGGCATGGAAAGGCAGTTCGCGATATGGTAATCCAGAGTGATCTTTCGTTCCGTCACGCCGCAGACAAGTTCTGTGCAAAACGAACGGTCCCGCGCTTCCGGCAAGACGGAAAGCCGCTCCGCCAGTAAAATATTCGGATAACTTTTTTCCCGGTCCACGCGGATCAAAAGATCCAGTGCGACCTGACGTGCGGACATCACTTGGCGCGCCTGCGCACGCGCAGCAGGAAAGAAAGGAAGTTCATCAACGCGACAAGCATCGCCGCGACATAGGTCATCGCGGCAGCGCCGAGAACACTTTTGGCACCGCTGACATCCCGCTCGGAAAAACCGCTGTTTTCAATGATATTCAACGCCCTTCTGCTGGCGTCAAATTCCACGGGAAGCGTGATGAGTTGGAACAGAAAGACAATGAAAAAACAGACAACGGCGATTCTCAAAAGTCCGCTGATCTGTAAGATCACGGAAAGAAGGATAAGCGGATAGATCAGCGCCGAACTGATGTTGGTGATCTTTACAACGGCGTTTCTGACAAGCATCGGGGCGTAATGCGCCTGAAACTGCAATGCGTGCCCGCATTCATGCGCCGCGACACCGATCGCCGCAACAGAGGTTCCGTTATAAACGTCGGAAGAAAGTCTGACCCGCTGCGCCGTGGGATCGAAATGATCGGAAAGTGTGCCCGGAATGCTTTCCACAACAACAGGGCTTTTTGCGTGCTGAAGGATATCCCGCGCCATCTGCGCGCCGGTGTAACCCTTTGCGTTCGGTATCTTTTCGAACTTTGCATACGTTCTTTTCAGATGTACCTGTATCACAAGCGAGAGAAGGATAGCGGGTACGACAAGTATCATATAATACAGATCATAATACTGCATCAGGGCTCCTCCTAAAAAACATCTCCGATCTTAATATGCTCGCCTTGCGCGAACGCATATGCGTCAATCGCCTTTTTTCCGGGTTTTTGGATCTGTTTGATACATACGGACCCTCCGTCGGAACAGGCAACGGTGATCCCGTCCTTTGTGACATCGCACACCGTGCCCGCCTTAGCTTTTACGGTCGGTCCGGGCGCCGCTTTGCGGATCTTGACCGGTTCTCCCCTGAAGCCAACGGAAGCGACAGGCCATGGATCAAGCCCTCTTACAAAGCGTTCAAAACGATCCGCGGGCATTGAAAAATCAAGAAGCGCCATCTTTTTATCGATCATAGGCGCATAAGTCGCCTCCGCGTCATTTTGCGGCACGCGCGGCGCGGAACCATCGCGAATGCTGTCAATGACTTCCATCAGCGCCTCCGCGCCGAGACGGCTCAATCTGTCAAAAAGTTCCCCGCTCGTCTCCGCCGGAAGAATGTTTGTTTTTTTGATAGAAATGATATCTCCGGCATCCAGTTCGCGCGCCATATGCATGATGGTGACGCCGGTTTCCGTCTCACCGTTCAGCACCGCCCACTGAATGGGCGCGGCGCCTCGGTACTTCGGCAGAACAGATCCGTGTACGTTTATACATCCATATTTCGGATACCGCAGAACATATTCCGGCAGGATCCGCCCGAACGCCGCCACTACGATCATATCGGGATGATATTTCTCCAATGTACCCTTAAAAGCGTCGTCCTTAAGAGTGAGAGGCTGTTCCACGGGAATGCCGCGGCGAAGGGCTGTCTCTTTTGTCGCGGTGGGCTGCGTTTTATGTCCGCGTCCTTTCGGGCGATCAGGCTGGGAAACGACGCATACGACATCGTGCTTTTCGATCAGTGCCTCCAGCGTCGGTACGGCAAAATCCGGTGTGCCCATAAACATTATACGGATCATTCTTTTTCTTCTTCCTCACCGATCATCGGGATCACAACGCCATTGAGATGATCGTTTTCATGCATGATGGCGCGTGCTTTGAAATCACTGAACTCCGCCGTAAATTCCTTTCCGTCCGTATCCTGCGCCTTGATCTTAACGATATCCGGACGTTCCACGGAAAACAGCCTTCCGGGAAATGAAAGACACCCCTCCTGATAATCACGGTTTTTTCCTTTTTTCTTTACGATAACGGGATTGATGAACACCTGGAAATCATGCTTGTCTTCCTCACCGAAATCAACGATGAACAGGCGGCGCAGTACGCCGACCTGCGGCGCGGCCAGACCAACGCCCTGTTCCCGCGTCAGCGTCTCTTTCATATCCTCAACAAGCGTTTTCAGTTTATCATCAAAACGATCGACCTCTCTTGATTTTTTTGTCAGAAAGGTCATATCGTTTTTTACTATATTTCTATACGCCATACTGCCTCCTAAAAAAACGTGACCGGATACAGATCAACGTTGATGTTGACAGAAAACTTTTGCCTGATCTCTGCCATCGAGCAACGTATGATATCCCGTAATTTTTTTGAATTCTTACATTTGACGATCAACTGGGTCCTGTATTTTTCATTGATCCTTTCGATTTTCGGTACGGTCGGACGAAGCAAACGAAGCGGTATGTCCGCCGCGTCGGTAGCGGCGTGTTTCTCAAGAGAGGAAAACAACGCTTTCGCCGCGTCCATCGCCAGGTCAGCGTTCTTTCCGAAAATTGAAAAAAGCGCCAGATCGCAGAACGGCGGGTATGTCACCGCCTTACGGAACGCGATCTCATATTTGTAAAAAGAAAGATAATCCTGTTCTTTCGCGTATCGCAGGACCTCGTGATCCGGGCAATACGTCTGGATCACCGCGGTGCCAGCGTCCTCCGAGCGTCCCGATCTGCCGCACACCTGCGTCAAAAGAGAAAAAGTCCTCTCCCCCGCCCGGAAATCTTCAAAGTAAAGCGATTGATCCGCCTGCAAAACGCCCACCAGCGTTACATTCGGAAAATCGAGTCCTTTCGCCACCATTTGCGTCCCTAAAAGGATCTGATATTTCCCCCTGGCAAAATCATCAAGTTTTGTATGATAACTGATATAACCGGTGACCGTGTCCATATCCATACGCAGGATGCCGACCTGCGGGAACATTTCCCGCAATTTTTCCTCAACGTGCTGAACACCGACACCCGACATGCGGATGTTGCGGTCTTTACACTGCGGACATTCACGGACCGCCGGAACACTGTACGAACAGAAATGGCAGATACACCTTTGATTGGCGGAGTGGTACGTCATGGTGATCCCGCAATTCGGGCAGCGCAGTACGTACCCGCATTTGCGGCACGCTACCATCGTATGCGCGCCTCTTCTGTTCAAAAACAGAATGACCTGTTTTTTATGATCGACGGCCTTTTGGATCTTTTCCCGCAATGAAGCGCTGATAACGGGAAGGCCTTCGCTTTGTTCCTCCTCGCGCATATCAACCATCTCCACTGTGGGGAGCGGCTGATGATTGACGCGTGTTTTCAGTGTATGTAATATATATTTACCGGTCTCCGCCGCCCGGTATGACTCGATACACGGCGTCGCGGATCCGAGCACAAGAGGCGCCAAAAAGCGGGCGCACAAGTATTTCGCGATATCTCTCGCGTGAAATCTCGGCGCCGCCTCTGATTTGTAACTCGCCTCGTGTTCCTCATCCATAATGATGATACCGAGGTTTTTTACAGGCGCGAATACGGCGCTGCGCGTCCCAACGACGATACGGGCTTTCCCGTCCCGGATCTTTTTCCATTCATCCAGCCGCTGCCCTCTGGAAAGGCCGCTGTGGATAACGGCGACCTCATCGCCGAACCGCGCGTAAAACCTTGACAATGTCTGCGGCGTCAGCGAAATCTCCGGCACGAGGAACATAGCGCTTTTGCCTCGTGAAAGCGTTTGGCGAATCAGGCTCATATATACGTTCGTCTTGCCGCTGCCGGTCACACCGAACAGCAAGTGAGTAGACGCGCCCTTGTCCATTGACGCTATGATGTCATCAACGACTTTCTGCTGCTCCGCATTGAGAGGTACAGCGCTGTGGTCGATCTTTTTCGGCAGCTTACCATACGGTTCCCTCGGAACGCTCTGCCGAAATAAAGTGATAAGGCCTTTTTTCTCCAATGTTTTGACAGATGACAAACCGCACCCCGTCATATACATGAGTTCCTTGACGGAAACGATGGGCGTATCGATCAGCATCGCAAGGATATCCGCCTGCGCCTGATATCGCTTCGGCAGATCACAGATATACCCGTCCGCCTGCTCCGGCGGAACGGCAAGAGAGATCATTTTTTCGGAAAGATCCCCCATAAGCCCCGACGATGTAATGACTTCCGACAAAACACCGTCATCGATCGCCTGGCGAACAAGCGGGATAAGATCCGCCGGGAACTTATCCGGCGCGACCGGTTTCTTTTTTTTAAGGCAAAAGTCAACGACCGGTCGATATTTTTCATCATACGCTCCGCCCGCGTAGGAATACTGTTTCCGGATTTTCGGATCCATTGCCGGCGGCAGCAGACATTTAAGCGCACCGTAAAGCGTGATAAAATAACGCTCTTTCAGGAAAAACAGCAGATCTATCCTCTCGCTGTCAACGACCGGCGCGTCGTCTACAAATGTGATCAATGTTTTGAGATTTGAAACATCGTCAGTTTCAAATTTGTCAACGATCAGACATTTCCGGGGTGTGTCCGCGTTTCCAAACGGCACGAGCGCACGGCGTCCGACCGGATCATCCACAGGGATCCGGCAAATATAATCGTACGGTTTGTCGATCTTTTCAACAATATCGGCGATCGCCACACGAACGACCAGAGCCATCTCTACACGTCCTTATTCTTCGTCAGGATCTTTACAACGCACCTTGCCGTCCGCGATATCAAGGATCGCTTGCTTGATGGGTTTCTCCGACATCGGAACGCCGTTGGCCTCGCTCGTCTCCGCCAGCTGACGCGCTCTTTTTGCGGTGAGGATCACAAGCCCATAGCGGCTTTTGGTGGTTTTTTCCAAATCTGTGACTGCGGGATAAAGCATAATTCATTCCTCCGATTTTCTGTTTTCATTGATGATATCTATGATCGAGGATACAGCGTTTTCCACCGTATCGTTTATCACCCTATACTGATATTTGACTGACTGTTCTATCTCCCATTTCGCCTTTTCAAGCCGGGACTCTACGACCTCCGGCGGCTCGGTGCTGCGAGCGGTCAGACGGTTTCTGAGTTCCTCGAACGACGGCGGCAGGATAAAGACGGAGACCGCCTCTTTACATTTTTCGATCACCTGCAGCGCGCCGCACGTTTCGATCTCAAGCAAAACGATCTTACCGAGAGAAAGCATCTTATCAACTTCTTTTTTTGGTGTTCCGTAATAGTTGCCGCAGTATTCCGTGTATTCCAGCACGCTGTCCGTGCGAATCAGATCCTCAAATTCGGATTTGCTGATGTAAAAATAATCAACACCCTCTGTTTCATTTTTGCGGGGCGCCCGCGTTGTGGCGGAAACGGAATAATAAATATCCTTGATCCGCCTGCGCAGTTCCTTTTGGATCGTGCCTTTACCGACGCCGGACGGACCGGATAAAACAAGCAAAAGACCTTTATTCACCATCGAGCGTACCCTCCTTGAAACGATTTCCGATCAGATCGGGTCCCAGCGCCGACAGAACGATATGACCGCTGTCCATCACGATAACCGACTGTGTTTTCCGCCCGTAAGTGGCATCAACAAGTTCCGCGTTTTCCTTTGCTTCCTGTACGATCCGCTTGACCGGAGCCGAATCCGGGCCGATGATCGCGATGATCCTCGCGTCGGACACAAAATTACCAAAACCGATATTGATAAGTTTCATCCCAATGTGTCTCCTTATTCAATGTTCTGGATCTGTTCACGGATCTTTTCGATGATCGACTTGACCTCTACCACAAGCTTTGTGATCTCGATATGATTACATTTAGAACCCGTCGTATTGATCTCACGGTTCATTTCCTGGATCAGGAAGTCAAGTTTTTTCCCGATCGGCACATTGCTTTCCGTCAGCAGTGTCCGGAACTGCGCGATGTGACTGCGCAGGCGTACCATTTCCTCATCCACGGCGATCTTGTCGGAAAAGATCGCGACCTCCGTCAGGATCCTCGCCTCATCGATCTGGCGGTCGGCAAGCACCTCGCGGATCTTTCCCTCCAGCCGTTCCCGATAAGCGGAAAGCGTTTCCGGCACGAGACGCTCGATCTTTTCCACAGCGCCCTCGATCTCGTCCAACTTGTAAAGACAATCCTCGGCAAGCCGTATACCTTCCGCCGCTCGCATTGAATCATAGACAGTAAGTGCCTCTTCCAAAACAGGCAGTAATTGTTCGCGAAGTTCATTTTCGTCCGCTTCTGCGCTCCGGACCGTCAAAACATCCGGGATCTTTGAAACATCCGTCACAGCGGAAATCCCTGTCAGATGATACTCTTCCTGCAGCGTCTCAAACGCCGTCAAATAACTTTTTAAAAGCGGATGATCGATGACGACTTCGCTGCCCTGCGCCTCTAAAAGATCAAGGCGGATATACAAATCGATCTTTCCTCTTGAAATATGCTTTCCGATCGTCTTTTTCGCGTCTTCCTCAAAAAAATTGAGAATTCTCGGCATATGCGCCGCGCAGTCAAAATATCTGTGATTGACAGATTTGATCTCCACACTAATGCTTTTGTCTGCAAGAACCCTCTGCGCCTTGCCGAAACCCGTCATGCTTTTCGTTTTCATCCTATTACTCCATCATAAGTATTCTATCTTACTATGATATCATATTTTTTTGATTTGTCAAATATCATATTTATTTTTTTTGAGAATATATTGTACAAATACATAAAAAGGAGGAAATTATGGCGTATTCCGACCGTGAGCTGCTGGCAAGGCTGATCGAATGCGAAGCCGGTGGCGAAGGAGACATCGGGATGAGAGCTGTCGCTACGGTCGTAATGAACCGCGTTAACGCGACCGAAGGAGAATATCAGCGGGTCAGCAAAGGCGGCAGTATCAGAAACATCATCTATCAGCCCTATCAATTCGTTTGCGCGAGTGAAACAGAAAACGGATCCTACAATCCGCAAAATATTTACAATATGAACCCCGTGGAGATCCATTATGAGATCGCGGACTGGGCGATCGCGGGCAACAGACTGACAGGGCTTGAAACGGCGCTTTGGTTCTACAATCCCTTTTCCTCTACCTGCCGCGGCGCTTTCCCAAGCACGGTCGGAAAATATCTCACCCGTATCGGCGATCATTGTTTTTATGTTCCAACAGAAGAATATGCATCGACATAAAAGGAGGCAGCATGAAAAACATTCCGAATTATCCCGATCTTACCGGCTCGGTAAAGGCGTCGGCTGAACCGGAAAGTACAGTCAAAATCATCAGATCAAAAGAATACGACGGCAGTATGCAGCAGGCGCTGCTCGATCATCTCGGCAATTATGTGCAAATCGAGTTTTTGATCGGCACCAATAATACGGTCATCAAAGAAGGGATCCTGGATGACGTGGGGCTCAACTTTGTTTCCCTGCTTGACGAACAGACAGGACGTTCTACGATCTGCGATCTTTATTCCATAAAATTTATGACCTGCAAGAAAAAAAGCTGAAATAAGGCGTTGGAAACATAATGTTTCCAACGCCCTATTTATTATTTTATCCCAACAAGTTTCAAATATTTGCCCGTATGACTTTTTTTACATTTCGTCACTTCTTCCGGCGTGCCGCTGGCAATAACACGGCCGCCGGCGTCTCCCCCTTCGGGTCCCAGATCTATGATATAGTCCGCTGTTTTGATCACGTCAAGATTATGCTCGATCACAAGAACGGTATTCCCCGCGTCTACAAGGCGCTGCAAGACCTCGATCAGCTTGTGGACATCCGCCGTGTGAAGTCCGGTCGTCGGTTCATCCAGAATATAGATGGTCCGACCCGTGGGGCGCTTGGAAAGTTCCGTCGCGAGTTTGACACGCTGTGCCTCTCCGCCGGAAAGCGTTGTGGAAGACTGTCCGATCTTGATATAGGAAAGACCGACGTCATACAGGGTCTTGAGCTTTCGGTAGATCCTGGGAATGCTCTCAAAGAAATGCATTCCTTCCTCCACCGTCATTTCTAAAACATCGGAAATAGACTTTCCCTTGTACCTGACCTCCAGTGTTTCCTGACTGTACCGCGCCCCTTTGCAGACCTCGCAAGGCACGTAGATATCCG
Source organism: Clostridiales bacterium Firm_08 (assembly GCA_001604045.1). Taxonomy (GTDB): domain Bacteria; phylum Bacillota; class Clostridia; order Oscillospirales; family QAKW01; genus Firm-08. The sequence goes on along the minus strand of LVAN01000021.1, from coordinate 26,540 downwards.
GCAAAAAGTGCATTTCGATCTTTATGATGCCGTCACCCTGGCACGCCTCGCACCGACCGCCGCGCACATTGAAGGAAAATCGTCCCGGTCCGTAACCGCGCGCTTTAGCGCTCTGTGTGCTCGCAAACAGCGTCCGTATATCGGAGAAAACGGAGGTGTACGTCGCCGGATTGGAACGCGGCGTCCTGCCGATCGGCGACTGATCGATGGTAATGACCTTGTCAAGGTATTCAAGGCCTTTGATCTCTTTATAATGTCCGGCGACTGTTTTCGCGCGGTTCAATTCTCCGGAAAGCACTTTTGAAAGGACATTGTTGACAAGCGAGGATTTACCCGAGCCGCTTACCCCCGTCACGCAGGTAAATGTCCCGAGCGGGATACTGACGTCGATCCCTTTCAGGTTGTTTTCCGTTGCCCCGATCACTTCCAGGAACTCATCGCGTCCTTTGCGTCTCGTTTCCGGAATGGGAATATATTTTGCTTTGCTGAGATACTGTCCCGTGATAGATGATTTACAAGCCATCACCTGCTCCGGAGTACCCTGTACGACAACATCGCCGCCGTGTATCCCGGCACCGGGACCGATATCCAGCACATGATCCGCGGCGCGTATGGTATCCTCGTCATGTTCCACAACGATGACCGTATTGCCCTGATCACGAAGCTGCTTCAAAGTGGCAAGCAGTTTGTCATTGTCCCTTTGATGCAGTCCTATACTCGGTTCGTCAAGGATATAAAGGACGCCGACAAGCGCCGAGCCGATCTGTGTGGCAAGGCGGATACGTTGGCTCTCCCCTCCGGATAATGTCCCCGCGGAACGGGACAATGTCAAATAGGATAAACCCACGCTGTTGAGGAATTTAAGACGGTTGCGGATCTCGATCAAGATCTGATGAGCAATGGTTTCCTCGCGCTCCGTCAGTTTGATCTTTTCTATAAACGGAAGCAGTTTGCTGACCGGCATCGAGCACATCTCATGGATATTGAGCCCCGCCACCGTGACGGACAACACTTCTTTTTTCAGTCTTGTGCCGCCGCACAATTTGCAATCCGTCTCGACCATGATCGTCTCGATCATCTGCCGCATAAATTCGCTGTTCGTTTCGTGATATCGTCTCTCAAGATTGGTGATGACGCCCTCAAACGGTCCATAACGTTTATGGGAACTGTACAGTTTGCCGATCTCGATCTCCCGGTCGCCTGTGCCGTACAGAATAACGTCTTTAACGGATTTCGGCAGATCTTTATAGGGTGTGTCAAGCGAAAAATCATAAGTCCGCGCGAGAGAGTGCAAATACATATTCGCGATGGAATCACCGTATCCCGAATGCCAGCCGCTTGCTTTGATGGCGCCCTCATTCAAAGACAGCCGCTCATCGGAGACCACGGCGGTCTCGTCGATACGCATCATATGCCCGATGCCGTCGCACTTCGGACAAGCCCCGAACGGGTTGTTAAAAGAAAACATCCGCGGCGTCAGCTCGGAGATCGTCGTACCGTGTTCCGGGCAAGCGTAATTCTGCGAAAAAACGAGATCCTCTTTATCAATGACATTTACAATCACAATGCCCTTCGCGTTATGAAGCGCCGTTTCAATGGAGTCGCTGAGCCTTGAGCGAATCGAGGGACGGACGACCAGTCGATCGATAACGATCTCGATATCGTGTTTGATGTTTTTTTCCAGCGTGATCTCCTCGGAAAGATCGTAAATATCGCCGTCGACGCGGACGCGGACATATCCGTTCCGTTCCGCTTCCTCCAGCAGTTTTTTGTGTTCCCCTTTTCGTTTACGTATAACGGGCGCTAAAACGTTGATCTTTGTGCCCTCCGGCAGCGACAGGATCTGATCGACGATCTGATCCACTGTCTGCATAGAGATCTCTCTGCCGCAGACCGGGCAATGCGGCCTGCCGATCCTCGCGTACATCAAACGGAGATAATCATATATTTCCGTCACCGTTCCCACGGTAGACCGCGGATTTTTCGACGTCGTCTTTTGGTCGATCGAAATAGCGGGCGAAAGTCCGTCAATGGATTCCACGTCCGGCTTGTCCATCTGTCCTAAAAACATACGCGCGTATGAGGACAGGCTTTCGACATACCTTCGCTGTCCCTCCGCGTAGATCGTGTCAAACGCGAGGGACGACTTTCCTGAGCCGGAAAGTCCCGTAAAAACGATAAACTTATCCCGCGGCAAACGTACGTTTATATTTTTCAGGTTGTTTTCTTTCGCGCCTTTTATAGTGATATATTTTTCCACGCACTGATCTCCTAACTTTTGCGAAGTTCCTCTATTTTATCCCTCAAAACAGCCGCGTATTCAAATTCAAGCATCTTGGACGCCTGCTGCATCTGACGGGTCAGATCCTTGATCATACGCTCCCTGTCCTTGCGGGATCCGGAAGGTTTGAGCGTTTCGATATCCTTCGTGCTGGATATCTCCAAAACGTCCCGCACCTCTTTTTGTATCGTTGTCGGCGTAATACCGTGTTTTTCATTATACGCTTTTTGTTTTGCGCGGCGGCGGTTGGTTTCCCCGATGGCGCGCTCCATAGACGGCGTCACCTGGTCTCCGTACATAATGACCTGCCCCGACGCGTTTCTCGCGGCTCTGCCGACTGTCTGTATCAAAGACGTTTCACTGCGCAAAAAACCCTCTTTGTCCGCATCAAGGATCGCCACAAGCGACACCTCCGGGATGTCCAGCCCCTCTCGCAGCAGGTTGATGCCTACCAAAACGTCGAATACGCCCATTCGCAGGTCCCGTATGATCTCCATACGTTCCATTGTGTCCACATCGTGGTGCATATAGCGTACCTTAACGCCATGCGATTCCATAAAAGCCGTCAGATCCTCCGCCATCCGTTTGGTGAGCGTTGTGATCAGTACCCGTTCTTTACGTTCGGTCCGAATATGGATCTCCGACAAAAGATCATCGATCTGTCCCTCGCTTGGTTTGACAACGATCTCGGGATCCAGCAGGCCCGTAGGACGAATGATCTGCTCAACGACCTGCTCGCCGTGCGACGTTTCATATTCTCCGGGTGTTGCGCTGACGTAAAGCGCGCGGCTGAATTTCTTTTCGAATTCGCCGAAATTCAGCGGACGGTTATCAAGCGCCGACGGCAGACGAAAACCGTATCTGACAAGACTTTCCTTGCGGGAACGGTCTCCGCCGTACATTCCTCTGACCTGCGGGATCGCGACGTGTGACTCGTCAACGATAAGCAGAAAATCATCGGGGAAAAAGTCAAAAAGCGTATACGGCGTACTGCCGGCGGGACGACCGCTCATAATACGGCTGTAATTCTCCACGCCGCTGCAGAACCCGATCTCCCGCAGCATTTCAATATCGTACTTTGTTCGCTGTTCGATCCGCTGCGCCTCCAAGAGCAGATTGTTGCTTTTGAAATACGAGATCCGTTCCGCAAGTTCTCTTTCGATCTCGCGAATGGCGGCTTCCATCTTGTCCTCTGTTGTAATATAATGGGTGGCGGGATAGATCGCCGCGTGTGATAAGATCGCGATCGGTCTGCCCGTCAGAAAGTCCACCTCCGAGATCCTGTCGATCTCATCCCCGAAAAATTCTACCCGAATGATCTTATCGGTATAGCCGGACGGATAGATCTCCAAAACATCTCCACGCACGCGGAATTTGTTGCGGGAAAAATCGATATCATTGCGGTCATAATGATTGTTAACAAGCTTTTCAATAACAGCGTCACGATCAAGTCTCATCCCCGGACGCAGCGATATGACCATTTCCCGATAGTCTTTCGGATCTCCCAGACTGTAAATGCAGGAAACGGACGCCACAATGATCGTATCCCTGCGCTCCAAAAGAGAAAACGTCGCGCTGTGTCTCAATTTATCGATCTCATCGTTGATGGCGCTGTCTTTCTCAATATAGGTATCCGATGAAGGAATATACGCTTCCGGCTGATAGTAGTCGTAATAGGAAACAAAATATTCAACGGCGTTTTCCGGAAAAAATTCGCGCAGTTCTCCGCATATTTGCGCCGCCAGCGTTTTGTTGGGCTCCAATATCAGGGTGGGCATATTCATCCGTTCGATAACGTTTGCCATTGTAAATGTTTTTCCCGATCCGGTAACGCCTTTGAGGACCTGCTGGTTTTTTCCCATACGGTATCCCGAAACGATTTTATCGATCGCTTCCGGCTGATCCCCTGTCGGGCTGAATTTTGATTTGAGAACAAAATGCTCCACGCCCACAACTCTCCATTATAAAAATCTACTTTGGATTATATCACAAAAACGAATGTCTGTAAACCATATTATAAACAAAAAAACACTTGACATATTCCTAAAATATGGTATGATAAATGAGTATCCTTGTCTCACTAAGGTGAGGCCTAATGTCCAAAAGGAGGTGTAATTATGGCTGGAATGCGTAAGTATGAGACGATTTTTATTGCCAAGCCAAATTTGACGGAAGAAGATTTTGCGACGCTTCTCGAAAAGTTCAAAACGCTGATCGACAAGCATGGCAAAGTGGAAACCGTTGATGACTGGGGCATCAAAAAATTGGCTTATCCCATTGAGTTCCTGAACGAAGGTCACTATGTTTTGATCACATTCGAAGCACCGATCGACTTTCCCGCGGAGCTCGAGCGTGTGTACAACATCAATGACAGTATCATGCGTTCCTTGACTGTAAGCAAGGAAGAAAAGTAAGGAAGGTGCAATATGATCAACAAGGTAGTTCTGATCGGAAGACTGACGGCACAGCCGGAACTGAAAAAGACTGCGAACGGCGTTTCCATTTGCAGTTTTTCCATCGCCGTACAGCGCAATTATAAAAGCGCGGACGGCACGTACGGGACCGACTTCATCAATATCGTCACCTGGAGAAACACCGCGGAATTCGTTTGCAAATTCTTTATGAAAGGACAACTGATCGGCATCGTCGGCTCGCTGCAATCCCGTAATTATGAGGATAAAAACGGAAACAAGCGCACCGCGATCGAGGTCATTGCCGACGAAGCGCAATTCGTCGAGTCCAAACGGGAGTCAGCCAATACTGCTACTGAACCTCAAACCTTTACCGCTCCCCCTGTCGCGGGTGGAAACGATGTGGAATTTGAAGAAGTAGAAGATGACGACCTCCCCTTCTAAATCTGAACGGAGGTAAACCTAAAAATGGAGAAAGAAAGAAATTTCAGAGCAAGAAAGCCCAGAAGAAAAGTTTGCTCTTTCTGCGTCGATAAAGTGGAGTCCATTGATTATAAAGATATCGCCACTTTGAAGAAATACGTTTCCGAACGCGGAAAAATTCTTCCCAGACGCGTCACCGGCACGTGCGCCAAGCATCAGAGAGAACTGATGACCGCTATCAAGAGAGCACGGCACATCGCGCTGCTGCCCTACACGAACGAATAACTCAAAAGGACCGCATCATTTGATGCGGTCCTTATTTTGTTCAAATTCCTCGGTCAGTTTCTCGATCGCTCTTTTCTCTATACGGGAAACATAACTTCTGGAAATGGCGAGTTTGCTTGCCACTTGTTTTTGTGTATGCGGCTTGGTGTCATATAAACCGTAACGGAGAGATATGATCATCTTTTCCCTCGGCTCAAGCCTATCGACATAGTCATATATTTTTTTAAGATTGTTTTTAAAAATGATCCCTTCCAGCATATCGTCATCTTTTGAAATGATATCCTGAAAAGTGATGGTATTTCCATCTTTATCGGTTTCCAGCGGATCGGACATGAAAACCTCTCCGTTTAGTTTCTTAAGCCTTCTGAAATGCATCAACACTTCATTTTCGATACACCGCGCGCAATACGTAGATAACCGAGTCTTTTTGGAGCCTTTAAAAGAATCTATCCCTTTGATCAATCCGATCGTGCCGATAGAGATCAGATCCTCCTGTTCCTCACCGTTTGTATAGTACTTTTTTACGATATGGACGACCAAGCGCAGATTTCTTTCGATCAGCACACTGCGCGCTTTTTCATCCCCTTTGGCGTATCTCTCAAGATAATACTGTTCCTCCGCCTTCGTCAGCGGTTTCAGAAAAGAAGAAGCGTTTCCGACGAACAGCATTAAAAAAGAAAAATTTTCAAACAAAGTTCCGAGAAGTCCGGTCATAGCGATCACCTAAAAAAATATGTCACGGCGTACGCCGTGACATATTATATGTGATAGCCTGCTTGCCCTATTCCGTCCTATGACGGCATAATTCAAGCGCGCCGCTAAAACAAACGATACTTTGCCAACAGTTTGATACCGTAAGACGTTTGCATAGCGTCGATCTTCTCAAAAAACCTTTTCTCCGGCATGGCAGTAAAGATCGCGGCATACTCGCCGTCATTCGACAAGATCTCAGACTGCACTTCGAGATGCTCCCTGATGATCTGCGCGTCGCCTTGAAAACGTGCGTAAAATGCCGTCTCCTTTACCCGGATATCCGCCATCACATCCTCCGCCGGATTTGCCCAATATATGTCTTTGCGCATATCCTTGTGCAGAACACAATCGATCATATCCGCAACGACCGCGCTTGCCGTCGGCAGTTTGCCGGCGCCCCGTCCGTAAAACGACGTTTCCCCCGCGGCGTTTCCTTCCACGTGGATCTCGTTGAACACGTCCTCGCATCCCGCGAGTTTGCTGTCCTTCGGCAAAAAGAACGGCGCGACGGCGGCATAAATCTTACCGTTTTCGTATTGCTCGCATACGCCGAGAAGTTTGATGACATAATCGGCTTTTTTGGCAAGCTCTACGTCTCGAATATCAAGTCCTCTGATCCCCTCTGTGGGAATACGATCGGGATCCACTCTCACGCCAAACGCGAGAGACGCGAGGATCGCGATCTTTCTGCAAGCGTCGATGCCGTCGATGTCAGCGGCGGGATTTGCTTCCGCATAGCCGTTTTGCTGTGCCTTCTTTAACGCTTCCTCAAACGAATATCCCTCATTGATTATGATCGACAAAATGTAGTTCGTCGTACCGTTCAGAATCCCGTAAATACGCTCGATCCGGTTGGCGGCAAGGCAAACCGTGATCGGACGAATGATCGGGATACCGCCCCCAACGGCCGCCTCGAACATAAAATTAACATTATTATCTCTTGCCGCCTGCAAAAGAACGTCCCCTTTGGCCGCGACAAGTTCTTTATTAGACGTTACCACGTTTTTCCCCGCGCAAAGGGCCCTTTTGACGAATGTGAACGCCGGTTCGGTCCCGCCGATCACCTCAACGACGATCCCGACTTCAGGATCATTTACGATCGTTTCAAAATCCTTTGTAAAAAAAGATGAGAGCGGATGATCCGGAAAATCACGAATATCAAGGATATATTTGATGTCGATCGGCTCTCCGGCGTTTTTTGCGACAACGTCTTTATTATTGATCAAAACCTCCACGACGCCGCTTCCGACAACGCCGTATCCTAATACTGCTGCTTTCATTTTTTCTCCGTTCCATTTCGATTGATATTGGACATTATACCATCCTATATAAAAAAAAGCAAGTCATCGCCAAAATATGCGGACAAAAACTTGAATATTTTTTATTATGTGATAAAATATAAGAATAAAGGAGGGATCGAATTGACAGAAAGAGAACATAACCGCCTTAGATTTATTATAAATGTCGCTTTTCTTGCCGTCATTCTCGGGTTGATCTATTTCTTTTTTAAATTTGTATTTTTCTGGATCTCACCCTTTGTGATCGCTTTCGGCATCTGCCTTGTGACCGAACCTGTCATAAGGTTTATGATCCGCAAATGGCGCTTCAAGCGTAATCCGGCATGTATCCTGACCCTTACGCTTCTATTCGCCATATTGATCAGTCTGTTCGTTCTGCTTTCCGGCTCAATCATATCAGAAGTCAAATCTCTTCTTTCCGATATCACCAAGTATATTGAACAACTGACGGCATTTGTAAATAATATTCCGGTAAAATACGATCATCTTTTTTCCGGTTCAGCGGGAAAATATCTAACAAATCTCCTGACGTTCCTGAAAAATTACAACTATGCCGATCTGCTGTCCGGTTCTCTCGGAAAAGGCGCCGTAAAATATGCCGGGAATTTTCTTTCCTCACTTCCGAGCACCATCATTTATATGCTTGTAACGATCGTATCGACCTATTTTATGTCCGCGACGTTTCCGACGATCAAGGCCTTTCTGCTTCGTCAATTCAATCCAAAAGTCAGAGAAGTCCTGCTCGACTCCAAAAGATACTTCTTTGATACCGTCCTCAAATATATCCGTTCCTACTTTATGTTGATGATGGTAACCTTCGTGGAACTTTCCGCCGCGTTTCTGATCTTCGGTTTCAAACCGGCGATCACTTTGGCGTTTTTCATTTCTATCGTTGACATCCTTCCCGTGCTCGGGGTCGGGACGGTTTTGATCCCCTGGTCTGTCATCGAGTTGATTTTAGGACATTCCACAAGGGCGTTGACGTTGATCTGCATTTATATTTTTATCACGATCGTCCGTCAGATCCTGGAGCCGAAAATCATCGGGGATCACGTGGGTCTCCTTCCCATCGTTACTCTTTTCTGTATCTATGTCGGACTCCAGTTGTTCGGCGTGATCGGAATGTTCCTCTTGCCCATCACCGTCATCGTTTTGAAAAAACTCCAGGAAAACGGCAAGATCCGTATTTGGAAATAAAAGAACAATATACAAAAAGATCGGCAACGTGTGAAGCGTTGCCGATCTTTTTAAAATTCAAATCAGTTTACAAGTGTTTTTTCCGTCTCTTTGTCAAACAAGTGAGCCTGTGTCAGATCAAGCGTTACCGTGATGGAGTCATCCGCCTTCGCGGTACTTGTCGGGGCAACTCTCGCCGTGATCTTGGCGCCGCCGACATCAAGATACAGATAAGTCTCCGCGCCCATCAGCTCAGCGACTTCAACATCCGCCGTGATCTTATAATCCGCAAGCTCCTGTAAATATCTTGCTTCGTCATGTACATGCTCAGGACGAATACCCAAAACAACAGTCTTGCCAATATGTTCTTTCACCGCGTCATTCACTTTGGAATCCGGCAGTTTCAGGCTGTTTCCGGAGAACTCTACGTACAACCCATCCGCTTTTTCCACAAGATCAGCGTCAATAAAGTTCATCTGCGGAGAACCGATAAACCCGGCGACGAACACGTTACACGGATACAGATAGAGGTTTTGCGGCGTGTCGACCTGCTGAATGAAGCCGTCCCTCATAACAACGATACGGGATGCCATCGTCATAGCCTCTGTCTGGTCATGGGTAACGTAAATGAAGGTCGTGGCAAGATTATGATGGATCTTGGAAAGCTCCGTCCTCATCTGCGCTCTCAGCTTCGCGTCCAGGTTGGACAACGGCTCGTCAAGAAGGAATACCTTCGGCTCACGGACGATCGCACGGCCCAGCGCAACACGCTGCCGCTGACCGCCGGACAAAGCCTTCGGCTTTCTGTCAAGCAAATGGCTGATATCGAGGATCTCCGCCGCCTCTTCCACGCGACGTTTGATCTCATCCTTCGGCGTTTTTCTCAGTTTCAGACCGAAAGCCATATTATCGAATACAGTCATATGGGGATACAACGCATAGTTTTGGAAAACCATGGCAATGTCTCTGTCTTTCGGTGCGACATCATTGACAAGTTTATCGCCGATGTAAAGCTCGCCTTCCGTGATCTCTTCCAATCCGGCGATCATCCGCAGCGTTGTGGACTTACCACAGCCGGAAGGACCGACCAAAACCAGGAATTCCTTATCCGCGATCTCAAGATTGAAATCAGAAACAGCAGTGACGCCGCCCGGATATCTTTTGTAGATGTTTTTCAATAATACACTGGCCATATGGCATTGTACCTCCTATACTGATACAATTTATCACAAATAATATATCATATATATCTCAAAAATGCAAACCTTTTTTTACACAAAAAATAAGTCGATTTTTTGGTAATTTTGCACAGTTTTCCTCGTCAATTTCTCTTTTCACGGGAATATTTAGTGATTTTTAATACAAATCAACTACATTCATCCTGATCGAATAGGTTCTGCTTTATCATTTTCAGTTCTTCTTCCGTAATATAGCGGGCATCACCCGGCAAAAGGGTCTCATCCAAAGACAACGCCCCTATTTTTTCCCGTTTGAGCGCCACCACCTCGTTGCCGACGGCGTGAAACATTCGCTTGATCTGATGGAACTTTCCTTCCACGACCGTTACACGCGCCACACGCTCTGAAACGATCTCAAGACGCGCCGGCTTACAGTGTTCCTCGCCAAGGCAGATCCCCTCCGCGAACATCCCGACATCGCTTTCTTTCAGATCCCGCGCAAGAGTCGCGAGATACGTTTTCGGAACATGCTTTTTGGGAGAAAGGATGTTATGCGCGAAAGCTCCGTCGTTGGTCACCAGCAGAAACCCGGTGGTGTTCTTGTCCAGACGTCCGGCAATAAAAAGATCGTGCCGTTTCATATCGTCCGGCAGGAGAGAAAGCGCCGCCGTCGCCGTTTTGTCCGTCGCGGCGGAGACCACGCCCTCCGGCTTGTTCATCATGATATAAACGTGAGATCTGTACGTTCCTTCGATCCCCTCGCAAGTCACACGCGCCGCCGTATCAAAACACAGGGACGCGTCCCTGCGCACAACGCCGTCGATCGACACCTTGCCGCCCGCGATGCGGTCCTTTGCTTCTTTGCGGGAAATGTGGAACGCGTTGCTCACAAGTTTATCCAGTCTCGTTTTTTCCATTGCTTTTTCCCTTTCTTTTTTACATTATAACACAGTTTCCCGAAATGAAAAGAAAAAAGTGCGCGAATTTTGCTTGCGCACTTTGTAGTGTTTACTCGTTAGAAGCTTCCTGTTCCTGCTGTTCCGGTTTCTCCTCCGGTGTTTCGCTCTCTCTTTTTTTGAGCGGTTCGCAAAAGCCGCCGAGCGCCGTGGAGGAAATATCTCCCCCGATGATCTTACTGTCCGATACCAAAAGATTGGCGACGACCTCCGTCTCCGCGTCTTTGTAGTCAAGGACCCTGAACGTGTATTTTGTCACGCCGATCCCCGCGTACCCTGTAAGATCCATCCCCGCCTGTTTCTGAAGTTCGTTATATTCCGTATATTTATCATCGAACGTTTCCGGAATGGTGACATTTTCGATCAAAACTGCCTGCGGTACGACGGTATAACCGATCTCCGCCAAAAAATCGACCATCTGCTGTTGATCCTTTGCGCCGGCGGCGCCCACGGCGTTCGTTTCCTCTCCGTCCCCCGGCAGGATGAGAAAAAGAAGCGTCAGCGCGATACAAAGTCCCGCGATCCCGCTGAGCAGCCTGTTTTTATTGAGTTTGAAAGAGCAGATAAACATTCCCGGCACACCTTTACACAAGATTTTGATAATATCTATGTGAAACATGCCGGTTTTAGAACCAAACCTCGTTTTGAGAGAAATACTATAAACGATATAATACGGTCCCCGGCCGTTTTGGACCGGGGACCGTATGGGAAGATCTGTTTATTTTCCGCTGACAACTTTTTCGATAACTGTTTCGGGAGCGGGTCTGTACTCAAGGAAGTCGAAGTCAAAAGACGCTCTGCCGTGGGTCATACTGCGCAGGTTCATCGCGTAGTCCCCCATCTCGCTGGCGGGAACGTCCGCCTGGACGATCCGTCTGCCGTGCTCCGGCGCGGCGTCCATGGAAAGTACCTGCCCGCGGCGTTTGTTGATATCGCCGATGATATCACCCATCAGCGCGTCGGATACGTTGACGATCAGTCTGCCGATCGGCTCCAGCAGCGTGGGAGATGCCTGCTTCATGCCCTCTTTGAACGCGAGCGAAGCGGCGATCTTGAACGCCATTTCGGAGGAATCGACAGGGTGATAGGATCCGTCGGTCAACGTCGCCTTAAGCCCCGTTACGGGATAGCCCGCCAGAACGCCGGTCTTGATGCTCTCCCGCAGGCCTTTTTCGACCGCCGGGAAATAGTTTTTCGGTACGGCGCCGCCGAATACGGTCTCCGCAAACACGAACGGCTCGTCGCAGGGCTCGAATTCGATCCATACGTCGCCGAACTGGCCGTGGCCGCCGGATTGTTTTTTATGTTTGCCTTGCACTTTGACCTTTTTGCGGATGGTCTCACGATACGCGACGCGAACGTCGTCCAGCGCCACCTTGACGGCATAAGGCTTGCCTGCCAGGCGGTTGACAAGGATGTCAAGCTGGATATCTCCCGCACCGTAAATGACGGTTTGGCCGGTCTCAACATTATTTTCCAGACGGAGCGTCGGATCCTGTTCCATCAGTTTGGCGAGACCGCTCGCCATACGTTCCTCCTCACCTTTGGTGACCGGCGCGATCGCGCGGCCGAAATAGGATTTCGGGAACTCAATGGGAGATACGGTGATCTCACGGTTTTTATCACACAGAACGTCTCCCGTCTGCGCGGACATCAGTTTGGTCAAAACGCCGATATCGCCCGCGTTGACAGCATCCACTTCCACCTGCTGTTTGCCCTGCGGGATATATACGTGGGCGACTTTCTCCTTCGCGCCGGTACGGCTGTTAAGATAGGTCTCATCCTTAACGATCTTGCCGGACAGGACTTTGAACATGGAAAGTTTTCCGACGAACGGATCGGTGATTGTCTTAAAGATCTGAAGCGCGGCGGGACCGTCGACACTGTATGTAAGTTCGATATCCGCGCCTTTATCCTGCGCCTTGATCGCCGCCGTAGAAACCGCCGCAGGGAAATAATCCACCATAAAATCAGCGATCTGGCGACTGCCGATGCCCGGCACGCCGCAAAGCACCGGAAATACGAGGCACTGGAGCATCGCGTCACGGAAACCTTTTTCCAGCTCCTCGCCTTCAATGCTCTCGCCTTCAAAATATTTGTTCATCAACTCATCGTCTGTTTCGGCGATCAGTTCGATCAGTTTGTCGTGGCATTCCGCCGCGCGGTCAACGAGCGCCGCGGGAATGTCCGCCGCCGTAACGTCGTTACCTTTGAAAAGAAAAGCGATGCTATGAAGCGTGTCCACATAACCGGTCCATTTGCCGCCTTCCATAATGGGAAGCCAGACCGGACAAATATGCTGATCCCCGAATTTGGCATACAGTTGATCAAGAGTTGTAAAATAATCCGTGTTCTCCACGTCGAGCTGTGAGATGAAAAACGCCTTAGGCATTTTCGCTTTTTCCGTCAAAGAGACCGCCTTCTCGGCGCCGACGGAAACGCTCTGCTTGGCGGAGGCGACGATCAGCGCCGCGTCAGCCGCCGCGACAGCGGAGATATTTTCTCCGACAAAATCATAAAACCCGGGACCGTCGATCAGATTTATCTTGGTATCCCTGTGCTCGAGGAAAACGCTCGTCAGGGACACGCTCATCTTGCGTTTGATCTCCTCCGGATCGTAGTCACATACCGTATTGCCCTGCGTGACAGAACCGAGACGGTCGGTTTTCCCGTTCCAGAACAGGAGAGATTCCGCAAGCGTTGTTTTTCCGTTGCCCCTATGCCCCAAAAGGCAAATGTTGCGGACTTTGTCAGATGTGTAGACCATAAATTGTGCCCCTTTCGATATACAAAAATTGTATAAAATATATAATATTTTCAAAGATTTTGAGAAATCTTTATTTCATTCTACAACAAAACCGCCGCCATTGCAACCAAAATATGTAATATTTTAAAAAAAATTCGCGAGGCGCCCGACAAGCGGCGGGCGCCTCGCGGCAGTATCACACCTTATTGGACCTTCCGACAATGAAAAGAGGAATGTTCCACAGTGCCTGATAGATCAGTATGCGGTAAATAATGTACGGATCCGCGTCCCGGAACAAAAGCGTCCGAAGCACAATAAGAGTCAGCGCGAACAACGCGGAAACGATCTGAAACGTATTGCGTACCAGCGAGTCAAGCAGTAACTTGTCCATCCCCAAAAATCCCGAGGCGATCCCACGCAGACCCCTGAGCGTGGCGATCTCCGCCCGCGCGGAGTGTGAGTGCCCGCAGTGAGAAGCGCACTTGGCAGAGGTGGACGGCGAGAGGAGCGCGATGTTTTCAGGCGCGGACAGTTCGATATCGTCGGTATAAAAAGATTCCTCCAGATGCGGTGAGGCGCCCGCGATCCCCGTGGCGATGCCGTGGCGGTCCAGGATCGACAAAGCCTCTCTGGAATCGGACGAAAGACTGTACGAGATGAGAAAGACCGCTTTCAGAACACCGTCCGCCGCGTAATAAACGGCGTATTGCGAGGCCGCCGCCTCCACGCGGGGCGTGCTGACGCCCGCCTTTATCATCAGATCCCGCGAACCGAGCAGCGCTTTTTTCCCGTTGACTACGGCGCTGTATCCGATCCTGCCGCAGGATACGAAGTCCGAGATCGTCGCCGAACCGCGTCTTTCTTCCGGAAGCATATCGCGGAAAAACTCAAACAGGCATCCGCCCGGCTTGGAAAGAATGGCGGCGATCTCGTTCAAAATCCCCGATTTTTCCTGCGTTTGAAAGAATTTTTTCCCGATCAGACGAACATCTTTCCCCGAGAGCAGTTCCCGTTCCCCGACCACGAGGATCCCCGCGTCCGCGAGTTCCCGCGCCCCTTTGACGCCGGAGATGACGGTATCGTTTTCAAAAAGCTTTCTGTTCAGTCGAACGACATCGTCGATATAGGTCAAGGCGCAAAGGCAGGGGGAGACGAGCGCAAAGCCCGCCGTCAGAACAAACAACGCGTAAGGCACGGCGATCTGCCCCGCCAGCAAAACGGCGCCGACAAAAAGCAACAGGGCCGCAGTAACAAAAAAGCGGAACGGATCAAGCCCCGCGCTACTCTCCATTTCCTCGAATTCCTGTTGTACAAATCCTTTGACAAGATCGGCGCGGGAAGCGTACAGGATATCCCCGCCGATCCCGATCTCCGCCATAACGTCATTGCCGACCGTAATATTCTGCGGCTTTGACACGACGGTTTTTTCCCGTTTATCGGATATGATCTCGAACCCCTTGCGCAGGCTTTTGACCATCTTTCTTTTACGTATTAAATTTAATGTAAGGGACAGGATAAACAAAACATCAAAGGTGATATATCTGACACCGGCAAACGCTTCCGGATGAAACAGAAAATACGCGTTATAGCCAAAAACGGACAGCCCGAGAAAAAGCGACATGCCGTCTACGGTGATCCTGCCCTTAAAAACGCGGGAGATCCCGGCGAACAAGGGAACAACATTGAGCAAAAAGGCGATCAGACTGATCGACAGTAAAACATACAAATGCAGTAAAGAAGGAGCTTTCGGAGATAAAGCGAACGGAAATATAACGGAAAGCGCCTCAAAACGACCCGCAAACATATATACGCTTGCCGCCAGCAGGATCGACATAAAAACGATCTTCACAGTCATCCTGCGCTGCATGCGGCGCAGTCCGTTGCTGATCACATCTTTATCCTGCATACCGGAAAGGTCGTCTACCACTTTTTTATTATTATCCGATCCGTTTCCCGGATCCAAAGCGTCCGCTTTTTCGATCGCCGCCTTGACATCCTCCAAATAACCTGCCGGTTCGCGATCAGACACAAAGTTATATCCGTCAAGCCCGGTCTTAAGTTCACTCATGAAAGGAACCTCCCCTGTTCCTGTATTTTGCGATCTCCTGCATAATGACAGCGGCGGCGACAGATGCGTTCAGGCAGGATACGTGACCGTACATCGGAATGGAGACGATAAAATCACATTTTTCTTTGATCAGCCTGCTCATTCCTTTTCCTTCGCTGCCGACGACCAGCGCGAGCGCCGTGTCGAATTTTTCTTCATAATAAGGCGTTTCTCCATCCATATCACTGCCATAGATCCAAAGCCCATCCTCTTTCAGGCGGTCGATCGCGGACGCGAGATTTGCCACTTTCGCCACCGGAACGTAATGCAGCGCTCCGCCGGACGCCTTTTCAACAGACGCCGTTAGCCCCGCGGCGCGGCGTTTGGAAATGATCACGCCGTGCGCGCCGAACGCATCCGCCGAACGGATGATAGCGCCGAGATTATGCGGATCCGCGATCTCATCCGCGATCACGATGAACGGCTTTTCGCCCTTTTCCCGAGCCGCGGCGATGATCTCATCGATCGAAACGTATTTTTTCTGCGCGATAAACGCCAAAACACCCTGAGCGTTGCCGCCGGAAACAAGCGCGTCGATCTTTTTTCCGGCGCCGTATGATACGGGGATCCCGTTTTCTACGGCTTTGGCAACGATCCGTTTCAAACTTCCTTCCGCCGTATCTCCCGCCACAAGGATCTTGTCGATCTCACGATCGCTGTCAAGCGCTTCCAGCACGTTATTTCTGCCGTAAATGAAATCAACCCGTGTTTTTTCATTTTGCATCGCTTTTACACGCCTTTCTGCAATATACTAACATTATAACAAAGCCGGACGAAATTTGCAAATACATTTGATAAATTCCGTCGAATATGGTAAAATGTTTTCCGGGAGGCGCGAGATATGACGATAAACATACAAAAATTGCAAAAGGAAACGCTTGACTCGCTCCGCGGCGCCCCGAAACGAAGGCTGTTGCTTCACAGCTGCTGCGGTCCTTGCTCCACAAGTGTTTTGGAACTTCTTATGCCCGTTTTTGATATCGACATTTTTTTCTTTGATCCCAACATTCAGCCGGAGACCGAATACCGCAAGCGTCTTGCCGCGCAAAAAGAGGTGCTTTCCAAAATCAACGAAGGTCAGAAAATCTCTCTGATCGTTCCGCCCTATGATACGTCCGAATTCGAAACGGCGGCAGCGGGTCTTGAAAACGAGCCGGAAGGCGGGAAAAGGTGTATCGAATGTATGGATCTGCGCATCAAGCGCACCGCTGAATACGCGGCGAAGAACCGATATGATATGTTCTGTACGACGCTTTCGGTCAGTCCGCACAAAAGCGCCCCTCTGCTCTATGAATTGTCCGCGAAATACAGCGACTTCTACGGCGTTCCCTTCTTGCCGGCGGATTTCAAGAAAAAAGGCGGATTTCTAAGAAGTGTTGAACTTTCCAAAGAGTACGGCATCTACCGTCAGGAATACTGCGGATGCCTGTACGCGAAATAAAAAAAGACCCGACCCCTGTTACCGAAAACAAAGGTCGGGTCGTTTTATTTTTTGGTAAAGATTTTAACAAATTCACACACGGCAAGCGGTAAAACGCTGAGTCCAAGTACGGCAAGCCACTGTCCCGTGCTCAAAGCCGCGATGCCGAACACAATACTGATCCCCGGCAACATCACAGCGACGACCAGCAGGGCGGAAACGCCCGCCGCCGCAAGAAGCGGCTTATTGGTCAGCGCGCCGATCGAGGCAATAAAGCGATTTGACCGACAGTCGAAAGCGTGCAGGATCTGCGAAAACGCGAGCACCACGAACGCCATCGTCTGTCCCTGCGATAGAAGGACGGCGTCTTGTGTGCGGGGTGCCATACCGGTACCGACGCAATAGGCAAACAACGCCGTAAGCCCGATCAACATCCCCTGCCAGATCACGCGCGTTCCGGTTCTGACGTCGATAAGTGTTTCACGTTTTTTGCGCGGAGCGCGTGTCATCAGGTCGTCCCGCGCCGGTTCGACACCAAGCGCCAACGCCGGCAGCAGGTCGGTCACAACGTTGATCCACAACAAGTGGAGCGGCAGCAGCGGGATGTTGAAGGCAAAGATCATCGCGACAAAGATCACAAACAGTTCTCCGACATTTCCGGACAACAAAAAGCATACTGTCCTGCGGATATTATCAAAAATATTCCTGCCCTGCCGTACCGCCGTTACGATCGTCGCAAAATCATCATCCATCAGCACAAGGTCGGCGGCATTGACGGCAACGTCTGTTCCCGCCTGTCCCATTGCGCATCCTATGTCAGCGCGCCGAAGGGCGGGCGCGTCGTTGACACCGTCCCCCGTCATCGCGACGACGCGGTCCTTGTTTTGCCACGTTTCCACGATACGGACCTTATGCTCGGGATTTACCCTAGCGTAAACACTGTATTTTTCAATGTTCCGTTCGAATTCCTCCTGCGGCATTTCGTCGATCTCCGCGCCGGACAGCGCCATATCCCCCGGCCGGAAAATGCCGAACCGTTCCGCGATCGCCTGCGCGGTAGCCGCCTGATCCCCGGTGATCATAACGGGGCGTATGCCGGCGGAAATACAAGTTTTGATCGCCCTGATCGCTTCGGGACGAGGCGGATCGATCATTCCGACCAAACCAATGAGCACAAGATCTTTTTCCATATCCTCCGCGAATATCTCCGCAGGGATGACGTCGACTGTCCGAACCGCCACGGCAAGGACTCTAAGAGCGCCGGCCGCCATCTCCGCTTCCGCCGCTTCGGCACGCCCGACGAATTCGGTATTTATACACCTCTCATACAGCGTATCCGGCGCACCCTTGACGACCACCACGTTTTGCCCGTCCATCACGTGCAGCGTGGTCTTTCTCTTTCTCTCACTGTCAAACGGTATATCGCCCATCCTCGGATAAGTCGCGTCAAGATCTGTTTTTGATCTGCCTGTTGTTTCAAGCGCTTCGACAAACGCTCCTTCGGTGGGGTCGCCGACACAGATCGTCTTGCCGTCGCTTTGCTGTAAATACGCGTCGTTACACAAGCTTCCGTATATGATCAGATCGGATGTTTTTCCGAAGTTCTCAGGCGTGAAATCAAACATACCCTCCTCTGTGAAGCATGAGAGGATGGTCATTTTGTTTTGTGTGAGCGTGCCCGTCTTATCGGTACAGATCACCGAGGCGCTCCCGAGCGTCTCCACCGCGTCCAGACGATGGACAACGGCGTTATGCGCCGCGAGTCTGCGGACACCGAACGCGAGAACGACCGTCACTGTCGCGACAAGTCCTTCAGGGATCGCGGCAACAGCCAGACTGACCGCCGTCAAAAACATATCAAGCAGTCCCTTTCCCTGAATAACGCCAAGTAAAAAGACAACGGCACAGATCAACAGCGCGGCAAGGCCCAGCGTTTTTCCCATTTGCGCAAGCTGGATCTGAAGCGGTGTTTTCGTCTTTTCGGAAGCGTCAAGCATATCCGCGACGATACCAAGCTGTGTATCCATGCCCGTACCTGTCACGATCACCACTGCGTTTCCGTTGACGGCGAGCGTGCCGGAAAAAACAGTATTGTACAGATCGGCGATCGGATGGTTGTCCCCTTCGATCACACCCGGCTGTTTGTCTGCCGGCAGACTCTCGCCCGTTAAAACAGATTCATCTGTTTTGAACGCGTTACTTTGCACAATAACGCCGTCCGCCGCGATATAATCGCCCGCCTCGAGCAGCATGACATCTCCCGGCAATAGATCGACGGCCTCAACGACCGTTTTTACACCGTTACGGATGACCTTAGCTTTCGGCGCCGACATTTTTTTAAGCGCCGCGAGCGCTTTATCCGCCTTATCCTCCTGTGCTACGCCGATCAATCCGTTCAAAACAACGATAAAGAGGATCACACCGGCGTCGATCAGATCGGTATATTCCCGGTGGAGCAGCGCGACAACGGCGGAAACGACCGCGGCAATGCAAAGCGTAATGATCATAAAGTTTTTAAACTGCCTCAAAAACCGTTTGATCCACGCTTCCTTTTTGGAGGAACGCATTTCATTCTTTCCGCATTCTTTTGTTTTCTGCGACACGCCCGCGTCGTCAAGTCCATGGTCAAGATCACTGTGAAAAGCCGCGGCGATCTCATCAGGCGTCAGTTTGTAATACTTCATAACGTTTTTCCATCATCCTTTCGGAAAAAACAGCATGATCAGCGCGAAAATGATCGGCTGATGGATCAGATAGATCAAAAGAGAATGTCTGCCGACAAATTCAAGCGGCGCGAAATGAAACTCGTAAAACCATTTCGGGAACTTTCCCGCCTTGATCCACCGCCCGATCATCGCGCCGCATACGAACAGAAAAAAATACGGCAGCAACGGGTAATAATCCGCGGAGTAAAAACGCTTGCCCGGAAAGCCGAAAAGCGTCATCATCCCGAGCGGACTCTCCATATTCGGCACAAAATGCATCCAGACCAGCCACCCCGCAAACAACAAACAACATAAAACGGCGACAGGCGCGGCGGGACATTTATCAAAAGCGGGTCTTAAAAGCCCATAGAGCAGCATGGAAAGTCCGAACATATGCAAAATGCCGAAATAGATCTCAAGTCCCTCTATCCCAACAGCCGGCAACAAAACAGCGGTCACAAGTGTGATCAGCAGCGCCGCGCCGAAAACGATCACACCGCGCTTCAACACATTACGGCCGTAATTGGTGCAGACGCCGCTGACCAGCAGAAAGACGCTCACGAAAAACATTTGCAGCGCGTAAAAAAGACCGCTTGAGAAAAAACCGAAGGTGACGCCGCGCGTGAAATTCAGAAGTACATAGGCATGATGAACGATCATTGCTATCACCGCGGCGCCGCGTATCGCGTCAAGGATCCTGACGCGCCTTGATAAATCTTTCTTTTGGAACAGAGGCATATGATACACCCTTATCAAACATTGAAGCGGAACAGTACGACGTCCCCGTCGCAGACCACATATTCTTTTCCCTCGCTGCGGATCAGTCCTTTTTCTCTTGCCGCCGCCATCGACCCGCAGGAAATGAGATCATCATAGGAAATGACCTCCGCGCGGATAAAACCTCTTTCGAAATCCGAATGGATCTTGCCGGCCGCCTGCGGCGCTTTGGTACCCTTAACGACAGTCCAGGCTTTTGTTTCCATCTCACCGCTCGTGATAAAACTGATGAGATCAAGAAGTGTATAGCAGGTAGAGATCAAACGGTCAAGGCCGCTCTGTTCCAATCCGAGTTCCTGCAAAAACATAAGTTTTTCCTCCTCGGAAAGTTCAGTGATCTCCTCCTCCACCCTGGCGCAGATCGGAAGCACCTGCGCGTTCTCTTTTTTCGCGCGGTCGCGCACCGCGGCCAGATACGGATTGTCCTCCACGCCGGCCGCGAATTCTTCCTCGCTCATATTCGCGGCGTAAATGACAGGCTTTGCCGTCAACAACGGAACGGTTTTCATAAACGCCGTTTCCTCTTCGTCAAATTCCATCGTAGAGGCAAACTTCTCATCCTCCAGCGTCTTTTTGACCCGTGTGAGAAGGTCAACCCAGGCGTTGTATTTTTTATCGCCTTTCGCGAGTTTGGCGTTCCGGTCGATCTGACGATCCACCATTTCAAGATCCGCAAGGATCAGTTCCAGATTGATGGTATCCATATCGCGTATGGGATCGATACTGCCATCCACGTGAACGATATTATCGTCCTCAAAACACCGCACCACATGAACGATGGCGTCGACCTCCCGGATATTGCCCAAAAATTTATTACCGAGCCCCTCGCCTTTGGACGCGCCTTTGACAAGTCCCGCGATATCCACGAATTCTATGATCGCCGGTACGATCTTTTTGGATTTGTTCATCTCGGCCAGTGTATCCAGCCGCTTATCCGGCACGCAAACGACGCCGACATTCGGATCTATCGTACAGAACGGATAGTTGGCGCTCGGCGCGCCCGCGTTCGTGATCGCGTTGAAAAGCGTGCTTTTTCCGACGTTCGGCAGTCCTACGATACCAAGTTTCATTTATATTTCCTCTCTTAAATATATTTTTTTATTTTAGACTATTATGCCATATCTCACCGCTAAAATCAACCTTAATTTGAGCGTCGTTGACTTTTCGGGCAAAATATGTTATATTGATAAAAATCGTTTTCGGAGGATATCATGAAAAAGAAAATAATAATGTTGCTATCCGCTCTGATCCTTCTTTTTTGTTTTTCATCCTGTAAGCCGACGGACGGACCGCAAGGCGTTGCCGAACAGTTTATAAAAGGAATGAAAGTTTACGATATCAGCGCCATGACGGAATGCGTAACGGAATTTCCGACTGTTTCAAAGGATCTTTTGACATATGACATTTTCTCCGACGCCAACTATGTTTCTCTGTTTCAGAAAGCATATGAGAAAGCGAAAATCTCCGTCAGCGTTGACAAAAAAAGCGAAGCCGCCGCGGTCGCGACCTGCAAGGTGACCTCGCCCAACCTTTCCGACGCGTACGCAAGCGCGATGTACACCGTCGCGTCGCAGATCTTTTCTGACGAAAACCTCTACGCGCTGGTACAGGATGAGGACGCGGATCTGACGGGACTTATCCCGCAGCAGATGATCAAAATGCTGGAAAACGGCTCCATTGAGACATCCGAAAGAGAGTACACGCTCTCTTTGCGCAGTGTAGACGGCAAATGGAAAATCGTTGATGACGACAATTTCAGACTATTCCTCACCTCCGACCTCTACCAAAACGTCAAAAACACGATCGAAGGCATGACGTCTGAGGACGAATGACCCAAAACTTGCTGATAAAGATGATTTCCCGCGGGTTAGCGCGGGAAATCATCTTTTTTATTTTATCAACGCGGCTTTGGTAAAGCACCGGAGGTGATCGTAAAACTGTTGTTTGGTAAACGTCATATTCAAAACGTCAAGCAGCATCCTTTTGTTCATACGCGCGGGGTAGCCGAGGAAGTTCTGAAACGCGCGGCGAAACGACGCGCTGTCCGACTTGCCGTACAATCCCGCGTCAAACAGATCGCTGACCGTGATCGGATCCACGACCGGCCTGACGGGAGTTGCCGTAAGAGTACGAACAAGGTTTTTCAGGACCTCCGGCGGCATGCCTTCCACGCCGAGTTTCCCCTCGGCGGAAGGCTTATCCTTACGCCGTTCTCTGCCGTAGATATCCGGGATATAGACATCGGTGACATACGCATCCTTAAGCGTGTCATGCAGGTACTTGCGGATCTTGAAACCGGCGCGGTCGCTGTCCGTCATCACAATGACGCGCCTGCCCCGCGTCATACTTTTCAGTCCCTCCAAAAGGTCCTTATCACGAAAGATGCCAAATCCGTTGGTCGCGACAAAAACGCCGTCAAAAAGGCTCTCCAGTTTGATCTTATCGTATTTTCCTTCTACGATCACGATATCCGGTATTTTCTGTTTCATACACCGCCGCGGCAGGAGACAAGTTTCCCGATCAAGCCGTAAACGATCTCCCGTTTGTCACCGCCCTCCTGTTTGATCGCGATCTCAGACGAAAGACACGCGTCAAGACTTTTAACAAGTTGCCGCTCCGTCAGACCGTGCGCGTAGCGCATCATTTTCGCCGCGCCGTAAGATCTTATACCGAAATCCCGTTCCATATCCCGGCTGGTTTTCGCGCCGGATGCCGCCCAGGACGCGCGCAGCAGATCGACGATCACGCGATAGATCAGATTGACGATTTGTATATCGTCATAATTTTGCGCGTAAAGATCCTCGATCACGCGTACCGCCTTATTGAAATCGCGTTTGCTGAGCGCGTCGCTCAAAACGAAGCGGTTTGTCTCCAGGCTTCTTGTGATGACCGCGTCGATCTCCTGTCTGGTAATCGATTGACCGGCGGAAAAAGCGGCGATCTTCATGATTTCATTTTTCAGCGAGATCATATCATTCTCAGCGTTCATCAGGATATACTGCATATCCTGCGGGCTGATTTTTTTGCCGAGTTTTTCGAAGTGCTTTCTGCCCCACGCGGAAAGCGCGCTCTGCGTCGGACGTTCGATCTCAACGATCAAGCCGCCTGCTTTTTCCACGATCTTTTTCAAAGCCGGATCCTTACCGTCTTTTACGGCGGTGTCCATAAAAACAAGGCAGACGTATTCAGGCAGATCCTTGATGATGCGAAGCAACTCGCTTTTGTATTCCTCTTTTTTCAAAAGATCAGTTTCAAGATCGACGATCCCGATAAATTTCATATCCGAGTACATCGGAAAGGAGTCGATCGTATTTTCAAGTGTATTGAGAGAGATCTCCTTGCCGCCCTCCGTTATATTGAATTCCCGCATCTCGGAGACTGTTTTTTTCTTTATTTCCTCATAATAGTAGGATTTAAGGTATTCTTCCTCGCCGCAGAGATAATAAAGCCCCGCGGTATCCTTTTCCTTCAGTTTTTTCTTTAAGATCTCAAAACTCATTAGTATTTCTCCGTGATCGAATAGTGATCTTTTTTGCAGTAAATACAGATCGTGCCGTTTAAATCCGTGCGAAATGCCTCCGGTATAAATTTCCCGATCCGAAACAACGCGCCCTTTCCCGGCAAACCGTATTCGTTATCCTTCCCGACGGAGATCACGGCCACCCGCGCCCCGACGCGTTTCAAAAACCGCGCGGATGACGATCCGTCCGATCCGTGATGCGGGATCTCCAGGATATCACAGGAAAGGTCGGCGGAAAGATCGAGAAAGGCGCTCTCACCTTTCCCTTCCAGATCCCCCGGAAACAGGATCTCCGTTTCTCCGTATACAAAACGGTATACAACTGAATTTTGATTTTCAGTCTTCGCGGACAGATCGATGTGGGATGTGATGACCTCAAGATCGGCCTTATCCCAAAGACGGATCGTATCGTCTTTAACCAGATAAGCGATCCCGATCCCTTTACGCTTTGCGCTTTCAATGATCTCGCCTGCCCGCGCGCTATATTCCGCACGCTTTGGAACCGCGATTTTTTGAACGCCGTATTTGCTTATCATATATTCGAGAAATGAAATGTGGTCGAGATCAAGATGCGTCAGATATACCGTGTCTACCGTTTGCAGTCCCGCCTTCAACATTGTATGATCGATCGCCCGATATCCGGTGCCGGTGCCGCCGCAATCGATCATCACGGCGCCGTGTCTGTTCGCGATGATCGTTGTATTTCCCTGCCCGACATTTACAAAATACGCCTTTACAACATCAACGGATGACAGATCCATCAAATAGTTCGTGCCGCCGATCACAGCGCACAGGCATATAAGCGCGGCAAAAGCGACGGCTTTTCCGATCCGTCTGCGGTTTAAATACAAAATCAAAAGCAAAAGAACGACAGCGAGCGAAAACACCCAAAATCTGATATTGCCGGTATACACCGTACTGATCGGCAGTTTGGCGATTTGGCGTGTCACAAAGACGCAATAGCGGTACATCCATTCCATCGGCACCGCGCAGAAAGACCGCATCACAGCGGCTGCCGCAAGCGGCAGCGAGAGAAAAGCCAGGATAAACATTGCCTCGATCGGCAGCGCGATCAGAACGTTGGTGACCGGCGACAGAAGGCTTACTGTCTGAAACATCAACATCAGCACCGGCATACAACCGACTGTTGCCGCGACAGACATGGCAAACGCGTTCCACAAGAAATTCAGAAAATACGAGAATATCCGCTTCTTTGTTTTGGGGATCGCGACCAGCCGTTTGATACGCGGCAAAAGCAAAAGTATCCCAAGCGTTGCGCTCGCGCTGAGACAGAGACTTGGATTTACGACCGCAAAAGGATTGACAACACAGCACAGAAATACGGCAAGTGCCAATCCGGTCAAGGGGTCGGACTCTTTATTGAACAAGATTCCGACGTGGAACAGCGTAAGCATCACAGCCGCTCTGCAACAGGACGGGGAAAAACCGCTGACGGCGGTAAAACCCCAGATCAGCAAGATCTGAAGCACGGCTCTCGGTTTGAGAGGGATATGAAGCAAGGAGAGCAAAAACCACACCAGCGCGCACAAAAATGAAAGATGCATCCCCGATACGGCGAGAACATGAGAAACACCGGAATTTTTAAAAGCGTAATAGATCTCGTCGTCGATCCCCTCACGATCTCCCAATGTGAGACCGTTCAGAAACGCTGACACGTCACTACCATATATACTGTCATATCTCTGCCGGATCTGCCGCCGCATAAACGATAATATCCGGTAAACATTCCATTTTCCGGGTAAAGATTTGACGGCGATCTCGGACGCATACATCGTCAGATACTGTCCTTTGGTAACGCGGATATCATAACGGACATCATCGTCAGCGGTTTCATCTTCAAAAGCATGTCCTCTGCAGACGATCTTTGCGCCGGCATCTATCCTGCGATCCTCCGCGAAATAAACGAGAACGTCTCCGCTCAGGTTTCTTGTTTTTCCGTCTACGGTCGCTTTCTCCGCGTCAAGTATAATATAGCGGGAATTTACAGAATTTTTTACAATATCTTTCGTATAACCCGTTACAAAAATATCCTTACCGCGCAGCGAGGCGGAAGGCATATAGATAAAGTGTGAAAAAAGAATAAAATAGATCGCTCCGATCAGGACCGGGATCAAAAAATACCGTACGATGATCCTTGTGCGACGAAAGAAAAGGAAAACTCCTCCCGCAACAATCGCCCCGACGATCAGATAATACTTTGATTTTTCAAAAAGCGCGAGGATCAGAAAAGAAAACAGGATGCCCGTAAGGCAAGTGAGCATCGTCCTCATTTGTATCCTTGATAAAAAAACATACCATTTTTCAAGCAGATACCGCCGCATTTTCCCCGTTCCCGTCTTTTTGATAGAAACATTATAACATATACTTTCCCGTTTCACAACCGAAAGTAAAATAAAAATGAAAAAATGCTTGATTTTTGAAAAATACTATGATAGAATGTTTTTTGCTAATGTGTATCGAGTCAAGGAGGTGTGCCGATATGG
>LVAN01000020.1 GCA_001604045.1 Clostridiales bacterium Firm_08 | reverse complement strand
TTTGACAAATAAACAGCAATGCAACCCTGAAAATTCTAATAAAAATGGTCTGGTTTGACCATGAGTTAGATATTCAGAACAAAACCAAAGTAAATTTTTGGAAAGCTAACGTTTTCTGAAACAAGATTAAACATGAGAGTTTGATCCTGGCTCAGGATGAACGCTGGCGGCGTGCTTAACACATGCAAGTCGAACGGAGTGTAAACGCTGAAGAGATCTCGGTCAATTCTTGTTTACACTTAGTGGCGGACGGGTGAGTAACGCGTGGGTAACCTGCCGTATGCAGGGGGACAACAGTTGGAAACGACTGCTAATACCGCATAAGCGCACAGATAGGCATCTATCAGTGTGAAAAGAATTTCGGCATACGATGGACCCGCGTCTGATTAGCTAGTTGGTGAGGTAACGGCCCACCAAGGCGACGATCAGTAGCCGGCCTGAGAGGGTGAACGGCCACATTGGGACTGAGACACGGCCCAAACTCCTACGGGAGGCAGCAGTGGGGAATATTGGACAATGGGGGAAACCCTGATCCAGCGACGCCGCGTGAGTGAAGAAGTATTCAGCAAGGAAGAAAATGACGGTACTTGACTAAGAAGCTCCGGCTAAATACGTGCCAGCAGCCGCGGTAATACGTATGGAGCAAGCGTTATCCGGATTTACTGGGTGTAAAGGGAGCGTAGACGGCATAGCAAGTCTGAAGTGAAATCCCGGGGCTCAACCCCGGAACTGCTTTGGAAACTGTTAAGCTGGAGTGCAGGAGAGGTAAGCGGAATTCCTAGTGTAGCGGTGAAATGCGTAGATATTAGGAGGAACACCAGTGGCGAAGGCGGCTTACTGGACTGTAACTGACGCTGAGGCACGAAAGCGTGGGGAGCAAACAGGATTAGATACCCTGGTAGTCCACGCTGTAAACGATGGATACTAGGTGTAGGGGGTATCGACCCCCCCTGTGCCGCAGTTAACACAATAAGTATCCCACCTGGGGAGTACGACCGCAAGGTTGAAACTCAAAGGAATTGACGGGGACCCGCACAAGCAGTGGAGTATGTGGTTTAATTCGAAGCAACGCGAAGAACCTTACCAGGGCTTGACATCCTCTGACCGCTCAAGAGATTGAGTTTTCCCTTCGGGGACAGAGAGACAGGTGGTGCATGGTTGTCGTCAGCTCGTGTCGTGAGATGTTGGGTTAAGTCCCGCAACGAGCGCAACCCTTACGGTTAGTTGCTACATTAAGTTGAGCACTCTAATCGGACTGCCGTTGACAAAACGGAGGAAGGTGGGGACGACGTCAAATCATCATGCCCCTTATGTCCTGGGCGACACACGTACTACAATGGCACTTAACAAAGGGAAGCGATACAGCGATGTGGAGCAAATCCCCAAAAAGTGTCTCAGTTCAGATTGCAGGCTGCAACCCGCCTGCATGAAGTCGGAATTGCTAGTAATCGCGGATCAGCATGCCGCGGTGAATACGTTCCCGGGTCTTGTACACACCGCCCGTCACACCATGAGAGCCGATAATACCCGAAGTCAGTAGCGTAACCGCAAGGGGCGCGCTGCCGAAGGTAGGATTGGTAATTGGGGTGAAGTCGTAACAAGGTAGCCGTATCGGAAGGTGCGGCTGGATCACCTCCTTTCTAAGGAGACGTTCGTAGAGAATACGGACAGATCTTAATGGTCGGTAGCAGTTGGGGGACTCAAGTAAACGAGAGCGATCAGGTCACGCCGATCGCGCCGAAGATTTTTTCGGAAAATCGTTTCAAAAACCGGAGGGAATACTTTGTGTATTCGCGAGGATTTTTGGACGATTTAACGGAAAATCGGCAAGTGACGCGACGTGACAAGCTGAAAGCGTTGATCAAACGAGTTTACGAAAAGTGATGTTGTTTAATTTTGAGGGATCATAAAAGTGATACTCCTCTATTTACAAATTGGGGGTGTAGCTCAGCTGGGAGAGCACCTGCTTTGCAAGCAGGGGGTCATCGGTTCGATCCCGTTCATCTCCACCAAGATGTGGGCTCATAGCTCAGCTGGTTAGAGCACACGCCTGATAAGCGTGAGGTCGATGGTTCGAGTCCATTTGAGCCCACCAATCACTCCGGGAGAACCGAGGAGTGAGGACGTTCTTTGAAAACTGAATAGAAACACTGCGAGAGCAAGCGAAAGAAAGAGTGAAGAAAAAGGGTAACTGATTTGATCAGTACACAATTTCCAAACGATTCTTCAAGCAAGATGGATTCACATATGATTGGTCAAGCTAACAAGAGCACAAGGGGAATGCCTTGGCACTGGGAGCCGAAGAAGGACGTGACAAGCTGCGATAAGCCGTGGGGAGGTGCAAATAACCTTCGATCCACGGATTTCCGAATGGGGAAACCCGCGTAGAGTCATTTCTGCGCATATGCGACTGAATACATAGGTCGTATAAGGGAACCGCCCGAACTGAAACATCTAAGTAGGGCGAGGAAGAGTAATCAACCGAGATTCCGCGAGTAGTGGCGAGCGAAAGCGGAAGAGGCCAAACCGGGAGTAGTAATATTTCCGGGGTTGTGGACAGCGTAATCCAACGATAGGTTAGCCGAAGTGTGTGGGAAAGCACACCGGAGAAGGTGAGAGTCCTGTAGGCGAAAACCGACAATAGGAGGCTGTATCCGGAGTACTGCGGGACACGAGGAATCCCGTGGGAAGCAGGGGGGACCACCCTCCAAGCCAAAATACTACCCAGTGACCGATAGTGAAGCAGTACCGTGAGGGAAAGGTGAAAAGGACCCCGGGAGGGGAGTGAAAAGAACCTGAAACCTTGTGTTTACAAGCACACAAAGCACGTTAAAGTGCGATGTGGTACTTTTTGTAGAACGGTCCGGCGAGTTTTTCTCAGTAGCGAGGTTAAGGGCCTAAGGTCCGGAGCCGAAGGGAAACCGAGTGTGAAATGCGCGAAAGTTACTGGGAAAAGACCCGAAACCGGGTGACCTATCCATGAGCAGGCTGAAGAGAAGGTAAAACTTCTTGGAGGGCCGAACCGACCCCCGTTGAAACGTTGGCGGATGACTTGTGGATAGCGGAGAAATTCCAATCGAACTCGGAGATAGCTGGTTCTCCCCGAAATAGCTTTAGGGCTAGCCTTATATTAGATTACCGGAGGTAAAGCACTGAATGGTTGCGGGCCCGATAAGGGTACCAAGACTTATCAAACTCTGAATGCCGGATAATTGATGTATAGGAGTCAGACTGTGTGAGATAAGTTTCATAGTCGAAAGGGAAACAGCCCAGACCTACAGCTAAGGTCCCAAATATATGCTAAGTGGAAAAGGATGTGCAGTTGCTAAAACAACCAGGATGTTGGCTTAGAAGCAGCCACTCATTAAAAGAGTGCGTAATAGCTCACTGGTCGAGTGAATGTGCGCCGAAAATTCAACGGGGCTAAGCATATAACCGAAGCTTAGGCAATAGTCGATTTTATTGATTGTTGGGTAGGGGAGCGTCGTATAAGGGGTGAAGTCAGATCGGAAGGACTGGTGGACTTTATACGAGTGAGAATGCCGGAATGAGTAGCGAGAATTATGTGAGAATCATAATGGTCGAAAATCTTAGGTTTCCAGGGGAAGGTTCGTCCGCCCTGGGTAAGTCGGAAGCTAAGGCAAGGCCGAAAGGCGTAGTCGATGCACAAACGGTTGATATTCCGTTACCGCCGAAACTGTTAAGTAAGGGGACACATTTGAATAGAGGGACCCGGGCGTTGGTTGACCCGGGCGTAAGGGACTGAAATTTAGTAGGGAAGTCCTCGATGTCAAGTGGCGAGAAAAGCCTTATGGATTGGTGAGGCGTCCGTACCGCAAACCGACACAGGTAGATGAGGAGAGAATCCTAAGACCAGCGGGAGAAGGGTTGTTAAGGAACTCGGCAAGTTGACTCCGTAACTTCGGAAGAAGGAGTGCCACAGCGATGTGGCCGCAGAGAATAGGCCCAGGCAACTGTTTAACAAAAACACAGGTCTCTGCTAAATCGAAAGATGACGTATAGGGGCTGACGCCTGCCCGGTGCCGGAAGGTTAAGATGAGAGGTTAGCGCAAGCGAAGCTTTGACTTGAAGCCCCGGTAAACGGCGGCCGTAACTATAACGGTCCTAAGGTAGCGAAATTCCTTGTCAGGTAAGTTCNAAGATGCCGGTTACCCGCGACTAGACGGAAAGACCCCATGGAGCTTCACTGCAGCTTGATATTGAGTTTCGATATTTCATGTACAGGATAGGTGGGAGGCTAAGAACTCAGGGCGCCAGCCTTGAGGGAGCCGACGTTGGGATACCACCCTTGGGATATTGGAATTCTAACCTGCGCCCGTGATCCGGGCGGGGGACATTGTCAGGTGGGCAGTTTGACTGGGGCGGTCGCCTCCCAAAAAGTAACGGAGGCGCTCAAAGGTTGGCTCAGCATGGACGGAAATCATGCATAGAGTGTAAACGCATAAGCCAGCCTGACTGCGAGGGTGACAGCCCGAGCAGGAACGAAAGTTGGAGTTAGTGATCCGGCGGTATGTGAGTGGAAATGCCGTCGCTCAACGGATA
>LVAN01000019.1 GCA_001604045.1 Clostridiales bacterium Firm_08 | reverse complement strand
GCGGCTTATTATTTATGTTCCTGCATATGCCGCTTGACGGCGTCAAAGGAAATGTCGCTGATATCGTGTTCGATCTTGCAGGCGTCCTCCGTCGCGGTCTTTTCGTCAACGCCGAGCAGCATCAAAAGTTCCGCGAGGATCCTGTGCCGCTCGTAGATCTTGGACGCGACTTTCTCTCCCTTTTCCGTCAGCGTGAGAGCGCCGTCCTTTGCCATCAGAACGTAGCCGCCGTTTTTCAGCAGTCCTATCGCGCGGCTGACACTGGGCTTGGAAAACTCCATATACTCCGCGACATCCAGTGAACGCACCGTGCCGCCTTTTTGTGACAGGATCAGGATGGTCTCGAGATACATCTCTCCTGATTCACGCAGTGCCATTTTCACATCCTCCTTTATATCATTCCGCGCGCTTGGGGCGGCTCATCAGGTCGCCGGAGACCTGCCGCACGTCCTTGCCCTCATAAAGCACTTTGTAGCACTCCTCGATGATGGGCAGTTCGATGCGGTATTTTTTTGCCATCCGGTAGACGATCTCCGCGGCGTAATACCCTTCCACCGTGCCGACCTCAGCAAGCGCCTCTTTGACCTCTTTGCCGCCGCCGACCAGCGTGCCGAAACGGTTGTTGCGGCTGTGTAGTGAGGTACAGGTGACAATAAGATCCCCGATGCCGGAAAGCCCCGAAAAAGTCCGATGCCTCGCGCCGAGACAAGCGCCGAGTCTTTCCATCTCGGCAAGGCCTCTCGTCATCAGCGCCGCCTTGGTGTTATCGCCCAGCCCCAGACCGTTGCAAAGCCCTACGCAGACGGCGATGACGTTTTTGACGGCGCCTCCGATCTCCACGCCGATGATATCATCATTGGTATAGATCCGCAGTGTGTCGCTGCGCAGCGCGTCCTGCACCACCTCGGCGTAGGACAGCGTCGCCGACGCCGCGACAACGGTCGTCGGGATATCCCGCGCGACCTCCTCGGCGTGCGACGGTCCGGACAGCGCGACAACCTCGCGCCCCGGCAGCTCCTGCCCGATGACCTGCGACAGGCGCAGCATCGTGTCTTTTTCAAATCCTTTGGCGACGCAGACGGGAATGCCGGTATCCGGCACGCCGGCAAGCCGTCTGGCCGTCTGCCGTACCGCGCCGGAAGGTGTGGCGATGATCGTGATGTGCGATCCTTTCGCCGCCGTGATGTCCGTTGTCAGTTTTATTTCCTCCGGCAGCGTCACGCCGGGCAGCAGCCGCTCGTTGCCGCGTTTTTCCCGCAGCAGCGCGATCTCCTCCTCGAACGGCGACCATATCGTCACCTCGTGTCCGCCCGCCGCCGCGCTCCTTGCCAGCGCCATGCCCCAGCCGCCGGCGCCGAGAACCGTTATCTTAGCCATATGATCACTCCTTTATCAGTAAAAAGGTTTGTTTTAATATGCCTTCGGGAAATTCCAGCGAAAATGCGTTGCCAGCATCCGAAGTATGATCACCGTCACGACCGTCACCAGCGCACACCATAACTCCGGCAGTGAAACGTAGCGGAAAAGGGTCACGTAAAGGACCGCCCCCGCGATCACGGCAACGGCATAGATATGCTTGGTGAAAATGGACGGGATCTTATTGAGCAGCAGATCACGCAGGACACCGCCGCCCACGCCGGTCGTCATCCCGAGAAATACCAAAAAGAACGGGTTGTCATCAAATCCCATATGCAGCGCCGTGTTGATGCCGAGCACCGTGAACGCGCCCAGCCCCACCGCGTCGAAAAAATTGATGACGCGCTCCAGGTGCCTGTGTTCCCGCTGAAAGTAGTCCTTGAAAAACCGCGCGACGAGGAACACGAAAAGCGTCACGGTGACAGATACGATGATGAACGCCGGATCGCGAAACATCGCGGGCGGCAGATTGGACAGCAAAATATCCCGCAGGATACCGCCGCCAAGCCCGGTCGCCGCCGACACGAACAGCACGCCGAACAGATCCAGCTTTTTCCGGATCGCCGCCGCGGCGCCCGATACGCTGCACGCCGCCGTACCGACCAGCGCCAGAATATAGATCGTAAGTTCGATTTTCGTCATAGAGGGTCTCTCCCATGATCAGGGTCTTACGTAAAACAGTTTGATCCCCAGCCACAAGCAAAGCGGGAAACCGATCACCGGCGCGAGGATATGCGGAATGACGGTGATCTCCGGATCAACGATCAGCCCCGCCAGCGCGGACACAAGCGGCGCCAGCGCGACGATGGCGAGGATCTTTCCCAGCCGCTTGATATACCCTTTGGTATCTTTCGTCGGCAGGGTGTGGCGGGAGCGGTAGGGGATCGCCCCTTTGTCCCCCGTCTGCAAAAGCAGCGCGTACAGCAGCAGCGCGCCGGCGACGACCGCCATCACGATGGCGTAGGTGTATCTCATACCGATCCCTCCTTAACTTTTACAGTAAAAGTATACCATAGGATGATCCATAAAGCAACGACGTATTTTCGATTTCTTATGACAAAAACGACGGCTTACGGTGTTTGCCGTAAGCCATCGCGTTTTTGAATGGTTATTTATTTGGACGCTTCTTCCACCGCGACCGCGCAGGCGACGGTGGCGCCGACCATCGGGTTGTTGCCCATACCGATGAGTCCCATCATCTCGACGTGCGCCGGGACGGAGGAGGAGCCGGCGAACTGCGCGTCGCCGTGCATACGGCCCATCGTGTCGGTCATACCGTAAGAGGACGGGCCCGCCGCCATATTGTCCGGGTGCAGGGTGCGGCCGGTGCCGCCGCCCGAGGCGACGGAGAAGTATTTCTGTCCGTTCTCCATACACCATTTCTTATAGGTGCCGGCGACCGGATGCTGGAAGCGGGTGGGGTTGGTGGAGTTGCCGGTGATGGAAACGCCGACCTTCTCCAGCTTCATAATGGAAACGCCCTCCGGCACGTTGTCCGCGCCGTAGCATTTGACAGCGGCTCTGGGTCCGTTCGAGAAGGGGATCTCTTTGACGACCTTGACCTCTTCCGCGTAGGGATCGAACTCGGTCTCAACATAAGTAAAGCCGTTGATGCGGGAGATGATGAACGCCGCGTCTTTTCCAAGTCCGTTGAGGATGACGCGAAGCGGTTTCACTCTGACCTTGTTGGCGTTGAGGGCGATCTTGATCGCGCCTTCCGCCGCCGCGAAGGACTCGTGACCCGCCAGGAAACAGAAGCACTCGGTCTCCTCGCTCAGCAGCATTTTGCCGAGGTTGCCGTGGCCAAGCCCCACCTTGCGGTTTTCCGCCACAGAACCGGGGATGCAGAACGCCTGCAGACCGATGCCGATCGCCGCCGCGGCGTCCGCCGCCTTGACGCAGCCTTTTTTTATTGCGATGGCACAGCCGACGGTATACGCCCAGATCGCGTTTTCAAAGCAGATGGGCTGCGTACCGCGCACGATCGCGTCACAGTCGACGCCCTTTGCCAGCGTGATCTCCTTACATTCCTCGATGGAGGAAATGCCGTATTCTTTGAGCACCGCATTGATCTTGTCAACGCGTCTTTCATATCCTTCAAACAAAGACATATCTCTTTCCTCCCTTTCTTATTCCTTGCGGGGGTCAATGTACTTGACCGCCTCGTCGAATCTGCCGTAGGTCCCTTTGGAATCCTCGTACGCCTTATTGGGCTCCACGCCTTTTTTGATCAGATCGGTCATCTTGCCGAGAGAGACGAACTCATATCCGATGACCTGATCGTCTTTATCCAGCGCCATGCGGGTGCAGTATCCTTCCGTCATTTCAAGATACCGTACGCCCTTTTCTTTGGTGCCGTACATCGTGCCCACCATGCTGCGGGCGCCTTTGCCGAGATCCTCCATACCGGCGCCGATGACAAGCCCGTCATCAGAGAACGCGGACTGGGTGCGGCCGTACACGATCTGCAGGAACAGCTCCCGCATCGCGGTGTTGATGGCGTCGCACACCAGGTCGGTGTTCAGCCCTTCAAGCAGCGTCTTGCCGGGCAGGATCTCCGCCGCCATCGCGGCGGAATGGGTCATACCGGAGCAACCCACCGTTTCGACGAGCGCCTCCTCGATGATACCGTTTTTAACGTTGAGCGACAACTTGCAGGCGCCCTGCTGCGGCGCGCACCAGCCGATGCCGTGGGTGTAACCGGAAATGTCCCCGATCTGCTTCGCCGCGATCCATTTTCCCTCCTCCGGGATGGGCGCGGGATCATGGTGCGGACCCTTGGCGACGCGGCACATGTTTTGCACTTCTGTTGAGTATTTCATATCATGTCTCCTTTCAAAAATTCACATACCGTTTCTATTATACCGATATTTCACGCCGGTTGCAAGCCAAAATGCCGAATTTGCAAAAAAAATATAAAAACTCTTGCCTTGCCGCCCGATATAAGGTAAAATAGGAGACAGAGAGCACAGGAAGGATGAGATATCGCTTGAAATGCCCGAAATGCGGTACCGAATTATCAAAGATCACGGCATACTGCCCGGAATGCGGCGAAAAACTCCCCGAGCCGGAGATCCCTTACGCGACACCGGTCGAAACGGTCTGTCCGCACTGCGGTGAAGTCACGGTGGGACGCGTTGCCGTCTGCCCGAAATGCGGGCAGGATACCGCCGCGCCCCCGCGGACGATCCCGGTCGCCGCGCCGACGGCGTATGTTCCGCCCGCTTCATCGAAAAACGCTTCCGGCGCCAAGTTTGCCGTTGCCTCCTTTATTCTGGGGCTTATTGGCTTCGTCAGCTATTTTCTCTGCGGCATCGGCATTTTCGTCGGAGGGCTTGCCGGCGGGCTCGCGCTGATCTTCGGGATCCTCGGCATACGCTCCGACAAACGCGCCATGTCGATCGCCGGGCTTGTGACAGGCGCTGTATCCATTTGCCTCTGGCTGCTCACGATCCTGCTGTTGTTTATCATACCATACTTTTTTGACAACCAAACGACGTCTGATTTATTCGACGCGGAAAAAATCCCCTATTTTGAAGACGCTCTTTTGATTTTATTTAAATAACTTTTGAGGAGGAAAAAAGATGATTTGTCCGAAATGCAACGCGGAACTCCCCGAAAACGTCGGCGCGTTCTGCCCGATGTGCGGCGAGAAGCTCCCCACAGCCCCCGCTCCGGAACAACCGGTGATGCAGGCGGAGCCGGTGCAGCCCGCCCCGGTACAAGCCGCTCCGGTGCCGCCGACGTCGTTCCCCGCGAACAAGGTCTGCCCCCGCTGCGGCGCCGTCGCGCCCGCGGACGCGAACGTCTGCCCGATGTGCGGACAGATATTCGGCGTGGCGCCCGGATTTGTGCCGAACGCCATCCCCGGCGATCCGAGCAAGAACGGTTTCGCCACCGCCGCCCTTGTGATGGGCATCCTTTCGATCTTCTGCTGCGGCGGTATCGCCGGTATTCTGGCACTGATCTTCGGTATCATAGGCCGCAATTCTCAGAAAAAGGGAATGGCGATCGCCGGTCTTGTGCTCGGTATCATTTCCATCGTATTTTTGGTGCTGTACATTGTATTGACAGTATTGGGTATCATCAACATCGACATGAACGAGCTGGAGTATTACTTCCGGTAATCGTTTATAACGTTTTAAAAAAGGACCGTCTCTGATCTGCATGCCTTCAGGAGACGGTCCTTTTACTCTTTGAAGAAAACGAGATGAAGCAGGGCGTTGAGCAAATTGAACGAAAGGTGCGCGACCGCTGTAAACCACGGTCCCGCCAAACCGTCTAATATCGGCCGCAGACACCAACAAAGCGGCAATGCCCACGCCGCGCCCCGCAAATTGAAGAAAAGGTGGTATCTCGCGCACTTTCCCGCCTCCTTTCCCGCGCCGAGCGAGGCAAACAAAGCGGTAGAGGCGGTGCCGACGTTCTGCCCGATCAGCATGGGAAGGACCGCGGCGCGGGACAGCGGCAGAGTAAGCGAGGCGGTCTGTATCAGACCGACGCAGACCGAGGAGGACTGCAAAAGCCCCGTGAGCAGGGCGCCGCCGGCAAATGAGACAAGCGGCGAGGAAAAAAGAAAGGGCATCACGCCCTCCGGCAGGCGGGAAAGAAGCCCCGGCGCCGACGTTGCCGTAAGACTCAGACCCCACATCATAAGACAGAAAGACGGCAGGGCGGAAAGGGCGGGCGGCAGTTTTTTACGAAACAGCAGCGCCGCCGTGCCGAGCAGAGGAAAAACCAGCGCCGCCCGGCCGGAAAGTCCCAGCCCCGCCGCCGTCAGAAAAGGCGTTACCGTCGTTCCGACGTTAGCGCCGATCAGCGCCGACCGCGCCGTCAGATCCTCCATATCTCCCTTCTGCCGCGCCGCGCAGACAGCGCAGCTGACGGCGCTGGAACTCTGCACCGCCGCGGCGGCAAGGCATCCGGCGGCGGCGCCCCGCCACCTGCCGCCGTTTTTGACGGCGAAGGGAATATCTCCCGCCGCAAGGCTCGTCATCGCGACGAGTAGGCAGAACAGTCCGCCGCAGAAATAGCCCATTTTTTCACCTCATAACAATAGGAGAGAGCGACGCTCTCTCCTATTGTTATGAGATAGTTTTTATCAATATTCGGTCTTGCCGTCGTACACCCGTACGGCGTCGCCCGTCAAAGTGATCTTTTCCGGCGTGTAGACGACAGTAAGATCGCCGCCCGGCACCTTGACGGTAACAGGCTTTCCCTCCGGGCAGAAACCGCACGCCACCGCCGCCGCGACGGCGGCGCAGGCGCCGGTGCCGCAGGCGCTGGTCTCGCCGTTGCCCCGCTCGTACACCCGCATTTTGAGCATATTGCGATCCACCACCCGCACGAATTCGGTGTTGATCCGCTCGGGAAAGATGGGCGCCGTCTCGAACTGCGGTCCGACCGTTTCCATATCAAGATGGTCGAGCCGGTCCATAAACACCACGCAGTGCGGATTGCCGACCGAAAGGCAGGTGATATCGTAAGACTTGCCGCCGACCACCGCCGGATGACGGATGACCTCTTTGGCGTCGATCGCCACAGGGATGTCAGCGGGAACAAAGGAGGCGCGTCCCATCTCCACGGTGACCGAGCCGACAAGCCCTTCCCGCAGATGGAGCGTAAGCCTCCGCACGCCCGCCGCCGTCTCGACGGTGATCTCCGTTTTTTTCGTCATGCCACTGTCATACAGATATTTGCCGACACAGCGGATACAGTTGCCCGCGACGGCGGCTTCAGTGCCGTCCCGGTTGAATATCCTCATTTTGACGTCCGCGATCTCGCTTTTCTCCATTAATACAAGTCCATAGCCGCCCACGCCGCGGTGACGGTCGCAGAGCGTTACGCACAGCGACTCGGGGCAGGAGATGGAGCCGTCGAAATTTTCAACAAAGATATAGTCGTCCCCCGTCGCCTGCATTTTGGTAAATGCCAGCGGTGCGCGGGCGGAGCGCATACGGTTGAGATCGACAAGTTCGGTGTTTTTCTCATTATAACGGCTGCGGATCATATCAGCGAGCGCCCCCGCCGTATCAAGAGAGGTAAAGCAGGGGATGCCAAGCCCCAGCGCGAAACGGTGCAGGCGGATATAGTCCTCCAGCGTTTCATCCATCAGCGCGCCGGTGTAAATGATATAGCGGATATTGCCGCCGCGCAGCAGCTCAAAGGTGTGGTCGCTCTCCCGGATGCCGGAAACGGACGTCACGTCGATGCCGAGATGACGGATGGTATCCGCCGTCTCGCTCGTCGCATAAATGGTAAAGCCGAGGTCGTCAAACTTTTTGGCAAGAGGCAGGATCTCGCCCTGATCGTGGCTGTCCACGCTGATCAGCACGCCCGGCGTCCCTTTGGTCTCCACGGCGAGCCCGGCGCTCATCAGCCCTTTGAACAACGCCTCCTCCAGCGTGCGCCCGATGCCCAGCACCTCGCCCGTCGATTTCATCTCGGGGCCGAGATAGGCGTTGACGTCGCCGAGTTTCTCAAAAGAGAACACCGGCACCTTGACCGCGAAATAGGGCGGCCGGCGGTACAGCCCCGTGCCATAGCCGATATTTTTCAGCCGCTCGCCCAGCATCACGCGGGAGGCGACGTCCACCATCGGCACTCCTGTCACCTTGCTGATATAAGGTACGGTGCGGGAGGCGCGGGGGTTGACCTCGATGACGTACAACTCGTGCTGATAGATGAGATACTGGATGTTGACAAGCCCTTTGGTGCCGAGGGACAGCGCGAGCTTTTCCGAAGCGGACACGATCTTTTCCGTCATCAGGTCGCTGAGGTTGTAGGGAGGATATACGGCGATAGAGTCGCCGCTATGTACCCCGGCGCGCTCGATATGCTCCATAATGCCCGGAATGAGGATCTCCCCGCCGTCCGATATGACGTCCACTTCCAGTTCCGTGCCCATCATATACTGGTCGATCAGCACCGGGTTGTCGATGCCCTGCGCAAGAATGCGTTCCATATAGGTCACGACCTCCGCCTCGCCGCGCACGATCCGCATATTCTGCCCGCCGATAACGTAAGAGGGGCGAAGCAGGACGGGATAGCCGAGTTCTTTCGCCGCTTTGATCGCCTCATCCGTCGTTTTGACCGCCATGCCGCGGGGACGGCGGATGTCGAATTTTCCAAGCAGTTCGTCGAACCGTTCCCGATCCTCCGCCGTGTCGATGCCCTCGGCGCTGGTGCCGAGGATACGGATGCCCTGCTCATCCAGATATTTTGTCAGTTTGATGGCGGTCTGCCCGCCGAACGCCACGACGACGCCCACCGGGTTTTCCACCTTGATGACGTCGCTGACGTCCTCGGGGGTCAGCGGCTCGAAATACAGCCGATCCGCCGTGTCGTAATCGGTGGAGACGGTCTCGGGGTTGTTGTTGACGATGATAACGTCATAGCCCATTTCCTTGAGCGTCCACACGCTGTGGACCGACGAATAATCAAACTCGATGCCCTGCCCGATGCGGATGGGGCCGGAGCCAAGCACCATCACGGTCTCCCGCCCGGAGCGCTGAAGTTCCCGCGCTTCGCAAACGCTATCAGCGGTTTTATAGAAGTAAGGCGTTTCCGCCGCGAACTCGGCGGCGCAGGTATCCACCATCTTGAAAGCGGCGTGCCGCGCCGGCAGGTCTTTCCGCCCGGAAAGCCGGCAAAGCGCCGCGTCGGGATAGCCCAGCCGTTTGCCCTTATAGTAAGCGGCGTCATCCATACCGTCCGCTATGCTTTTTTCATATTCGACAAGATTTAAAATTTTATAGAGGAAAAAGCGGTCGATACGGGTGATCTTATGGATCTCGTCCACCGAAACGCCCTCTTTCAGCGCTTCAAAAACGGTAAACAACCGTTTGTCGTCGACAACTTTCAGCCGCTCAAGGACCGGTGCGCCGCTTGCCGCGGGCGCCGCCAGCGTGTCCATGCCGATCTCGGCGCCGCGCACCGCTTTGAGAAGCGCCGCCTCGAAACTCGCGCCGATCGCCATGACCTCGCCCGTCGCTTTCATCTGGGTGCCGAGCGTCCGGGGGGAGCCCGCGAACTTGTCAAAGGGCCATTTGGGGAACTTGACCACCACGTAGTCCAGCGCCGGCTCAAAGCAGGCGCAGGTACGGCCGGTGACGTCGTTTTTGATCTCGTCCAGCGTCATCCCCAGCGCGATCTTGGTCGTGATCTTGGCGATGGGATACCCCGTCGCTTTGGACGCCAGCGCCGACGAGCGGGAGACGCGGGGATTGACCTCGATGACCGCGTACTCGAAGCTTTCGGGATCCAAAGCGAACTGGCAGTTGCACCCGCCGACGATGTCCAGCGCCTCGATGATGTCCAGCGACGCCGAACGGAGCATCTGATATTCTTTATCGGAAAGGGTCAGCGCCGGGGCGACAACGATGCTGTCGCCGGTGTGCACGCCGACCGGGTCGAAGTTCTCCATACTGCAAACGGCGATCTTGTTGCCGGCGCCGTCCCGCATGGTCTCGAATTCGATCTCTTTCCAGCCGTAGATATATTTTTCCACCAGGATCTGCGTGATGGGAGAGGCATCCAGCCCCCCTCGCGCCACGCGGCGCAGTTCCTCAGTATCATAGGCGACGCCGCCGCCGCCACCGCCCAGCGTAAAGGCGGGACGGATGATGACGGGATAGCCGATCTTTTCCGCGACGCCAAGCGCCTCCTCGACCGTCACCGCGATGTCCGAGGGGATGGTGGGCTGACCGATCCCGTCCATCGCCGCTTTGAACGCCGCGCGATCCTCCGCGCGGTTGATGGCGTCAACGTTACTGCCGATCAGGCGAACGCCCTGCGCGTCGAGAAAGCCGTCGGCGGCAAGTTCCATCGCGAGCGTCAGCCCCGTCTGACCGCCAAGACCCGCGAGCAGGCTGTCCGGCTTTTCCTTGAGGATGATCCGCTTGACCGTCTCGACGGTCAGCGGTTCAAGATAGATCTCGTCCGCCATCATTTTATCCGTCATGATGGTGGCGGGATTGGAATTGACAAGAACGACGTTGACGCCCGCCTGTTTCAGTACGCGGCAGGCCTGCGCGCCGGCATAGTCGAACTCCGCCGCCTGTCCGATGACGATGGGACCGGAGCCGATGACCAGTACCTTTTTGATGCTTTCATCCCGCGGCATCAGCGATCCCCTCCCATCCGTTTTATGAATTCATCGAATAAAAAAGCCGTATCTTTCGGTCCGGCGCAGGCTTCGGGGTGGAACTGCACCGAAAAGGCGTTCATCGCGTCATACGACATTCCCTC
The DNA here is from genome assembly GCA_001604045.1 of Clostridiales bacterium Firm_08. GTDB lineage: Bacteria > Bacillota > Clostridia > Oscillospirales > QAKW01 > Firm-08. The sequence continues at coordinate 19,339 of LVAN01000019.1, read as the reverse complement.
GCAGGTGCCGTCGTTGGCGTTGATAAAGGTCTCTCTGCCTCCCGGCACGCTGTCAGATACCACGGCGTAGCCGTGATTTTGGGAGGAAATAAAGGTGCGGTGGGAACCTGCCTCCCGCACCGGCTGATTGACGCCGCGGTGGCCGTATTTGAGTTTGACAGTTTTTCCGCCCTGCGCTATCGCCATCAGCTGATGGCCGAGGCAGATGCCGAACACCGGCAGTTTCCCCATCAGTTTTCCGATCTCGCCGATCTCAAAGGTGTTGTCGGCGGGATCGCCCGGGCCGTTTGACAGCATCACGCCGTCAAACCCGCCGGCAAGGATCTCCTCCGCTTTCGTGGCGGCGGGAAATACCGTCACCTCGCACCCTCTCGCGGCGAGCGAGCGTTCGATATTGTTTTTCTTTCCGTAATCCATCAGCGCGACGCGGAATTTGACGTCGCCGTCGGGAGAGATCGTTTCGGGTCTGTCACAGGTAACGGTCTCCACCGCGCCTGTCACGGCGTAGTCCGCGACCGCCGACAGATCCGTCGGAACGCTGTCGAAAATGCCGGCGTTCATCGTGCCCTGCTCCCGCAGGAGTTTGGTGACCGCCCGGGTGTCAATACCGCAAATGCCCGGCACGCCGATCTCTTTGAGATATTCATCCAGCGTTTTTTCCGAACGGAAATTAGAGGGTCTCTCGCACCACTCGCGAACGACATACCCTCTCACATGGCATTTTCCCTCGAAATCGGCGGGGATAACGCCGTAGTTGCCGATCATCGGAAAGGTCTGCAGGACGATCTGCCCGCAGTAGCTCGGATCGGTCAGCGTTTCGATATAGCCGTTCATGCCGGTGGTGAACACCAGCTCGCCTATGCCTTCCGCCGCCGCGCCGAATGCTTCGCCTTCAAACACCGTTCCGTTTTGTAAAACCAGATAACGTTTCATATCAATCCATATATCCTTCGGGTACAAGCCCGAGCGTTGCCGCCATCACCGCTTTGATGGTGTGCATACGGTTTTCCGCCTCGTCGAACACAACGGACGCCGCGCTCTCGAACACCTCGTCGGTGACCTCCATCTCTTTTCTGCCGAACCTGTCCCCCATCTCTTTGCCGATGGCGGTGTTAAGATCATGGAAGGAGGGAAGGCAGTGCATAAAGATCGCGCCCTCTCCCGCTTTTTCCATCAGCGCGGCGTTGACCTGATAGGGCGACAGCGCCTCTATTCGCTCCTTCCAAACGCTCTCCGGCTCTCCCATCGACACCCAGACGTCGGTATAGACGACGTCCGCGCCGCGGACGGCCTCGGTATCCTCCGAAAGGGTGACGCTGCCGCCGTTCTTTTCCGCTTCCTTACGGCAGAGTTCCGTCAGCGCGGGGTCGGGGAAATATTCCTTCGGCGCGCAGCCTACAAAGTGAAGTCCCATTTTGGCGCATCCTGCCATCAGCGAATTGCCCATATTGTAGCGGGCGTCGCCCATATAGGCGAATTTGACGCCCGCGAGTTTTCCGAGTTTTTCTTTGACGGTCAGAAAATCAGCGAGGATCTGTGTCGGGTGGAACTCGTTGGTCAGTCCGTTCCACACCGGCACTTTGGCGTACTTTGCCAGCGCCTCGACGATGTCCTGCCCGAAACCGCGGTACTCGATGCCGTCATACATCCCGGCCAGTACTCTCGCGGTGTCATTGATGGACTCCTTTTTCCCGATCTGCGATCCGGTCGGATCGAGGTAGGTACTGCCCATACCGAGGTCGCTTGCCGCCACTTCAAAGGAACAGCGGGTGCGGGTGCTGGTCTTTTCAAAGATCAGCGCGACGTTTTTGCCCACGCCCCAGCGGTGAGGCGTTCCCGCTTTTTTATCAGCCTTGAGCCGCGCGGCAAGGTCGATCAGATACCCGATCTCCTCCGGCGTGTAGTCGATAAGTTTCAGAAAATCCCTGTTCGAAAGATCCATACTACTTCCTTTCCGGCGACATTGCCTGTTTCAGCACGTCCAGCGCCTTTGAAAGCACCGGCAAGGGGATGTTGAGCGGCGGCAGCAGGCGCACCTTGTTTTTGGCGCGCAGCACCAGAACGCCGCCCGCGAGGCAATCGCCGATAACGTCGGCGGCCTCCCGCTCCGTCTCAATGCCGATCATCAGTCCGAGTCCGCTGACGCTTTTAACGCCCGGCGCGCCGTCAAGCGTTTTCCGGATGAGATCCGCTTTTTCCGTCACTTCCGCGAGAAAATCGTCGGTCAGTCTGTCGAGTACGCTTTTCGCCGCGGCGCAGCAGACGGGATTGCCGCCGAACGTCGAGCCGTGATCGCCGGCGACCAGCACGTCTTTTGTCTTTTCCCCGAACATCGTCGCCCCGACGGGCAGTCCCCCGCCGAGACCTTTGGCGGTGGTGACGATATCCGGCGTGATATCGTAGTGCATATATCCGTACAGTTTGCCGGTGCGGCCGTTGCCGCACTGCACCTCGTCGCAGATGAGAAGGATATCCTCTTTTTCGCAAAGCGCCGCCAGCGCCCGCACGTAATCAGGATCCAGCGCCGTGACGCCGCCCTCGCCCTGCACGACCTCGATCATAACAGCGGCGCATTTATTTTCGGCGATCAGCCGTTCCATATCGCCGATGTCATTCGGTTCGGCGTAAACGAAGCCTTCGGTCAGCGGCGTGAAATCCTTGTGGAACACATCCTGCCCCGTCGCCGCGAGCGTCGTGATCGTGCGCCCGTGAAAACTGTTTTTGAGCGTGATGACGGTAAAATGATCCGCGCCTTTTTCCCCGGCGGCGTATTTACGCGCCGTCTTGATGGCGCACTCGTTGGCCTCGGCGCCGGAATTGGAGAAAAACACCTTTCGCATACCGGTCTTTTGACAGAGCGCCTCGGCGAGCCGCGCGCCGGGCGCGGTGTAATAGAGATTGGAAAGATGCTGGATCTTACCGATCTGATCGGTCACCGCCGCCATCCACACCTCGTCCGCCGCGCCGAAAGCGTTGACGCCGATACCGCTCGTGAGATCGATATACTCTTTTCCGTCCTCATCCCATACGAGGGATCCCCTGCCCTCCGCGACAGTCACAGGGAAACGGGCGTAAGTGCCCGCGATATAGGTCTTGTCAAGTTGTTTTATGTCCATAATTCACCTTGTAAACATCGTGCCGATGCCTTCGTTGGTCAGCATTTCAATGAGGATCGCGTGGGGGATCCTGCCGTCGATGATGAACACCCGCTCGACGCCCCACTTGATGGCGTTGATACAGCATTCCACCTTGGGGATCATACCGCCGCTGATCACGCCGTCCCGCACCAGGATCGGCGCCTCGTCCGTTTTGATGACGGGGATGAGCGTTTCGGGGTCGTCTTTGTCCCGCAGGATGCCGTCGATATCCGTCATCGTGATGAGACTTTCGGCTTTCAGCGCGCCCGCGATCTTTGCCGCCGCGGTGTCCGCGTTGATGTTGTAGACGTTGCCCTCGTCGTCGCACCCGATGGTGGAAACAACAGGGATATAGCCCTTTTCGATGACGTCCAGCACCGGGCGGACGTCAACGTCGGTGATCTCACCGACAAAACCGAGATCCTCCCGCTTTTGTTTCGCTTTGATCATCGCGCCGTCCATGCCGGACAGCCCGATGGCGCGGCCGCCTTTGTTCTGGATAAGGTGGACAAGATTTTTATTGATCTTGCCCGCCAGCACCATCTGCGCCGCCTCCGCCGTTTCCGCGTCGGTGACCCGCAGGCCGTCAACGAACCTGCTCTCCTTGCCCATTTTGTTGAGAAGTTCGGTGATCTCCGGACCGCCGCCGTGGACCAGCACCACCTTGACGCCGATCAGCGACAACAGCACGATATCCCGCATGACGTAGTCTTTGAGTTTGTCGCTGACCATCGCGTTGCCGCCGTACTTGATGACGACGACCTTGCCGCTGTATTCCTGGATGTAGGGCAGCGCGTGGACCAGTACCTTGGCGCGCTGCGCGTTGGAAATATCCATTGTTTTGTCTCCTTTATTCTTTATGTGCGATAATCGCCGTTGATCTTAACGTAGTCATAGGTAAGATCGCATCCCCACGCCGTGGCGCGTGCCTCGCCGTCTCCCAGGGTGATCAGGATGTCGATCTCGGCTTCCAGCAGGATCTTTTTGGCGGTCTCCTCGGAAAACGGAACGCCGGCACCGTTTTTGCAGACCTCGATCTCTCCCGCCGCCGAGCGGAAACTGACGCCGACCTTGTCTACCGACAGTTCCGCGCCGCTGTACCCGATGGCGCACAGCACCCTGCCCCAGTTGGCGTCAGCGCCGAACATCGCGGATTTGAGCAGTGAGGAGCAGACCACGCTTTTGGCGATCTTTTTGGCGTCCGCCTCGCTTTTCCCGCCGGTGACGATACACTCAAGGCTTTTCGTCGCCCCTTCGCCGTCCGCCACGATCATACGGCTGAGCGCGACGGTCACACTGTTGAGAGCTTTCATAAAGACCGCGAAGTCCCCGCCCTCATCGGTGATCTCTTTGTTGCCCGCCCTGCCGTTGGCAAGCACCACCGCCATATCGTTGGTAGAGGTGTCGCCGTCGATGGAAAGCATATTGAAGGTGTTTTGCACGTCGCCGGACAGCGCCTTTTGCAGCAGCGGCGGGGCGATCGCGCAGTCGGTGGTGATGAATACCAGCATAGTCGCCATATTGGGATGGATCATACCGGAACCTTTGCAGATGCCGCCGATGCGGCAGACCGCGCCGCCGACCTCAAATTCCACGGCGATCTGCTTGACGCGGGTGTCCGTCGTCATAATGCCCAGCGCCGCGTCCTCGCTGTGATCCCCCAGGCCTTTCACAAGTTCGGGGATGCCCTTTTGGATGGGCGTGGGATCCAGCGGCTGACCGATGACGCCGGTGGACGCCACGACGACGTCGTTTTCCGAAATGCCCAGCGCCTGCGCCGCCGACTTCGCGATCAGCGCGGCGACCTCCACGCCGTCGGCGTTGCAGGTGTTGGCGTTGCCGCTGTTGCAGATGATCGCCTGCGCCTTGCCGTCGGCAAGGTGCGCCTTTGTCACGGCGATGGGCGCGCCTTTGACAAGGTTGGCGGTGTACACCGCCGCCGCGGACGCGGGCGCCTCGCTGTAGATCAGCGCGAGATCCTTTTTCGTCTTGTTGCGGCGCACGCCGCAGTGAATGCCCGCCGCCGTAAATCCTTTCGCGGCGCAAACGCCGCCCGCTATCGTTTTCATATCAGAGTTCCAGTCCTTTCGTCTTGTCCTCGCCCAGCGCGAGGTTCATACACTCCACGGCGGCGCCGCTCGCGCCTTTGCCGAGATTATCGAACACGGCGACCAGCGTCATCCGCTCGTCGCTGCCGTGGACCGTCACGATCATACCGTCCTTGCCGCTCATCGCGGCGGCGGACATCAGCCCGCTTTGAGAAAAGTCCTTTTCAAAGCGCACGACAGGCCCCCGGTACAGCGCCTCGTACACCGCCTCGACGTCTGAGATCCCGCCTTTTATCTGATCGCCGAACAGCGGTACCGTCACCTGCATCCCGCTGTAAAAGTCCGCCACCGTCGGGCAGAACACCGGCGGGCAAAGCCCGGTCTCGGCCGCCATTTCCGGCAAATGCTTGTGCGTCTGGGACAGTCCGTAAACGCGCGGCGCGCCGTACAGCGGATCTTTTGTCGTCTCATAGTCGGCGATCATCTTTTTGCCGCCGCCGCTGTATCCTGTCAGCGAAAAGCAGGAGAGCCGCGCGTCGGCGGGCAGGATGCCCGCGTCCGCCAGAGGACGTACCAGCGCGATATATCCGCCCGCGTGGCAGCCCGGCACCGCGATACGCCCCGAGGCGCGGATCGCCGCCTCATGCTCCGGGGAAAGTTCGGGAAAACCGTACGCCCAGCCCGCCGCCGTGCGGTGCGCGGTGGAGGTGTCAATAAGGACGGTGTCCGCTCCCTCGGCCATGGCGACAGCATCTCTGGCCGCGTCGTCCGGCAAACAGAGAAACGCGATATCCGCTTCGCGCAGCATCTCCCGACGATACGCCGGATCCTTACGGCGCGCTTCGTCCGGCGCCATAAGACGGATGTCTTTCCTTGCCTGTAATCTCTCGTGGATGCGCAGCCCGGTCGTGCCGGCGCTGCCGTCGATAAATACGGTCTTCATACAAGACTCCTTCTCACCGTGATAAAATAATATGCGGATATTCTACCACAATTCGTATAGTTATGCAATACTTTTTTGAAAAATTCTCATTTTTCTTTTATTTATATTGTTTTTATCCATGATTTTTGAAATTTTATGCAGTTTTATGAATAAAAAAGACCGTCCGAAGACGGTCGTTCTTTTATTGTTCCATCAAAAAAGCGAGCATGCGCTCCTTGAAATCAGGCGCGGTGTCATACGCAGCATGCCCATAGCCGTCATACATATGGACCATGAGATCCGCCCGTCCTTTCAAGCATTCCGCGATCCGCGCGGTCGCGTCCCCGCCGATAACCCGATCATCCTTCGAGCCGATCAAAAATACCGGGCAGGCGATCCTTGCGAGATCCCCTGTAACGTCAAACCCCCGGGTCCCTTCCGCCAGGATGGTGAAGCGCCGCAATTCCTCTGCCGTTACGCTTTTCGCGGACTCCGTCAAAAACGCCCGCAGCGTCTCGAACGCGTCCGGTGGGTACAGCGCCTCTCCGAACGAAAGGTACAGCCCTTCCGCGTTTCCCGCCTTCGCGAGGCGGGTCCACTCGCCGATCACGCCATCCTCCGTCACCCGGGCGGAGGCGGAGCAAAGGATCAGTTTTTTCACAAGATCCGGCCGCTCTATCGCCATCACCATGGCGATCATGCCACCCTGCGACGCCCCGAAAAGGCGCGCGCCGTGAAGTCCCAATACCCGGAATGCCTCGATCGTATCCCGCGCCATCTCATATACGGAGTACGCGGCGGGTAATTCTTTTCTGCGGTCAAAAACGTAGATCGTATGATCGCCTGTCAATGACCGGTACGCCCGCGCGACGGTGTCCGCGGAGTTCATGACGCTTTGCACACTGAGCCCCGGAAGGATCACAAGTGTTTCTTTCCCGTGACCGAACCGAAAGTAATCCATCGTGAAAGCGTCCGTTTTTACGGTTTCGATTTGTACGCGTTCCGCCATTTCAGTCTCCGTTCGTGTTGATCAAACGCTTTCCAGCGCGCGTTTCAGCGCCGCAAGGTCGTCATCTGTCGTCGACCAGCTTGTCGCGAACCGGACCACCGTATGATCCTTGTCATACGGCTCCCAAACGCTGAAACCGACCTTCTCTGAAAGTTTTTTCAAAAAATCGTTCTCCAGAATGACGAACTGCTGATTTGTGTAAGAATTTATAAAAAATCGAAGTCCGCGCGAAACAAACAGTTCTTTCATACTCTCCGCCATATCTATGGCGTGTTTGCTGATGCGGAAGTACAGGTCGTTTGTAAACAAAGCGTCAAACTGAACGCCGAGCAGCCTTCCCTTCGCCAAAAGGGCGCCCCGCTTTTTGACCGACGTCATAAAGTGCCGGGGTCTGTTGTTTTTCGTAAATACGACCGCCTCCCCGCACAGCGCGCCCACCTTGGTGCCGCCTATATAAAACACGTCGCACGCCCGGGCGATATCCGCGATCGTCAGGTCTGTTTCACGGCTCATCAGCCCGTATCCGAGCCGCGCTCCGTCAAGATACAGCAATACGCCGTACCGTCCGCAGATCTCCGAGATCGCCTTTAGGTCCTTTTTGGAATAAAGCGTTCCGTACTCCGTCGGATGCGAGAGATAGACCATGCCCGGAAAAACCATATGTTCCCGGCTTTCGTCGGCGTAAAAGGCAGACAGGTACTTTTCAAGCGTTTCCGGCTCGATCCTGCCGTTTTTGTGCGGCAGCGCCAACACCTTGTGACCGGTGTATTCGATCGCGCCGGCTTCATGGGCGTTGATATGTCCGGTATCCGCCGCGATCACGCCCTCAAAGTCGGACAGCATGGTGGATATGACGATCGCGTTTGTTTGCGTTCCTCCCGCGATGAACTCGACGTCCGCCTGTTCCAGCCCGATCGCGGCGCGTATTTTATCCTTCGCGTTCTCGCAGTATTTATCCGCGCCGTAGCCGGGCAGGGTTTCAAGATTAGTCTCCATCAGCCGCTGTAAAACCTGCGGGTGCGCCCCGGCTATATAATCACTTTCAAAACAAGTCATCCTTCTACCTCTTTTTTATGATCTTTTTGATCCCGTCGATCATCAAAAGATAGACATATCCTACGATGATCAGAAGCGCGAGCAGCGCGAGGATCCACCACACGCAGCCCATAAACGGCAACTCTCCCGAAAAGCCGAACGCGCCGGCGGGACTGCCCCAGTCAAGAAAGAAATAGGGATAGTTGACCCCCGCGGCAAATTCCCATCCAGCGGCATAGCCGATGCCTGCGTATGCCGCGTACGCGGCGGGCGGTAAGATCGCGTAAAAAACGCTGCTTTTTTTGATATCGCAGTAAATGCCCGTCACAAAGAAATCAATGATCGCCGCGGCCGGAACGACAACGTGCGTCAGAACGTTGCGCGTGCTCCACGCCGTCCCGCCCATTGTCGGCGCCAAAATAAACGTAAATACCGCGCCCGTCAGCGTGATGGACACCGTACCGGCGAATTTTATGACAGGCCATACACTGCCGGCCGGCGACCTTTTCAGCAAAAACACCGCGCCGGCCAGCGAGAGCAGAGCGACCAGGATATTCGACTGGATCGTAAAGAACATAAAGACCCTGCCGCCGCCCATAAACGCGGCGCTCGCCGCGCGGGCGCTGAGATACACACCGGCCGCCGCCGCAAGGACGACAACGGCTTTCAGCATCAGGGAGATCCCCCGGGTTTTCAACGGTATCATCATGGTTTTCTCCTTCCCGGACGGCCTCGTGCCCGCCCGGTCTCCTATAAAAACATCCTGTGAATATCTTACTATACCCCGCGCCGTTATTCAACTCTTTTTTGTGTACACTATCCCTGCCAAACGCCGTTCTTTCGTTCCCCGCGGCACGAAAAAGCACGCCAAAGCGTGCTTTTCTATGGTTAACTGACAATTAAGAGTTATATTGCCGCCTTTGGCGGCAGTGATATTATGCCTTTCGGCATAGTGATATTTTGCGGCAAAGCCGCAAAGTTATATTATATTCGCCTTTAAGTTGCGCGAAGCGCAATATCACTCGGCGCAAGCCGAATATCACTGCGAAGCAATATCACTCGCCGTAAGGCGAATATAAATGAAAATCACGCTTTACGGAAAGAGTTATATTGCCGCCTTTGGCGGCAGTGATATTATGCCTTTCGGCATAGTGATATTTTGCGGCAAAGCCGCAAAGTGATATTATATTCGCCTTTAAGTTGCGCGAAGCGCAATATCACTCGCGAAGCGAATATAACTGGGCGAAGCCCAATATAACTCGCCGAAGGCGAATATAACTGAAAAATCCACGCATAAGCGTGGATTTTTCTGGTGGGAGAGAAACAATTCGACCCAGTGTTTATGCGCCTTCCGGGACTTTTTACTCCAACAAAATGCCAATTTTGAAAAGACATTTTTAGAAGATGGATTCGTTTTCAAAACGCACATTTTTATCTACGCCTCCCTTGTAGTAAAATGATACCGCAAGGGAGGTTTTGCATTATGAAAGACAACTTAAAAGACACAGGAATTTTCGGCCGCAGACATTATGATTACCTGAAAGAAAACAAACCAACGGTAATAAATGTTATGCGTATGAACGGCACGCTGAACGATTACCTAAAAAGCGTAAACGAACAGGCGGAAGAAATGCTTTTTCAGTTGGTAAAACAACTCGCCAAACAGGAAGGCGTGACCGAGCAACTCAAAGCCACTGATCAACTTGAATGGGTGCGCCGTATGAACTCCATCCGCGACCGGGCAAACGAAATCGTCCTGAATGAGGTGATCTTCGTATGACTGCACTCGAAAACCTATGGTATGGCAATTTACACCCTGTTGAAGAGTTTCTTGCTAACAATAAGGAATATAAGGGATTGCTTCGTATTGTGGCAAAAAACCGTGAGAAACTTGAAAACTCTTTATCCTCTGAACAAGCAGAACTGTTTGAAAAATACTATACCGCAACAAATGAAATGAACTCCGTATCCGAAACCGCCGCCTTTAGATGCGGATTCACTCTTGCAGTAGCATTATTAACCGAATAAGTGCAAAAGCGAAGTATGAAATATGACTTCGCTTTTGCTTTGCTTATTTTCAAATTTGTATGACAAATATGTTGACTTTGCCGCGATTTTCGGTTATACTATATTTGCATTACTTTATTGAAAAAATGTATGACGAAAGTTGAGTTTGTATGACAAAGTTTGAAACAGCCAAAAAAGTTCTGCAAAAACAAGACGGCATAGCGAAAACGAGCGATTTTATTGCCGCCGGTCTTGATAGGTCGGTTTTGTCAAAGTTGTGTAAAGAGAATAAGCTGACCCGTATCAGATACGGGCTTTATCAGCTTGCAGATAATTATGATATTTCCGAACCTCAATACATTTCGGTGATTTTCCCCGAAGGCATTGTATGTCTTTATTCAGCACTGTTTTATTACGGGTATTCTGATTTTACCCCGCGTGAGTGGAGTATTGCCTTTCCTCGCACGGTTTCGCAGAAAAAAATGAAAACAGATATTATTCCGTTTAAGGCGTATTATTATCAAAACGCTGATTTTGATGTTGGCAAAACGGTAGGCATATTTGACGGCGTTTCACTTCCGATTTACGATAGAGAAAGAACTATATGCGATTGCTTTAAGTATAGAACCAAAATGGATAACGAAGTCTTTGCAAAAGCAATCAATGCCTACGCTTCAGATAAAAATAAGAATTTGAATAACCTCAGCAAATATGCAAAGAGACTAAAGATTCATAAAAAGGTTACGGAAACAATGGAGGTGCTGCTAAATGGCTGATATAGGCGCTTCGGTTCTTGCAAAACTGCGGAACAAAGCAAAAGAGACCGGCAGAAGCAATCAACTTTGTATGCAGCTTTTCTGCCAGGAGGAATTTTTGCGGCGGCTCGAAAAATCAAAATATGCCGATAACTTCGTACTGAAGGGCGGGCTGTTCCTCTATACACTCACCGAATTTGACAGCCGTGTTACGGTTGATGTGGACTTTATGCTCCGCAAAATGCCGAATACGCCGGAAAAACTGCGCGAGGTCATAAGCGAGATTATCGCCGCCGACACGACTAACGGTTTTATTACATTTGAGATAAATGGTGTTTCACCGATCTCGGTTAGCAAACAGTATCCCGGTATCCACGCTGACATTGTTGCTCGTATTAAGAATACACGCACTCCGTTCGGAATCGATTTCGGCATCGGCGACATTATCGTGCCGGGTGCAAAAAAGCGCAAACTTCCGACGCAGCTTGACGATTTCCCGGCGCCGACTGTAAATACATACTCTATCGAAACAACTGTTGCCGAGAAGCTTGACGCCATTCTTGGACTAATGGAGTTTTCCAGCAGGATGAAGGACTATTACGATATTTACTACCTCGCGGGCAGATTTGATTTTGACGGCAAAACTCTGACCGAAGCCCTGGAAAAGACATTTGCAAACCGAGATCGCGCGTTCACTGTTGAGCAGTTCGACCAAATGCTCTCTTTTGCAAATGATGACGCTATGCAAAAGAAGTGGACGGCGTTCTGTAAAAAGGTGAATACTGAGAGTAATTTTGAAACAGTTATTAAGACAATAAAAGCCTTCTTAGCATTACCCTATCAAGCCGTGATAAACAATACAGTACTTGATAGTAAATGGATCTGCGAAAAACAGGATTGGACAATGCCCTGATTTAAGGACTATTGATTCCTTACAATTGTAATATAATAGCGGAGAGCAATTTATATGACGGAAGAGCAAATTAAAATTCCTTGCAAATATGCCGTTGAACACGGTAACAGACCATTTACAAGAGAAGAAAAAGAGATCATAAAGCAGGCAATCGACAAATCTAAAGATATAAATGAGTTGTTTGCCGTTGCATTTGCAACTTTATTTAGATGAATCGAGGGAGTATTACAATGACAAATAAAGAAGTAAAACAGTATGCCAAAATATGACCCTCGAAAAGGGCAGGCAATACCTTTCTTTTCTTAATAATGAGGAAGTATACGCTAGGAAATAAGAATTAAGTGTTGTAATATTCATTCGCACAGAAAAAAGCACCCGTGATTTTCACGGATGCTTCTTCGATAATTTATCCTTTAGGCGGAAAAGGATCATTGCCGTAAGAGTTTTTCTCACGTATTCTACCGTTTTCCCCATGAATCACTAGCTCTGATTGCTGGTTAATAGCTATTTGGCGCGCTATTCTTATTGCTTCGTATTGCGTATTAGTTATAACTGTAGCCTTTTGATTTCCAGCACCTTTTACTTGCCATACTCCACCTCGAGGAGTAACATGTTGATTTTTACCCATTGATACCGTATACCTCCTTTCAAAAAATTGAAAGGATGAGCCACCGCACCCTCATTATTTTACATATTAGTCGGCGTGAGAAGCAATCCAAAAACGAAAAGCTTTTTTACCATACTGTTTAGCGTAGACACGTGTACCATCTTTACGAGTGAAAAAAGTACGATATATATAATGCCCACTCTGTTCTTTAACATTTTTCATAAGCAAATCCTCCTTTTTCAAAATTTATTCCAAGCAAATTTGAAATAATATTGAAAAAAATAAGTGGATTTGTTATACTATAGGATGCTAGGCCGTTAGTATAGGTGGCTAGTCCACTTATTTCTTTCGGTTACACCATTCAAGTTTTCTTGAGTGGTGTTTTTTTATGTCAAGCAGAATATTATTTCCGCCAGGCATCAATATAGGGGTGTTGCAAGATTTAGGTCAAATAAGACGGCATTGTCTTCTTGAAGATATTTGCCTTCTATTCTATATCCATAATTAGAAAGTTCCCAACCGGTAATATCTTTTAAGGTGTTGAGTAAATCTCTGCCGTTCCATCTAACAGATAAAACCTTACTAATTCGTTTTTCTGGTGTGCAAAAAACAGTCGAATTCTCTGTTTCCTTTGTGGAAACTTGTACGGCAATTTGCTTTGTCTCTGCATTGATAAGCAAGCACACATATTCCGGATAGTTTAATTTCATAATCACACTTCTGTTAAACGTAACGCCGTTTTTTGTTACAGAAACATAAGGTGCTCCTTCGTTAAAATTGAACGATTTGAATCCGTTTAACATCATAACCACTTCCTTCGTTTGTAATTATACTATGCTTTTGCACATATGTCAAGTGATAATATTGTTTTTTGTGCGTGTTTTTTGCTTGATTAGAATTGCGTTGATTTGCGTACTGAACGGTAGATCCACGTGTTTGTTTCTATGGCACTTGATTGTTTTGTTCTGTTTATTATAATTCAAGGGAAGGCTTTTATTAAAGAGATTTATCTATAATAGTAAAATGTGCTATAATAGAGCCGAAAGCCACACAAATGGTAGCTTTTGGCAAAGATTGTTACAACCCCACTCGACCTTGACTGCCCCCAACACTCGCTGTATTTGATTCATAACAGAGCACAAGAATTGCTATTTTCATATACAAAAACCTCCGTAAAGCTTTGGCAATACGGAGGTTATGTTTCTATTATTCTACCACGAGGGCTTTGAGTACTAAATTCTTTTATGGCTCATCGATAACAATGTTAAAACTAAAACTAACTTTTAGTGCAATTTTGCTCTAGTACAATATGAATGTAGTTTTAGTGAATTAGAAACGACAGATAAAAGTGCTTTTGTCTTGTATTATTGACTGCCTTTTGTGACTAAAACTCTACGATTAAACATCGTCTTGTCCCGCTTTGTCAAAGAAATCGTATATGAGATATGTCCTTTATTCCTCTTTTCGCCTATTGACGAGTCTTCCCACTTGCAATCTGTGCATATGTAAGCACCAAAATACGAATTATATGACAATACTTTGCCACATTTTGGACAAATTTTCATCTTAATACCTCCATAAACTTGAAATAGCTATTATATGTGACACCTTCAAAAGGAATTTGCTCTACATTATGGGATTTTAATATTTTTTTTGCTTCTTCCTGAGGATAGGGTTCATAATAAACTATTTTCTTTATGCCGACTTGTGCAATCTTATTTGCACAGAGATTGCAAGGATAAGTTGTGGTATATAAAGTAGCCTTACTAAAATCCGCTGACACACTTAAACGTGCCATATTTACAATTGCATTTTCTTCTGCGTGAAGAGCCCTGCAATAGTCCAACATTTTTGAATTGCTTTTAATTATATTTGAAATTTTTTTGGATAAATCTTTATCCTTGAGTTCATCATTTAATTTGTTCTCTATTTTTTCTCTTAAAAACTTTCTGTAACATTTCCCATATTCTATGCTACAAGGTCGTTGAGACACTGGCACCTCATTAAACCCCGAACTAAAAACATTTCCAAAATCATCAATTATTAGTGCGCCTACCTTTCGCTGTGAACATGATGACCTCATACTGTTAGCATAAGCCATTGACATAAGCGTTTCCATTTCAGTTGGTTCAAATGGAGTTCGGGTTTCGATATAACTCAGATATTTTTTAACTATAGATTCTAAATCCAAAAATCCCTGAGACTCTATTGTTGGAATATCTTTTTCATTCAGAATTATGACATCTGCCATTTGATAACAAAGCGTAATCTGTTGACCATTTTCATCTTTTTCATCTTTGTCACGTTTATCATCATCTTCGAACAATGCCGCGTTTCCCTTGTATTTGTCCTTAATACGTGACCAGCGAACATCTTTGCTTGCCCAAACAGCAAACATACAAAATGATGAAAAAGATGCTTTTAACATATCTACTTCATGCGTATTTCGAATACTATCTACTACAAATTTTTGCTTATCAGATCTTTGAATGATGTTCACTGCTAACTCAGCTAAGTAACCAGGACCTTTTTCTAAACGTAGCTTATTGCCTCTATTTTGCATTTCATTCCTGGATAGAGTATCATCGCCAATTTCTATTCTTAAGATATCTGAAAGTGAAATATATTCATAATCCATTTTAGCAAGAATTTCTTTTGCCAAATATGTGCAACCGCTACCAAAAGGACCTGTTAATCCAACAACAATCTTTTCTGTCAATATATTCTTTCCCCCATCCAAGAATATAATACAACATAATTAGTTAAAAATCAAGGAAAGAATTATTATGTTTTCTTTTTACCCTGCTCTGCTATATACTCCGGTCCGCAGAGGTAGGTTAGTTTATCGTCAATGCTTTGCAGCAATTCAATAATCGTTCTTTCGTTTCTGTTTGATTCACTTAAATACGTATCTGTAAAAACTGACATATTAATCCTCCTTACTCTCCCGGCTTAAACAAAAAGCCGTTATGGAACGCCTGCGGGAACTGAAAGCTTTTTTCGCCCATAGAAAATTTAATATACAAAAGCCCGTTTTTGACCGAAGCGATTGTACCGAGCCCGAATTTCTTGTGGTAGACCTCGCTGCCGATATCCACCCACGAAAGGTCCATTTCGGGTTCTTCCGGTTTTGCGGGCGCTGCGGGTTTTTGCTGCGGTTTTACCTCAAACTTATCGGTTATGTATTCTTTTTTAGGCGCGGGTTTTGCCTTTGGCACTTCGGTTACCTTTTCCGGCTCGTCCCCTGCCTCTTCTTCAGCGCCGTCATATACCATAGTGGACTGCTGATTTGCAAAAAGCATTTCATATTCCTGCCGCTTTACCACAGTATCCCAACCGCCGACGTCCTCGCCCGCGTGCATATTAAGCCCGGTATAGGAAAGACTCGATTCCTCATACCGCTTAAAGCTGTAAATGCACTCGTTCATCTTGCTTGCGTTGAATACGCCTATCGAGCAGAGAAGCTCAAAATCTTTCACTTCAAGACCGGTAACCTTTTTGAAAAGCCCCGGTTCAAGCTGGGTGATAACATCTTTAAGCGAGCTTTCGCGGTAATCGGTAAGATACATAAAGATAGGAATACGCGTGGCGAATTTGATAAGCTTTTCCTGAATTTCCTTGCGCTTTGACTTGTATTCCTTTTCTTCTTCGGAAAGCTGTTTTTTCTCTTTTTCTGTCAGCTTGTCCTGTTTTTCTTTCTTTGCTTTCTTTACGGCGTCCGACTTGTTGATTATGGTTTCAATATCGGAGTTTAGCGAACGGAAACCCTCTATGCGCTGCAGGGCTGCGAGCGCCTCGGGATTAGATAAAAGCCGGGCGAGCGTTTCATTATCAACATTAACAAGCAGCGCCGATTCCCACCTGCGGGCAAGCAGCGTGGCACTTGTGCCGGACATGGAAATATCCAGAATATCCTGCGCGTCTATCTGCTTCATCGTGCTTCCGTCATAGGCGAGCACGGGCAGGAAACTAATAAACTCCGCAACGCTTTTTTCCGGGTTGCTTTCGTTCACGTTTAATTGGCAACTGTAACTTGAAATCTGCTTTAAGGCGCGGTCAAGCGCAAAGTCAAAAACATAACATTCACGCTTCATGATCTCACTGCCCGCGTCACCGTCCACCACCCAGGGCGACTGCACTCTGAAAGCCGCCTGAAAATATGTTTCGGGGCTTTTTAAGTTTCGGAGCATAAATATACCCGTCCACGGTCTTACCGTAACGCCGGTGGTCAGCTTGCCGCAGGAAAGCGTTATGGTTTTGGTTTTAAGCGGATCGCCCATTGCCTTTTTAACAGGCGGCAGAGCGTCAACGCCGATACCCGCCTTTGTTCCGGCGCAAACAACGATATTATATTCGTGATAAAACTTGTTTTGCGGCTGTGTAAGTAGGTTATACATAGCAAAGCAACTCGCCACATCGGGCAAAAACCAAAATGTGTGCGAAAGCTCACGCTGTAGCGTAACATCGGTAAAGGGCATTGGCGGCTTAACGCCAACTTTTAAGTTGTCAAGCGTTGTAGGCGTATAGGCGCCGCGTATTAAATCAAGCCATTTTTGGACTTCGTTTTCGTATTTGAACTTAGCTTCCGCACCCTTGCCCTTGGCAGAAAAGAAAACGTTAAGGTCGAATTCGTTAAACTCACCTTGCATGGCAATCTGGCGGATACTGTCGGGTATCCTGTAGGTGAGCATCACCATACGGGGCAAGGCGGCGTAAGGGTTATCGGGGCTGTCGCCCCAAGCGGCTTTGGCGCGCTGCTCGTCCGAATAGGTCCAGTTATATATCTGCTCTTCTATAAATTCGCCGGAATTAAGTGCCCTGAAAGGCGTGCCCGATAAAAATAAATAATAATTGGTGGTAATAGAAATCCACGATTCGTTGTAGGCGTTGTCCGCCTCTTCTTTTTTATACTTTTCGGCGTCAAAATCAAAGCTTTCGTCTTCATCATCGGCTTTGAAAAGGTTTTTTGCGTTATCACGCCACGCGCCGAAATGGTATTCGTCAAAGATAACAAGATCCCAGTTAGTGGTATGCACAAACTCGTTTTTAGGCTTTATTCCGCCGTTTTCGGTTGTGCCGAGCATATCCTGAAAAGAACCGAAAACCACAATGGGCCTTGATTTATCCGCCTGCTCATATTGCATATCAAACGCCTGCTTGTTAAACTTTGCCGCCTTGTTCGATATAAACTGCCAGCCCTCAAAATCAACGTGAGTCAATAGGTCTTCTTCCCAAGCCGCCTCTACCGCCGGTTTGAAGGTTAAAATAAGTATTCTTTGGAGCCCCATTTTTTTGGCAAGTTCATAAGAAGCAAAGGTTTTGCCGAAACGCATTTTAGCGTTCCATAAAAATTTGGGCGTCCGTTCGGGATCATCCGCTTTGGCGGACTTATAGTAAGCAAGCGTTTTTTCCACCGCTTCGCGTTGCTCGGGGCGGAGACCGAAAGTATTTGTGCGGTTTGCTTCAAAATTCACGCCGGTTTTGGTTTCAATTATGGCGGATTTAAGGTCTTCTATACCGCAACGGAACCATTCGCCGCCTACCGCTTCCACACCCCGTTTTTTAAGCAGGGCGTGTATATCGTGATCGGTAAAACAGCTGCCGTCATTCCGCATGGCGGAATCTTCAAAAACGATACGGTAAGGCAGTTTTCCGTCCGGCCGCTTTGTGGGATACTGCTGTGCCACTCTTTTTTGAACGTCCCGCACGGTATAACCGATTTTAAGTAGCCCCTTATATTCGGGATTCAAATCTTCGTAGGCGTATATCTTCGGCTCGGCGTTCGGCCGTTTGTTTAAGAATTCATTTAACGTTACTTGTCCGGGCATGTTTTCACCTCGTCAAAACCTTTTTGATATTTCAGATTTTTTAATTGTTTCTAATTTACATCCATTTGATTTTGCAAACAGTTTTATTGCATCTTGCTCTTTTTGGGTAACTAATGCCGGAACTGTCAAGCCACAAATTGCACTTTTATCAAATTTAATATCTAAAAAAGGAACCACCATATTGTGCGAAAATGCTATATTTATTTTATAATCTGTACTCGATGAGGTTATCAGCGAATTAAACCTTCCGTCATCTGAAAACAGTTCAAATGCCATTCTGTATTCTTTCTCAATTTTGTATTCTTTCGGCTTGAAAAATATGCCGGCATAAACAAGTTTACTTACAAGACAATCAGCAATAACATAATCCTTTTCAGCTGTGTTATTATCAAGAAAATCACGAATTATTTGTTTGATTTTATCTAATTGTTTATCTTGGTCATAAATAACGTGTCCGCTGCTGAATAAAATTTTACTACCGTTGACTTTTGCAGAAAAGCAATTGCGCAATTTTGAAGTATTAAACTTAATGTTTACACCACCGTCGCCGGAATAGTAATTCCACATTGCAAGATTATCCCAATCGGTGGTAAAACTGCACTGATAGAACTGAAAAGAATCCGATTCGATTTTCTCAAGCTTATCTTTACATTTCTCTACAAAGCACTTTTTAAATGATTCGTTTTGCTCCAAAAGCGTATCAGCACTGTTTATGCAAAGGTCAAGAATATACTTGCCTTCGCTGTAATCATTAAGAAAAAAGCGGTTAGTAAACCTTAGTTTGCCATTTTCAATTATGCTTTTGAAACCATTAAATGATGTGTAATGGTAAACATTACCTATATGATCGTTAAAATCAAGAATATAATCATTGTAATATTTTGATATTTTACTGTGCATCTTTTTTATCCCCTTTATCCGGCCAAACGGATTTTTCTATAAAGTCAATTTCTTCTTGTGTCAAATTATATTTTTTATATAGTTCCTCATCTGTCCATGATTTTGAAAAGTCTTGAAGAGGTACTAACGAATAAACTTTAGACATTGCATCTTGTGTTACTTTTTTTATTCCTACCAT
>LVAN01000005.1 GCA_001604045.1 Clostridiales bacterium Firm_08 | reverse complement strand
GCATTGAGGAACCTGCCCACGGCGGGGTCATAGTAGCGGGTTTGGAGATAGTACCAGTCCGTCTCTGTGTCGTAGATATAGTTTTTGTAGCGCAGGGGGTTGACGACGCCGAGGTCCTCGCCGGAGATGGGAGAGGAAACAGTGACGCTGCCGTAGGCGTCGTAGGTATAGTTCGCCACCGTTCAGCAGAGTCTTCAACACCCGCAGACCGCCGCATTACTCTTCATCAATCACAGAACCGTCCCCTGATTGAGACGGTTCTATGATTGATAGCTCTATGATTGACCCGATCACAGAACCGTCCCCTGATTAGGTGATCGTCAATCACGGAACCGTCTCCTGATTGCCCACCCCTCCTCCATTTTTTCAGCTCTGCCTCGCAGGGTTTGCTCTTTTCTCTTCTCTTTATGGTTTGTTTTCACGCTAATCGTCCCCTGATTGCGTTGGCTTGCCCGTCCCCTTATTTCAACGATTGATCTTGTCTGAATTTCTTGAGGGAACGTGCCAGAAAAAAAGTACACATCATATTAATAATTATACCACATATTCTGTATGCCCAATCTTGCCACGGGACATGCGTTGAAGATGCGGATGAGAAGACAATGCAAAAAATGTCAATGACCGTTAGCATAAGAACACCAAATCTGGCTACAATTTTAAACTTTCGATTGTTGAAAACATCAAAAAACATAAATATAATCCATGCGCATGACGTCACAAGCAGTGCGAGCGGTAATCCTATAAAAACATGTTCGTCAAAGGCGAGCGCCAGTGAAAAAGGAATAGAGAATATTCCAAAATGACACAGAAAAAACAATTTTCCGCTAAATGAAAAACTCAAAACAGTGATAATGATCTTTAAAAAAGAATAGAAAAAGACTTTTTTCTGTTTCATTTTCACCATCCTAACTGACTTTTAATTGCTCTCTTCCAGAAAGCAAGATAAGAAACACCTTCATCGTTATTATCTAAATCCACATGCTGGCTTCGACTATTTGGTTTTAGCTCATAAGTATCATTATGTGCATCCCATTCAACTAAAATTGAATCCAAAGATCTTTCCCACGCCGGATCAGACGGGTTTTCTTCATTATACTTAATTAAAAAAATAGCAACCTCCTCTCTTTCTATCACAGAATAAACCTTATACGAATCTCTAATTTGAATGTTTGCATTGCCATTTTTTGCATCATTTCGCAAATCCACCGCTTTTATGGCGTTCATAGGTGTAGAATAATTAGATGAAAGATTTCTGCTTATATACACATAGTTATTATTTGAAGTCTTCCCAAGGCATATGACAGCATCTTTTTTCTTATTTCCTTCCTTGTCATAATATCGCCAATAATCAGGCTGATCATCCCAACGCGTTCCGGAGACGTCTAATCTGTTTATCGGATTATTTGCACAATTTGCAAACATATTTGTGCCGAGTATATCTTCTCCACTGTCCGCATATCCGTCTGCATTGAGGAATCTACCTACAGCAGGATCGTAGTAGCGGGTTTGGAGATAGTACCAATCCGTTTCGGCGTCATAGATATAGTTTTTGTAGCGCAGGGGGTTTACGACGCCGATGTCCTCGCCGGAGACCGGAGAGGAAACGGTGACGCTGCCGTAAGCGTCATAGGTATAGTTCGCCACGACGCGGAACTGGAACCCGACGCCCGTTGAGGTCTGTTTGCGGGTCTGCACCAGCTTGGTGATCTCACCTTTGCCGTTGTACACGACGGTAAACAGATCATACTTTGTGGGATCGCTCAAATTATCCTTTTTGCGCAGGATATATTCGAGTTCTCCCGAGGCGTTGTACAGATACTTGAGATAACAGGTGACGGAACCGCCGGAAGCGTACATGATCACGGAATCCAGACTGCCGCCGTTGTAAATATAGCGCACCTTACCGCCGCCCGGCAGGGTCTTCAGCACCCGCAGACCGTTTTCATCATAGTAGTAGCCGTAGGTACTGCCGTCGATCGTGACGCTTTCCAGCTTTCTGCCTTCCCGCCACGAGAACGTGCGGGTGGACAGCGTTACGTCGTTTTCATCCTTGTAGACGATGGAGGTCGGATTGAAATAGACGTTGTTGGCATAATTATACTCCCGGACCTCGGTACTGTCAATGCCGCCCTCACTTGTCACCCTCGTAAAAGAAGTCAGCACATCCGTCATATTGCTGTCATAGCCGTAGGTGTCCGTCACCGTGACGCCGGAGGCGGTCTTGACCTTCTCTGTTAAGTTGCCGCTGTTGTCATAGGAGAAGGTTTCCGTACTCGGACTGCCGCCGGTGGTGGTCACGCCGGTGAGCTGGGACAACAGGTCATAGGTGTACTGCCGGGTGGTCGTCGTATTGTTTTCCGTTTCCGTCTCCTGCGTAATATTATCCAGCGGGTCGTAGGTATAGCCGTACGCCAGCGACAGACTTGTACCGTTGTAGGATCCGGCGACGCTTACGCCGGAAACAAGCGGCGTTGTTTCATTGCCGTTCGGCTTGTAGCTGTAAGAGGTCGTGAGGTTGTCCGAAGCGGACAGGGATACCGCTTTGGTCGAGGCGCGCCCGATGCCGTCGTAGGAGAAATTGATGGTGCCGCTCGGCGCGCCGGACGTCGCCTCGAACTGCAGTTTGGTCGGACGGCTCATATTGTTGTACGTATTCAACATCGTCCAGGCTGTCTTGACCTTGCTGTCCCGCTGGCGGGTCACATAGGAGGTGACCATATTGTTTTTGTTATACGTGATCTTTTCGGCAGAGGTGCCGAGGGTATTGGTGTGATCGGTCACCCGTCCCGCGAGGTCGTAGAAATAGGACGTGGCGACCTTGGAAGCGCCCTCCATATACCACGATCTGCCGACAGATCCCGCCGCGTTGTAGTCAAACCCGCGGATCTTAGAACCGTTATAGGTCACACCGGTCGTCCTGCCCGTCGCGTCGTATTGGAAACCGACGGTCTGTCCGTTGCCGTAAGTCGTGGAGGTCGGCAGTCCCAGACCGGTGTTATACGTCGTGGTCTGCAGAGTGTATTTCGTATTGTTTTTGCCCGACCATTTAACGGCGGTGCGGTTGCCGAAGATATCATACTCCATATGATATCCCGTCGTTTTAACGGGTGTTCCCGGACTTGACACATCCATGCGCCGGATACCCGAAAGATACCCTTCGCTGTTATAATCGTAATTTACTTCCGTGGCAAGCGGATAGGAAAGCCCCTGCACGAATCTGCCGTTCACCGGCGTAAAGAATTCCTGCGCCGCCATAACGGTCTTCAAGCGTTTGGAAACGCTGTCATAGCCATACCACATGGCAACGGAACAATCGTCTCCGCCGAGATAATTTATGACCTTTTTGGTCGTGCCCGTCGCGGCGTCGTTGTCATAATAAACGTAATGTCCGTTTTCCGTCGCCACACGATCCGCAAGGTTGCCGTCTTCAGAATACAGCGTAGTGGATGACACCCGCAAACTGTTACTGCTGTTGGAGGTGGCGGAGGTCGTTACGTTGCCGTAGGCGTCGTAAGTATTAGTGACCTTACTGCCGTCGGGATTGGTGACCTTGGTCAGCAGGTGCTTTTTGGCGGTCGTGGAACCATTGTCATATTCAAAGTTATAGGTATTGCCCGCCCCGTCTTTATAAGAGGTGATATCGTTATTACCGTTGGCGACAATGGTCTTGGTATTATTGGCTTTGTCCACAACGCTGGAAATATTGCCGTTCTCATCATAGACGTAGCTTTGCCCGAACACGTCCTTGAACAGACAGAAATCGTCAAAGTAGCAGTTGTTGTAATTATACGGATATTTCAGATAGATCTTGACGTCTGTATACGCGAACTTCGCGAGCCCGCCGACGCAGAGATACCGCCACTCGTCATTGGCCAGATCCAGCGCCGCCGTATAGTAGGTGGACGAACCGCTTGAACGGCAGATCTCGATCATCAGCGAACAGGTCTGGTAGTCGCCGGTCTGTTCGGTGTCCTTATTGGGCACGGTGGCGCACTTGACCCACACGCCCGCCGTCAGCCCGTCACCTTTCTTTCCGTTGACGGCGATGGTCTGATACAGCATTTTGCGGACTTTGGGATTGCCGACGATCTTGAAGCCGGACGTCCCGGTATGCTTGGTGGAGGTGATGACGCCGTCGGTGTCCCCGAGGTTTTGCCGCGTCCAGAGCGAGGTCTGCGCGCTGGTCTCAAACCCGGCGTTCTGCACGAGGTTATACGAATTGACGCTGCCGCCCTCCTCGAGCTGGATCGCGTCGAAATACGCCACGCCCTTCACGCGGGAAAGACCGACGTAAATATTGAAGTTCACACTGCCGCTCTGTCCCGTCAGGTCGATGGTCGTACTGTGCCGGGTAAATTCCCCCTGGCTGACGATGCCCTTTTTCATGGAGGTGACGGTATAGTCGCCGTTTTGCAGACCGATGATCGCGCCGTAATCCACGTTGGAGGGAACGCTGTCAAAATCCGTACGAACGTACGCGGACAAAGTGTAGATCTTGCCGCCCGCGAGAGAGACCACCTGCTGTGCCGTCAGATTAGCAGTGACGCTGGCGCTTTTTTTATACATTTTCATCGCCATATTGCCGAACAGCGTCGGCTCGCTGTCCGCCGTGCCTTTGGCAACAATATTGTCACCCGTTTGCATATACCGCGCCCAGTTGGTGATGGACGTTGTGCTCGCGGACTGCTCAAAGCCGCTGTTGAGCAGGAGGTTTGTCACCATATGCTGGGTGCCGGAGGCGAAGGTCACCTTGTTTTTACTGCCGCCGCTCATCCCCTGCGCCTGATACACGGCGTTGCCGCTCTGATCCTGTGCCGTGACCGTCTGCCCGAACCGGTTGAAGGTGTAAAGTTCACTGCGGCTGACGCCGCCGGAGGTGGTGGCGTATTTGGTGGAGCGGTCGCCGTAGGTTATGTTTACCTCGCATTCCGTTTCTCCAAACGCGGACGTGGCGGGGAGAAACTGCCGGCTTTTATAATTCTGCACACGCCGAAATCTGCCGAGGATCTGTTCTGAAATATTGTAGGAGAATGTTATGGCTTTGTTGCTTTCCGCGTCAATGATACCGGTCAGGACATTATTACTGACGGTAAATCCGGCGTAATGCTGCAGCTGCGGAGTATCGTCCTGATCCTTCACATATTGGGAAACATGATAGATATTACTTTTGTTTGCCGTGTACATGATTTGGGCAAATCTGCCCTTGGACGCGATGGTCGTCGCGCTCGCGTCGTCGCCGTCATCCGGATAGTACAGGCGGGTCAGTCGGTTGGAACTGTCGTGCTCCGCCAGCGCCACCCTGCCGGCGCCGTCCACGATCTTTTGCAGCAGATAGTCACTGCCGGATACGGTATAATATACCGTCGTCGTATTGCCGACGCTGTCCTCCGACTTGCAGAACCGCCCCTGCTTGTAGAAAAAGAGCTTGTTGTCTTTTTTATCCTTAATAATATTAAAGGTCTGATCTCCGGTCATCAATGTAAGACCCAGACCGGAGTCGTCCTTCCAGGTCGTTCCGCTGTCAAGATTGAAATAATGGATAGTGCCGTCGCTGTCGACGTATTTGTATCTTTGCGTATTGCCGATCGGATCGCTCTTGACGCTGCACTGGATATTGAGCATATATCCGTTGCCGACTTTGGTGCCGTAAATACTGCCGTCAAAGGATCCCGGTGAGTAGATATGCGACACCGACAGCGGCGAGCGGTTGCCGGAAAGCCCGCAAAGCGGTGTTACCAGCGTCATGCCGCCGGTGAAATCGTTGATGTATGCCGTGCCGGCATTGCCGGCGTCTATGGAATGGTAGGTCCAGTAGTCCTCCAGCCCCAGCATGTTCATATATGTAATTTGAATGATGGGATATGCTGTACTATCGTTGCCGCGGGTCGCGTAACAATTCAAGACCATATTGCTGCCGTATGCCGTTTCGCTGTTGTATTTCAGCAATACGCCATTGTTGGTACCCGTCGTGTACCAGTCGTCCACCATATCCGTGATGTCCCAAGTGTATCTAAAATTATCAAGGTTGTTTGGAATCGGTGTTTCTATGATGTCGTAATCTTCAATTTGTGTATTGAAGGAGGGCTGGTTGTTCCAGGTGACGGCGGTTTTATCCCAGGTCGATGTGATCCTGTGCGCCTCGATGACAGGCCGCTGCGCCGCCATCGTGGTTAGATCCGCCGCTGTTGTAGAAGGAGCCAGGCGCAACACAGCGCCCACCACACGGTCGGACGGGCCGATCGCGTCGGGCAAATCAAATTTGAGCAGCGTGCGATACGCGGCGCTGCTGCCGTTCATACCGACCTTCAGGGTCTGGGCGGATGAATAATTCGTCCCCGCGGCGTTGGAAGCCACATAAGTGTCATAAATATGGTTTCTATCCTGTTCCGTGGAGACGTCCGGATCGATCACAACGGGAAATGCGCGGCTCGCGTCATCCAGCCATTTCTGATCCGGCGTCACCGTGACGCGGTATATGTGGTCGTTTGCCGCGTCGGTGACAAGTTCCGCGGTAAGATCGATCCTGTCGCTCGTTTCATACGCCGCGTCGGTCATCACCGGCGCCGACAGCGTCAAAACCCTTTCCGCGCCGTCAAAGAGCGACAGTTTATTGTCCTGTTCCTCCATAGTAAGCGCGCCGGTGCGATAAAGGAAGGAAAACACGCGCGGCGTATTTTGGTTTTTGAGGATCAGGTTTTCTTTCAGTTCGCTGCCGATCGCGGTATATTCAACATCCACACCATCCAGGATGTTCGGGTAGCTGACGGAACAAGACGTGTTTTCGACAAAAAACACGTCCTCTGCCGCCGTTTCCTTTTCCGCGCGCGCAAAGGTTTCCCGCGCGCCGTCAAGTGCCCACGAGACCGTATGCCCGTTCACAGTAACAGTTGCCAGCCGACTGTCGGTCGCTGTTTTTGCGAACCGGAGTCCGATCTCCCCTGCAGCGTTTACCAGTTCTGTCTCTCCGCGCGTCGTTTGTTCGGTCAGGCGGTTGTCGATGTCCCGCCACGCGCCGGCGGCGTCCTGATAATGGACGTTATATGGATAGATGCAGGCGGTGACGGTTTGGTCATCCGAGGCGAAATACTTGATATTCGCCTGCCGCAGCTCGGCGACCTCCCCGATCACTGTCGGCTTATACGCCTCCTCCGTATATTCCGGTGTTTCCGCTTCCGCTTCTGTCTCCGCGAACGCGTAGCAGGAAAAAAGCTGTACAAGCAAAACAAAAACGATAAAGATCGACGTAAGCGGTACCCTTTTTTTCATAACGGCTCCTTTCATTTTACAAACATTTTTATTTAATTATATTATCTATGTTATAACCGAAAACAAACCCGCGTCTTTGCTGATCCTAAAGCAAAAACGCGGGGTCGTTATTTCAAAAATTTACTTTATCTTTTCGTGTTTTCCGTCGCGACCGATCACAGGCCCGTCCCCTGACCGCATTTACCTTTTACATAGTCCT
Source organism: Clostridiales bacterium Firm_08 (assembly GCA_001604045.1). Taxonomy (GTDB): domain Bacteria; phylum Bacillota; class Clostridia; order Oscillospirales; family QAKW01; genus Firm-08. The sequence continues at coordinate 50,109 of LVAN01000005.1, read as the reverse complement.
GCACGACCTGGAAAAAGCATCTCTCAGGAGATGCTTTTTTGCTTTTTTATCCGTTTTCTTTGATCGCCTGCCGCGAAAAGCTGCGCGTCGGAATAGCTGTCTTACAGAATATCGCTTTTCCACTCAAATTCCGCTACAGCCTTTTGCCGCACGCCGATCCATATGCCAACGATCATACCGACCGCCAGCAAAGATCCTATAACTCCGGAAATGATACCGTTTTTCTTCATACCGATCACCTCCGATTTTCGGTTTGGGGCTCCGCTGTCACATATATGGCAAGATGAATATCCTCTTCATTCTTAATACCTCTCAAAATACCGCGACTCTCTTGATAAAGGCCCCCTTTCTTCTTATAAATAAATTATATAATTATTTAATTTTCTTGTCATTATAGATAGTAAGATCGACATCCGCAGCGACGAGAAAACTTCTGCTAAACAAAAAAAATGAGCCCGGCGCAATGCCGGGCTCACTTACTTGTCCATTACTGTTTTTGTCTAAACTTTGGGGAGCGTCAGTCCCCGCGCTCACTTTTCTATCATCGTTCTTCTCTGAAATAAGAAAGTCCGAGGTGCGCGGGAGGATGATTTTCCCGTTTTTTACGCATCGAGATGATGATGAGCATCAGGATGGTGATGATATAGGGCAGCATTTTCACGAGTTCCTGCGTGCTGAAATCGAGATTGGGGATATAGTTATACACGATGAACAGTCCGCCGAACAGGATGGATCCCAAAACGCTGAGATCGGGTCTCCAGATCGCGAATATGACCAGCGCGATGGCAAGCCACCCGCGGTCTCCGAACGCGTTGTTGGACCATATGCCGCAGGCGTAGTCCATAACGTAGTACAGCCCGCCCAGCCCCGCGATGACGCTGCCGATGCAGGTGGCGACATATTTGTATTTTCCGACGCTGACGCCGGCGGCGTCCGCCGTCGCCGGGCTTTCGCCGACGGCGCGCAGATTGAGCCCCACGCGGGTGCGGCGCAGAACGAACGCCGCGATCAGCGACACGACGATCGCGATATACGCGAGGAAACTGTAAGACAGGAACACTTCTCCGAACCAGCCGAGTTTATCCGCGAACGGAAGCGTCACACGGAAAACATTGCTGGTCGCCGTCAGCGTGATGGAGGGAACGTCATGCCCCGACAGTTTGATGAGCGATCCGCCGAAAAAGTTGCCAAAGCCCACGCCGAAGGTCGTCAGCGCGAGGCCGGTGACGTTCTGATTGGCGCGCAGGGTGACCGTCAGAAACGAGTAAAGAAGTCCCATCAGAAGCGATCCGACGATACAGCAAAGCAGCGGGATCAGGATGGTGAGAAACGGGATCATCCGCGCGGCGTTCTGTTCGTAGAGGAACGCGCCGATGACGCCGCTGATGGCGCCCACATACATAATACCGGGGATACCGAGGTTGAGGTTGCCGGATTTCTCGGTGATGATCTCACCCGTGGATCCGAACAGCAGCGGGATGCCCTGCATCACCGCGCGGTGGATGAAGGAAGCGATCACGCCGCCTCACCTCCTTTCTCGCGAAGTTTGAAGGTATAGTTGATGAAAAACTCGCTGCCGATGATAAAGAAAATGATGATGCCGGTGATGATATCCGAGAAAGACGGATTGAGGCCGTAGACCGTCGCGATCTCCGTCGCGCCTTTTTGCAGGAACACGATGAGAAGCGAGGTCAGCACCATATAAAGCGGATTGAACTTTGCCAGCCATGACACCATGATAGCGGTAAAGCCGCGGTTGGCGGCGGTGTTGCGGGAAATGGTATGATCGGTGCCGCTGACGAGCAGCAGACCCGCGATACCGCAGACCGCGCCGGACAACAGCATGGTGCGGATGATGACTTTTTTAACGTTGATGCCGACGTAGCGGGCGGTATTCTCGCTCTCACCCACAACGCTGATCTCATAACCGTGTTTGCTGTAACGCAGGTAGACGTATACCAAAACGGTCAGCACCGCGACCAGCAGGATGTTGAGCAGATAATCGTTGCCGGCGATGGAGGGGATCCATCCCTCATGCCCGGTGCCGTTGATGACGCCGACCTGCCCGGAGCCCTTGGGCACCGACCAGCGGTACACAAAGAAGGACACCAGCTGCATCGCGATATAGTTCATCATCAGGGTGAACAGTGTTTCATTGGTGTTGAAATACGCTTTGAACACCGCGGGGATGACCGCCCAAAGACCGCCCGCGAGCATACTTGCCAGCACCATCACGCACATCAGCGCGGCGGTGGGCATCTTGCCGCCCAGCGAGATCATACAGGCGGCGGTCGCCAGCCCGCCCATCAGCACCTGACCTTCCGCGCCGATGTTCCAGAAGCGCATTTTGAAGGCGGGCGTCACGGCGAGGGACACGCAGAGCAGCATCGCCACGCTTTGCAAAAGGTTCCACACCCGCCGCTCGGTCCCGACCGCGCCGTCGATGATCGTGCCGTACACGCTGATGGGATTTTGCCCGGTGAACGCCACGATGACGATCGCGCAGACGATGAGCGCCGCCGCGACGGACGCGATACGGATCATCCAGGAGACCTGCCAGGACAGCGCGGCGCGCTTGACGATATGGAACAGCGGGTCTTTCACTTTTTTCTCACTCAGCGCCATCGCTCTCGCCTCCTTGCTCCATTTTCGTCATCATCAGACCGATCTCCTCTTTGGTGGCGGTCCTGCCGTCCACGACGCCGGTCACTCTGCCCGAACCGATGACCAGGATCCGATCACACAGCTCGATCAGCACGTCGAGATCCTCCCCGACGAATATGACGGCGACGCCGCGTTCTTTCTGTTCGTTCAAAAGATTATAGATGAGATAGGAAGAATTGATATCCAGTCCTCTGACGGGGTACGCCGCCATCAAAACGGTTGGCGCCGCGGCGATCTCCCGCCCGACCAGCACCTTCTGCACGTTGCCGCCGGAAAGACGGCGGACCGGCGTGGTGGGTCCGGGGGTGACGACTTCCAGATCCCGGATGATGGCCGTCGCGAGATCGCGGGGCGGTTTCCGCTCCAAAAAGACGGTCTTGCCCTTGCGGTAACTTCTCAGCATCATATTGTCGATGATGTCCATATTGCCGACCAGTCCCATACCGAGGCGATCCTCCGGCACGAAGGACAGCCGCACGCCAAGTTCCCGGATCTGCATCGGCGTTTTGCCTCTGAGGCTTTCCTCCAGCCCCGTTTTGGGATCGTAATATATGATCTCACCGGAGGAGATATGCTGAAGTCCCGCGATGGCTTCCAAAAGTTCCCTCTGACCGCTGCCCGCGATGCCGGCGATGCCGAGGATCTCCCCCGCGCGCGCGGTAAAGGAAACGTCGTCAAGCAGTTTGACGCCCTCCCGGCTGACGCAGTCAAGATCCCTGACCTCCAGACGGGGCTTCGGATCCTTCGGTTCGGTGCGTTCGATGTTGAGACTGATCTTTTTGCCGACCATCATCTCGGTCAGTTCGCTCTCGTTTGTCTCTTTCGTGATGACGGTGCCGATGTATTCCCCTTTCCGAAGGACGGACACCCTGTCGGACAGGGACAGCACCTCGTGCAGTTTGTGCGTGATGATGATGATCGCCTTGCCGTCCTCCCGCATCCGCCGGAGCACCGCGAACAGCTTCTGCGTCTCCTGCGGCGTCAGCACGGCGGTCGGTTCGTCAAGGATGAGGATATCCGCGCCGCGGTACAGCACCTTGATGATCTCCACCGTCTGCTTTTCGGAGACGGACATTTCATAGATCTTTTTGCGCGGGTCGATCTCGAACCCGTATCGTTCGCTGATCTCCCGCACCGCGGCCTCCGCCGCTTTGAGGTCGAATTTCTCATCCAGCCCCAGGACGATATTTTCCGTCGCGCTGAACACGTCCACAAGTTTGAAGTGCTGGTGGATCATGCCGATGCCATGGGAAAACGCGTCGCGCGGCGAACGGATGACGACCTCCTCGCCGTCGATGAATATACTGCCGTGATCGGGGAAATAGATGCCGGAGATCATATTCATCAGCGTCGTCTTGCCGCTGCCGTTCTCTCCGAGGACGGACAGGATCTCCCCCCGATACGCGGACATACAGATATCCTTGTTCGCCACGATATGCCCAAAGGTCTTGGTAACATTGACAAGTTCAATGGCAGGCGTCTGCGCCATACATTTTTCTCCCTTCCGTTTTTCGTTGCTTTATCTCTCAAAAGAACACCGCGCCGCCGCTCTTTTCAAAGATAAAGTGGTAAGGCGGAGCGTCAGATGACGCTCCGCCCGGGTGTCCAAAGAAAATGCTTAGAACTTCTCGTTCAGCGTGGTGATGCCATCGATACGGAGATCGAAGTACGGAGCGGAACGGAATTCAGACTCATGGAAGTAACCGTCGATGATGACTTCGGTGTCACCCTCGTAGTTGGCGTCGGTGTCGACGTCCGCTTTGTAGGACTCAACGGTCTTCTTGTCCACGGTGAAGGTGGCGATATCAAAGACGTGGGTCGTGCCCGCTTCCAGAGCGGCTTTGACTTCCGCGATCTTGTCGGCGGTACCGGCGGCGGCGGCTTTCTCGTTGATCTCGGTCAACTCGACAGAACTCGTCGCGAGCGTGCCGGTCCAGTCAGCGGGGATCTCCTCACCGTTCTTGACCGCGTTGATGCAGTACTCATAATAGGGAGCCCAGTTGATGCGGGAAGAAACGATGAAGGTGTTCGGGCAGGCTTCCACAGTGGAGCCGTTGTAGGAAACGTTGGGAACGCCGGCGGTCTCGCAGGCGGTCGGAGCGCCCATCGAGTCAGCGTGCTGGCTGATCAGTTTGCAGCCGCGGCTGAGCAGCAGCTCGGCGGCCTCTTTTTCGGCGGTCTCGTCGTACCAGCTGCCGGTGAACTGCACTTCCATCGTGGCGGTCGGGCAGATGGATCTGGCGCCGAGGAAGAAAGAGGTGTAACCGGAGATAACTTCAGCGTAGGTGAAAGCGCCGACGTAGCCGATCTTGGCTTCTTCCTTTTTGAAATCACCTTTTTCGATCATTTCATTGAGTTTCAGACCCGCGGCGACGCCGGCGAGATATCTGCCCTCATAGACCGAGGCAAACGCGTTATGATAATTGGCGACGCCCTCGGTATGCGCGCGGGTACCGGTGGCATGGAAGAACTGAACGTCGGGATACTTTTTCGCGGCTTCGATCATATACTGCTCATGACCGAAAGAGTCAGCGAATATCATGGTGCATCCGCGATCCGCAAGATCGCTGGCGGCTTCCAGACACTCGTTGGACTCGGGGATGCCGACTTTCTCGACATACTCGACGCCCATTTTCTCGCAAGCTTCTTTCGCGCCCTTCATGAAGTTGAGGTCATAGGTGGAGTTGGCATCATGCAGATAGATGAAGCCGACCTTCATGCCCTCACCCTTTTTGCCGCTGCACGCGGTCATGGTGAACAACATCATGACGACAAGGATGATCGCTACTACTTTTTTCATTGTTTTCGCCCTCCAAAAATTTTTTATGTAAAAAAATTACATACAACGTCAGTTCCGGAATGTAAGCCCGGTATCGCTCATCTGCTCCACGATGGCAAGAGAGTCGACCCGCACCCCTTCGGCGCGCAGCGCGTCTCCGCCGCCCTGAAAGCCTTTTTCGATCGCGACGGCGCATCCCGCGACCTCCGCGCCCGCCTGTCCGGCGATGGAAAGAAGCCCGCGGAGCGCCTCGCCGTTGGCGAGGAAATCGTCGACGATCAGAAGCCTGTCCGTGTTTTTGATATAATCAGCGCTCACCACGATGGTGAAGTCTTTGTTGTGTGTATAGGAGTGGACCGGCGCGGTGTACACGTCGCCGGAAACGTTAGAGGACTTGTTTTTCTTGGCGAATACCACCGGCAGTTCCATCACCGCGGCGGCGGCGACCGCCAGCGCGATGCCCGACGCCTCGACAGTGAGGATCTTGGTCACATCCTGCCCGCGGTAGGCGTCCGCGATCTCCCGCCCCATACGCATCATAAAGGGCACGTCGAGCTGCTGGTTGAGAAAACTGCCCACCTTCAATATGTTGCCCGGCAACACTTTTCCGTCTCGCAGTATACGCTCCTCTAACTCCCGCATCTCCTGATCCTCTCGCGTTTTTTAAAAAACAAAAACAGGCTGCGGTCACCCATAGCCTGTCTGCCAATACCTTGATTGTCCAATAGTCGCATCTGTTCGGCGTGCGGTAGAAACGTCCGGGCCGTCTATCCGGACCTATATTGGCAAACAAATTTATTACAAATTTATGGTATCATTTTACCGCCGTTTTGTCAAGCAGTTGACAAAAGTTTGTAAAATTCGTGATTTTTCACAAAAACAGTGCGCGCCGCCCGCCGTTTTTCGGCATCACGCCGCGCGAAACCGGCGGAGAACACCGGGCCCCGGTAAGGAGCCCGGTGTTCTCCGGATTGTCAGAAACCGTTGTTCGGGCGCCGGTTCAGCCATCCCGGGAACTTGCCGCGGAAGCGACGGCGCTGAAACCCGTATAGATCCTGCCGCCGGCTTCATATCGAATATACGCGGCGGCGGCGCGGGTACGGCCGGGCTTGATGTTGCTGAAACGGTAACTGAATTTTTCGTATATCCGGTCCAGCCCCGTTTCCGACGCGGCGTAAGCGTATTGCCGCACGGAAAGCCCCGCGGTATCCACTCCCGCTTTCACCCGCGCGATATAGTCATTGAGAACGCCCGCGTCCGTCGAATACAGCGCGCCGTATTCCAGCACCTTGACGTCAAGCGTCGGATCCGCCGCGAACGCCTCTGTCGCGGCAAGTCTGAACCGCGCGAACGCGCTGTACCGGTCGCCGCTCTCCATCGGAGCGATCGTCATCTCCTCCACCGTCAGATCAAAGAGCGGCGGGATCTCGGAAAGACCGTATTCCGTGAAGGTGACGGTCTGCGGCTCGGTCGGCAGATGCGCGCCGGTCTCGGTCCAGTCGATACTGCCGTAATAATCGGCGGCGAGCTGGACGTACCCCGCGTTGTTGGGGTGGACGTTGTCCGAAAAGTACGACGCGTCGTTCCAGCGGGCGCCGAGCGTTCTTTCATCGATAAATCCGACGCCGGCGTCCCGCGCCGCCTGCCGCTGGATATCATAAAGCGCGTCAAGATAGTCCGTCGGCCAGCCCGACTGCACGTTATGCACCGAGGCAAGATACACGATCGGGCGGCTGTCGAGCCGCTGATAGCCGTCAATGAACTCGGGATACTCCTCCGCCAGATAGTCAAGCGCCGTCCCGTAATAGCCGGACTGCATATCGTTGACGCCGATCGCGATGATCACGACGTCCGGTTCGAATTCCAAAGACTTATTGTAGTTATAAGTCTGACGATAGGGGAAGGCGACGCTGTCGGACGCCAGCGCTCCGCCCCGTCCGAAGTTGACGACTTCGTAGTCGTCGCCCAGCGTGTTTTGCAGAACGGCGGGGTACGCGTACAGCGCGCGGTTGGTCGCGCCGGTGCCCAGCGTCACGCTGTCGCCGACGCAGGCGACCCTGATCTTGCCGCTTCTGACGGTGACGCCGCTGTTGAACACGGCGTTTTCATCATAAATGTAATGAACGCTTACTTTGGGGGAAAGCTGCTCATCGGTATACGTCCCCGCCGGGAGCAGGACCGCGGGCGTCTCGGTCTGCGTGTAGCGCGCGATACGGTCGATATTGCCGAACGCCGTTTCGCCCGTCGTGAATTTGAGCAGATCGCCGTTCATCGCGGCGTAGTAGTCGTGCCCGTCCGCCACGTTCTCCAGAACGGGGGCAAGCAGAGAGGCGTCCGGATAGACGTCGTCCGTCGTCGCCGTATGGAGCAGCAGCGTATAGGTGACGGTGCCGGCGGCGGACGTGATGTCCAGCGTGTAGACGTGCGTGCCCGCGGACAGCGACGCGATGCTGACGGTTTCCACGGGGGAGCCGTTCTGTTTCAGCGCGGCTGTCATACCGTTCGGCGCGAATTCCGATGCGGCGAGCGCGCCGCTTTCGCGGACGAGCTCCACCGTCCGGTCAAGCCCCGTGACGGTGCCGATCGCGGGCGCCGCCGCCGTATTCAGCGTCGTCATCGCGTAATCGATATAGTAGTTGTTCGGCCGATAGCCCGCGGTGTTGATGGTGTCGTACGGATTTTCCCCCGCCGCCGTCAGGATGTCGGCCGCCGGGTCGCTCATCGCCTCCACCGCCGCGGCGCTCAAAACATAGTTGCCGTCCGCCAGCGGCAGCGTGGCAACGCTCGGCAGCGCGGTGTTGATGACCGCCTGTTCGCCGATAAAACGGTTGTTCCTCAAAATGACGCGCTCCTGCAGGGATACGCCGTAGTTTGCCTCGTTTTTCTTGTTGTTCTTAAAGAACATATGCAAAAAACAGCTGTAAACGTCGGTGCCGGGGTTGTTCTCGATAAACGCCGCCGTCGGACGGGTATCAATGAAACTGTTGCCCTCGAACAGATAGTGGAAACTCGGATAGGGGTAGCGCACATTGATGACCGCGCACATATGATAGTTGTTGCCGCCCGTCGTGGCGTTGGCACAGTTGAAAAACACGTTGTTCCGGAAGGTGTAATCCACGTTCTCCCGCTGTTCATAGCGCAGGTACGCGTGTGTTTCGTCGCCGTAATAAGACGCCAGGAACGCGCCGTCCTGCGTGTTGCAGTTATAAAACCGGCAGTCCTCCATCGTAAAACTCAGATCCGCCGTCAGATCGGTATGGGAATGAAGCATGACGTTGGGGATGAACGGCAGGGTGGTGTTGGCGTAGTACACTCCCCGGAACGTCACGTCCTTACCGAAGGTCAGAAACATCTGCTTGGTGCTGTTGGCGCTGTTCGCGGCCGCGCCGTCGATATAGATATTCTCATAGGTGAGGCTCTTGATGGAATAGGCGCTGTTGGTAAACCGCGCGTTGGTGCCGGCGGCGGAGGACATCTGTCCCGGGAAAACGTAAATGTTTTTGAATAAAAAGTCCGCCTGCCGCCCGGCGACGTTGTCGCGAAACCGGCCGTCCCCCTGCAGGGCGACGCCGTCTACCGTTACTTCCATCCCGCCGACCGGGATGCCGAACAGCACTTCTCCCGCGAAAACGCTCTCTCCCGCGCCCCGTTCGGGCGACAGAGTCCACGGCTGTGTTTCCGCCGCGACCCGCGCGCAGGGGTCGACGCCGTGTTTGACGCCGAGGATGTTGCAGGAAAAAGTGATCTCCACCCTCTCTTCGATGGTGCCGGCGGGGATCAGGATATCCGGCACCGCCACGCCGTCCGCCGCCGCTTTGGCTTTCAGCGCGTCGATGGTGGTAAACAGATCCTCTCCCATCGTGAAGGTTAGCGCCTCGCCGTCCCAGAAGTGCGCGACCACCTCTGTCTGCGCCGCGGGATCAAACATATACCCGCTGCCCGTATAAGGCGTCGCGATCTCCACGGTCAGCGTGAAGTCGCGGCTCTGGCTCTCATAGGCGACGGTCATCGTATATGTGCCGGCGGCGGTGATCGCCGGTATCGTCTGACCGCCTGCGTCTTTGAGCGTCACCGCGCGGGCGATGTCATTGCCGCAGGTGTAGATCAGCGAGGGAACGTAGGGCGTCTGCGTCGAGATGCCGCTGATCGCGGTGCCGTCCACGACGGCGTCCTGCAGATCTATGCCGGTCACCCGGCACATATCCGTGGAGATGGTGCGGGCGAAGTTGAGGTAATACGGTCCCGTCACGTCGCACAGCAGCCCCCGTTGGATGACCTGCGGCGCCACGCCCGTCAGGGCGTTGAGCTGTTCCTCGGTGGTGATGTCCTCGCCGGTGCCGATGGCGGCGACGTAATAGGAAAAATTGTCGCTCATATCGATCTTGCCGGTCGTCGCCTGATTGTTGCCGTCGTATGAGTTCAGCGATCTGTGGTATCCGACGAAGGCATTTTCCTTGACGATGACGTTCGCCGCGTCAAACGTGCCGCTGGAAAGCGTGTTGGAGGAGACGTTGCGCACCGCCGCCTTGCATCCCTGGGTCGAGACGAACACGTTTCCGTAAAAGTTGTAATACTGCGTGAGATTTTTGATCTCCGGCAGCATAATGGTCACGTTGTTGCTGGTCGCGCCCTGGTTGTAGCCGTGCGCGTTGAAAAAAACGTTATTTTCAAAGCTGACGCTCTCCGTCATCCCGATGCTGGGGAACCGGTGATAGACCGTCGCCTGCGTGCCGCTCCAGGACGTCAGGTTGTTGTACAGAAAACAGTTTTTCATCACGAACTCGTTACCGTTGCGGGACGCCGCCGACGTCTCGATGAACATCGTATCGGTGTTGGAAAAGTAAATATTGTCCAGCGTCACCTCTTTGGCGGCGATAAAATAGAGGAACCACTTGCCGATCCCCGCGTAGTTGCCGGCGTAGACGTTGGAAATGGTGAAGTTCATCGGGTAGTTCCCCGCCGCCGGCACCGTGTTGACGACGGGCGAGGCGTTGAGGAAATACGTCTCCCCGGTGAAGTTTTCCCCCACCACGATATTTTCCAGGACGATGTCCAGCGCCTGCGTGGAGGTCTCGATCTTAAAGGCCGCGTCCCCGTCCAGCGTGACGCCGTCGACGGTGACGCCCCGGGTCCCTGTCGTCGTCACCCGGACCTGTCCCGTGAATACCGTCTCCCCCGTGCCGCGTCCGGGCGCCAGCGTCCACTCGGAAAGGATATCCGCTCCGTGCGCGTTGGGATCGATCCCGTGCTTCGCGCCGTATAAACGGACGCTCCTCGAGACGGTGATGCCACCGTAGGTGCCCGCCGTGAAATAAACGTCGACGGTGTCGGTACCGGTATACGCCGCCTCAAACGCTCCATAAGACGTATAGACGGTGCCGCTGACACCGCCGAGACTGCCCGACGCGCCGTCGGTGCCGTCCGGGTCGATGATGAAAACGCCCGCCGCATGAGCCGGCATCACGACGGCGGACAGCATGCCGAACATCATCAGTACCGTCAGCGTCAGACTGACGCTTTTTCTTATGGTTTTTCTCATTTTCTTTACTCCTTTCCATATTTTTTATATTAACCCTCACCTTGACAACGGAAAAAAGCAACTGAGTTACAAACCGTTCGCGAAATACGGCGTATTTCCCTTTATGCTCCAGTATAACAAGCCCTTACAAATTTATAACATACAAAAATTTTTCTATATCATAAAGATCCGGCTCTCCCCGCTTGTTCGCGGGGAGAGCCGGATCTGTTCCGTTTTGATTTTTCCGGAAAAGGGATCAATGGTTATCCGAAGTTCTTGTCAAATTGCATCAAAATCTGCGCGACGGCAGCGCGGGTGGCTTTGCCTTTGGGGTCGAAGTATCCGTTCGAGCCGGCGATCAGTCCCTCTTTCTGACAGGCGGAGACCGCCGTTCTCGCCCACCTCGAGATATCCTTCGCGTCTTTAAAGGTGATATTTCCCGCGATAGCCGCGAGATTGACCTTTATAACAACATCCGCGTAGGTCACAAGGATGGTGCAGATCTGCTCGCGGGTGATCGGATCGTTCGGCATAAATCTGCCGTTCGATCCCACAACGATCCCGTTGTCGCTCGCCCACCTGACCGCGCCGGTATACCACTTGCCTTTCGGCACGTCGGAAAACTTCGTTTTGACGTTGTTGCTGGCATTTTGTCCCGCCATTCTCGCAAGCACCGAGACAAACATCGCGCGGGTCATATCGCCGTTCGGGTCGAATTTCCCGTTCGCGCCGGCGAAATATTCCTTGTTCACAACGTATTTGACCGCGTTGTAGTACCACGCGCTCTTTTTAATATCAGAAAACGCCTTCGCGGGATCGACGAAAGTATCCGAGGTGTTATAGTAGACTTTCGCGGCCAGCAGCGGCCCATTCTCTATCCCCAGTTTGTTTTTTATGAGGAGAGTCCATTGTTTTTCGTCACCGCCATAATACACCTTTTTCAGTTTTTGGCAACGGAAAAAAGCGGTATCGTTTATAATGGTAACGCTCTCCGGGATAAAAATACGCTCAAGATTCACACAATAGCAAAAAGATTCACAATCGATAACGGAAAGGCCTCTCGGAATTTTGATCTCGACAAGGGAGGCACAATGATAAAACACACTCTCTCCCATACTCGTAACACTGTCCGGGATGGTAATGCCGGTAAGGCTTGTACATTCGCTGAAAGCACAGTACCCCACTGTTGAGACACCGGCGGGGATAGAAACGCCCGCAAGTCCGGTGCAACCGGAAAACGCCCTTGCCGGAATGATCGTGATGTTTGTCGGGATATCCACGTATTTAAGCTGAGCGCAGCCCGCGAAAACACCGATGCCAAGGTCGGTAACGCTGTCCGGAATGGTAACGGCGGTCAGCGCCCTGCAGCTGCTAAAAGCGTCATCCCCCAAACTTATAACGCCATCCGGGATCGTCAAAGAACCGCTTTTGTTACTCGGGCAGCAAACCAGTTTTGTCTTTTCACCGTCATACAGCACCCCGTCTACCGACGTATAGGCGCCGTTTCCTTCCGATACCCGGATCTCCGTCAAACTCGTACAACCGTGAAACGCGGACGCGCCGATACTTGTGACGCTGTCCGGAATAGCGATATCCGTAAGACTCCCGCATGCGTAAAACGCCATTTCTCCAATTCTTACAACGCTATTTCCGACCATCACATCGGTGAGATCTTCGCACCAGCAAAACGCTGAGGCGTTAATACTTTCGACGCTATCCGGGATCGTGACGGCGGTAAGGTGGAAGCAGTTGCGAAACGCGGAAGATCCAATGCTTGTGACGCCATCCGGGATCGTGACATCCGTAAGCCCGGAACAATCAAGAAACGTCGAGTCCTCTATTTTTGTGACGCCGACCGGAATGGAAACCGACACAATGCTTTCACATTCCGCGAAAGCGCGGGGAGCGATCGCCGTCGTTCCCTCCGCGATCGTAATATTCCGAATCGTCCGGTAACTGTCCGGGAAAAGCCCCTTGCAGTACAGATTCGGCAGCACGCCCGTACCAAACGTCACAGACGTTATCTTTGAGCAGCCGGAAAACGCCGGCGAATGGATCCGCGTGACGCCGTCGCCGATCTCAACGGCGGTCACGGCGTCTTTGTATGCGTACCACGGCACGGTCGTGACATCCGGATAGTCACCGGTTTCCCCGGTGCCGGTGATGGAAAGAACGCCGGTATCGGTGTCCAGCGACCAGTTCACGTTCTCGCCGCAGGAGCCGGAACAGGTCTCGGCGAACGTGACGGAAAAGGCGCCAAACAGCGTCGTCAGCATCATTGCCGCTATCAAAAAGGAAATGATCCGTCTCGATCTCATGTCAGATCCTCCGTTCACATTTTATTGATATTATTATATCATACCCCCGCTGATTTGCAACACACAAAATCTCCCCGCCCGCCGCGGCGGAACGAAACCGCGTCCCCGCCCCGTAGGGGGACGCGGAGTACCTGCCCTAAAAGAAGTTTCGTTCACGATCCCTCAGTTTTTTGGGAACGATCTGTTCCCAAAAAACAGCCCCCTTTACACAAGGGGGCCGAGGATACGCCCAATGAAATGGGAGCGTATCACGTTTTGAGATCACAGATATTTTTCGAGATATTCCCTCTGAACATCATAGGACGCGGCGCCGGTGCCGCCGAGAGAGGAGCGGCGCTCGACGCAGTTCGCAAGATCGATGGCGTCGTAGACGTCGTCATCGAACAGATCGCTTTTGGCTTTGAACTCGTCAAGAGAGAGCGTTTCCAGCGTCTTGCCGGATTTGATGCAGGCGCCGACCATCTCCCCCACCAGTTTATACGCCGCGCGGAAGGGCATGCCCTTTTTCGTGAGATAATCCGCGAGATCGGTGGCGTTGATGAACCCGCCGCTTGCCGCGGCTTTCATCTTATCGGGGCGGGTTTTCATCGTTTGGAGCATCGGGATAAAGATACCGAGACACGCCTTGACCGTGTCGACGGCGTCAAAGATCTGCTCTTTGTCCTCCTGCATATCCTTATTGTAAGCGAGCGGCAGGCCTTTGAGCATGGTCAGCGCCGCCATCAGGTCGCCGTACACACGTCCCGTCTTGCCGCGGATCAGCTCCGCCATATCGGAGTTTTTCTTTTGCGGCATGATGCTGGAGCCGGTGGTATAGGCGTCGTCGAGTTCCACAAAGGAAAACTCCCAGCTCGACCACAATATGATCTCCTCGCAGAAGCGGGAAAGATGCATCATCACCGTGGACAGCGCCGAAAGGATCTCGACGCAGTAGTCCCGATCGCTGACGCCGTCCAGCGAATTGAGGGCCGGACCGTCGAAACCGAGGTCGGCGGCGGTCCTCTCCCGGTCGATAGGATAAGTGGTGCCGGCGAGCGCCGCCGAGCCGAGCGGGCAGACGTTCATCCGAACCATGGCGTCCATCAGCCGGTCGATGTCCCGGCAGAACATAAAGCCGTAGGCGAACAGATGATGGGAAAAAGCGATGGGCTGCGCCCGCTGCAGATGGGTATAGCCCGGCAGGATAACGCCTTTATTCTCCTCGGCTTGCCCGAGGATCGCGCCGACGGCGCGGCGAAGCAGCGCGACGATGGCGGCGCACTCCCCGCGCAGATAAAGGCGGGTGTCCACCGCGACCTGATCGTTGCGGCTGCGCCCGGTGTGCAGCATTTTGCCGTCGTCACCGATGCGGCGGGTCAGCTCGCTCTCGATAAACATATGGATATCCTCCGCCGTCTCGTCGATGACGAGTCTGCCGGTCTCCAGATCCTCTAAAATGCCGCCCAGTCCCTCGATGATATGTTCCGCGGCGGCGGCGGGGATGATGCCCCGCGCGCCCAGCATGCCGGCGTGCGCGATGGAACCCTTGATATCCTCCCGGTACATCCTGCCGTCCACGCGGATGGAGGAATTGAAATCGTCCGCGGCTTTGTCGCTCTGTTTTTCAAAGCGTCCCGCCCACATTTTGTCAGCCATAAATTTCTCCTTGCGAAGAAAGAGCCGAACGGCTCTTTCTCTGTTTATTTTTTGTTTTTCGCGTTGACCTTCGCCTGCACGCTGATGGGAAGACCCCACAGGTCGATAAAGCCGCCCGCGTCCTTCTGATCGTAGACGTGATCCTCGCCGAAGGTGGCGATCTCCTCGCTGTAAAGCGACCAGTCGCTCCAGGCGCCCGCCTTGATCATATTGCCTTTATACAGTTTGATCCTCACCTTGCCGGTGACGTGCTCCTGCGTCTTGGCGACGAAGGCGGACAGCGCCTCCCGCAGCGGGGTGTACCACTGGCCGTTATACAAAAGATCGGCGTAGGTGATGGCGAGTTCCTGTTTTTTATGCATCGTCATCTTGTCGAGGCACAAACTTTCAAGATATTCGTGCGCGAAGTAGAGGATCGCGCCGCCCGGCGTTTCGTACACGCCGCGGCACTTCATACCGACGAGACGGTTCTCGACGATGTCGAGAAGCCCGATGCCGTTCTTGCCGCCCAGTTCGTTGAGTTTGAGGATGATATTCTTGGCACTCATCTTTTCGCCGTCCAGCGCGACGGGTCTGCCCGCCTCAAAGTCCAGCGTAAGGTAAGTCGGCTCGTCCGGCGCCTGCAGGGGGGACACGCCCATTTCGAGAAATCCCTCTTTTTCATAGGTCGGCTCGTTGCCGGTGTCCTCGAGATCGAGACCCTCGTGAGAGAGATGCCACATATTTTTGTCTTTGGAATAGTTGGTCTCCCGGCTGATCCTGAGCGGCACGTTGTGCGCCTCGGCGTAGTCGATCTCCTCGTCGCGGGACTTGATGTCCCACTCCCGCCAGGGAGCGATGATGGTCATATTCGGCGCGAACGCCTTGATGGCGAGTTCAAACCGCACCTGATCGTTGCCCTTGCCGGTGCATCCGTGGCAGATGGCGTCGGCGCCCTCTTTAATAGCGATCTCCGCCAGCCGTTTGCCGATGATGGGGCGCGCCAGGGCGGTGCCCAGCAGATATTCCTCATATTTGGCGCCCGCCTGCACCGCGGGGATGATCATATCCTCGACGAACTCGTCTGTGAGATCCTCGACGTACAGTTTGCTCGCGCCGGTCTTCAGCGCCTTTTCCTCCAGACCCTCCAGCTCGTCCGCCTGCCCGACGTTGCCGGACACGGCGATAATCTCAGGATCATTATAATTCTCCTTGAGCCAGGGGATGATGATAGAGGTATCCAGCCCGCCGGAATAGGCGAGCACGATCTTTTTGATGTCTTTTTTCTGTTTCATTTCGCATACCATCTTTCATAAAAATTCATTTTATACGCATAATTATACACACATCCGGCCGCTTTGTCAAGTCTTTTTTGAAAATAAAAGCAGGGCGGGATCGCCCTGCCTTTATATTAGATGTTACTGCTTTTGCGCCGATGTTGAGGTCAAAAACGCTGTGACCTTGGTATACAGGATATACTCATTTAGTTCGAACTCCTGCATTTTCTGCGCTTCCAGGAGCGCCTCTATCGTTTCATATCCGTATTTCGTGAGCAGCGTGCTGATGTCCTCGTCGGTGATCTCGATCCCTTCCCTGCGGGCGATGGTATAGATCGCGAGTTCGTATTTCATCTGATCCTTGACATAGGTGTCAAGTTCGATGCCGTTCGCCTTCATAAAGCCCTCGAGATCGGTAACATTATACGAGGAATAATAAGAGGAATACTGTTTTTCAAGCGTCGCGACGAAATAATCGTACATCTTCTGCGGATAGCTTTTGAGTTTGGAGCCGTCAACGATCTGTTTCCACAGATCGCCGCCCACCGCGGACGAAGCGTCGGATTTCGCCTGCTCGTCCAGTTTCGCCCTGACCGCTTCCTTATATTCCGCCGCCGTTTCCTGTTCGCCCTGGGAGAGGTCTTTCGCGATCTCGTCGGTCAGCTCGTCGTAGGTCACCCGGGTGACCTCGTCGATCTTGACCTTGAACGTCACGGCTTTCCCCCGCAGTTCCTCTTTCTGATAGGTATCGGGGAAGGTCAGGTCCAGTGTTACGGTCTCGCCCGCCTTATGTCCGAGCAGTCCGTCCTCGAAACCGGGGATGAACTCTCCCGAACCGATGGTGAGATCGTGTCCCTCGCCGGAGCCGCCCTCGAACTCTTTGCCGTCCATATAGCCGGTAAAGTCGATGCGGGCGATATCTCCCTCCTGGATCTCGCCGGTCACCGTTTCCTTTTTGCTGTACTCGCTCATCTTGGAGTGGATCTCCTCCATCACGTCCTCGTCGGTGGGCGCTTTGTAGGTATCCTCATAGGTGAGCGCGTTATAATCGACAAGCTCGATATATTTGGAATAGTCTTTTTTAAGAGATAATCCGTTCCACGGTTCGTCCGCGTTTTTGCGGTAAAGCGTCAGACCGCCCCACGCGGCAAGCACCAGCGCCAGCACGGCGATACTGACGCACAGCGTGATGGTCAGCGCCTTGCTTTTGGGCTTTTCGATGGCGATCTCGCCGTCCGTATCCACGGCCTCCAGCACGTCGTTTTGGATGTCGGCGGCTTCCTCGGCGGTGATCTCTCCGTTTTCCACCGCCTCGTTCAGTACGCCGTCCAGCGTCTCGGCGACCACCTCGTCGCTGTCCTCGGGATCTTCCGCGGCCTCGCCGTCCAAAAGATCCTGCTCGGCAAGCGTTTGGGCGTCCTCCTCGGAAGCGGCTTGCTCCTCTGAAAACTCCTCCGGTACCGGCGTTTCCGCTTCCCCTTCGGTTTCTTTCACGTCCTCCGCCGGCGCTTCAGCGGCTTCCGCCGCTTGCTCCGCCGCGGGCTCCGTTTCCGGCGCCTCGACCTTTTCGGTCTCCTGCTCAAATTCGTTACGATTTGTATCTTCCATAGAAATGCTCCTTACACGTTGATGTTACTATTCTACCATTGAATATATAAAAAGGCAAGAAAGAATTTATAAACAAAATGAAAAAAGATCCGCCGGGCGGATCTTTTTTCTATGATATTATTTGATATTCGGCAGTTTGGCGGCGTACCGGGCGAGTTCCTCGTCGGTGGGGATGTAATCGTCCATTTTGCCGTCGTGGAATTTCTCGTAAGCGACCATATCGAAGTAGCCGGTGCCGGTCAGGCCGAACACGATGGTCTTTTCCTCGCCGCTCTCCTTGCATTTGAGCGCCTCATTGACGGCGCCGAGGATGGCGTGACTGCTCTCCGGCGCGGGCAGGATGCCCTCGGTGCGGGCGAACTGCTCCGCCGCCTCGAACACTTCCGACTGCGGCACGCTGACCGCCTCCATATACCCGTCGTGATAGAGTTGAGACAGGATGGTGCTCATGCCGTGATAGCGCAAGCCGCCCGCGTGGTTGGGCGCGGGGATGAAGTCGCTGCCCAGCGTGTACATTTTGGCGAGCGGACAGACCATACCGGTATCCGCGAAGTCATAGGCGAACCTGCCGCGGGTGAAACTCGGACAGGAGGACGGCTCCACCGCGATGATGCGGTAGTCCGCCTCGCCGCGCAGTTTCTCACCCATAAAGGGCGCGATCAGCCCGCCGAGATTGGACCCGCCGCCGGCGCATCCGATGATGATATCCGCCTTGATGCCGTATTTGTCCAGCGCCGCCTTGGTCTCCAGCCCGATGACCGACTGATGCAGCAGCACCTGATTGAGCACGCTGCCCAGCACGTAGCGGTACCCTTCACTGCCGACGGCGACTTCCACCGCCTCCGAGATGGCGCAGCCGAGAGAGCCGGTGGTGCCGGGATGATCGGCAAGGATCTTGCGCCCGATCTGCGTCTCCATCGACGGGGAGGGCGTGACCGAGGCGCCGTAAGTGCGCATCACTTCTCTGCGGAAAGGCTTCTGCTCATAAGAAACTTTGACCATAAAGACCTTGCAGTCCAGCCCGAAAAACGCGCACGCCATGGAAAGCGCGGTGCCCCATTGACCGGCGCCCGTCTCGGTGGTGACGCCTTTAAGACCCTGCTGTTTCGCGTAATACGCCTGCGCGATGGCGGAGTTGAGTTTATGAGAACCGCTGGTGTTGTTGCCCTCGAACTTGTAGTAGATCTTTGCCGGCGTGCCCAGCGCTTTTTCCAGCTGATAGGCGCGGATCAGCGGGGAGGGACGGAACATTTTGTAAAACTCGCGCACCTCTCCCGGGATGTCGAAATACGCCGTGTCGTTGTCCATCTCCTGCGCGATGAGTTCCCTGCAAAAAACCGGTTCCAGCTCCTCCGGCTTCATCGGCTGACCGGTGCCGGGGTTGAGCAGCGGCGCGGGCTTGTTTTTCATATCCGCGCGCACGTTGTACCACGCCTTCGGGATCTCGTTTTCTCCCAGATAGATCTTGGTGGGGATGTTTTTGTCTGCCATAGTAGTCTCCTTTTCCTGTATTGTATCAGTCAAGCTCCCGCTGACCGGTATAGAGCTCGTAATAACGGCCTTTCAGGGCGAGCAGTTCATCGTGACTGCCCCGCTCGATGATCTCGCCGTCCTCCAGCACCATAATGGCGTCGGCGTTGCGGACCGTCGAGAGACGGTGCGCGATGACGAAGGTGGTGCGGCTTTTCATCAGCCGGTCCATACCGTGCTCGATATGCCTCTCGGTGCGGGTGTCGACGGAACTCGTCGCCTCATCCAGCACTAAGATCGGCGCCTCGGACAGGGCGGCGCGGGCGATGTTGAGCAGCTGGCGCTGTCCCTGGGACAGGTTGGCGCCGTCGCCTTCCAGCCGCGTGTTATAACCGTCGCTCAGGCGCATAATGAAACTGTGCGCGCTGGCGGTCTTCGCCGCGGCGACGACTTCCTCGTCCGTCGCCTCCGGTCTTCCGTAGCGGATGTTTTCCATCACGGTGCCGCTGAACAGATGAGTGTCCTGCAATACCATCGCGATGTTGCGCCGCAGGATCTCCCGTTTGATATCGCGGACGCTGACGCCGTCGATGAGGATCTCCCCCTCGCCCACGTCATAAAAACGGTTGAGAAGGTTCGTGATGGTGGTCTTGCCCGCGCCCGTCGATCCGACGAACGCGACCTTCTGTCCCGCGCGGGCGGTCAGCGTGATGTCCTTCAAAATCACTTTGTCCGGCTTATAGCCGAAGGTGACGCGGCGCAGTTCCACCTCTCCGCGGATCGGCTCAATGTCCCGCGCGTCCGCCGCGTCCGGCTCCTCGGGATCGCGGTCCATCACGTCAAAGACGCGCTGGGCGCCGGCGAGCGCCGAAAAGATGGTGGAGGTCTGCATGGAAAGTTCGTTGATGGGCCGGGCGAACTGTCTTGAATAATTGACGAATATCGCGAGTCCCCCGAGGTCGAACCGCCCCAGCGCGCACAGCACGCCGCCGACGCCCGCCGTGGCGGCGTAGGCGATCTGCGTCGTGTTGCCCATAACGGGGCCCATGATACCGCCGAAAAACTGCGCCTTGACCTGCGTTTGCCGCAGATCGTTGTTGAGCAGTTCAAATTCGTCCTCACAGGTCTTTTCGTGGCTGAACACCTTGACGACCTTCTGCCCGCTGACGCTCTCCTCGATGTAGCCGTTGACCGCGCCGAGAGAGGCCTGCTGGGCCTTGTAATACTTACTGCTCCTCGCGGCGATGAACTTGACGCTCCACATCAGCACCGGGATAAAGGCGACGGTGATGAGGGTCAGCCATACGTTGGTATAGATCATCATGGCGAACGTGCCGATCAGCGTGACGGTGCCGGACACCAGCGAAACGACGGAGTTGTCGAGCATCGTGCCGATGTTGTCCACGTCGTTGGTGAAGCGGCTCATAATTTCTCCGGTGCTCTCGGTGTCGAAAAACCGTACCGGCAGGCTCTGCACTTTGGAAAACAGATCGTTGCGGATGCGCTCGATGGCGCCCTGAGACACCACCAGCATCAGCCGTCCCTGCAAATAGGTCGCGACGACGCCGACAAGGTAGATGCCGAGCAGCAGCGCGAGGATCCCGGACAGCCACGCGAGCCGCTCGGCCGCGGGAATGTTCTCCTGAATGATGTGATTGATGATGGGGCGCAGCATATACGCGCCCGCCATCTGCGCCCCGGTGGCGCCGATCATACAGAACAGCACCAGGATCAGATGGAATTTATACGGAGACAGATAGGAAAGCAGCCGGCTGACCGTCGCTTTGGAATACTTTTTCGGTCCTCCGCCCTCCACCGGCGGACGGCGGGGTCCTCTCGGAGGACCGCCCATCATGCCGCGGGCGGGCGGCACGTGGCCGTGATACTGTTTTTTCAGTTGTTTGAGATCTCTCACTGCGCCGCCTCCTTCCGCTCCGTCTGGGAGAAAAAGATCTCCCGGTACTCGGTGTTGTCGGCCAGCAGTTCGTCGTGCGTGCCGATGCCGGTGATCCTGCCCTCGTTCATCACGATGATCTTATCCGCCTCCTGCACCGAGGAGATGCGCTGCGCGATGATGATCTTGGTGGTGCCGTGAAGCGTTGTGTCAAACGCCTTGCGGATGTTCGCCTCCGTCGCGGTGTCCACCGCGCTGGTGGAGTCGTCGAGGATAAGGATCTTTGGCTTTTTCAGCAGGGCCCTGGCGATGCACAGCCGTTGTTTCTGCCCGCCGGACACGTTGGTGCCGCCCTGTCCGAGTTCGGTGGCGTACCCGTCCCTGAAGGAACGGATGAAGGCGTCCGCCTGCGCGTCGCGGGCGGCGGCGGCGATCTCCTCGTCGTCGGCGTTCTCATCGCCCCAGCGCAGGTTTTCCGCGATGGAACCGGAAAACAGCACGTTCTTTTGCAGGACCATGCCGACGCCGTTGCGCAGATTTTCAAAAGAGTAGTCTCTGACGTCCACGCCGTCCACGAGGATCTGCCCCTCGTCCGCGTCGTACAGGCGGGGGATCATGGCGACCAGCGTCGTCTTGCCGCAGCCGGTGGAGCCGATGATGCCCACCGTCTCGCCCGGCTCGATGGAAAAGGAGACGTCGTCCAGCACCTTTTCCTCGCTGTTTTTATAGTAGCGGAAAGAAACGCCCTTAAACTCGACGGCGCCCCGATCCACGGTCTTGTCTTTGTGTTTCGCGCCGTCGTCGCTGAGCACGACCGGCTCGTCCAGCACCTCGATGATGCGCTTGCCGGACGCCAAAGCCCTTGACGACATGATGAACAGCATACTGACCATCATCAGGCTCATCAGGATCTGGTTGATGTAGGTGATGAAGGCGATCAGCTCGCCCTGGGTCAGCCCGGTGCCGCTGACAAGCTGTCTGCCGCCCAGCAGGATGACAACGACGGTGGTGACCTGCATCAAAAGGCTCATCATCGGCAGCATCAGCACCATGACGCGCATCGCGCGCATGCCCGCTTTTTTAAGGGCGCCGTTGGCGGAAGCGAACTTCTTTTTCTCAAGATCCTCCCGCACGAAACTCTTGACCACCCGCATATTGGTAAGGTTTTCCTGCACGGTGGAGTTGAGCGCGTCGATCTTTGTCTGCATTTTCTGGAACCGCGGGAAGCCGGTGCGGATGATGATAAACTGCACGACAAGCAGCGTCGGGATGGTCACCGCCAGCACCAGGGAAAGCCGGGGGTTGATGACGATCGCCATGATGAGCGCGCCGATCAGCATGCCCGGAGAGCGCAGCGCCATGCGCAGCAGCATATTGATAAAATTCTGTATCTGCGTGATATCGTTGGTCAGCCTCGTCACCAGCGAACCCGTGGAAAACTTGTCGATATTGGCGTAGGAGAACCGCTGGACTTTGCGGTAAATGTCCATCCGCAGGTCGGATCCGAAGTTGACAGACGCCTTTGCCGCAAAATAAGCCCCGCCGACGCCGCCCGCCATCATAATGACGGCGGTCAGCGCCATGGCGAGGGCTATTCCTATGATGAAAGAAACGCTTTGCGTTTCCTGACGGTTGTCAACGATTTGTTGCAAAAACTTCGGCATCAGCACTTCGCCGATCACTTCGGCGATCATGCAAAGCGGACCTGCGATAAAATAGATCCAATACGGTCTAACGTACCGAAGCCAACGTCTCATATCCTGCCGTCCCTTTTGAGCCTTTCAAGATTTGCGTCCACCCTGCCGAGGATCTCCGAAAGTACCCTGATGTCCTCGTCGGAAATGCCCGCCAGCACCTCTTGGTCGAACTCCTCAAAGCGGTGACGGCTCTGCTCGATGATCTTTTTGCCTTTGGGCGTGATGTGGATCTCATTGTAGCGGTTGTCCCGCTCGCACATATTCCGCACGACGAGCCCCGCCTTCTGCATTTTTTTCAGTGTGGTGGCGACCGCCGGCTCGCTGACGCCCATCGCGCGGGCGATCTCCGCCTGAGAGGGAAGCCCCTCCGCGCGGTCCAGATGCATCAGCATCATATGTTGACTGCGGTTGATGTCCCGATCCGTGATCCAGCGGCGCATCGCCTGTTTGCGCAAGCAGCTCACGTGATTCATCTGCCGAATGATCTCGGTTTTCTTATCGGCCATTGTTTCTCCTCCTGCTTTCTTTTATTTTTTAAGAATTACCATTTTAATTTTAATCAACGTTCCCGCGTTTGTCAATCGTTTTTTTTGAGTTTTTTGAACAGAATATAAATTTTTTAATCTTGCAATTAACTATGGGATATGATAGCATAAAACAGAACGGGGGGAATATTTGTGTCTTATACGATCAACGCCGTTTTGCCGCTGCTTCTGATGACCGCGCTGGGCGTGGCGCTGCGGCGATCCGGATTCGCGGACGTGTCTTTTTTTCAAAAGTGCGATAAACTGTCTTTCCACGTCTTTATCCCCGCGATGCTGTTCTATAATATCTACTCTATCGACGGGCTGAGCGCCGTCCGCTGGAGCGGCGTGCTGTACTGCTTCGCCGCGCTGACCCTGCTGATCCTGCTCTCTCTGCTCCTCCTGCCGTTCATCAAGCGGCGGGACCGTAAAGGCGTGCAGCTGCAGTGCGCGTTCCGCTCCAACTTCGCCATCATCGGCGTGCCGCTTGCCGACGCGCTGGGCGGCGCGCAGAGCGTGGCGTTCGCCTCCATCATATCCGGGTTTTCCATTCCCATCTACAACGCCGTCGCCGTCACCGCGCTGACGATCTGCGCCGGGGAAAAACGTCCCTCTCCGCGCCGGCTGCTTCTCGCCGTATCCCGAAACCCGCTTGCCCGCGCCGTCGCGGCGGGGCTTTGCATACTGCTTGTCCGTTATTTTCTGCCGCAGAGCGCCTTTTTTGCGCGGGACCGCCTTCCCTTCATCATCGAAACGCTTCGTTTCCTCTCCGCCGCCGCGACGCCGCTGGCGCTCGTCGCGCTGGGCGCGGGATTTGATTTTTCCGCCGTGCGCCGTCTGCTGCCGCAGATCTCGCTCGGCGTTATAAACCGTCTCATCCTCTCGCCGATCATCGGCGTCGGCGGCGCGATCCTCTGCGCCCGCCTCGGACTGGCGCAGATCGGCCGGGCGGAACTGCCCGCCGTCATCGCCCTGTTCGCCACCCCCGTGGCGGTGTCCAGCGCCGTGATGGTGTCCGAGATCGGCGGCGACGCGCAGCTTGCCAAACAACTTGTCGTCTGGACGAGCGCGCTGTCCGCCGTAACGCTTTCCGTTATCATTTTTCTGCTTCGTACGACCGGATATCTGTAAACCGAAAGGAGAAACGAATATGGATCTGAAACTCAACAAAAAACGGACCTTCCTCATCGGCTTTGCCTTTTTCGGCATCCTGCTTTTGTGGCAGGTGTACGACTCCTGGTGTCCGACCTTCCTCACCGACATCATCTCAAGACGTATGTACGATATGAGTTCCGCCGCCCTCAAAACGGCGGATCCCGCCAAGATCCTCAACGTCCAGTGGCTGGTCGGCATCATCATGGCGTGCGACAACCTCGCCGCCCTCATCCTGCTCCCCGTTTTCGGGCGGCTGTCCGATAAGACGGAAACGCCCATCGGCAAACGGATGCCCTATATCCTTGTCGGCACCTTTGTCGCCGCGGCGGCATTCCCGTTCATCCCGCTGTTTTTCCATCAGAACAACGTCGCCGCCATGGTCGTGATGATGGCGATCGTTCTGATGTTTATGATGATGTACCGCAACCCCGCCGTCGCCCTGATGCCGGACATCACCCCCAAGCCGCTGCGCGCCAAAGCCAACGGCATCATCAACATTATGGGCTATTTCGGCGGCGCGATGGCGACGGTGCTGGGCATTTTCCTCAAACTCAGCGACTACATCAACGCGCCGGACGCCGCCCGCAAACTGTGGATCATCGAGATCCCCTTCCTCGCGGCAAGCGTTTTGATGGTCATTTCGGCGCTGGTGCTGTTTTTCACGGTGCGGGAGAACAAACTGCGCGACGAGCTGCGGGAGGAGATGGAGGCGGGCGAGGCGCTCGCCGCCGTCGAGACGCCGGTGGATGACGACGCGCCGATGTCCCGCGCCAACCGCCGCATGCTGCTCGCCATCCTCGGCGCGGAATTTTTGTGGTTCATGGCGGACAACGCCATCGGCACCTATATCGGCAACTACGTTATCTATTATCTCAACAGCTCGTCAAGCGCGACGATGATGCTGACCATCCTCGGGGGGCTCGCGTCGGTCATCGGTTTCGCCGTCGCCGGCTTTATCGCGGACAAGATCGGCCGCAAGTGGACGGTCGCCGGCGGTCTGATGATGACGGTCGCCGCGCTGATCCTTATGTGTTTCATCACGCCGACCGGCAAAGTCACCGGCGCGAACGGCGAGATGGCGTTCCCCGCCCTGCTGTTCGCTGTCTGGGCGATCAAGGGATTTGGCATGGCGCTGGTGCATAACTGCTCCTTCCCGATGGTGGTGGAGCTCTGTTCCTCCAAAAAGATCGGGCAGTTCACCGGCTACTACTACGCCGCGAGTATGGCGGCGCAGACCGTCACCCCAGTCCTGCTCGGCTGGGTGCTGGGGCTGTGGGGCGTGTGGAGCGCCCTGCCGGTGTACGCCGCGCTGATGCTCGGCGCGAGCGCCGCCGTGTTCACGGCCTTCGTCCGCAACATCCGCGCCGGCAAGATCGAAAACGCCAAGGGCCTTGCCGCCCTCGGCGACGACTGATCTCTCTGAACGGTAAAAGAGCGGGCAACTTGTTTAAAACAAGTTGCCCGCTCTTTTTCGTTAAACATTTATAACCCGTTATTTCAGCATATCGGCAAGGTCGAGGATCAGCCGTTCAGTCTTTTCCCAGCCCAGACACGGATCGGTGATGGACTTGCCGAACACGTGCTCGCCGATCTTCTGCGCGCCGTCCTCGAGATAACTCTCGATCATCAGGCCTTTGACCAGCCGTTTGATGTCATCGTTGCTGTTGCGGCTGTTCACGACGTCCTTCGCGATACGGATCTGTTCCATCCACCGCTTGCCGGAGTTGGCGTGATTGGTATCGACGACCGCCGCCGGATCGGAAAGTCCCGACGCCGCGTACATCTCGCCCAGCGCGATAAGATCCTCATAGTGGTAATTGGAAACGTACCGGCCCGTCATATCGACGCTTCCCCGCAAAATGGCGTGCGCCAGGGGATTGCCGTGGCTGTGCACCTCCCACCCGCGGTAGATGAAGGTGTGGCGGTGCCGGGCGGCGGTGATGGAGTTCATCATAACGTGCAGATCGCCGCTCGTCGGATTTTTCATCCCGACCGGCACCTCCAGACCGCTGGCGGTCAGCCGGTGCTGCTGATTTTCCACCGACCGGGCGCCCACCGCGACGTAGGCCAAAAGGTCGTTGAGATAGCGGTGGTTTTCCGGATAGAGCATCTCGTCCGCGCAGGTAAAGCCGTAGTCTTTGAGCGCCGTCATATGGACCTGCCGGATGGCGACGATGCCCTTGTACATATCCGGCTTCTGTTCGGGATCGGGCTGATGCAGAAGCCCTTTGTAGCCGTCTCCCGTCGTGCGGGGCTTGTTGGTGTAGACGCGGGGGATCATCAGGATCTTGTCCGCCACCTCGTCCTGCACCCGGCGAAGCCTCGCGATATATTCCAGCACCGCCTCGGGATCGTCCGCCGAGCAGGGGCCGATCACCAAGATAAAGCGGTCGTCTTTCCCGGTAAAGATATTTTTGATGATGGCGGCGCGTTTTTCCTTGACCTCGGTCATCGCGGCGGTGACGGGGTACGCCTCCTTGACCTCCATCGGGATGGGGAGTTTTCTTTCAAAATCGAGATTCATACCGTTTCCTTTCTCTCTTCCTGATCAAATCCGATCCGGCGGGCGGTGGACAGGCGCATCATCTCGCGCATCGTCTCCCGGTCGCCGCTTTGAATGGTGCCGTACAGTTTATCAAAAGCGGCGCGGAAAGCGTCCATCTGTCCGAGCAGCGCCTTACGGTTGCACAAAAAGAGTTCGCTCCACATCTCGTCGTTCAGCCGCGCGATGCGGGTGAGATCCCGGAAGGAATTTCCGGTGTAGTGGGAAATTTTCGGGTCGTCGCTGGTGCACATCAGCGACACCGCGATGCAGTGCGTCAGTTGCGACAGAAACGCGATCATATCGTCGTGTTCCGCCGGGGACAGCACCGAGATATCGGCAAAACCCAGCGCCTTTCCCAGCGCCTTGCAGAGTTCCACGGCGCGGGGGGTGTTTTTGTCCGTCGGCACAACGATATAGTTGGCGCCGCGGAAAATACGGTCGGTGGCGTGCTCGATGCCGGACAGCTCCCGTCCCGCCATCGGGTGCGCCGCGATGAATTCCACGTCGGGACGCAGGATCTTCCCGATCTCCTCCACCAGCGTCCCCTTGACGCCGGTGACGTCGGTCAGGATGGCGCCGGGTTTCAGAAAGCGCTGATACTTTTCGATCCAGTCCACAAAAACGTGGGGGTACAGCGCGAACACCACGACGTCCGCCTCGCTGACGTAAGGCGCCTCGGGCGAGGTGCCGCCGTCATCGATCCAGCCCTTTTTCAGCGCGTATTCGATGGTCTCCGGCGAGCGCGTGACGGCGTACACGGGATTGCCGCGCTTTTTGAGCGCTCTGGCGTACGATCCGCCGATCAGCCCCAGCCCCACGATCAATATTTTAAGATCTTTTTCAAATTCCATACGTTTCCACCCGGATCCTTATTTTTTTGAGATCGTCGAAGAAAGCGGGATAACTTTTCGCCACCGCCTCCGCGCCCTCGATCTCGCCGCCGGTCAGCGTCAAAAGAACGCTCAGCGCCATCACGACGCGATGGTCGTTATGGCCGCAAAGCGCGCCCCGCGGCGCGCGCGGAAATCCCGAGACGGCGACGTCGTTTTCCCCCGCCTCGACCTTGACGCCGAATTTGGCGAGTTCCTCCCGCATGGTGTCGACGCGGTCGCTTTCTTTATACCGCAGACGGCGGGTGCCGGTAAACCGGCCGCCGCCCTTCGCCGCCGCCAGCGCGAACAGCACCGGCGCGAGATCCGGGCAGTCGGAAAGGTCGATGACCTCCCGGCCGATCTTTTTGAAAAGTTCGGGGAACACCCTGTCCCCCTGACGGCTGTCCGGCCGAAGCCCGGTCAGCGTGATATCGCCGCCGAGTTCCCCCAGCGCGGCGGGGAACGCCGCACCCGACCAGTCCCCCTCCACCGCGACGTTGCGGGAACGGTAGGTCTGGCCACCGGGGATGATGAACTTCATCCCCTCTCTGCGCACTTCCACGCCGAAATCGGCGAGCGCGCCGAGCGTCAGGTCGATATAGGACAGGCTTTCCGCCTTGCCCGTCACCGTCAGGGTGCTGTCTTTTTCGCAAAGCGGCAGGGCGAACAAAAGCCCGCTGACAAACTGGCTGGATTTATCGCCGGCGACCCGGTAGTCGCCGCCGGTCAGCGGTCCGCGCACCCGCAGAAAGGTCCGTCCCCGCTCGAACAGCAGACCGCTCTTCCCCGCGATCTCCTCATAGGCGTCCAGCGGCCTGCCGATCAGCGTTTCGGTGCCTTTCAGGGTCACGGCGCGATCCCTCAGCATACACAGCGGGATGAGAAAACGCAGCGTACTGCCGCTCTCGAAACATTGCAACGCCGCGGCGCCGTCCCGCCGCAGCCCGCCGATCGTCACGACGCCGTCCCGCTTTTCCGCCGCCGCGCCGAGCGCGGTGAGCGCCCCCAGCGTCGCCTGCACGTCGCGGCTGTCCGACACGCCCTCGATCCGGCTGCCGGCGGAGAGCGCCCCGCAGATCAGATAGCGGTGCGCCATACTTTTGGAAGGGGGCGCGGCGAGCTGCCCCGCGCCCTTTCCCGGATAGATCTTTACTCTCATTTCCCGTCTCCATACGCCGCCAGCAGATCGACGGCTTCGGTATAACCGGCAAATCCTTTGCCCATGATGGTCGCAACGCAGGCCTGTCTTATATAACTTGTCTGCCGGAACTTCTCCCGTTTTGTCACGTCGGAGATATGCACCTCGACGGCGGGGATGCCCGCCGCCTTGACGGCGTCGAGAAGCGCGATACTCGTGTGGGTATAGGCGCCGGGGTTGATGACGATACCGTCCGCCGTTCCGAGCGCTCCCTGGATCGCGTCGACAAGGTCGCCCTCGTGATTGGATTGATAAAAGGAAACTTCGATCCCTTTTTTCGCCGCGTGATCGCGGATCAGGGCGATCAGGTCGTCCAGCGTCTCCCTGCCGTAGATCTCCGGCTCCCGCCGTCCTAACATATTGAGATTGGGCCCGTTGATAACAAGGATCCTCATTTCAAAAACTCCTTTACGATCTTGTCCGCGACGAACGCCGCGCCGTCTCCCGCCGCGATCCGCCGTCCCGCCGCGAGATAGAGCGGACGGCGCTCGGCGTAGCGTTTTTCCAGCGCCGCGCGGTCGCGGGAAAGCGGACGATCCTCCGTCGGGAGGATGTCGCTCAGCGGCCGGTCGATATAATAGATCACGCCGTTCTGCCGCAGATTTTCGATATTTTCCGGCCGCAGCACCGCGCCGCCGCCCGTGGCGATGACAGCGCCCTGCGCCGCGGCGATCTCACGGATGACGCCGCTTTCCTTGTCCCGGAACGCGCTCTCGCCCTCTTTTTCAAACAGGGCGGGGATGTCTCCGTACCGTTCGGCGATCATTTCGTCCGTGTCTATAAACGGTCTGTCCAGTTTGCGGGCGATCAGTCTGCCGACGGTGCTTTTGCCGCTGCCCGGCATACCGACCAGCACGATATTCTGTTTGCGGCGGAAAAGTTTGCGGTAGACTTTGTCCACCGTTTTTTCCTCCACCGTCTCCCCGGTGAATTTTTCGGCGGCGGCCGCCGCCTGCGCCACCAGCATATACAGCCCCCCGCAGGCGCGGATGCCGCGGGAAAGAGCCTCGACGACAAGCGCGGGACAAAGCGGATTGTATACCGCGTCCGCGACTCCCGCAAGGCGCGGGAAATCGTCAAGATCCACCGCCTTGCCGCCCAGTGACGGATACATGCCCAGCGGCGTGGTGTTGATCAGCGCCTCCGCGTCGGCATGCTCGCGGCGGGCGGTCTCGTAGGTGATACATCCGTCTTTTCCGTCGCGGGAAAGACGGAAGATCTCCGCCGCGCCGAGATCGGCGGCGACCGCCGCGGCGGTCTTTGACGTCCCGCCGGAGCCCGCGATCAGCACCTTTTTGCCGCGGAGCGAAATGCCCGCGCGCGCCAGCATGGCGCGCATGCCCGTGTAGTCGGTGTTGTAGCCGTGGAGTTTTCCCTCCCGGCAGACGATGGTATTGACGGCGCCGATACGGCGCGCCGTGTCCGAGATCTCGTCAAGATAGGGCATCACCGTCTGTTTGTAGGGGATGGTGACGTTGATCGCCTGAAATTCCCGCGCCGTGAGAAAGGCGCCGATCTCCTCCGGCTCCAGCTCCCTGAGTTCATATTCGTAGTCAAACAGTTCCGCGTGGATCTCGCGGGAAAAACTGTGGGTGAGTTTCCGTCCGATACAGCCGTAGCGCATTATTTCAGCCACTCCGTTCCGTACCGCGCCGTAAGCAGATCGCAAAGCGCCAGCGCCGTCACGCTGTCCGCGACGATCCGCGCCCGGTGGACGATGCAGGGATCGTGCCGCCCCTTCGCGGCGATGGTCGTTTCCTCCATCGTCTTGAAATCGACGGTGCGCTGTTGTTTGGAAATGGTGGGCGTCGGTTTGATCGCGACGCGGAAAAAGACCGGCATGCCGTCGGTGATGCCGCCGGTAACGCCGCCGTTGTGCCGCGTACGGGTGACGATCTTTCCGTTTTCTATGAAATACTCGTCGTTCGCCTCGGATCCCCGCATAGAGGACAGGGAAAATCCGTCGCCGAACGCCACGCCCTTGACCGCGGGGATGGAAAACAGCGCGTGGGAGAGCACGCTCTCCACGCTGTCGAACCACGGCTCGCCGACGCCGCCGGGCAGTCCCGTCACGACGGTCTCCAGCACGCCGCCGACGCTGTCCCCCTCCGCTTTGGCGGCAAGGATCGCGGCTTTCATCCGCTCGCCCGCCGTATCGTCCAGCACGGCAAAAGGTTTGTCTTTGAGCGCCGCCGCGTCTTTTTCAATATTTTCGAACGGACGGTCGCAAACGTCCGCGACGCTCGCGATACGGGTGGCGATAAGGATGTTCTTTCTCTCCAGCGCGTCCCGCAGGATAGCGCCCGCCGCGACAAGCCCCGCGGTGATCCGCCCGCTGAAATGACCGCCGCCCCGCGCGTCCTGAAAGCCGCCGTATTTATACTCCGCCGTAAGATCGGCATGTCCCGGGCGGGCGGCGGTGCGCGTAGCATTGTAGTCCTTCGAACGGGTATCCTCGTTGGGGATGCGGATGAGGACGGGCGTTCCGGTCGTATGACCGTTCAAAACGCCGCTCTCAATGGAAAATTCATCCCTCTCCCGCCGGGCGGTGGACCATTCTCCCGCCGGACGGCGCAGCTCAAGCGCCCGGCGGACGCTTTTTTCGTCGACCGCCAGCCCCGCCGGCAGTCCATCCAGCACCGCGCCGATACTTTCGCCGTGGCTCTCGCCGTACAGCGTCAGGCTGATATTGGTTCCAAACGTATTTTTCATTCCGCACCCCCTCCGATCCGCGCGATAAATTCATCAAAAGGCATCGTTTTCATTTCAAAAGAGCCGATCTCCGGCACCCAAACCACCGTGATATCGTCGCCCTGCATTTTTTTATCGTGCCGCATCGCGTCGGTCAGCGCCCCGACCGGCACCGGCAGGACGGTTGGCAGTCCGAGCTTTTCCAGCACAGCGAGAATACGCTCCCGCGCGCCCGGCGCGCTCATCGGCAGCATGCCGAGCGCCACGCACTCGCCGTGATAGAGTTTGCCCTCCATCACGCTTTCCACGGCGTGCGCCAGGGTGTGGCCGAAGTTGAGGACTTTGCGAAGTCCTCCCTCCCGCTCGTCCCGCTCGACGACGCTTTTTTTGATCATGAGGCTCTTTTCGATGATCTCGTCGATATTTTTCAACGGATCCTCTTTCTCGAACAGTCCGAACAGCGCCGCGTCAGATGTCGCCGCCATCTTGACGGCTTCGGCAAGTCCCGCCGCCACCTGCCGGGGCGGCAGGGTGACCAGCGTTTCGGTGTCGATCAGAACGCCTTTCGGCTGCCAGAACGCGCCGACGACGTTTTTATATCCCAGAAAGTCGATGGCGGTCTTGCCGCCGACGGAGGAGTCCACCTGGGAAAGGACGGTGGTGGGGATATTGTAAAAGTCTATGCCGCGCATATAGCACGCCGCGGCAAATCCCGTCAGATCCCCGACGACGCCGCCGCCCACCGCCACCGCGCAGTCGGCGCGGGTGAAATCGTTGCGCAGCATCGCGGCGAGCAGCGCGGAAAGCGCCTCCATATTTTTGGTCGCCTCGCCCTGCGGCAGGGTGATCCGCACCGGGTGTTTGCACGCCGCCGCCACCTTGTCGGCGTACGCCGCGGGCACGCCGTCGTCGGTGACGACCAGTACCCGCCGGTCGAGGTCGAATATCTCCCCGGCCCTTGAAAGCGCGCCGCGTTCTATCGTGATGTCGTATCCGCCCTGTTCGGTAGAAACTCTCATCTTTTTTACTCCTTTATGAAACTGCCCAGCACTTTAAGATCGTTACAGCATCCTTTAAGCGCCGCCAGCATGCGCTGTCCTTCCAGACTGTAAATGTTGCCCTCGCCCTCGGCGTAAAAATAATAGCTCCACGAAAGTTTTTTCGTCGGCCGGCTTTTGAGGGCGCGCAGGTTGAAACCGTATCGTCCGATAACGTCGATCGCCCGCCCGAGGGAGCCCGCCTCATTGTTGACGGTAAAGAGCAAAACGAACGCGTCGTCGGTGTCGCTGTGTTCCTTTTTGACGGCGGAAAACACGGCAAATCTCGTGGTGTTGCCGCCCGCCGTATTGATATGGGCTTCCAGTTTTTTGAGCCCGTAAGCCGCCGCCGCTTCCTCACTGCCGATGGCGGCGATCTCCTTTTTGCCGAGCCGGGCGACCTCTTTCGCCGCCACGGCGGTGTTGACCGCTTCCCTGACCGTCAGTCCGTGCCGCCGGATGAACTCCGCACACTGTCCCAGCGCCTGAGGGTGACTGATGACCTCCCGCACGTCGTCCGCCGCCGCGCCCGGCACGCCGATAAGGTTCTGCACCACCTCGACGCTGCGGATCTGGTGGACGTACAGCGATCCGAAAAAGGCGAGATCCATCACCTGTCCGACGTCGCCGTTGAAACTGTTTTCCAGCGGCAGGACGGCGACCTCGCACTTGCCCTCCTCCACCGCTTTATAGGCGGCGGCGAAATCGGCGCAGGGCGTCGTCTCGGCGTCGGGAAAAATGCGCCGCGCCGCGATATCGGCAAACGCCCCCTCCACGCCGCTGAACGCGACCCGCATACCGCTGTTCAGGAAATGCTGATATCCGCGGGACTGCTCCATCAGACAGCGCAAAAAGTTGATATAGTACGCCTTGTACGGCTCCGGGACCCGCGCGGCGCCCCGCGCGATGACCTCCCGCTCGCGGTCGGCGTCAAGGATGGGAAGCCCCCTGACCTTTTTATAGGCCGCGACCTCCTCCGCCGCTTTCATCCGTTTGACGAAAAGCCCTGCCATTTCCTCGTCTACTTCGTTTATCACGCCGCGGGCGTGTTCGATGTCAGCCATTTTGATATTCTCCTATCAGTTTTTTGAAAGCCGGAAGGCTTTTTTCGATCATAGCGGTCGAAACGCAGTAACTGATCCGCACGTATCCCGGTCCGCCGAAGCTGTCCCCCGGCACAAGCAGCAGTTCGTACTTTTTGGCGCGCTCCGCGAAGCTGCCGGCGTCCGGCTCGGGACTTTTCACGAACAGGTAGAAAGCGCCGTCCGGCGGCACGCACTCATAGCCGTACTCTGTCAGCGCGTTATAGAGCAGGTCGCGGTTTTCGCGGTATGCCGCGAGATCCGGCGGCAGGTCAACGCACATTGCCGCCGTCCTTTGCAAAAGAGACGGCGCGCAGACGTACCCCAGCGCCCTGCCCGCGCCGCACACGGCGGCAAACAGGTCGGAGGCGTCCGCCGCGGCGGACGGCACGAATATATAGCCGATCCGCTCCCCCGGCAGGGACAGCGATTTGCTGTAGGAATAGCACACCACGGTATTTTTATAATATTTCGGGACGTAAGGCACCGGCTTGCCGTAGGTGAGCTCCCGGTACGGCTCGTCCGAAATGATATAGATGTCTCTCCCCAGCGTTTTCTGTTTTTCCTCCAGCACCCGGACGAACGCCGAAAGCGTTTCCCCGTCCCAGATGGCGCCGGTGGGGTTGTTGGGGTAATTGACGATGACCGCCGCCGTCTTTTCGTTCACGACCGCCGCCAGCGCCCCGGGATCGGGCAAAAAGGAGGGCGCCTTTGTCCGCAAAACGACCGGTCTGCCGCCCGCCGTGCGGACGAACACGTCATATTCGGGGAAAAACGGCGCGATGATGACGACCTCGTCCTCCTGCCGCACGATCGCGGACAGTGTGATGGTCAGCGCCGCCGCCGCGCCGCAGGTCATATAGACGTTTTCCAAAGAGGCGGGGACGCCGAAGCGTTTTTCGATATGCGCCGCCACCGCCGCGCGCGCCTTCGGGTCGCCCGGCGCGGAGGTGTAGCCGTGCAGCGCCACCGGATCCCCCTCAAGAAGTTCCCGCATCGCTTTTGTCACCTTCCCGGGCGTCGGCACGCTTGGATTGCCCAGGCTGAAATCAAAGACGTTTTCCGCGCCGATCTCCCGCCGCCTTGCGTTGCCGTATTCAAAGATCTCCCGGATGACGGAACTCTGCCGTCCCAGCGCGAGCATTCTCGGATCCATATCTTTCTCCTTCGCATAAAAAATCCCGCGATCCGTCCGGCGCTGTTTTCGCCGAAAGCAAGATGCGGGCTGTCTGTTACCGTTTCGGGAAGGGGCTTACGCCGCGGCGCACAGACAGTCCGTCGTAAAGTAATAATAAAACAGGTTCGCCGTCATTTTCACCGTCTGTTTGCCTCCTTCTTCTTATAATTTGTTTTTATAATACCGCACGCGCGATATTTTGTCAAGAAAAACTTGCATTTCCGGCGGCGTGTGCTACAATAGAAGTATCAAAAATAAGGGGGGCTCTTTATGAAACTTCAATACCTCGGCACCGCCGCGGCGGAGGGCGTTCCCTCGCTGTTTTGCACCTGCGATACCTGCCGCCGTACCCTGGAGGCGGGCGGCAAAAACATCCGCACGCGCTCCCAGGCGATCGTCAATGATGAACTGCTGATCGACTATCCGCCGGACACCTATATGCACCTGCTGACGCGGGGGCTGGATCTGCGGGGTATTTCCCACTGCCTCATCACCCACTCCCACGGCGACCATCTGTTTCCGATGGATCTGGCGATGCGCCGTCCGGGCTACGCCGTCGTGCCGAACGGCTCCGTTTTACACCTGTACGGCAGTGACAAGGTGATGGAAAAACTCCTGCCGCTGCGGGAAAACCCGCGGATCGCGGACTCCGGCGTTCTCGCCTTCCACGAGGTGAAAGCCTATGAGCCTTTCAAAGTGCTTTCCTACACCGTAACGCCCGTCCCCGCGCACCACGACGAGGGATCGGGGCCGTTTCTCTATCTCATCGACGACGGGCAAAAGACGCTGCTCTACGCCCACGACACCGCCTACCTCGACGAGCCGGTATGGAAATGGCTGACCGACCACCCGAAACACATCGACTACATCAGTCTGGACTGCACCCATCAGCTCATCCCCGGCAAACTCCACGGCGGCCACCTGGGACTGGATACCTGCCGGGTGTTTATGGATCGCATGAAAGAGACCGGCTGCGCCGACCCGTCCACCCGCGTCTGCCTCAATCACTTTTCTCATAACGGCGGGGCGACCTACGACGAACTCGTCCCCCTCGCCGCGGAGTGCGGCTGCCTTGTCTCCTACGACGGTATGACCGTGGAGATCTGACCCGCTCTCCCCGCAGACAATGAATATATAAGGCTCCCCGCGGTCAAAGACCGTGGAGAGCCTCATTCAACGTCCTTTCAGCCGATCCGTTTGCCGCCGGGACGGTTTTGCTCGATATTCTCCGCCGTTACGTTCGCGGCGTCGCATCGGATCAGCACGGCGGTTTCCGCGATGTTTGAAACAACATTGCTGATCCGGATATCACGGATATCCCCGCTTTTATACCCGCCGCCGTATCCCGTATAGATCTTTACGGTGGCTTCCCGGTCTCCCTCGCCGGACTCCCGGATATCGGAGATGTCTATGTCATGCACCTGATTGCCGAACGCGGCAAGGCAGATCACGCCGTGGTGATGCCCGCCCGTAAAAATGTTGCGGATGGTGATGTGGTGGATACTTCCGTCTATCGTTTCATGGCTGTCATTGTACGGTTCCAGTGTGGAAAGATATTTGGACAGCGGCTGTTCCGCCCTGCCGGTCGCGAGCGCCGTGCAGGCGACGGTATCATCCGACGTAAAGCCGGTGATGTTTTCCGCGACGCAGTGGTGACACCCCGAGCGGAAGTCGACGCCGTCCCCGTTTTTCACACAGGAACGGATGTCGAGATCATGCACGTGGCAGTTCTGACAGTTGTCAAAACTGACCGCCCAGCACATCGTCCTCTCCAGCCGGAACCCCGCCAGCTCCAGGCCGTCGCAGCAGGAAAAAGAGATCATCAGCGTTCGCCAGCCCCAAAAGTCCCCGGTCATTTCCTGATATTCCCGAAAGAACGGATGATACCCGACGCGCGGCTTGCCGGTGCCGATGAGGCGGGCGCCGCCTTTCCCGATGATCCTGATGCCCGAAAGAGGCGTCACATCAAGCGGGATCCCGTAGGGATCTATCCCGCTCAACACGAGATTGTCCCCGCGAAAAACGTTGTCAAAAACGCCGTCGTTTTGCCGGATGGCGCAGCCGTCCACGATGACCCGCGTGTCGGAGGAAACGCGGATCGCCCGGTCGATCTGAAAATCTTTGCCGTCAAAGATGACCGTTTTCTCTCCCCCGGACGCGTTTGCCGCCGCGAAACAACGGTCGATCGCGTCGCTGTCCGTCCCGCCGGGAAGCAGGTATTCCTTTACATAATAAACGCTGGACATATCGCTCACCTCACATTTCCGTAGAAAATCGGTATTGGCTGATCCGTATTTTGATTTTATGTTTCTCTGTGGTGAAATGACTTTTTTGATAGTCTGAGACGGGAGAGCGTTCCGCTCTCCCGTCTCATTATGCCGTTTTTCGTTTAATCATCCAGCCCGTCTGTCAGCTGGAGCGTCGGCCCGATGCCGCGGATGTAGCCGTCAAGCATCGTGGACGTCGCGCCTATGGCGCCGTACTCGGTAATGATCTCTCCGTTCAGCTGATACCTAATGTACGGAGCGGCGGCTCTCACCCTGTTCTTTTTCAGGTTTTTGATACGATACATATAATTGCCGTAAACACGGGTAAGACCCGTCTCCTCGCTGTCATACGCCAGCGGGGCGATTTCCATCCCGCTCGTATCCCTGTGGTGCGTCGCGTAGAAAATATACCGGGAAAGCACGTCGATATCCTGCGCGTAGACCAGGCCGTAATCAAGGACCTTGATGTCGCCGGTCTGCGCTTTATACGCGGCGGTGGTCGTCTGCGTGATCTGCCACAACACCCTGTACCGGTCGGAGGGATTTGCCATCGCGACAGTCTCGACTTCGGCAACGGTCATGGAAAACAGCGGAGACGCCACGCCGCCGGTAGCGACAAGATCGACGCGATAGTAGGTGGAGTTGCTCGCGAGAGATCCGGTGAGCATCGCGTACAGCGTCGTCGTATCGTCGCAGACAACATTGTCGATGGCGGCGCCGCCAAATCTGCTCTTGGCGATCGTCAGCTTTTCCGTCGGGCCGTCGGTGGTGAAGTAAGACGCGTCAACGACGGTGCCCCGCGTGATGTTCGCGCTGACGACATACGGATCCGCCGCCGTGCCGGAGCCGCTCTCCGGCGTGACGCTCTTGCCGGCGATCTTGGTGATCCGGCGGGTAGAAGGCGCCGTCTTGATGGTGAGATAGGAAACAGTGCCGTTGTACTTATAATGCGTGCCGCTGGTGCCGCTTTCGTTGACGCCGCCCAGAATGTAGTGGACGTTCCACTGGTCGCTGTAATAGCCCTTCCCGGAACCCGAGACGGTAGCACCCGCCGCGTAGCTGCCGTGGCCCTGGACCAGCTCTTTGGTCTCGCTGACGACGCCGTCGATCGAGAAGGAATAGATATGATCGGAGCATTCGATCTTATAGGTGTGCGTACCGGTCGCCGTACCGCCCGTCCAGGTCTTCCAGAAATAATCGGTGTAGGCGGTGTCGCGGAAGATACGCCAGCCCGTTGTATTGTAGTAGTAGATGAACATGAAGTCCGGCTTGCCGCCGTCCGAGTTGGCGGTCGCCGCCGCGTCGGAGGAGGACATGACCATCGAGCCGCTGGCGGTATTCGTCGCCTGCCACTCGATGGACCAGTAACCGTCGTAGCTCAGCGTCAGATCTGTGGACAGCGCGAACGCGCCGTTGCCCAGCCCGCCGTCTACCAGGTTGATGTTTCCGCTCGTCGTGGTGGCGTTGCCGTTTGAGAACGACCAGGAGTAAACGTTGGCCGTGCTCTGCGCGCCGGTCGCGCCGTCACCGACCACCTGGATGGTGATGGTGGCAAGCGGAGTGGTGGAATTCGTATAGGAGTAGATCTTCATCTGGCATCTGTAACCCTGCGGCGCGCTTGCCTTGATCTGGAAATCATTGACGCCGTCAAAATCCACAGCCTTGCCGTTATCCTCGATGACGATGTTGAAGGGATCGTCGCTGGTGAACGGATAGGCGCGGGTGCAGTAGTTATAGAAGTCGCCGGGGCGGACGTAGAAAGTCGACCCGTCGGCATATCCGATCTTGTCGAAATACGCCACGGCGCTCGTCGCGGCTTCCAGGCAGTCGGCGCCGCGGTAGACCGCCGCCGCTTTGCCCGCCGCGGACTGACCGAGGTAGTTGCGCCCGATCTGCGAGTTGTGCAGGTTGTCGTAGCGGAACGTCCCCTCCGGATAGGAGAAGGTCTGATTGACGCGGGTGGCGATGTAGTAGTTATCAAAATCCTCGGCGAGTTTGAGCTGTGCCGTACGGGTGGACCGGGTGATGCCGACAGGACGCCAGCCGATCAAAATGTCAAAGCAGTTGTCAAACCCAAGGATATCTGTCATATAGGAAAACCACGTATGGGATCCCACCGGATAGGTGACGCCGCGGGAGGTGAAGGCGTTGGTGTTTTTATTGACCGCGAAACCGTTGTAGTGCACGGTCCAGTCTTTATTGACCTCCGCCTCGCCCTGCATAAAGAAGAAAGAGCGCACGCGGGTCTCGTATTTGGCCTGGAACGCGCTTGCCGACCACAGCGCCTCGGCGCCTTCGAACACCTCGTTGGTGTGCGCCCAGGTGTAGTTGCGGGCATCGGTGCTGCACCCCGGCAGGAACTTGCCGATGCCGGTGCCGGAGATGGCGCCGTTCATCAGCAGGACTTTTTCTCCCAGTTTGTCATACAGAGTGGAGGCAAGTCCCGGCTCGTTACTGCCGACGTTCGCCGTGCCGTCCGTGTTGGTCATCGGGACGAATGCCGACGGCAGTGTGTACGAGATGGTATCCTGGTTGGCGGTGAACTGCCAGCCGTAATGCAGGCAGGTGCCGAGTTTGGGTACGAGCGCCTCGCTCTTGTTGTAGTAGTTGACCGCCGCGTTGGACTGTCCGGTCAGCATCCAGATGCCGAGTACCGCGCGGATGGTCTTGGTGATGGTCAGCGTCTGCGTTGACGAGCCTTTTGTCGCCGTGATGGTGACAGGGCTGCTGCTGACCCCCACGATATGTACGACGCCGGCGCTTGTGACGGTGGCGACCGACGTGTTGCTCGACGTGAAAGACGTCGCCGCGAAGGTCGGCGTGAAGGTGTAATAGTCATCGTATTGCAGCACAAAACCGGCGCTCGCGTTTTTCACGAATGTGATGGTGATCGTTTTCGTGCCTTTGACAACGGTAGCGACGGCGCTCGTCTCATTATCCGACAAAAACGCCTGCTGTACCGTACCGCCGGAACAACTGACCTGCGGCACTCTCGGTCTGCCGTTCGGCAGCCTGACGGTAAACGCCGTGCCGCTGCCCGTGACGGTGTAGCTCTCGTCCAGCGTGATGCCGTAGGTCGCGAGCGTCTCTCCCGCCGCAAAGCTGTATGCCGTGCCGAGGGACAGCAGCATCACCGCCGCCAGCAGCACGGTCAGGATCCGTTTTGCGTGTTTCATAGTTTTCCCTCCGTTTATGGTTATACACTTTTATTATAATTGAATGCCGCCCGGAAATCCATAGTGAATATATACGAAAAAATCGTTACTTTTTTGTTAGTTTTTCACAATGTCCGTCTCCGAAAATCCGGTTGACATTTTTTTCGCGTTACGGTATCATAAAAACAAAAAAAGAAGGAATATCTGCCATGGATCTTGATAAAAAGCCCGGCGCGAAGACCCGGAATTCCGGGATAGAATTGCTAAAGATCGCCGCGATCGTTCTGATCGTGATCTCCCACGTCGTCCAGACGCTCAGAAGCGCGAACCCTTACGTCCCGTCGGGTAGTTACGTGATCGACCTGTCCGTCGCCACCGTCGACCCGCATAAGTTTCTTTTGATGCTCTTTTCATATTTCGGGCATTGGGGAAACACCGTCTTTTTTATCTGCTCCGCCTGGTTTTTGCTTGACTCCGCCAAATGGAACAAGCGCAAATGGTTTTTCATGCTTTCGGAGATATGGTTCGTCTCCATGGTCATTCTCGCCGTAACGATGATCCTCCGGCAGGGCGACGTCGCGCGGGTGATGATCCTCAGAAGCTTTTTGCCGACAACGCTTGCCAACAACTGGTATCTGACCTGCTACCTGCTCTTTTATCCCATCCATCCGTATTTGAACACCGTGATCCGCAAACTGGACAAACAGGGTCTTTTCAGATGTTCCGCCGCCCTGTTCGTGTTATATTTCGGGTTCGCTTTTATAAAAAGAGATCTGTTTTTCTCCTCCAATCTTGTGCTGTGGATCGCCATTTATTTCGTGATGGCGTATATCAAACTGTATGCGCCGGAATTCGCGGCAAGCACCAAGGGCAACATCATCCTGCTGCTCATCGGTTTTGCCGGCTATGTCGGGATCGCCGCCGCGGCGAACGCCGCGGGGCTTCATATTTCAGCCCTGAACGACAAGGTGCTGCATTGGGCGACCAACTACAATCCTTTCCTGGTCGCCATGTCTGTCGCGCTGTTCAACCTGGCGCGCAAACTGACGTTCAAAAACAAGGCGATCAACTATCTTTCCGGGCTTTCGCTGCTCGTCTATATCATTCATGAAAATCTCATACTGCGTATGTATTACAGGCCCGCCCTCTGGGATCTCGTTTACCGGAGCTTCGGTCACCGGCATGTCGCGGCGTGGACGCTTGCCCTGTCGCTGCTTGTTTTCGCGTTCGGGCTGATCTCCGCCGCGATCTATGACGTAAGCCTTCGCCGGCTGGTCCGAAAAGCGGCAAACGGCGTATTTTCCCTCGCGAGGACAGTATATCTCAAGGCGGAGGCCCGCCTGCTCAAACCGCGCTGAGTCCCCGTCCGCGCGGTTGACTCCAACCGCACCGCCACCCAATAACAAATACCGGCTGAAATTCAGCCGGTATTTGTTTGTTTGAACAGCGTCCTTATTTAACAGAGATCACGCTTACGTCAGAGTTCACTACATTCACCAGTATGTATGAACCGTAGCTGTCATAATAATCGTCCGGATCAAAGTATACTGTTTCTGTTTCCGAGGATTTTCCATTTATATCTTTTACGACGACTGTTTTCGAACCGCGTTCATATTTCGGGCCCGAATAGGAATCGGAAGGAATGAACATCAAGGTAAAATTGTAATTGACGGTGCATTCCGATACCGGCATTGCGTTATCATTTTTCACATAAAAGTCGATCCTGCCACCGTACGCCACATCTATAGT
Organism: Clostridiales bacterium Firm_08; assembly: GCA_001604045.1. Classification (GTDB taxonomy): domain Bacteria; phylum Bacillota; class Clostridia; order Oscillospirales; family QAKW01; genus Firm-08. The sequence goes on along the minus strand of LVAN01000005.1, from coordinate 7,818 downwards.
CGCTGAGACTATGATCTTTTCAGCTTTCGGCTTCATCGACATATACTTGTCATAATATCCCCGCAGGAACTCTTTGCTTTTCCAGGTTTCCACAACATCCTTAGGGATCTCCGAGAACTTTTTCGCAATATAGGAACTGGTGCCGGAAGTGCTATCGGGATGATACGCTGCGTAACATACCGCAATGTCCTCCATCGTGTCACGGTTTTCATCCAACGTTTTATACAACGAGTATTCATCCACAAACGGTGCCACAAACTTCGTTGCCGAATATTCGAAAATGTCGCTTTCCATCTCGTCCCATTGAGTTATTCTCCCCATATTCCCCGCAATGATCTGATCGTGCCATTTTTCGATACCGCTGTTGATCTGTGTGCCGCAGACAATCGCCGAAATCAATAAGTAGGAGACCACTACAACCACCGACAGACTTGCGGAAGCGACGCTTACCTTGAGCGCGCTTTTTTTATTTTTCACGATCGCATAGTCGCCCGGCTGTCTGGTACAGCTCAACGCCGCCAGGGCAAAAAACAAGACGACGCCCGTTTGAATAAGATAGTTTGGAACAAACGCCAAATAATCATCTGAAAATTCCGTCAATATCAAGATCTCTGCGCCCAAAGTCGGCACAAGGATCATCCATTTGCTGACCTTACGCGGGATGAGATACATCAGCAAGAACAATACCACCGTTAGAACAATAAACACAAGTGCGCGTAAAATGTCGACATTTATAAAGGACACCTGTTTTCCCGAAACCGCCGAAAGGCTTCTTGAAAGATTATGCAAAGAAATTTCCAGTTGTATGAGCAATATTGTACTGTTTGACAAAGCGAAAGATAACGCGGAAAGCATCAAAACGAACGGGCGTTTGGGTCTGTTTTTGAGAAGCAGCGCCACTGTCGAAACCACCGCTAATGTTTTGATAATCTCGGAAGCATAGTTGGAAAACAGGATATAATGATAAAGATCTCCCGCGAAAAAGACAAAAACATTTAACACATTCGAAACGATCCAGAATATCGTTAGTAAATCAGATCTTTTGACCGACGTTTTATGTTTTTTTCTTAATATCGGAGCGATCAGGACCCCAAACAAAACGAGGCAAGTCAAAAGCTCCAGCAAGTCATACGCGCCGTCAAACATTACCTCGCTTATCTTAAAGGGCAGTATCGACATAATCAGGTTGAAAACCGGCACGCCTGCGCCGAACGCCAATAGCAGGATCATCGAAAATTTGAAAATCTTTGAATCATAATCCACATAAAAGTGTGAAAAAAATTCTTTCGCTTTTTCTGCCGTCCTCTTGACATCAAGGCTTTTTTGACCGTCCGATACCGAGGCTGCACTTTTGACTGACACGATCTGATTTCCACAGTTCCCGCAAAAGGCGACACCTTGCTTGATTTCCTTCCCGCATTTAGAACAATACGGCATTTTTCTTTTTCCCCTCTCTATCTTTTCTTATATGTAATTTCCAATCCTTTATCAGGATGATATTTCCAGAAAACAATGATCTTTTTGAATTCCTCTGACTGCTTCCCGTCGGCTCCCGATGTATGTGACATGTCCTCCAACAGCGAGTCCGGCAGTCCTAATTCATCATTGATGTTTCTGATAGCAGTGATCGAGTCATAGTATGCAATACCGGCATCCTCTCTGTCGTAAGGGTTTGTATCAATACTTAAATAACTTCCATCCGAGGCGACATCAGACCATACGGGATCGCAGTATTTCCCATATATTTTTTTCAGGTTGGGTCCTGAACCGAAAATAAAAAACAGAATAACGATCACCGTGACGATCAATGCAACAATCAGCGACAGGATCAAAGGTTTTTTTGTTTTTAGATCAGTTTGTACCGTGTGATCGGCCGTGTGATAATATGCAGGCGCCATATCCGGCGTCGCTCCCGGTTCGTTTGCTGTTTCGTTTGCTTCATTTACAACTTCATTCGTGCCTTCATTCAGTGTTTCCGGTTCGATTTTGTTGCCGCATTTTGGGCAAAAGTTCTCTCCCGAAAGACTGTTCCCGCATTTTTCGCAAAAATTCACGATGACCCCTCCCACAATTTCTTGTCAAAAAATGTATAAACACATTATATGACAATATGTCATAAATGTCAACAGAAAATTATGACATAATGTCATTGGGAGGTACTGCCGTGAAGACAAATTTGAAACTATTGCGTAAAAGTATGGGTTATACACAAATTGCTTTGCAAATGAAGACGGGGATCGAACAATCGCTTCTCTCAAAATTCGAGAACGGAGAGCGGATTCCGCCGACGGAAACCTTGATTCGCCTTGCGGATTTTTACAATGTAAGTATTGACTATATTCTTTGCAGAACAGATGACCCAACGATCAAAAAGGCAAAGTGATTTTCGTGTCAGCCGCGCAAACTGCCCAATCGGAAAACGGTGTTGAAGTGAAAGCAATGATCTAATAAGTGCCCCCTTGCCTTCCTCTGATGAGGAAGGTGGATCGGCAGCAAGAGTCGCCGAGACGAAAGGAGAGATGCCGCGGCGTCTGGCCGGGGCACCATTCATATAAACCGATAAAACACGCCCTCGGGAGGTTCTCCCGAGGGCGTGTTGGTTTTGATATTCTTTTCACCCTTCCAGCGTTCTGCCGAAAAAGTCCGCCGCCACCTGCGCCGCCTTGATCTCGGCGGCGTCCGGCGCGGCGGCGCCGTCCCCGCCGTGCAGGATAACGCCGCCGGCGATATCCCCCGCCGCGATGACCGGCAGAACGGCCGCCGCCGTATGGGAGGGGTCCTCCTCGGTCAGCGGCACGCCCGCGCCGTCAGAGCCGCGCACGTACCCGCGCCGCTCGTCCAGCACCTTTTCCACGCCTTCTCCGATCCGCCGGTCCACAAGCTGCGCCTTGCCGGCGCCCGCCGCCGCGACGTACCGTTCCTGATCGCAGATCGCGACGCCGTACGGCGTCTTTTGCGCCAGCGCGGCGGCCATCCGCTCCGCGACGTCCGCCATCTCGCCGATGGGCGAGTATTTCTTGAACACCACCTCGCCCCCGGCGTCCGTATATATCTCCAGCGGGTCGCCCTCGCGGATATGCAGAGTGCGGCGGATCTCCCGCGGGATCACCACTCTGCCGAGATTGTCAATGCGTCGCACGATTCCTGTTGCTTTCATATCTTCACTACTCCTCAAATTACGGTTTACATTGCTATTATCTGTAATTTGACCGCAAATATACCCACAAACGCCATCTTTTGGACGGCGTCCGCGAGAGGGCGGACGTTTTCGAAATACAACGGGAAATATGACCCGAAATGGCGGAAAAAGCACTTCCCGAACGAAAATTTTTCGGCAGGGTGCGACTGAAATAAAAAACTTGTTGCCGGCGTTTGCCGGCAACAAGTTTTTTGATTTGCGGTACGTAATTCAGCGGCTGCGCCAGAGGGAGTGGAGGTTGCAGTAGGCGTAGACCGCCTCGACCTCGTCGCCGTCGCACAGCGAGAAGCAGACCTTCGGCTCCCCGCCGGGGGTCAGCGCCTTGCGCTGGTTGCCGAATTTAGTCTGCACGGCGACCCACTCGATGTAATGCTCGGGAAGCATCGGGTGCGCCGTCGATCCGACGGTCACGTAAACGCGGTTGCCCTCGACGGTGTACACCGGTACGTGCTTTTCGACCGCGGCGTCGGTCTGTCCGGCGACGATCTCCTTCATAGGTTCCCCGCAGCAGACGACCGGAACTCCCGTCTTTTTGACGATGGCGACGATTTGCCCGCAATGGGCGCAGCGATAAAATTTCATTTCCATTTTTCTTTCTCCTTTCAGCGGTCTTTACGGCGACCGCGGCCTTATGATCTTATTATATCATAACTTTTAAAGAATGAAAAGCGCCAATTTGAAAAATCGTCAGTCTGTCGCGGAGGCCATGATGACGGCAAAGCGATCCATCGTTTTGTCGTAGACGGTCAGGCAGAGCGTGCCCCACCATTCACGGCCTTCGTCGAAGTATTCCGACCAGTCGGTACTCCATTCATAGACTTCAAGCCCGTCTGTTCCGTTCGGGAAAAGCGCGGCGTTGACGCGCACAAAATCCTTGCCGGTATAGCTGTTTTCGTGGGGCGGATACAAAAACGCCTTTCGATAGTTGAGTTTGCCGGGCTGATACTCTGACGAAAGCATCTCCCCGGCGTCGGCGCTTTTGCCGACAGCCCGGTCGGGATCGCCCTTCCAGTCCCCGCAAAGGTCGAAGAAGGCGGTTTTCAGCGCCTTCCGGTGGGATCCGTACCCGTGATCCCCTTTCGCTTTTACGATACAGTAGTCAACGACAAGATCGGGATATTCGGCGATCAGCTTGTAAAAGGGATCCGTTCGTTCCGTGTACCCCTCCGGCTTTCCGTCCGACATTCCTTTCTCCCTTGCCGTTTCCCGCGGCTTTTCCACGTTGGAGCGTTCTTTTTCGGGCGCTTTCCCGGCGAGGGTATCGCGGACGATGGTATCGACAAGCGCCTGCCGGCTTTTGTAGCCGTAAGGGATCGCGACGATGGTGTACCATTTTCCGGGATATTCCCAATTCTTCTGAAAATAATCCTCGACCGGATGACGGTCGATGACCTCCGCGGCGTTCGGGCGCGTTTTCCGCACGATCGCCAGCGCCTCCCGGTGGATCTCCTCCCGGAACCGCGCCGCGTAACGCAGATCCTGCTCACTGTACATATCGTTCCTCCGTTATTTCAGCGGCGTTTCGCGATCCGGTTCGTCCTTACGCAAAACTCCAAAATCCCGTCCCGGTCTCCGGATCGGCTTTCCGTTCGATCCTTCCGCCGACGACCGGCCGCAGTTCGATCTCCGCGGTATACAGCACGGTGATCGACTTGATATGTCCGCCGGCGACGCGGTGCTCGCCGCCGTCCTTGTACGAAAACATCGCGTGCGTATGTGTGAAAAGCCCCGACGTTTCGTCGGTGATCACGCTGCCGTTCAGGGACACGAGTTCCAGCATGCCGCGGACCGTCCGCGTCTCAAACTTCCCCGCCTCCGGCAGAAAGGTCTGTATCCGCGCTTCTGAACACCCGCCGATCCCGCTGAAAACAGCCGAACGGACGCCCTCTTTCTCACAGACGTCCAGCACGCCGCTGACGATCTCGTCGCCTCTATCCATGCGGATATAAAACGTGTCGCCGTATTTTCTGTATTCCATACGCCGCCTCCATCCTTTTTTATCCTTTCAAACTATACCACAGCGCCGCCGGTTTGTCAAAGGCCGTCCCGGTTTGAGCGATTTACTATTTACATCCCCCCCGCCGCCCTGCTATAATGAAAAAAACGGAGGTGCTGATATGAGATACGGAGTATGCGTCAACGTCAGATCGCCCGACACGGTCGCCGCCGCGAAAAAAGCGGGCTTCGACTACGTCGAGTGCAGTTTTCAGGATCTCGCCTGCGTCGACGGCGGGTGTTTCGCGCGCTTGAAGCCGCCGGGTGCGGGACCTGCACCGTCGAGGCGCTCGTCCTCGACTTCGAGAACGACTGTATCGAGGCGGCAAAGCTGCTCCGCTCGCTGTGAGCGCGCCGCCAATTCATAAAAATACAAGCTGAGAAACGAAAGCATCGTTATCTCAGCTTGTTTGTTTCTACACACGCTTTTTTCTATTTCGCTCTTATAAAGATCCGCTCGACCTCCGCCGCGCCGAGCGGCTTTACGCGGGAGAGTTTCAGCGTATCGTTTCCCGTGGCGTCCAGCGAAAGCTGTCGGATATCCTGCGCCGTCGGGCGGATGCCGAGGCCGGCAAGCGAGACCGGCATGCCGATCTCTTTGAAAAACTCAACGGTGCGGCGGATGCCCGCCGCCGCGTCGGGTTCTCCCCATACTTTTTCGGCGTATCTTTGAAATCTCGGCAGGCAGTCGCGGTAGACTTCCTCCGCCCAGGATCCCCACAGGGCGGCGAGCGTCGCGCCGTGGGTGGTGCCGTACCTCGCGGACAGCGAATGACCCATCTTATGCACCGAAAAATCCTTGTCGCGCCCGCATTCGGTCAGGTTGTTGTGCGAGATACTTGACGCCCAGAATATCTCGCTCATCGCGTCGTAGTCGGCGGGATCGTTCAGGATCGCCCTGCCGTTTTTGATGACGGTGCGAAGCAGCCCCTCCGCGATCTCGTCGGTCAGCTCCGCCCGGCTGTCCGGAATGAAATACCGTTCCATCGTGTGCATCATGATATCCGCGATGCCGGCGGCAAGCTGGTATTTCGGAACGGTGGCGCCCAGCGCCGGATCCATAACGGCGAACCTGCAGCGGTTGAAGTCGGTGTTGATGCCGGCTTTTTTGCCGAGCGCCTCATTGGTCAGCACCGCGGAGTCGCTCATCTCGCTGCCCGCCGCCGGCATGGTCAGTACCGCGCCGACCGGCAAAGACCGCGTGAGCGGTACTTTCTTTGTCCATATATCCCACAAAGGCACGCCGGGATTTGCCGCGCCGTGGGCGATCCCCTTGGCGGTGTCGATCGCGCTGCCGCCGCCGACGCCGATGATGAGATCCGCGCCGAACGCAAGCGCCTCGCGGACGCCTTTCTCAGCGTGGGAAAGCGTCGGGTTGGGCTGCGCCCCGCCGAACGGCAGGCAGGCGACCCCCGCCGCCTCCAGCGACGCGGCAACGCGCGCGAGCAGTCCGCTTTTCACCACGCTCCCCTGTCCGTAGACGACGAGCGCCCTTTTACCGTACTTCGCCGCGACCTCGCCGGTCCTGCTTTCGGCGTTTTTGCCGAACACGACCTCCGTAGGTGTGTAAAATCTGAAATCCTTCATTCCGGCACCCCTTTCCGTAATTATAACCTAATTGTAACATATCTTTTAAGGAAATGATAGTGCCTCTTTCAGATTTATGGATTTTAGTATCAGGTAAAAAAAACAAAAAATATCGTTTTTCCTATTGCGCGGACAAGGATATTTTCTTATAATAGGTTTGAGGTGATCATATGGATTTTCATGGTAAAGCCGCGATATCCACAGGCGCGGCGTCGGGAATGGGACTTCTTTTTGCTCAAAACTTTACGAATCTGGGCGGAAATGTTGTTATGTGCGATGTAAATGAAGCGGCGCTGGCGGAAAAAGCGGATGAGATCAACGCCAAAGGCAAAGGCAGGGCGATCGGGGTCGTTTGCGACGTAAGAGACTATCGTCAGGTGTGCGCCGCGCGCGACGCGGCGGTAAAAGAGTTCGGCAGGATCGACGTTATGGCGAACTTTGCCGGAGGCACCGCCGTTCGTATGCAAAAAGTGGACAGACAGGCATTTCCTGAATTTCCGGATGTTCCCATAGAGGTCTATAAATGGGGATTGGATGTAAATCTGCTCGGTCCTTTTTATTTCGCGCACGCGGTATCAAAGCAAATGCGCGAACAGAAAAGCGGCCTTATTATCAACATCGGCTCGATAACCGGCGCCGAGGGTGACGGATACGGTATGGACTATCCGACCTCAAAGGCGGGAATTATGTACGGGCTGACGAAATCTATCGCGCAGTTCGGCGCAAAACACGGCATACGCTGCGTATGTGTGTCCCCGGGCCCCGTGCTGACAAGAGCGGCGATGGCGAATATGAAAACACTGCTCGGCCGCGCCGCCGAACCGCAGGAGATCATAGATCTGTGCCTGTTTCTGGCCTCCGAGAAAGGGCAGTTCATCAACGGCGAGAATATTATGATCGACGGCGGGAGAAACGCGATGGGACGCTGGAAATGACCGAACGTCTTTTTTAGAGAACGTACGAACGAACAGCGGCCGCGATGGCCTGACCATCGCGGCCGCTTTTTTCCCGCCGGGGGCGGTCACGGTATTTTATTT
>LVAN01000018.1 GCA_001604045.1 Clostridiales bacterium Firm_08 | reverse complement strand
AGCGGTGAGGAGCAGGGTGCTTTTTATGAACTTTTTTCCCGCCATATCCGACCTCCTTTTTCTCAAAATATATTCTTTTTCGGAGGAAAAAATGAAAAAAAGGTTGTAAAATGCGCCAAAATATTATAAAATATAATATGACTCACTATAAAAAGATCTCGGCCGCCCCCGCGGGCGGCGGAAAGGATGAGTGAATATGATCCAGATCAAAAATCATAACGGGACGATCGGTATCTCCGAAAACGTTTTCGCGACCATCGTCGGCAGCGTCATCAACAACTGCTACGGCGTGGTGGGGATGGCGTCCTCCGGCGCGAAAGACGGCATCGTCTCCCTTCTTAAAAAAGACAGTTACAGCCGCGGCATCCGCGTGAACGCCGCGGGCGACGACGCTTTGGTGATCGACATCCACATCGTGGTGTCCTACGGCGTCAACCTGCCGGTCATCAGCCATAGCATCGTCAAGGAAGTCAGATATATGGTGGAAAAGGTATCCGGCTTCCGCGTCAAAAAGATCAACGTCCATATCGACGCGATGAAAGTAAACTGAAAAGGGAGATAAAAACGTATGATACAGGGTAACCAACTGCGGGATATGTTTATCTCCGGCGCGCACAACATCGCGAACCATAAAGAAGAGATCAACGCTCTGAACGTCTTTCCGGTCCCCGACGGGGATACCGGTACCAATATGTCCATGACCATCGCCTCGGCGGAAAAGGAGATGGCGCTCCATAGCGACAAGAGCGCGGGGGAGATCGCCTCTCTCGCGGCGAGCGCCCTGCTCAAAGGGGCGAGAGGCAACTCCGGCGTCATCCTCAGCCTGCTGTTCCGCGGCTTTGCCAAAGGGCTGGAGGGCTGTGAGAACGCCACGGCGCGGGATATCGCCGCCGGATTTACCAAAGGCGTAGAGGCGGCGTACAAAGCCGTTATGAAGCCGACCGAGGGCACCATCCTGACGGTGGCGAGAGTCGCCGCGGAGGAGACGGCGAAGTTCGTCACGCCCGACACCACGGCGAAAGAGGCGCTGGACTATTACATCGAAAAGGGAAAAGAGGCGCTGGATACGACGCCCAAACTGCTGCCGGTGCTGGCGCAGGCGGGCGTGGTGGACGCCGGCGGCAAGGGATTTGTCACCATCCTGGAGGGGATGGCGAGCTATCTCGCGACGGGGGAGATCGTCCCGTCGGCCGACGGCGCGGAGGCGGCGCCGGTCATCACGACGGATTTCGCGGATTTCGACAAGTTCGACACCGATGATATCACCTTTGCCTACTGCACCGAGTACATCGTGCAAAAAGACACGGAAAAAAGAAAAAGACTGAGCGCCCTGCGCGCCTATCTCGAGTCCATCGGCGACTGCGTCGTGGCGGTGGAGGACGACGAGATCATAAAGGTCCACGTCCACACCAATCATCCGGGACGCGCCATCGAGGAGGCGCTGGGGTACGGTATGATCGCCACCCTCAAGGTGGAGAATATGAAACTCCAGCATGAGGCGAAGATCAGCGATCAGGCGGAAAAGCCGAAGGAGAACAAACCTTTCGCGTTCGTCTCGGTCTGCGCCGGAGACGGCATCACCGAGGTGTTCAGGGATCTCGGCGTCGACGAGATCGTCGGCGGCGGGCAGACGATGAACCCGTCCACCGAGGACATCTCCGCGGCGGTGGAGGCGGCGCCCGGCGACGTCGTTTTCGTACTGCCGAACAATAAAAACATCATCATGTCCGCCCAGGCGTGCGTTGAGATGACGGACAAGACGGTCATCGTCCTGCCCACCCGCACCATCCCGCAGGGCATCGCCGCGATGATCGGGTTCGATCCGGACGCTTCCGCTGAGGACAACGAGCAGGCGATGTTGGAAAGCGCGCTCGCCGTCCAGACGGCGCATGTCACCTACGCGGCGCGGGACAGCGTGTTCGACGATAAAAAGATCAAAAAAGGACAGCTTCTCGGACTGCTTGAAAACAAGGTCACGTTCGTGGAGGACGACGAGAACGTCGTGATCGAAAAACTTGTTACGTCGCTCGCGACGGAGGATACCTCCTTTATCAGCCTGTATTGGGGCGAGGACGTGACCGAAGAGGACGCGAACAAGGCGAGGGACGCCGTCGCGGCGCTGGTGCCGGACGCCGAGGTCGTCGCCGTCGCCGGCGGACAGCCGGTCTATCACTACATCATCTCCGTGGAATGAAAGGAGGCCCGCGGTATGGGCAAGTTCAACATCATCACCATCAGCCGTACGTACGGCTCGGGCGGCAAGGGCATCGCCAAGCGCCTTGCCGAAAAACTCGGATATTCCTTTTGGGACAAGGGCATCGTGCGGCTCGCCAGCGAGCGGAGCAACCTGCCGGAGGATCTGTTCGACGAGGACAGACTGGTCAAGACCAGCCTTCTTTACTCCATGGCGCTGAATATGCACGTCGGGCAGAACCTGCCCGCCAACTATCACGCCGCGCTCAACGACGACAAACTGTTCGCCGTGCAGAGCGAGATCATCCGCGAGAAAGCGGAGGAGGGCAACTGCATTTTTGTCGGCCGCTGCGCGGGGTACGTGCTTCGCAAAAACAAAAACGCGCTGCACGTCTATCTCGACGCCGATCTTGACTACCGCATCGACAGCATCCAGCGGCGCTTTGAACTCCCCCGGGAGGCCGCCCGCAAAAAGGTGCAGAAAATGGACAAAACGAGGCGGTCCTATTATACCTATTACACCAATCACACCTGGGGAGACGTCAACGACTATCATATGTGTCTGAACATCTCCAAACTTGGCGAGGAAGGCACCGCGAGACTGATCCACAAGTTCATTGAACTTGCCGAGTGATGCCGACCTTCGACGCTCTGAAAATCAAATGCGCCGTGCCGGAACTTCTCGCCTGGTACGCCGTGAGCAAACGGCAAATGGCGTGGCGGGACGAGGTCAGTCCCTACCGGACGTGGATCAGCGAGATCATGCTGCAGCAGACGCGGGTGGAAGCCGCCCGCGTCTATTTTGACCGCTGGATGGCGGCGCTGCCGTCGGTTTCCGCCGTGGCGGAAGCGGACGAGGAACTGCTCGCCAAACTTTGGCAGGGACTTGGATATTACTCGAGAGTCCGCAATATAAAGAAAGCCGCCGTGATCATCGTGAGAGACTACGGCGGTTTTTTGCCGCGGGACGTGAAAAGCCTTCGCGCCCTGCCCGGCATCGGCGCCTATACCGCGGGGGCGATCGCTTCCATCGCGTTCGGTCTGCCGGAACCGGCGGTGGACGGCAACGTCGTGCGGGTGTTTTCGCGGTATCTCGGCGTCTATGAGGATACCTCGGACGAAAAGGGCAAAAAGGCGCTCGCCGAGGCGATGCGGCCCGCGATGCCGCCTGACAAGTGTTCTGACTTTACACAAGCGGTGATGGAACTCGGCGCGCTGGTCTGTATCCCCGGCACGCCGCGCTGCGGCGAGTGTCCGCTGCGGACGGCGTGCGCCGCCCTGCGCAACGGCGACGCCGCGTCGCTGCCCGTCCTGCCCGAAAGGAAGCAGAAGCGGGTGGAAAAGATGACCGTCGCCGTCCTGCGGGACGAGGAGGGAAACTTCCTGCTGCGCAAGCGCCCCGCCAAAGGACTGCTGGCGGGACTTTGGGAATTCTGGCACATCGAAGGGAAACTTGACGAAGTGGAAAGTAAAAACGCTTTACAGGCGTTTTCCCCGGGAGATCTCCGTTCGCTGGGGGAATATACCCACATTTTCACCCACGTGCGGTGGGATATGGCGGGGTACGAGGCGACGGTCAGGATCCCGCCGCCGGGCTTCCTGCGGGTCAGTCCGTCGGCGCTGGCGGCGTCCTACGCCCTGCCAAAGGCGTTTGGGGAGTTTTTGAAAAGAGCGGAAAAAAAGGAGGAGCGGGCGTAGTTCCTCCTTTTTATTTTGCCCCGCGCCGCGCACCTGCAACAATCGGAACAAAACGGGGCGCCGGGGTCGCCGCCCCCTGCAATATACCCGTAAAACGGGTGACGCGTAAAGCAGGCTCCCTTTAACAGGGCTCCCAAAAAGTCGGCAGCGAAGCGAGACTTTTCGGGAACGGTCTATTCCCAAAAAATTGAGGGGTCGTGAACGCGGCGAAAACCTGTATTCCCGCTTTGTGCCGTTGACGATCCCTCCGTCTTTTCGTCTTCGACGAAAATCCACCTCCCTTTGCACAAGGGAGGCTTTTCGTCAGGTCGCTTTTATAAAATATTCACAAAATATTTTCTTTACAACCTATATCTTATATGCTATAATCAATACATTAGAGACGAAGGAGGGGGAACGCGTGGGAGAGATCGTCGGGATCGTATCGGGAAAAGGCGGCGTCGGCAAGACGACGCTGTGCGCCAGGCTCTCGCTCGCGCTGTGCGCCGACGGGCAAAAAGTGCTTTGTATCGACGGGGATACCGGGATGAAAAACCTCGATCTCGTCCTGGGGATGGAGTCCCGCACCGTGTTCGATCTGGACGATGTCCTGAGCGGTCGCACGCCGTTCGAAAAGGCGGTCTGCCGCCATCCGGACGCTCCGGGGCTGTTCCTGCTCTCCGCCGCGCACGACTACCGCGCGCGGATCGGGAAAGAGGCGCTGCGCGCCCTGTGCGACGAGCAAAAAGAACATTTTGATTTCATTCTCATCGACGCGCCCGCGGGGCTGGGGGACGGATTTGCCGCCGTCGCCTACGCCGCCGAACGGCTGATCGTCGTGGCAACTCCCGACGTTACCTCTATCCGTGACGCGGGCAGGACCGCGACTGTCGCGCGGGAGGGATCCGGCAAGCGGGCGGAACTGGTGCTCAACCGCGTGCGCCCGCTGCTTATGGAAAAGGGCGCCGCCGCGAACGTCGATGAGATCATGGACCGGATAGGGCTTCCGCTGCTGGGGCTGATCCCGGAGGACGACGAGATCGTCATCCGCGCGGGCGGCACCGGCGCCGGGCGAAAGGTGTCGGACAGCGATATCCCCTTCCGCAACACCGCCGCGAGACTGCGGGGCAAGAGCGTGAAACTCGCGGGCGTATGGAAAAAGTATCTGCTGAAAAACGGTTGGAGGTAACCAGATGAACATAGCGATGATCGCTGATGAAAAGAAAAAAGAACTGATGGTGCAGTTTTGCATTGCGTACGCGGGGATCCTCGCGGGGCATTCGATCTGCGCGACAGCTACGACGAGCAATCTGATCAATGAGGCGACGGGACTGCACGTGCAGCGTCTGCTCAGCGGCACGCAGGGCGGCGCGGATCAGATCGCCGCGCGCATCTCCTGCGGAGAGGTGGACGTGATGCTGTATTTCCGCGATCCCTCCACGCCCTCAAAACTTGAGAGGGAGGAGAGCATCATCCTGCGGCTGTGCGACGTGCACAACGTCCCTGTCGCGACCAACATCGCCACCGCCGAGGTCATCATCATGGCGCTGGACCGCGGCGATCTGGATTGGAGAAATTATATCAAGTAGTGAATAGTGAGCAGTGAACAGTGATAAGATGATATTCCACAACGTAAAGTTGCGGAATATCTCCGCAACTCCCAACTCCTCACTGCTCCGAAGGAGAAAATATGGCACTGATCACATCATCCCCCAAAGGCACGGCGGATATCCTGCCCGGGGAGTCGCAAAAATGGGCGGCGCTGGAAGCGGCACTGCGGAATATTTGTGAAAGATACGGTTTCGAGGAGATCCGCACGCCGGTGTTCGAGCACACCGAGGTGTTCGCCAGAGGCGTCGGGGACACGACGGACGTCGTCACCAAAGAAATGTATACCTTTACCGATAAAGGCGGCAGAAGCGTCACGCTCCGTCCCGAGGGGACGGCGGGCGTGGTGCGCTCCTTTCTGGAAAACGGCCTGTTCAACGAGGGGCTTCCGGCGAGTTTGTTCTATCTGATCGGATGCTACCGCTACGAGCGGCCGCAGAAGGGGAGACTGCGGGAGTTCCACCAGTTCGGCGTTGAGATGTTCGGCGCCACCGATCCGTCGGCGGACGCGACGGTGATATCGCTTGCCGACCGCATTTTCCGCGAGACGGGCGTAAAGGGCATCGAACTGCGGCTCAATTCCATCGGATGCAAGGACTGCCGCGGCGTGTACCGCGACAAACTGAAAGCGTTTTTCGAGGATAAAAAGGACAAACTCTGTCCCACCTGCCGCACGAGGCTGGAAACCAACCCGATGCGCATCCTCGACTGCAAGGATCCCGGCTGTCAGGCGCTCTGCGGGGACGCGCCGGTCATCCTTGACAGTATCTGCGATGACTGCCGGGAGCATTTCGAGGGGGTCAGGGGACACCTGGACGCCCTCGGCATCAAATATACCGTCGATCCGAGGATCGTCAGGGGACTTGACTATTACTGCCGCACGGTGTTCGAGTTCGTTTCAAGCGACATCGGCGCGCAGGGCACCGTCTGCGGCGGCGGCCGCTACGACGGCATGACCGAACAGCTCGGCGGGGGCGATTACCCCGGGCTGGGACTCGCGATGGGGCTGGAGCGGTTTTTACTGCTGCTGGAAGCGCAGGGCATCTCGCCCGGCGAGCGAAAAGGCCCCGATCTGTTTATCGCCTCGATGGGAGAGGCGGCAAGGCGGGAGGCGCTGAAACTCGCCGAACGCCTGCGGGACGGCGGCGCGAGCGTTACCGTCGACCTGATGGCGAAAAGCCTCAAGGCGCAGATGAAATACGCCGGCAAGACCGGCGCGCGGTACGTCATCGTGCTGGGCGACGGGGAACTGGAAAGCGGCGCCGCGAAACTCAAAAAGATGGCGGACGGCAGTGAACGGGACGTGACGATCGAAACACTCGCCGCCGGGGAGGTCACAAAATAAAATGATGAGAGATCTTTACTGCGGAGAGATCCGCGAGGAACATATCGGAAAGCGGGTGTCGCTTTGCGGCTGGGTCCAGCGGCGGCGGGACCTGGGCGGGCTGATCTTTATCGACCTCAGAGACCGCGAGGGCATCGTTCAGCTGCAGTTTGACGAAAACGAGCGCAAAGCGGCGTTCGATATCGCGTTCACCGTACGCTCGGAGTACGTCATCAAGGCGTCGGGCATCGTCGCCAGACGCGGCGGCGCGGTCAATCCCGACCTTGCCACCGGCGCGCTGGAAGTGCTGACCGATGAGATCGAGATCCTGTCCCGCGCCGAGACGACGCCCTTCGAGATCCTGCCGGACAGCGACGTCAAGGAGGAGCTGCGGCTCAAATACCGCTACCTCGACCTGCGCCGCGCCGATCTTTCGGCGAGCATCAAATTCCGCCATAAAGTGACGGCGCTGACGAGAAATTATTTTTACGACAACGGCTTTCTCGAGATCGAGACGCCCATCCTCAACAAATCCACGCCGGAGGGCGCGAGGGACTATCTCGTGCCCAGCCGGATCCGCAAGGGCTGTTTCTACGCCCTGCCCCAAAGCCCGCAGATCTATAAACAACTGCTGATGCTGTCGGGGTTCGACCGCTATATCCAGATCGCGAGATGCTTCCGGGACGAGGATCTGAGAGCCGACCGTCAGCCGGAGTTCACCCAGATCGATATGGAAATGTCCTTCATCGACGAGGAGGACATCATGACCCTCAACGAGGGCTACCTCAAAAAACTGTTCCGCGACCTGCTGGGCGTGGAGGTCAAAACGCCCTTCCTTCGGATGGAATACGCCGAGGCGATGGACCGCTTCGGTTCGGACAAGCCCGATCTGCGGTTCGGCTTTGAACTCAAAAATTTGTCGGAATTTGTCGCGGGCTGCGGCTTCGGCGTGTTCGAGAACGCGCTGAAAGCGGGCGGCAGCGTGCGGGGCATCAACCTTAAGGGCTACGCCGGGGAGATCACCCGCAAGACGGTGGACGCGCTGACGGCGTTCGCCAGGGACTACGGCGCCAAAGGGCTCGCCTTCGCCCGCTGGACGGAGGACGCGCCGACCTGCTCTTTCGCCAAGTTTATGAGCGAGGAAAGCCTTTCCGCCGTCTACAAGGCGCTTGATTTTGAAAAGGGCGACGTTATCCTCATCGTCGCGGACAGAGACAAAGTGGTGTTCGACAGTCTCGGCGCGCTGCGCGTGGAATGCGCAAGGCGCCTCGGACTGCTCGATCCGAAAGAGTATAAATTCCTGTGGGTCACCAAATTCCCGCTGTTCGAGTACAGCGAGGAGGAGGGACGGTATCAGGCGATGCACCATCCCTTCACCGCGCCGCTGGACGAGGATATGGGGGAGGGCAAAGATCCCTACAAAGCCCGCGCCAGAGCCTATGATATCGTCCTCAACGGCTGTGAGATCGGCGGCGGCAGCATCCGTATCCACCGCCGGGACGTGCAGGCGAAAATGTTCGACGCGCTCGGCATCACGCCCGAGGATGCCGAGGAGAAATTCGGGTTCCTGCTGACGGCGTTCCGCTACGGCGCGCCGCCCCACGGCGGTATGGCGTACGGGCTTGACCGCCTGGTGATGCTGATGCTGGGACTGCCCTCCATCAAGGACGTCATCCCCTTCCCCAAAGCGCAGAACGCGAGCGAGCCGATGTCCGGCGCGCCGGATACCGTGGCGGCGGGACAGCTCGACGATCTCGGGATCGGGCTGAATATGTAGGGGCCGACGACCCCGGCGGCCCGCAAGGTTTCGTTTACAATCCCTCCGTCCCGGCGGCAGAGCCGCCGAGCCGCCTCCCTTTACACAAGGGAGGCAAAAGATGCCGACGGCTTTGCCGTCATTATAAAAAAGAGGAGCAAAGCGTATGATCGAAGTCAGCCATCTGACAAAAAAATACGGCGACAAGCTCGCGGTGGACGATCTGTCCTTCACCGTCGGGGAGGGGGAGATCCTCGGATTTCTCGGCCCCAACGGCGCGGGCAAAAGCACGACGATGAACATCCTGACCGGCTACCTGTCCGCCACCGACGGACGGGTGAAGATCGGCGGCGTCGACGTGCTGGACGATCCGTCCGGCGCCAAGCGGCAGATCGGGTTTCTGCCTGAGATCCCGCCGCTGTACGTCGATATGACGGTAAAGGAATATCTTGATTTCGTCTATGACGTCAAAAAGACGACATTTCCCCGCCGCCCGCACATCAGGGAGATCTGCGAGCTGGTGCGGATCGAGGACGTCTACCGCAGGCCTATCCGCAACCTTTCCAAGGGATACCGCCAGCGTGTGGGGCTGGCGCAGGCGCTGATGGGCAACCCGCCGGTGCTGATCCTCGACGAGCCGACGGTGGGGCTGGATCCCCGCCAGATCATCGAGATCCGGAATCTGATCAAAAAACTCGGCAAAAACCACACCGTCATCCTGTCCACCCATATTCTGCAGGAGGTGCAGTCGGTCTGCAACCGCATCCTCATCATCAATAAAGGAAAGATCGTCGCGGACGGCGACGCCGAACAGCTCTCCTACAAGGCGGCGGGCAACCGCAAGCTCATCGTGCGGGTGGGCGGCTCCAAAGTCGACGCGGCGAAGGTCCTGCGCTCGGTGCCGGACGTCATTCTGGTGGAAAGTATGGGCAGCAAGGAAAAGGGCACGACGGACTTCCTTGTGGAGTCGGGTCCCGTGGTGGACATCCGCAAACCGCTCTTTTCGGCGCTTGCCGCGAAAAATATGCCCATTATGGGACTGAAAAGTATGGATATGTCGCTGGAGGACGTGTTCATCAAACTGGTCACCGAGGGCGGACAAGGAGGGCAGGCCGAATGATCGCGATCTATAAACGGGAGATGAGATCCTTTTTCACCTCCGCGGGCGGATACGTGTATATCAGCGTGTATCTTTTGCTCTGCGCCGTTATTTTCAAGGTGTACCTGCTTGACAACGGGTACAGCAACATCAGTTACTTTTTCGGCGGCACTCTCATTTTGTATATGTTCCTCGTGCCCATCCTGACGATGCGGCTGTTCAGCGAGGAGAAAAAGACAAAGACCGATCAGATCCTTCTGACAAGTCCCGTATCGGTCACCGGCATCGTCGCGGGCAAGTTTTTCGCGGCGTTTTCGGTGTTCGCCGCCGCGCTGATACCGACCGGCGTCTTTATGGCGTTCGTCGCCGCCTACGGCACGCTGCAGACGGGACTTATGATCGGCAACTATATCGGCATTTTGCTGCTGGGAGCGGCGATCATCGCGATCGGCTGTTTCCTCAGCGCCGTCACCGAAAGTCAGATCGTCGCGGCGGTGCTGTCCTTTGCCGTATTGATGAGCCTTTATTTTCTTGACAATCTCGCCGGCACCGTCAACTCCGGCATTCTCAAAAAGATCGTCAGTTTCATCTCGGTCTACGACCGCTACACCGATTTCACCAGCGGTCTGTTTCCGCTTTCAAGCGTTGTGTATTACGTGAGCGTCACCGTCATCTTTCTGTTCCTGACGGGACGGCTGATCGAAAAGAGGAGGTGGAGCTGATGGCCTCCAAAACTGACCGCGCCGCCCGTCTGCGGCGGCTGAAATACGGTTCTCTCGCGACGGGGCTTTCCACCCTGCTGATCGCCGTCATCATCATTTTGAACGTCGTCTGCACGACGCTGACCACCAATTATTCCCTCAAACTTGATATCACCGGCAACGATCTCTATAAACTCGACAATCAGACGAGACAGATCATCGACAAGGTGGAACGTGACGTCACCTTCAGCGTGGTCGCCGCCGAGGAGGATTTCACCACCCAGTTTTCCGAGATCCTGCGGCGGATCGCGAACGCGAGCGACCATTTCACCCTCACCTTCGTCGATCCGGACAAAAACCCGACGTTCGCCACCTCTTTCGGCACGCAGTACAACATTTCGTCGGGCAGTCTCGTTATGCAGTGCGGCGACAAGATCCGCGTCGTCGCGCAGAATGAAATGTATGAGAACGATCAGAACAGCGGCGCCGTCACCTATCTTTTGGAGGAGCGCGTCGCCGCGGCGCTGCTGTCTTTTATGCAGGATATCGACCAGAAGATCTATTTCGTCACCGGGCACGGCGAGAGCAGCGATCAGACCCTTCGCAACCTGTTCGCCAACAACGGCTATATCGTCGAGGATCTGCGGCTTTATAAGGATATGTCTTTTGACGAAAAGGCGACGATGATGTTCATCGTCGCGCCCACCAAGGACTATTCCACCGCCGAGATCAGCGCCATCGAGAAGTTCCTTTCCAACGAGTACGATTACGGCAGGCATCTTTGCGTGTTCACCGACGCCACGAGCGCCGAACTTCCCAACCTTGAGAGCATGCTGTACGCCCACGGCCTTACGTTCGGGCGGGATATGGTGCTGGAGACGGACGAGACGCGCATCGTCAACCTCCCCTCCACCTTCCAGCCGCTCATCGACTCCAACGACGCCACCGAAAAACTCCGTACGCCCTCCGTTCCGCTGCTGGTGGCGGCGGCGCGCAGCGTTGCCGCCCGCTTTGAGAGCAACGGCAACATCACCGTTTCCCCGGTGCTGACCAGCGGCGACGGATCCTACGCGAAATCCACGGCGGGCAGCGCGGCGATCACCACCTACGAAAAGACCTCGGCGGACGCCGAGGGACCCTTCAATATCGCCCTGCTGTCAAAGACGCTCAAAGTGTACAACAACCAGGACGTTTCAAGCTGTGTGCTCGCCGTCGGCTCGACTCAGATGCTTACCGGCGATTATATGGCGTACAGCGGCAACGGCGATTTCATCATCAACCTGTACAACCTGATGACCGGGCAGGAGAGCGACACCGTGCTGGACGCGGTGAAGTATTCCTCCTCCCAGCTGATGACGCTGACCGACGCCCAGAAGCGGACGGCGGAGATCGTCTGTCTCGGCGTACTGCCGGGGCTGGCGCTGCTCTGCGGCATCATCGTGATCATCCGAAGGAGACGTCTGTAATATGCCGCCGGAAGAAATGAAAAAAGAGAATATCGGAAACGTCGAAAATATCGAAAAAACCGCACCTGACGCACCCGCCGAAAGCCTCCCCCTTGAGGGGAAGGTGTCGCCGGAGGCGGCGGATCCGAAAAACGAAACCGACGATCTGTTCCAATACGGCGGGAAAACAGGGAAAAAACCCGAAAAGACCGCCGCGAGGGGATTTCGCAGGAAATTTATGCCGCTCATCGTGCTGGGCGCCGCCGCCCTCGTGCTGATCGGCGTCTACGCGCTGCTGCGCGCGGTGACCCCCGCCGAAAAAGACCCCGAAAAGCAGGTCAATCCCGTCACCGTCACCGAGATCACGCCGTCCTCGGTCCGCCGCGTCAATATTATTAACGCCGCGGACGAATATGGTCTTGTCAAAAAGTCAGGTTCGGTGTATTATATAGAGGGGAAGGAGGACAAGGACGTCGACAGCGACGTCGTCCTGACCTCCATCGAGAAACTCTCCGCCATCTCGTCCATCAAGCAGATCGACGTCGCGACGGACAAGTTGGGGGACTACGGCCTCGAAAAACCGCAGGGACGCGCCGAGATCGTACTGCAAAAGGGGAGCGTCATCCTCTATTTCGGCAACCGCTCGGCGGACGACGATTACTACTACGCGATCAAAGCGGACGACGAGCGCGCGAAGGACGGCAAAGCCGCCGTCTATCTCGTTGAGGCGGAGACCGCCGAGATCGTCGGACAGGATCACTTCTACTATTATAATCAGGATATTTCCGGGTTCGACTCCAACAGCGACAGCGAGAACATCACCCCCGTCATCATCGGCGGCGCCATGGGCACTCACGTCACGGTGCGCGGCCAGCAGGAGAGCGAGGAGGACGACGTCACGCTGACCTATATGATGACAGAACCCATCAATATGCCGTTTTCCTCGTCGGTGATGAACAGCGTGCTGACCCTGCTGTCCACCCTCAACGACGCCGTCCCCGTCGACGACGACGTAAGCGAGGCGCATCTCGATACGCTGGGGCTCAAAGACCCCGCCTACACCCTGCTGTTCGGCAACAACACCGCAGAGCGCACCATCCTGTTCGGCAAGGTCGAGGGCTCGAACATCTACTGTATGAAAAAAGGCGGCAGCGCCGTCTATACCATAGCGTCGAGCGCCGTCGCCTGTCTCGGGCTGGATCTCAGCGATATGTGCGACGTCATCACCTACACAAGAGATGTCAACACCGTCAACGGCATCGTCGTGGCGGGGCAGAACAAAAAATACGATATCAAACTGGTCGGCAAGGACGACGAACGGGTCGTCTACGTCAACAATAAAAACGTCGACCGCTCCAATTTCTCGGAGTTTTACTCCGCCATCCTCGGCGTCGAGATCAAGCAGGTGGGGGACAAGCCCGCGGGCGATCCATGGCTTACCATCACGATGACGCTGGAGGAGGGCGGCACCGAAACGCTTGCCTACTATGAGGTGGACGAGCGGTACTGCTACTATGAACTGGACGGCACCGGCATGTTTTACGTCTCCCGCGAGGCGGTGGAAACACTGCTCAAAAACGCGCAGAAACTGTATGATAATCAGGAGATAGCATCTGCGTGGTAGGGCAGGTCGCGCCTATGGCGCGCCAGTTATGAGTTCCGCTGCGCGGAACGTTATGAACGGCTGACGCCGTGTTATGATTGCTTCGCAAGTTATAAGTTTTTCTCATTTGCGGAACTCATATCATAACTTCGCGGCAAAGCCGCGAATCATAGTTCTAAACTCTAAACTCTTTTAGGAGGTCACCAATATGAAAAAACGTATCTTATCCCTTATCCTCGCGCTGATGTGCGTGGCGACGATGGCGTCGGTCATCGTATACGCGGAAAGCGTCGTCAGCATCAAGAGCGAGGCGGATCTCAACAAGATCCGTGACGATCTGACGGGCAACTACCGTCTGGACGCCGACATCAAGATCGCGGCGACCAACTTCACCCCCATCGCCGCCGAGCGCATTGAGGAGCCGGGCATGGAAAACGAGAAGTTCAGCGGTACGTTCGACGGCAACGGCCATATGATCCGCGGGCTGACCATCAGCGTCAACGCCTCGAATGAGGAAACGCTGGCGCTGGCCGGCCTGTTCGGCGACGTCAGCGGCACCGTCAAAGACCTCGAACTGCGGGATATCAAGGTGATATTCACGACCGATACCTCCTCGCTTGACAACCTGATGCAGGAGGCGTATATCGGCGCCGTCGCCGCGCGGATCACCAAGACCGCCGTCATTTCCGGCTGTACCGTCACCGGCAGTGTGACGGCGACCGTCACCGGCGGCGAGAGCAAGCTGGACGTCGGCGGCATCGTCGGCGGCAGCTGGGGCACCGTTAAAAACTGTCTCAACCGCGCGTCCGTCACCGCGAAGGGCAACAGCAAAAAGTGGGTGCTGGCCGGCGGCATCGCGGGCTACGTCAACTGCACCGTTTATTCTAACGGCAATCTTATGTCCTGCGTCAATTTCGGAAAGACGAGCGCGACGACCACCGTTTCCGACAAGTCAAACCTCCACCGCGCGGGTCTGGTCGCCTATAACTACGGACCCATCGTGAACTGCTACTTCGTCGATACCGATACCGTCGGTTCCAACGATTTCAGCACCAAATGCACCGGCGACAATTCGATGTACTCCTTCGCCGCGAAAAACGACGGCAAACAGGCGACTTTCCCGAACCTTGACTTTACGAACACCTGGGCGATCAAAAACGGAAAACTTGCGCTGAAGGTGTCGCACGATCATATCTGGGCTTCGACCTACACCGTCGACAAGCCCGCGACGACCACCGCGACCGGCGTCAAGAGCATCCACTGTTCGGTATGCGACGAGATCAAGGCGGGCAGTGAGGTCGTCATCGAAAAACTCAAGACCACCGTCACCTTTACCGACGTCCCGAAAAAGGCGTGGTACGCCAACGCCGTCTACTACACGGTGGACAAAGGCATTTTCGCCGGTATTACGCAGACGACCTTCGAGCCGGACACGCCGATGACAAGGGCGATGTTCGTCGCCACCCTGTCCCGTATGGCGGGCGTGAAGGTCAACAACAACGTAAAGACCGTATTCAGCGACGTAAAGAGCGGCCAGTGGTACACCGGCGCCGTCAAGTGGGCGAGCGATAACGATATCGTCGCCGGCTCGAACGGCAGGTTCATGCCGAACGACCCGATCACGCGCGAGCAGATCTGCACCATCCTTGTGACCTACGCGAAATACAAAAAGATCACGCTGGCGGCGAAACAGCCCGCCGTCACCTTCAAGGACGCGAAAAAGATCTCGTCCTGGGCGAAAAAGGCGGTCACGACCTGCCAGCGCGCGGGACTTGTCTCCGGCTCGAACGGCAATTTCAACCCGCAGGGCAAAGCCACCCGCGCCGAGGTCGCGCAGATCCTGGCGATTTTCGATCAGACGTATTAAGTTGCCCTTCAGGCAAGTGATGTTGCCCTTCGGGCAAATGATGTCAGGCTTCGCCTGAATGATGTTGCGGCAAAGCCGCAAATGATGTTGCCCTTCGGGCAAATTAAGGATAAAACCTGCAAGCTTTGCTTGCAGGTTTTTCTCATTAAAATTGGCGCGTTTTTCGGCTCCCTTTAATAGGGCTCCCAAAAAGCTGGCAGCGAAGCCGCAAATGATGTTGCCTTCGGCAAATGATGTTGCCTTCGGCAAATGATGTTGCGGCAAAGCCGCAAATGATGTTGCCTTCGGCAAATGATGTTGCCCTTCGGGCAAATTAAGGAGACAGGAGCCGAAAGGGGAACGTAAAGAACCTGCTATTTCAGCGGCTTTAAATACCGTTCCGCGCGTTTGCGCACGCTGTCCTCCGTGTTGCCGCCGCCGACGCGCAGCGCCACGTTCCGCCAGGAAAAATGCCGCTGATATTTCAGCCGCAGGATCTGTTCGGTCTGCGGGTCGGGACAGGAGGAAAGGATGTCCTCGAACCGTTTTTGCCCCGCCTCGCAGAGAGCGAGCGTCGCTTTGGCCGCCTTCGCCCGTTCCATCAGTCCCGCCCGGTACGCCGCCGCCCATTCCCGTTCCGCGCCGAGATCCCTCAGCGCGTCCGCCGCCGCCAGCAGATGAACGACTTTGGAAAGCGCCCACTGCGCGCTTTCCGCCGCGCCCGCCGCGCGGGACAGCGCGCGCATCTCCCGCCCGGTCATAACAGATCTCCCATCTGCTCGATGGCGGCAAGTTCATAGGCTCCGAGCGCGTCCCGGGACGGCTCCGCCGCGGGCGGCGCGTCAAAGGAGTGACCCGCCCATTTCAAAAGCGCCGCCTCGTGATCCTCATAGCGCACGCCCTTCGCCGCCATATACAGCGACATCTTTTCGATCAGCTGATCGGTGCGCTCCTTTCCCAGCCGTTTGCAGAGTTCCTCATACTCTCCGGGAGAGAGAAAGATATTTTTCCGGGAGCCGTAGGGCTCCTTCCTTTCTCTTATATTAGACTTTATTATATTCTTTTCTTTTATATTCTCTTCTATTGCGCATGAGTCCTCAATGAGTCCTCCGTGAGTCCTCACTGAGTCGATCTCAATGACCTTCTGATCGCCTGATGCAATGTCCGGCAGTTTGGCAGGGGTCGGGCGTGAGATCTTTTGATGTTTTTTGAAATTGACAACTTTATAATAGTGTTGTTCTTCCACCCGATAGAGCCGGATCATGCCGGAAGCGGCGATTTCACAAAGGATCTGTTTGAACTGCTCTGTCGTCATGCTGTCGTAGGGGAATATCTGACTTTTGAGCAGCCGCGGGTCGCCGCGGCCGACGCCGGTGTCCTCCGCGAAGGTCCACAGCGCGATGAAGGTCAGCCGTCCCGCGAAGGACAGCCGCGCCACCTTTTCGTCCGACCAGAAGGACGGGTCGATCATTCGTTTTCTTGCCATGAGATCTCCTCCCAGTGGTCCGGGATCCCGCAGACCGGACAGCAGAGGGTCACCTCGCCGCCGTAGTCGGGATAGGGCTCAAATCCCTTGCGCAGACGCTTGAATTTTTTTCCGCAATTCTCACAATAGTACATTTTATGACTCCTTTCTTGTAGTATACTGTTGGTACTATGAAAAGTCCATCAGTAAACTACCTTTTGTTGTTGATAATATTATACTACTACAAAAAGTAGTTGTCAATGGGAAAAGCAAAAATTTTCTTGACTTTCCGCACTACCTATTGTAAAATAAAAAGCGGAAGGTGAAAACAATGCTTACAGACAGACTCAAAGAACTCAGAAAGTCCTTCAAGCTCAGCCAGCGCGCGCTGGCGGGGCGGCTTTCCGTCAGCCAGCAGACCGTCGCCAAGTGGGAACTCGGCGGCGCGACGCCCAATCCCGAGATGCTTTCGGAGATCGCCGACGTTTTCGGCGTCAGCGTGGACTATCTGATCGGCAGGAGCGAGACGCGCCTGACCAAAAACGCTTTGAAATTCGCGTTGTTCGACGGCGCGCCGATGGACGACGCCGCCCTGGAAGAGGTAATGAGATTTGCGGAATACACAAGAGAAAAATACAGGAAGTGAATTCCTGTACGATATCGCCGCGCGGGAGAACGTCGCCGTGCTGCCCTTCGATCTGCCGCGCACGCGGTCGGTCGCTCTGCGGGATGACACGGGGCGGTGCGCCATCGGGCTGGATATGTCGCTGTCCGGCCGCGGGGAGCGCACCCATCTCGCGCACGAACTCGGGCACTGTATGACCGGTTCGTTTTACGAGAGCGGCTCGCCCCCCTGGTATCGCGGCAAATGCGAGTACAAGGCGGACAAATGGGCGATCTTGCACCTCGTGCCCCGAAGCGCGCTTCTCCGCGCCGCCGCGGCGGGCGTCACCCAGCGGTGGCAGCTTGCCGAGATGTTCGGCGTCACTGAGGAATTTATGCAAAAGGCGATCGATTTTTATAACGAAGTGGAGAAATGAGATGACGGAACAAAGGACCTGCGCGTTCACCGGGCACAGGATCATCCCCGCCGCGGAGCGGGCGCGCCTGCAGGCGCGGCTGGAGCGGCTGATCCGCCGGCTGTATACGGAGAAAAACGTCAAGACCTTCATCGCCGGCGGCGCGCTGGGGTTCGATACGATGGCGGCGCTCGCCGTGCTGAAACTCGCGCGGGAATTTCCCGATATCACGCTGCGCCTCATCCTGCCCTGCGCCGATCAGGACGCGAAGTGGCGGGAGGAAGACCGGCGGCTGTACCGCGAGATCCTGGAGCGGGCGCGGGAGCGCGAGGTGCTGTATCCGCGCTATGCCGAGGGATGTATGCTGGAGCGCAACCGCCGTATGGTCGACCTCGCGGACGTCGTCGTGGCGTATATGCGCAAACCGTCCGGCGGCACGGCGTACACCGTCCGCTACGCCGGGCAGACCGGCAAACCGGTCCTTAATCTTTTTCGATGAGACAGGGAAACGCTCCCTGTCTTTTTTGTGTAAATTGTACAAAAACACGGGCGGTTTTTTTACTTTCCGGCGGGTGAAAAGGGATTGAAATTTGTGTAAATATGTTGTAAAATATATTATGTATAATAGTCTTATTATACTTGTTATAGTAAAAAGGCTTAAACTTGATCGCAAAGGAGATAAAAGCTATGTTACACAAGAGTAGAAGGACGCTCTCACTGTTCCTCGCGGTGCTGATGGCTGTCGGTATGACGGCGGTCTTCGCGCTGCCGGAACTGACGGATGTGAGCGCCGCGGCGGATCCTTACGCGCGTATCAACGCGACGGATGCCGGGGAAGGTGTATTCGTTCCGGGCGAGAACGTCTACTTTGTTAACACCGCGTGGGCGTCGGCCGCTCCGGCGGCGGACGGCGAAGCGTTCACCGTCACGTACGGCGACGGCTCCGCCTGGGGCAACGGCGTCACCTACCGGCTGACCTACGGCGTCAACGCGCTGTCCTCGTGGAAACTGGTCTCGCGCACCCTGCGCCACCTGGATCCCGCGACGCACAACAACCCCGTGTTCGTCTTTTTCCCGGGACAGCAGTACTCCACCGCGAACGCGGATCCCGAGGAGGGCATCGCGTCTGACGGCTCCAGCGCGACCCTTTCGATGATCACGCCCGCGAGTCTTTCGACGGCGGCTGAGGCGGACTATATGAACGCCTGGCTGCTCGGCCCGCAGGCGGGCAAGAGCCCCGTCACCGCGAAGGGCAGCGTCACCGTCGCGAACGGCAGAACGGTGAACAACACGAAAGAGTTCGTTTTCAAATCCACCTTCTGGGGTCTGAAAAACGGTATCATCAACGCGGACGGTTTCGCGGCTGACGCGGCGTTCAAGCTGTATTCCGAAAACACTTCGACCGCCGCCAACGCGTACGTTACCGGGTTCCATCTTGACAACTGGTACGTCGATCTGAACACCACCGGCGGCGCGGCGTTCCTGTCGATGGGCGGCAACAACAAGACCAACCTCATCCTGTCTGTCGCGACCATCACGAACAGCTACTTCGTGCAGTCCGTCAGGGACAACACGTCACAGGCGCCTGTCCTGCAGAACAACTATACGCTGATCGACAACTGCGTGTTCAAGGATTTCAAGGTGTCCGCCACCGACCAGTACAAGCAGAACCAGCACATCAAGTTCTCCGTGCCCGCCTACAGCGCGGCGACCGGCACGCAGAAGGCGTTTCTCGGCAGTTACGCCGGAAAATATTCCGCGGCTGTCACCAACTGTACCTTCTATGACTGGACGTCCAGCCATATCGTGCGCATCAACTTTAACAATATGACCTCTTACGGCGCCAACGCCGCGTTTACCTTTGATAACAATATCATCACGTTCAGCGGCGGCGAGGAGGAGACCGGCGCCGGCGACTTCTTCTATCTGGATAAAGTCGAGAGCAGTACGGCCTGCGGCGCCCTGTTCAACGTCACCGACAATGACATCATGATCTCCTCCGTCGATATGGAGGCGGGATACGCCGAGAAGGTCGTCCAGGGCAACAGCGGCTACAACATCGTAGCCACCATCCGCGGCAACGTCATCCGCGGCGATTTCAAAAAGATCAATTCCAACACACAGTACGTCTCCAATCCCTTTGCGTCTTTCATTACCACGACGGATCTTTCCGGCAACCTGTTTATCGATTACGACGGCACCGTCCACGCGGCGCACGGTTCCACCACCGGCGTGCGCAGCGCTTCCAACTACTTCACCGTCAAGACCGACGTCTACGCGTCGGACGAGATGAAGGGCGGTATCGCCGAACTGTTCACCGTGCAGGAGACGAAGGGCGACCTGTTCGTCACCAACTGCCACGTCGTGACCATCAACGGCTCCAACGCCGGGCAGGCTCTTGAGGCGGACGGCCTTGTCAAGGCGTCCGTCGTCGTGATGCCGCTGGACGGCGTGACATACGACACAAAAGATCTCTTTGTATATAATAATGATGGCGTCGAGTTCCTCGGCGTATACGCCAATGAGTCCTGCACCACGCCGGTCTCCACCCTTGAAAAAGGATTTGGCACACTGTACGCCAAGGCGCGCTACGCGACGGCGAACACCACCTGCACGGTGCGCTACACCATCACCGAGCCGACCGTGTTCCGCGTCGTCGACGTGAGCAGCGTCGGCGTGTACGACTTCAACGGCGACACCTATGAAAGCGGAAAACTCAACGGCGTCACCAACGCCAACGTCATATTCTACACGTCGCTGAGCGCCGCCTACAACGCCGTCACCAAACCGACGCATTCCTCGGTCACTCCGATGACAGACGTCATCCTGCTGATGCCCGGCGCCATCGCCGTACCGGGTACCGGCTTCAACAAATCCTGCGCCATCATCGGTCCGAAGTTCGGCGTCAGCCCGACGGCGCCCGGTTCCACGGCGGTGCAGAACGGCAGAAGCCTGACCGACACCACTTCCGAGGCGAAACTGAACGCGCAGCTGCAGATCGGTTTTATCGACAGACTGAACAGTGACAATACGCAGAATATCTATTTCGCCGTCGCGGGCGTCGCTTCCGCCACGACGCGCTTCCTGCGGATCGACAACAACACCCTGTACACCGCGGTGAACGGTTCGAAAGACGCGGTGGCTGTCGGCGCGGACACCAACTGGCTGTATTTCATCAACGCGCAGGACAGTTATAACAACGCCAGCAACAACGCCGGTCACTTCCTGTACTGCGACAACAAGGCGACCACAGAGGCCAGCCACGTCGAACCCTTCCTCTACGCCAACCGCTGCTACGTTGACAGCGCCGGCAGGACCGGCACGTCCAGCTCTTTCAGCTACGTTGTCTCCACCGGCAGATACGTGACGCAGAACTTTAAGAATTGTACGTTCGCCAATCTGCAGACGTACTCCCGCATCAACTACCTCTATCCGACCAATCAGGTGGCCGTGGCCTGCCGCATCGCCTCTCCGTCGCTGATCGTCAGGGACTGCACCGTCGGCGCCGCCACGACGAACAATGCCGATTATTATTTCGGATATATTTATGACACCCGCAAGGATCCCGCCAAGTTCAACAGCGCCGACTACAAGAGCGTTAAAGTCATCCTGGACGGCAACGTCTTTTATAACAGTCTCGCGAACAAAGATATCCTGCGCATCCACCCGGATATCGACGGCACCACCGACCTTACGGTGACCAACAACACCTATAACTGTACCGGAGGCGGCGGCAGCAGATTTATCAACCTGAGCAATTACTACCGGGCAGACGGTCAGGACAAGTCGATGTTACTCAAGTCCGCCACCGTTACCGGCAACGTCGTCATCAATCACACCGACGCTCACGAGATCTGGGCGTTTGACGATCCGGACGATCCCGGCGTCAACAGCGTCAACGTGGATGACAACTTCTATCTGAAAAATTCCGGCGCCGATCTTGTCGCCGTTCCGTACGCCGCGAGCGGCACGACGGAACCGGAGTACGCCTGGATGGATACGGGCAGGACCTATACCAACGCGGACTTCGCGCTCGCCGCCGGCGGGTTCGATACCGTGGAGCCGGGCGACGATCTGTTCAGCTGGACAGCCACCGGTACCGACGCCAAGACCGCCGCGGATATCGCGTTCGCCGATCCTTCCGTCACCGTCGTCGGTATGTATTACGACTTTGAGGCCTCTGCCCCCGCCGCCTCCATCGAAAGCGGCGACACCGTGTACGTCAAGGCGCAGAAGGGAAGCGTCAAAGCGGTCTTTACGCTGAGCTACATCTCTCACAACTGGGGCGAATGGACCATCGCCGAAGGCGACGAGGCGACCTGCTCCAAAGAGGGCAAACAGACCCGCGTCTGTCTTGACTGCGGCAAAGTCCAGGAACAGACCATCCCGATGGCGGCGCACACCCCGAGCGGCGCCTGGGTCCTCACCACCGAGCCGACCTGCGTCGACAAGGGCGAGGAAACGATGTACTGCACGGTTTGCCAGGCGGCCGTCAATACCCGTCCCGTTGATGAGACCGGCATCCATACGCCCGCCGACGAGTGGGTCCATACCGTTGAACCCGATTGTCTCAACGACGGTACCGAGGAACTGCTTTGCTCGGTCTGCGGCGCGTCTTTGGACAGCCGCGTCGTGCCGTCTACCGGCGAGCATAATTTTGTCAGCGAGATCCTCACGCCCGCGACCTGCACCACCGACGGTTCGGTGAAATATACCTGCACCGGCTGTCACACCACCCATACCGAGGTCATCCCCAAGACGGGACATCAGTATAGAGCGGAGGTCACCAAAGCCGCCACCTGCGTGGAGGACGGCACGATGACCTACACCTGCACGGTCTGCACCGATACCTATGACGAGCCCATCCCCAGCAACGGCAGTCACGAGTGGGGCGACTGGCAGGTAACGCAGGGATCCACCTGCACCGTCCCCGGCAGCCGCCGCCACACCTGCACCCGCTGCGGCACGACGGAGACGGAACAGCTCGCGCTGGCCGCGCATATCTATGACACCGAGTTTACCATCGACATCAAGCCGACCGGCAGTGTGCGCGGCGAGAAATCCCGCCACTGTATCGTCTGCGGCGACGCCCGCACCGATATCACCGATATGGGCTACTGCCAGCACGAGCATATCAGCGAGACCTGGGTCGTCGACAAAGAGGCGAGCTGTACCGAGGAAGGCAGAAAGCATCAGGTCTGCACGGACTGCGACGATGAGATCAACGTCACGGTCATTGAAAAGATCCCGCACGAATTCGTTTCCATCAGCGTCGTCAATGACGCGACCTGTACGACGGACGGCGAGGAGATCGTCGAGTGTACGGTCTGCCACCATTCAGAGCCCCGCGCCATCCCCGCGACCGGACACACCCTCGGAAAATGGACGGTCATCACCCCCGCGACCTGCACCGCCGCCGGTTCGGAACAGCGCCGCTGCACCGTCTGCGAGGCGCTGCTTGCCAGCCGCAGTGTGCCCGCCACCGGTCACAAGACCTTCGCGTGGATCGTGCTGACGCCGGCGACCTGCACCGGGGAGGGCGAAAAGGTACACGCCTGTACCGAGTGCGGAGACTTCGATGAGTCGCAGATCATCCCCGCCGCCGGTCATAGAGAGACGTTCCGGGATATCGAGGCGCCGACCTGCACCGAGGCGGGCGTCAGAGAGTACACCTGCGCGGTGTGCGGCAACGTGCGCGTCGAGAACGTCGCCGCCACCGGCCATACGCCGAGCGCGTGGCGCGTCGTCAAACCCGCGACCTCCCTGTCGGCGGGCGAGCGGCAGAAGGTCTGCACCGTCTGCGGCAAGGTCCTGCAGAAAGAGGCGATCGACAAACTCGATACCATCAACTCCGCCGCGAAGTTCAAGGACGTCGGCGAGAAAGACTGGTTCAAACCCGCTGTCGACTTCGTCGTCAGCAACGGACTGTTCGCCGGTACGACAAACACCACCTTCTCCCCGAATATGCCAATGAGCCGCGCGATGATCGTGACGGTGCTTGGCAGAATGGACGGCGTCAACACCGCTGACTATAAGGTCTGCCAGTTCCAGGACGTCAAGGACGGTTCCTACTACTACGCTTACGTCGAGTGGGCGCGGCAGAAGGGCATCGTCTCCGGCATCGACCGCGTCACCTTCGCGCCGGATCGCGACATCACCCGTCAGGAGATCTGCAAGGTGATGGTGGACTTCTGCAAGTATAAGGGCGTCACCCTGCGCAAGGACAATGCCGCCGTGACCTTCAAGGACGCGTCTAAGATCTCCTCCTGGGCGAGAAGTTACGTGACGACCTGTCAGCGCGCCGGCATCATCAGCGGCAGCGACGGATATATCCGCCCGCTGGACAGCGCGACCCGCGCGGAATGTGCCTCGATCTTTATGAACTTCTATAAGAACTATCTTTCCTGAGGATCCGAAACGTAACAAAAAAGTCCCGCGAGAGAAATCTCGCGGGGCTTTTTTAGCGATGTCCGCGCTAAAGCGCAAGTGATGCGCGCCTTTCAGCGCGTGATGCACCGCTCTGCGGCGTGTCAAGCCATGGGAGGCAAGTTTTTTGTCGGAACGATAAGGAGACACAGCACCGTCCCCTGTGTCTCCTTGTCGTGGATCGCGGCGTCGGGAAATGCTTGCATTTCCCGACGGGCGGTGCTATAATATTCTAAAAGATAACTTTTTATGGAAGGGGAGATCCATGTGCCGTCTTATGGCCCGCCGCCGCGGAATGATGAGCGGCTGAAAGTCGCGCCGCCCAAAAACCTGAAAGATCTGCCGCGGTATCTGAAAGAAACGGTGGGCGGGATGTTTTCCCGCCTGTTCTATATCGTGCGGCTGGTGTGGGAGGCAAGCCGCCTCATCCTGATCGGTATGTCGCTGCTCGCGCTTGCCGAAGGCGTGATGCCCATCATCGGCACCTTCATCACCGCCCATCTGCTGTCAAGAGTCGTCGCTTCTTTTGCCGGTGAGGTCGATCTCATCACGCCGCTGATCTTTCAGTTCGGATTTATCTTCGCGAACAGCATACTGACCTCCCTTTCGGGTATGATCAACCGCATGGCGGGGGAGATCCTCACCAATCACGTCCGCGTAAAAATTATGAAAAAGGCGAAAACGCTGGATCTCGCGTCCTTTGATATGCCGGACTTTTACGAGCGGCTGGAAAACGCCAACCGCGAGGCGGGTATGCGCCCGCTCAATATCCTCAACGCCTCCTTTACGCTGGTCAGCAGGCTGATCAGCGCGGTGGGCTATGTCGTGGTGCTGGGCGCGCTGCTTACCAAACTCGGCACCTTCGCCTACCTCTTTTTCATCCTGTTCGTCCTCTTGTCCGGCACCTCCGCCGCGGTCAGTTTCTACTACCGCCGCAAGGGGTTCCGCTATATGCGCTGGCGCTCCAAGGACCGCCGTCAGCTCAATTATTACAGCGATCTGATGGTCAATAAGGATATGGTCAAAGAGATCCGTCTGTTCGATCTGTCCGATCTGTTCATCGGGCGGTACAAAAGCATATTCACCAGATATTTCGCCGGCGTCAAAAGCCTAATCTACCGGGAGAGTTTCTGGAACATCACCCTGACGCTCTGCACCGCGGCGATGAACGGCGTGCTGTTTTATATGATCGCGACCCACGTCAAACTGATCGGGGATTATTCGGTGTACACCGGCGCGCTCAACGCCATCGCCTCGGCGCTGGGATCGGTGCTGGCGGGGATGGCGACCATCTACGAGGGATCGCTGTTCATTGACAATATGATCTATTTTCTGGAGGAAAAGCAGACGCTGCTGCCCAACGTCGCGCCCGCGCTGCTGCCGGAACACCATATCGGGCACACCATTGAACTGAAAGACGTTTCCTTCCGCTATCCCGGCACCAAACGGGATGTGCTGAAACACGTCGATCTGACCCTCAATGCCGGCAGTACCACCGTGCTGGTCGGGCTCAACGGCGCGGGTAAGACGACGCTGATCAAACTGATCACCCGTCTGTACGATCCCACCGGGGGCGTCATACTGCTGGACGGCAAGGATATCCGCAACTATGACGTCGCGGCGCTGTACAAACTGTACGGCATCATTTTCCAGGATTTCGGCAAGTACGCCGAGAGCGTGCGGGACAACATCTGGTTCGGGCAGATCGACAAAGAGCCGACTGACGGAGCCATCGTCGACGCCGCCCGCCGCAGCGGGGCGGACGTGTTCATTGACAAACTGGAGCAGGGCTACGATACGCCGCTGATGCGGTATTTCGAGCCGGAGGGGCTGGAACCGTCCATCGGGCAGTGGCAGAAACTGTCCATCGCCCGCGCGTTTTACAGCGACTCCGACATCCTGATCCTGGACGAGCCGACGGCGTCGCTCGACCCGATGGCGGAGCAGGAGATCTACGATCAGTTCGACAGGCTTCGCAAGGACAAGACGACGGTGTTCGTCTCCCACCGCCTGTCCAGCGCCACGACGGCGGACAACATCGTCGTGCTGGAGGGCGGCGAGATCGCCGAGACCGGCACCCACGCCGAGCTGATGGAAAAACAGGGCAAATACTTCACCCTTTTCTCCACCCAGGCGAAACGGTACCGGAATGGTGAAGAATGATAAAAAGAGTTCCGAAGGCATACGCCTTCGGAACTCTTTTTATCGAAAGGGGAAGGTAAGATGGATTTCGTTTCGATAAGGCGGGCGGCAGATTGCCGCCCGAAAGTCACGTTCTGATCCGGCGGGGCTTTTTTATTTGAGATGAATTTGATCCCTGTAAAAGCCCGCCTCGCGGTAGGGGGCGAAGGGCTTGACCTTGCGGAATATCTCCGCCGCGAGCAGCCGCAGGCGGGTGTGGTTTTCGATCAGGGAGAGGTCTCCCGTGCAGGACGCCAGCCCCGCGTAGACGAACGCCGGGACGCCGTCGTCGAGGGTATGCCAGGTGGTGTGCAGCACGCCGTGAAGCGAAAGGGCTTTTGCCGTCCGCAGGGCGGAGCGGACGTTGAGGCGCTCGTCGTGATCCCAGGGACAGCAGATGACGTCAAAGCCGAGAGATTTGAACGCCGCCGAGGACTTCCAGCAGCCGTCGGGCTGATGATACTGCCAGTCCGCGATGATCAGCCGTCGGTCGAGCTTGTCCCGCAGAGCGCCGCTGATCGCGGGATCGGTGACATTGAAAGAATACCGCCGCGGCTCGTTTTCATAGTCTTGTTTGAGCTGGAGCATATCGCCCCAGATGATCCCGCGCCGCCCTCTCATCTCCGGGCTGTCCTGTATTTCGGTCAGAAAACCGGCGAGCGCGGCGGCGCGGTTTTCGCCGTATCCGAAGGAATACGCCTCGTCACAGCCGAGGTGGAAATAACGGCCGCCGCCGCTGATCTCTATCATCTTGCGGCGGATATCGGCGAGCAGCGCGCGGACTTTTTCGTTTTCGATGTCCCATTCCCAGCCGTTCGCCCTGAACAGCGGCGCGAGATGCGGCGCCTGATCCAGCACGACGTGCTTGCCGCAGGAGAGCCGCGCCCCGGCGGCGTGTCCGAGGTGGTTGAACATCGGGATGACCTCGAGCCCCCACGCCCGCGCCTCGTCGAACATCGCTTTTGCCCCGGCAAGCGTCATCGCGCCGGGCCAGGCGAGCGGTACGCCGGGGATCTCAAGATCCAGCGTTCCCCAGAATTCCACGATGATATGCGTAAAGCGCAGCAGTCCCGCGAGCCTTATATAGGAACAGAGTTCCTCCCGCGTCGTTTCGGGGAAACAGCACAGATGCACGCCGCGGAACGGGATATCAGGGCGCAGGATCTCGGTGCCGCAATCTCTGTAAAGTTTTTCCGCTTTACGATCGATCCGGACGTTCAGCAGAACGGTCATCAGCCCGCGCATCGTCGCGCCGTAGTCCCGTCCCCGTATGGCGATCCCGGCCGGTGTGGTCTCGATGACCGCCTCGCCGTCCCGGAGCGCCGGCGGCGCGGCGCCGCCGATGATGATGAGGGTATCCTCCCCCGCGCGCGGGATCGGGCGCGCCATCCCGAACAGCGCCGGCGTGATGACGCGCTCCGCCCGGCGGACGTCGAACGCCGCCGGCAGTACGCAGGGGAACTCTTTTTCAAAAAAGTATTTCACGGTCATCCCTCCCTTTTTCTATATTATAACGGTCCGGGCGGGAGGAGACAACCTTTTTTTATCAGAAAATCTCGTTTTTGCTCAAAAGTACGTCCGCGGCGTGATCGGGAGAAAACACCGTCTCGATTCGCCGGGCGCTGCTGTCGGGGGAATAGCGCCAGCAGATCAGCCTGCCCTCTTTCAGGAAATACCGCGGCGGCGCGGGCGGCGGCGCCGCCTCGCCCGTGTCGACGATGGCGAGTTTTATTTTCATTTTTTCCGGCAGGATGCTTTTGATGTACACCCCGGCGAGCGTTCCCGCCTCCACGCCCGGCTCGTACTCGGCGAGCCCCGCCA
This sequence comes from Clostridiales bacterium Firm_08, assembly GCA_001604045.1. Classification (GTDB taxonomy): domain Bacteria; phylum Bacillota; class Clostridia; order Oscillospirales; family QAKW01; genus Firm-08. Next base: position 13,846 of record LVAN01000018.1, on the reverse strand, counting down.
GGTTCGGCGTCAGTTCCACGAAAATGCCGTAGTCCTCAACGCTGCGCACCACGCCGCTGACCGTCTGCCCCGCCTCGAAGCGCGCGGCGTTTTCCAGCCAGGTGCCGAGCAGTTCCTTGTGGGACAGCGTGATCCTGCCGCTTTCCCGGTCGATGTCCCGCACGACGGCGAGAATGTCCATCCCCACCGAAAACCGCTCCCGCGGGTGGCGGATGCGGCTGACCGAGATGTTGTCGATGCTGATCATACTGATGACCCCGCAGCCGATGTCCGCGAACGCGCCGAACGGCTCCAGATGGGTGATCCGGGCGGGCAGGATGTCCCCGACCCGCAGTGTGTCAAGCAAATATGCTTTACATTCCTGCTGGGCGGCGGCGCGGGAGAGGATCGCCTTTTTTTGATCCTCCAGCACCCGGGTGACCTTGAAAGATACCATCTTATTGACCCGCGTGATGACGGCGACGTCCCGTACCTCGCCGCTTTTGATGCCCAGCGCGCCCTCCTCCCTGGGGATGACGCCGACAAACTCCCCCAGATCGACGTACAGATCGTGTCCGGCGTCGCACATCACACACCGCGCCTGCAGGATGCGGTCCTGTTTCTGCGCCAGCCGGAGCCCGGCGGCGCTGGCGAAATACAGGGCGTCTCTTTCATCCCTTGTTCCTTCGCTTCGATATCGCTGTTCCTTCATATTGCTTCCTCCTTGATGGTTTTTGTAAATCGTATGTTTTTGAGAAGGGTTTTATGATAGGGGACACAGTACCGTCCCCTGTCTCCTTTCTTTTTTCGAAATGATTTGCATAATGGAAAAGATAGTGTTATAATATAATGTGTATAAATATAAAAAAGGAGACGCGGGCATGGACATCGCGGTGGGCAGTATCGTAACGCTGAAAAAACAGCATCCCTGCGGCAGTAAAGAATTCAAAGTGCGGCGGGTCGGCGCGGATTTCAAACTCGAATGCCTCGGCTGCGGCAGCGTGCTGCTGCTGCCCCGTTCCAAAGTGGAAAAAAACGTCCGGGGGATCAGAGATGACGGATAAACTGCGGGAGATCAAACAGAGATACGAGGAAGTGGCACAGGCGCTGTCCGATCCTTCGGTCGTCGGGGATCAGGCGGCGTACACCAGGCTTTCCAGAGAACATAAACAACTCTCTCCCGTCGTCGCGGCGTATGACAGGTTCACGCGGCTGACGCGGGATATGGAAGAGGCAAAGGAACTCGCGGACAGCGGCGACGAGGAGATGCGCGCGCTTGCCGCGGAGGAATACGACGCGGCGAAAAAGGCGCTTGCCGAGACCGAGGAGGAGCTGCGCGTTCTGCTTCTGCCGAGAGACCCGAACGACGATAAAAACGTCATCGTCGAGATCCGCGGCGGCGCGGGCGGGGAGGAGGCGGCGCTGTTCGCCGCCGATCTCTACCGTATGTACACGATGTACGCCGAGAAAAAAGGATTTAAAAGCGAGATCCTGAACGTCAGCGAGACGGGGCTGGGCGGCATCAAGGAGATCTCTTTCAACATCACGGGGGACGGCGCGTTTTCCCGTTACAAATTCGAGAGCGGCGTCCACCGCGTCCAGCGGGTGCCCGAGACCGAGAGCGGCGGGCGCATCCATACCTCCACCGTGACGGTGGCGGTGCTGCCGGAGGCGGAGGAAGTGGATCTTGTCATCGACCCCGCCGATCTGCAGATCGACACCTACCGTTCCAGCGGCGCGGGCGGCCAGCACGTCAACAAGACCGAGAGCGCCATACGCATCACCCACCTTCCGACGGGGATGGTGGTGGAGTGCCAGGACGAGCGAAGCCAGCATAAAAACAAGGATAAAGCGATGAGAGTCCTGCGGGCGAGACTGCTGGACGCCGAGCGGATGAAACAGGCGGAAAAGATCGCCAGCGACCGCAAGAGCCAGGTCGGCACCGGCGACCGCAGCGAGCGCATCCGTACCTACAATTTCCCGCAGGGGCGGGTGACCGATCACCGCATCGGACTGACCCTTTATAAACTGGAACAGATCCTTGGCGGAGAGATCGACGAGCTGATCGACGCGCTGATCACCTTCGACCAGGCGGAAAAACTCAAGGCGGGCGAGGGCGTATGATCACACGGCTTTTCACCGCCGCCGATCCGGCGTCCGCCGCGGCGTGCGGAAAACTTCTGCGGGAGGGGGAACTTGTCGCCTTTCCCACCGAGACGGTGTACGGACTGGGCGGCAGTGTGTGGAACGAAAAGGCGGTGGCGGAGATCTTTCGCGTCAAGGGCCGGCCCGCCGATAACCCGCTCATCGCGCATATCGCGAAGGTCGGGGATCTCGGGCAGGTGGTGCGGGACGTGCCCCGCGCGGCGGAGGCGCTGTTCCGGGCGTTTTCTCCCGGACCGCTGACGGTGGTCCTGCCGAAGACGGCGCGGGTGCCGGATATCGTCACCGCGGGCGGCGGCACCGTCGCGGTGCGCATCCCGTCCCATCCCGCGGCGCGCGCGATCATCGAGGCGGCGGGCGTTCCCGTCGTCGCGCCCAGCGCCAACCTTTCGGGCAGACCTTCCCCCACGGATTTTGAAACGACAAAGCGGGATCTTGACGGAAAAGTCGCCGCGATCCTGGACGGCGGCGCCTGTTCGGTCGGCGTGGAAAGCACGGTCGTCCTGCCGGAGGGCGATACGAGAGTGCGCATCCTGCGTCCCGGCGCGATCACGCCGGAGATGCTGAAAAGGATCGTCCCGGAGGTGGTGGTGGATGACAACTGTCTGCGGCCGCTGACGGACGGCGCGCCGGTACTGTCGCCGGGGATGAAACACCGTCATTACGCGCCAAGAGCGCCGCTGACCATCGTGACGGGCGCGCGGGAAAAGGTGCTCGCGTTCCTCAGGGAAAAAGCGAAAGACAAGACCACCGGCATTTTGTGCTTTGAGGGAGAACTGACGGGTGAGAACGTCGTGTGCTACGGCAGGGAGAGCGACGCGGCAAGCCAGAGCCGGGCGCTGTTCCGGGCGCTTCGCGCGTTCGACGATATGCCGGTGGCAAGGATATATGCCCGCGCGCCGTCGGAGGACGGTATGGGGCTGGCGGTGGCCAACCGTCTGCTTCGCGCGGCGGAATTTACGGTGCTGGAGGTGGATGGATCTTGAAACTGATCGGTCTGTGCGGTATGAGCGGCAGCGGCAAAACGCTGGTCGGCTCGCTGTTCGCGACGGAGGGCTTTTTGCACGTGGACTGCGACAAACTGGTCCACGAGCGGGTATACGCCCGCGCCGACGTGCGCGCGGCGCTCGCGAAATCCTTCGGGGCGGATGTGGTGACGGAGAGCGGCGTTCGCTCGAAACAACTCGGCGCCATCGTGTTCGCCGATCCGGAAAAACTGGAACTGCTCAACACGCTGCTTCGTCCTTACATCCGCGCGGAACTCTTTTCCTATCTTGCGGAACACAAAAGCGAGACGGCGCTGCTGGACGCGCCGACGTTGTTCGAGGCGGGCGTCGATAAGGACTGTTCCTATATCATCGCGCTCATCGCGCCCCGCAAGACCTGCATCGAGCGCATTATGAGCCGGGACGGCATTACCGCCGAGGCGGCGGAAAAACGCCTGTCCCATCAGAAAGACGAGGAATTTTTACGGGAGAGGTGCGACTACGTGCTGGTCAACGACGGCAACATCGTCAAGCTGACCAAAGAGGTCCTGCGTCTCGCGGAAAAACTGAAAAAAGAATAAAAGGGGAGTTTGACATTGGAACACGAATACAAAAAGAAAAGCGTTTACGAAAAGCATTATACAAAAGACGATCTGTCGAAAACCGTCGAAAAATATCTTTCTTTCCTGAAATTCGGGAAAACAGAGAGAAAATGTGTGGAGTATACCGTCCGGGCGGCGGAGGCCGCGGGCTTTACCGCCTTTGAGGACGGAAAAAAATATAACCCCGGCGACAAGGTGTATCTCATCAACCGGGGAAAGGCGGTCTGTTTTGTCATTTTCGGCAAACAGCCGATGACGGCGGGCGTGCATATCGCCGCCGCGCATATCGACTCGCCCCGCCTTGACCTTAAGGTCAATCCCGTCAGCGAGGAGTCGGGACTTCTGCTGCTCAAAACGCATTACTACGGCGGCATCAAGAAATACCAGTGGACGGCGCTGCCGCTTGCGCTGGAAGGGATCGTCATCCGCAAGGACGGCACCGCCGTCGACCTGCGCCGGGAGGATCTCACTTTCTGCGTGACCGATCTGCTGCCCCATCTCGCGGGCGATCAGATGAAAAAGACGCTCGCCGAGGGCGTGGAGGGCGAGGACCTTCGCGTGCTGGCGGGCAGCGAGCCGGTGAAAGACGGCGACAAGGACAGCGTCAAGGCGAACGTCCTGCGCCTGCTCTATGAGGAGTTCGGCATTGAGGAGGACGATCTGCAGTGCGCGGAACTCACGATGGTGCCGAAACTCGAGCCGGCGCTGATCGGTTTCGATAAAAGTATGGTGGGCGCCTACGGACAGGATGACCGCGTCTGCGCGTTCACGGCGTTCGAGGGACTGCTGGACGTGACGGAAACGCCGGAAAAAACGGCGATGGTCTTTCTTGTGGACAAAGAGGAAGTCGGCAGCGACGGCGTGACCGGCATGCAGGGGCGTTTCTTTGAGAGAGCCCTGCGCAGGCTGTCCGGCGGGGCGGATCTGCTCACGATCTGCGCCGCTTCCCGCTGCCTGTCCGCCGACGTCAACGCCGCGCTGGATCCCATCTATCCGAACGTTCTTGACAAACAGAACGCCTGCGAGATGGGATTTGGACCCTGCATCACCAAGTATACCGGCGCGAGAGGCAAATCCTCCACCAGCGACGCCAGCGCCGAGACGATGTTCTATTTCATCAAAAAGATGCGGGAGGCGGACGTCACATTCCAGACCGGGGAACTCGGCAAAGTCGACGTCGGCGGCGGCGGGACCATCGCCAAGTATATGGCCAACCGCGACATCGACACGGTGGACATCGGCGTGGGGCTTTTGTCCATGCACGCGCCCTTTGAGATCGCCTCGGTCGCGGACGTTTATGAGACCAGACGCGCGATGCACGCTTTCCTGAAATAAGGAGGAATTCATTGAAAACCGGACTGAAAAACGCGAATATCCTGCTGCCGAACGGCTGTGATATGGAAAAGTGGAGCGTCATCGCCTGCGATCAGTACACCTCCGATCCCGGCTACTGGCGGGAAACGGAACGAACCGTCGGCGGCGCGCCCTCCACGCTGCGCCTCACCCTGCCGGAGATCTTTCTCGGGCGGGAGGACACCGCCGGGCGGGTGGAAGACATCCATCAAACGATGCGGGACTACCTCGCGCGGGGGATCCTGCGGGAGATACCGGACGGTATGATCTACGTCCGGCGCACGCTGTCGGACGGCAAAACGCGGCGGGGCATCGTCGCGGCGCTGGATCTTGAGGAATACGATTTCTCCCCTGAAAGCGCGGCGCTCTGCCGCGCCACCGAGGCGACGGTCACCGAGCGCATCCCGCCCCGTAAAGCGGTGCGGCAAAACGCGCCGCTGGAGCTGCCGCACATCCTGGTGCTGATCGACGACAAGCGCCGCGAGATCATCGAGGGACTCGACAGACAGACGGAAAATATGGTAAAGGAATATGACTTTACACTAATGCGGGGCGGCGGCCGGATCAAAGGCTGGCGGCTGACCGCCGATCAGCAAAGAGCGGTACAGGAGGGGCTGGACGCCCTGCGGCGGGAGGCGCTGGAAAAATACGGCAGCGAACTTTTGTATCTCGTCGGAGACGGCAATCACTCGCTCGCCACCGCCAAGGCGTGCTGGGAGGATCTCAAAAAGAGCGGCGCGGCGGGGGATCATCCCGCGCGGTACGCGCTGGTGGAGATCACCAACCTGCAAAGCGAGGATCTCGTGTTCGAGCCGATCCACCGCGTGGTGACGGACTGCGACCTTACGGCGCTGACCGCGTTTCTCGCGGAGCGCTTTCCCGGCGGAGAGGGCGATCAGCGGGTGACGCTTGTGACGGCGGCGGGGGACAGCGCGTTGACCCTCGCGCCCGCGACGGCGCGGCTGACCGTCGGCACCCTGCAAAAGGCGCTGGACGACTACCTCGCCCTGCATCCCGAAACGCGCATCGACTACGTCCATGACGACGACGCGGCGCGCCGTTTCGCGAAGGCGCCCGGCGCGGCGGCGTTCCTGCTGCCCGCCATCGCCAAGGACGCGTTTTTCGAGAGCATCTCGCGGGACGGCACCCTGCCCCGCAAGACTTTCTCGATGGGCGCGGCGGACGATAAGAGATTTTACCTCGAGGCGAGGAGAATAAAGTGACGCGCCGCTTCGCGGAATGATGTTGCCCTTCAGGCAAATGATGTTGCCCGAAGGGCAACATCATTCAGGCGGAGCCTGACATCATTTGCGGCTTTGCCGCAACATCATTTGCGGCTTCGCCGCAACATCATTTTCCCAAAGGGAAACATCGTTTTCCCGTCAGGGAAACATCATGCAGGGGTCGCCGCCCCTGCCGAAGTTTTATATTTTCTCTTGACAAAGCGAAAGAAAAATTGTATTATTGTAATAGATAGGTAGTACAATCAAAAGGAGATGGGCACACATGGCGTGGAGACCGGATAAATCCCTGCCGATCTGTCCGCAGATCTGCGAGAGGTTCTGCGTGCTGATCGCGACGGGCGAGTACGCGCCGGAGGCGCGGCTGCCGTCGGTGCGGGAGGTCGCGATGACGGCGGGCGTCAATCCCAACACCGTTCAGAAGGCGATGGAAACGCTGGAGGCGCAGGGGCTGATCTACTCGGTGCGTGGTTCGGGGTGGTATGTCGGAAAAGACGCGGCGCCGGCGCGGGAAACGCTGGATCGCCTGCGCCGCCGCAGGAGCCGCGCGTATCTTGACGAGATGGAGCGGCTGGGCTGTACGCGGGAGGACATTTCCCGTATATTGGAGGAGGAAAGAGACAATGGCTGAACTGCTCAGGTGTGAAAAACTCACCAAACGTTTCGGAAACGTGACGGCGCTGCAGGACGTCGATCTCGCCGTGGAGAGCGGCAGGATCATCGGTCTGCTCGGACCCAACGGTTCCGGCAAAACGACGCTGATAAAACTGATCAACGGTCTGCTCACCCCGACGTCGGGAAGGGTGACCGTCGAGGGGGACGCGCCCGGCGTCGTCACCAAAAGCAAGGTGTCCTATCTTCCGGACAACAACTATCTTGACGCGCGTATGACGGTGCGGCAGGTCGTTGAACTGTTCGGGGATTTTTACGCGGACTTCGACCCGGCGCGGGCGGGGGAGATGCTCACCCGGCTCGGCATTTCGCCGGACTGCCGCCTCAAAACGCTGTCCAAGGGCAACAAGGAAAAGGTGTCCCTTATCCTGGTGATGAGCCGCCGCGCCAAACTCTACGTGCTGGATGAGCCCATCGCCGGCGTCGACCCCGCGACGCGGGATCACATCATCGCCACCATCCTTGACAACTACGATCCGTCGGCGTCGGTCATCATCTCCACCCATCTGATCTCGGACATCGAGCAGATCCTGGACGACGTCATCTTTATTCAGAACGGCAGGATCCTTTTACATCAGTCGGTGGAACAGATCCGTGAAAGTCACGGTATGAGCGTGGACGAGTGGTTCCGGGAGGTATTCAAATGGTAACGAGACTTTTCAAATACGAGATCCGCTCGCTGGGGCGGACGATGCTGCCGATCTGGGGCGTGCTGGGCGGTATCGCCCTGCTGACAAGGCTGATCCGTTTTTTCGAAAGCGAAAGCACGGTGTACGGCGTGGTGTTCGGCTCCGCCGTCGTGGCGCTGTCGCTGGGCATCATCGCGGTGGCGGCGATGACTGTCGTCACGGTCATCCGGCGGTTTTATACCAATCTGTATACGGCGGAGGGCTATCTGTCCTTCACCCTGCCGGTGACCCCGTTTCAGCACATCAGCGTAAAATTCTGGACGGCGATGCTGTTCACGGCGGCGAGCGCCGTCGTCGCATTCGCGGCGTTCTGCGTGGCGTTTTCGGGAGAGTTGCTTGTCGAGATGTGGCATGTCGCGATCTATTACTGCCGGCAGATGATCGAGGCGGCGGGACCCGGCCGTTTCGTCCTCTATGCCGTTGAGTTCGCGCTCATCGCGCTGTGCGCGGCGGCGACGTTCTATCTGCTGGTCTACGCCTGTATCGCCGTCGGTCAGATGGCGAAAAAGAACAAGATCCTCGCGGCGGTCGGCGTCTACTTCGCGTATTATTTCGCCACGCAGATCCTCGGCACCATCCTGATCGTTTTCATGATCGTCCTGGACGGATCGGCGTTCATGCTCGCGATCAACGATTTCATCAATGACTATCCAAACGCGGCGCTTGCCATCGGCATTGGATACTACCTCGCGCAGTGCGCCATCTTTTTCGGGGTGACGAATGTCATAACGTATAAAAAACTCAATCTGGAGTGATGCGATATGAAACGATCCATAGTTTGTCTGTGCCTTGCCGCCGCTCTGCTGCTGGGCGGGTGCGTCACGCAGAGGGAGATCGACGATCTGCGCGCCATGCGCGCGACTTGGGTGACAGACGAGACCTTCCGGTATGAGGACACCGTCTTTCGTCTGTTCCCGTTCAACGCGGGTAAGTTTTTGCCCGTGTTCAACGGGCAAAAGACCGACCCTATCATCATCGCGGACAAAGACGTCCCGCTGTTGCTGCTTAAAAACAGCGGCGAGAACGGTCGAGTCACCGCCGCCCGGACGCTGGCGCTCGCGGACGGCGTTATCTACACGCGGGAGGACGAGTTCAAATACCGCCTCGCGGCGCAGGTGGACGCCATGGGCGGATATTATAAGGAAGGCGTTTCGGCGGAGTTTCCCGTCGGCGCGGATATGCGGCAAATGCTCATTGAGACGCTGTTGACCGTTTCTCCCTTCCGCCGGACCGGAGACGGCAGCGTGATGTATTCCGAGGTGCTGTTCCGGTACTCCGAGGGCGGGGAAGTCTGCCGGATCGACAAGGACTATTATTTCGCCGCGTGGCTGAACAGCCGGCTGACGCTCTACTATAAGATCCCCGACAGGTATCGGGAGATCATCGAGAAGGCGAGATGAAAATGAAAAAAACAGTCATCTGTCTGTGCCTTGCCGCCGCCCTGCTGCTGGGCGGGTGCTTTACGACGAATGAGCAACTGCGGGAGATGCGCGCCGGCCGCGCGGAGTGGATCAGGGAGGATCACTCCTTCCGGTACAAGGAGGCGGTTTACCGCCGGTTCCCGCAAACGTCCGGGGAGTTTTGGGATACGGAGGACGGCAAGCGGCAAACGATCCCCGTATACGTCGCGGGGGAGGGCGTCCCGCTCCTTCTGCTGGACGTTGAGGGCAGCAGGGGGGAGATCTCCGCTGACCTCACAACGGCGAGGATGTATTATTCCGGCGAGATCTATTACCGGGAAGATATGATGGAGGAGTGGATCTCGGAGTATCTGGACGGCATTCCGTCTTACCGCTTATTGGGACTTACCGGGGAATATCCCCTTACCGACGGCCTGCGGGATATGCTGCGGGAAACGCTGATCAATGACGACGTTTCCATGCTGGGCGACCGGCTCGACACCGGAGACAGAGCCCCGATCCTGCTGCGTCTGACAGGCGGCGGGGACGTCTTTTTGTACCGGGGTAAATACTATTACACCATGGAGTGGATGGAGAGCAGTGATCCCTGCCGCCTCTTTTACGCCATTCCGGACAAATACGGGTCGGTGATCGAAAAAGCGTTGGCTCGATAAATAAACGCGCCGGTTTCGTAGGCGCGTTTCGTAGCGGGCGGCCTCTACGATATACCCGTTTACGTTCACAACCCCTCAGACGGCTTCGCCGCCAGCTCCCTGTCGTCGGAACACGACCTATGGAGCCGACGACGATTTCAAAAAATCGTCGCAACGGCTAAACGGTCGGCTCCTCCTCTTTCCCAAAAAGTCACGCTTCGCTACCAACTTTTTGGGAGCCCTATTAAAGGGAGCCGGGAAACGCACCAATTTTTATGAGAAAAACCTGCAAGCAAAGCTTGCAGGTTTTATCCTTAATTTGCCCGAAGGGCAACATCATTTGCGGCTTTGCCGCAACATCATTTTCCCAAAGGGAAACATCGTTTTCCCGTCAGGGAAACATCATGCAGGGGGCGACGACCCCGGCGGCCCGTTTTGTTTCGTTTACAATCCCTCAGTCAAAACCTGCGGTTTTGACAGCTCCCTTTAATAGGGCTCCCACAAATTTTTCCTTATTTATATGACAAGAAAAAACGATCCCGGGGAGAAACCCCTCGGGATCGTTTCGCGATCATTACATTATAGGGAGCGGTTTATTTCGTGTAAACAAATTTGATCCTGCTTCCCGTGCCGAGGTAGGCCTGGGAAATGTCCAGGGTGAGGACGTCGTCGATATAGACGCGGATCTTCATATTGTTCTCTTTTTTGCGTCCGAGGAATTCCACGAATTCATTTTGCCGTACCAGCGGCCTTTCGAATTTTTCGTAGTATTCCTTATATTTAAGGCTCATCACGTCGACCAGCGTGTCGCCGGGGTCGATGGTGAGCAGGCGGTCGGTGACGTCCTTGTCCTCACCGAAGCCCTCGGTCGTCACGTAGATATAAGCGCGCTCCTTTTTGGGGCCCCAAAAGATCATACTGACGACGGAGATGACGATGATGGCGAGGATCAGCCCGCCGATAAAGAGAAAGGCGGCTTTTTTACTCATTTCTTTTCGGCTTCCGCGGCGGCCTGCGCCTCGATCTCGGCGGCGGAAACGGCGGAGAGATAATCGTCGACGCTCGTGGCGCCGTTCAGCACGTCGGAAAGACCCGTTACGAGCCTGTCATAGCACAGCATACTGTCGGAGAGCGGCGCGTCGGCGTGCTTGGCGTTTCTCACGACCGTGAAGCACTGCTTCATCAGCGGATTTTCGATATCGCCGGACAGCCCCGTGTTGAAGGGCAGTTTGCCGTCCTCGGAGAGGAAATCGACGTAATAGTCGCTGCCGGTGTAGTAGTCGTTGATGAACTCATACATAACGCTGCTCAGTGTCGTGGAGTCGTCCACATTGGCGTTAAGGGCTTTGGCGTTGATGTAGACGCCGTAGGACGCGGTGCCGATCAGATCGCCCGCTTCCTTGATGCCGGTAGAGGTCGCCGGGAGGGACATAAACACAACGTTGGCGTCGGTCACGCCCCGCAGATCCTCGGTAGAGGCGAGGATCATCGCGGCGGATTTGCTCTTGAACTGGTTGACGGCGTCCACCTGGTTCTGGGACAGGGCGCCGGGCGCGAAGGCGCCCGCGGCATAGAGGTTTTTGATGTCGGTGACGGCGCGCTTCCAGCTGTTGATAACGCCCTTGGAAGGCAGGGCGTTATGTTCCGCCGTGCCGCCCTCCGCGAGGATCATCTCGTCCAGCCAGTAGCCGGCGCCGTCCGCAAATCCCGCGGCAAACGGCGTGACGCCTTTTTCTTTCAGCGCGGCAACGGCGCTCATAAGGCTCGCCCAGTCGGTGGGGACGGGGACCTGCGCCGCCTCGAACACGTCTTTGTTATAGAAAAGTCCCTGGAACACGCCGTTGAACGGCACCATATAAGAGGAGCCGTTATAGACGCGGGTGAGGTCTTTATAGATCGGCAGCAGCGACGCGGTGATGGTGCCGTCCTTCGCCGTCATCACGGTGAGGGTCGAGATCTTTTTGTTCTCGATCAGATCGTTCAAGTCGTCGCAGGCGGGGGAGACGAACAGGTCGATCTTGTCCGCCGCGACGTTTTTGACGAATTCCTTATAGTCGTCCGTGCCGGGTTCCGGCACTTTGGTGACTTTGAATTTCAGCGTGTTGCTTTCGCTTTCATAATATTCCATATAATCCTGCAGCATCTTTTCGAACGCCGGCCAGAGCGCGCTGTCCGAACCGAACGGCACGCCGATGCGCAGTTCCGTCTCCACGACGGTATCGCTCGAGCCCGTGTCGTGCTGGATGACGCAGCCGCCCAGCGCCGCGACAGATACCGCGAGCGTCAGAAGCAGAGCGGTCAGTTTTACGATCTTTTTCATATTTTCTACCTCCATACGGAATATTCCTTTGTATATGATACCACATAAAAATCACAAAATAAAGGGGTATTTTCAAAAAAAATAAAAATTGTGTTTTCTTTTTGGAAATTATGTGATATGATAGACGGGTAACAAGTCAGTAAGGGAGTTTGAAAGACTGTGGAAAACAAGAAAATGGTGGAGCAGATCACGTCGATGGACGTGGATTTTGCCAAATGGTATACCGACGTCGTCAAAAAGGCGGAACTGATCGAATATACCAGCGTCAAGGGCTGTATGGTCATCCGTCCGTACGGATACGCGATCTGGGAGAATATCCAGAAGTCGCTCGACCGCCGCTTCAAGGAGACGGGACATGAGAACGTCTGTATGCCGATGTTCATCCCCGAGAGCCTGCTCGCCAAGGAAAAGGATCACGTCGAAGGGTTCGCGCCGGAGGTGGCGTGGGTGACGCACGGCGGCGAGGAAAAACTCGAGGAGCGCCTTTGCGTGCGCCCGACGAGCGAGACGCTGTTCTGCGAGCATTACGCGAACATCATCCACTCCTGGCGGGATCTGCCCAAACTCTATAATCAATGGGTCAGCGTCGTGCGGTGGGAAAAGACCACCCGTCCCTTCCTTCGCAGCCGTGAGTTTCTGTGGCAGGAGGGTCACACCATCCACGCAACCGCCGAGGAGGCGATCGCCGAGACCGAGCGGATGCTGAACGTCTACGCCGACTTCTGCGAGCAGGAGCTGGCGATGCCGGTCATCAAGGGCAAAAAGACCGACTCGGACAAATTCGCCGGCGCGGAAAGCACCTACGCCATCGAGGCGCTGATGCACGACGGCAAGGCGCTGCAGGCGGGCACCAGTCACTATTTCGGAGACGGGTTCGCCAAAGCGTTCGATATCACCTATTCCAGTAAGGAAAACAAACTCGTCCATCCCTTCCAGACCTCCTGGGGGGTGACCACCCGGCTGATCGGCGCCATCATCATGACCCACGGCGACGACAACGGCCTGGTGCTGCCGCCCGCCGTCGCGCCGGTGCAGGTCGTCATCATCCCCGTCGCGATGCACAAGGAAGGCGTGCTGGAAAAGGCGAACGAGCTGAAAGAAAAACTGTCGAAGTTCTGCCGCGTCAAGCTGGACGACAGCGACAACTCCCCCGGCTGGAAGTTCGCGGAGTATGAGATGAAGGGCGTGCCGGTGCGGCTGGAGATCGGCCCGAGAGATATCGAGGCGGGGCAGTGCGTGCTGGTCACCCGTCATGACCGGGCGAAAGAGACCGTCGCGCTTGACGATCTGGAGACCGCCATCCCGCGCAAGCTGGACGAGGTCCGCAAAGGGCTGTTCGACAAGGCGACGGAAAACCGCGAGAAGCGCACCTACGTCTGCGGGACGACGGACGAGATCATATCCGCCCTCAATGAAAAGGGAGACGGATTTGTCAAGGCGATGTGGTGCGGGGATCCCGCCTGCGAGGAAACCGTCAAGGAAAAGACGGGCGTCGGCAGCCGCTGTATGCCGCTCGAGCAGGAGACGGTGGCGGATACCTGCGTCTGCTGCGGCAAACCGGCGAAAAAACTCGTCTATTGGGGAAAAGCGTACTAATAAAAAGGGGACACGAACCGTGTCCCTTTTTGTATGTTTGGTTTGCCGCCCGCCGGGTCTCGCTTGCAATCCCCCGGTTTTTTCGGGAACAAAAGTTCCCGAAAAAACCGCTCCCTTTACACAAGGGAGCCTTTGAAATCTGCCTGCTGAAAAGCGAAAAACCGCGGGCGCGCCGGGGAAAAAGTGTATTTT
>LVAN01000017.1 GCA_001604045.1 Clostridiales bacterium Firm_08 | reverse complement strand
GGTTCAGTTGCAGGAGACAGGGGACGGTACTATATCTCCTTAAAATATTAAGAAAGGGAGACATAGTACCGTCCCCTGTCTCCCTGTTTCGATCGGTTTTTCAGCCGAGGTATTTGTAGCCTTTTTCCTCGACGGCGGCGCGGATCTCGGCCTCCGGCACATTGCCGGACAGCGTCAGCACGGCGGTGCCGTCCTCATGGCTGACGACGGCGCTTTGCACGCCGTCCAGCGCTTCCAGCGCCGCCTGGACGTTCGCCTCGCAGTGAAGGCACATCATACCCTCGATCTTAACGGTCTTTTTCATAACGGTCTCCTCTTTTCTTTCGGTTTTGGCGGCGTCTGCCGCTTTTTTTATTGTATCCAAACGGACGAAATTCAACCGCAGGGCGTTGGTGACGACAAAGAAACTCGACAGGCTCATCGCCGCGGCGCCGAACATCGGACCGATCGTCCACCCCGGCCAGACGATGAACGCCCCCGCGGCGAGCGGGATGCCGCACGCGTTATAGAAAAACGCCCAGAACAGGTTTTCGTAAATATTGCGGAGCGTCGCCTTGCTCAAGGTGACGGCGCGCGGCAGATCGGACAGCGCGCCGCGCGTCAGCACGATATCCGCCGTGTCCATGGCGACGTCGGTGCCGTTCCCCACGGCGACGCCGATATCCGCGGCGGCGAGCGCCGGCGCGTCGTTAACGCCGTCCCCCACCATCGCGACCCTGCCGTTTTCTTTCAGTTTCTCCACCGCCGCGGCTTTTTGCTCCGGCAGTACTTCTGAGATGACTTCATCGGCGCCGACGGCTTTCCCGACCGTCTCCGCGGCGGCGTGATGGTCGCCGGTCAGAAGGACGGTGCGGATCCCTTTCTTTCGAAGCGCGGCAAAGGCGGCGGCACTGTCCTCCTTGAGAGTGTCCGCCACGGCGATCAGCCCGATAAACCTGCCGTCCGCCGCGAAATACAGCGGCGTTTTCCCCTGTTTTGCCAGCGTTTCCGCCGCTTCGACCGTCGTTTCATCAATATCGCAATACCGGCGGATAAAGGCGAGATTGCCGCCCGCCAGCGACTTATCCTCCGTCCTGCCGCTGACCCCGCCGCCGGGGAAGGTCTCAAACTCCTCCGTTCCGACGGTCGGCGCCCCGTTCGCCTCAACGACGGCGCGGGCGAGCGGATGTTCGCTTTTGCTCTCCAAAGACGCGGCGAGCCGCGTCAGTTCCTCTTTTGCGATCCCGTCCGCCGACAGAACGTCGGTCACACCGGGATGCCCGGTGGTGACGGTGCCGGTCTTGTCAAAGACGGCGATCTCTATTTTTCCCGCCTTTTCCAGCACCTCGGCGGTCTTGAATAAAATACCGTTTTTCGCGCCGACGCCGCTGCCCGCCATAATGGCGACCGGCGTGGCAAGCCCCAGCGCGCAGGGACAACTGATGACCAGCACCGAAATGCCCCGCGCCAGCGCGAAGGAAAATCCCGCGCCGGTAAGCAGCCATACGATAAACGTCACGGCGGCGATCGCCATCACGACCGGCACGAACACGGCGGCCACCCTGTCCGCCGCCTTGGCGACGGGCGCCTTGGAACCCGCGGCGTCGCTGACCATTTTGATGATGCGCCCCAGCGTCGTGTCGCCGCCCACCCGCTCGGCGCGGCATTTGAGCCATCCGCTCCGGTTGATGGTGCCGGCGCTGACCGTATCGCCCTCCGTTTTGTCTACGGGAACACTCTCGCCGGTGAGCGCGGACTCGTCCACCGCGCCCGCGCCCTCCACGACGACGCCGTCAGTGGGAACGCTCTCTCCCGCGCGGACGATAAAAAGATCTCCCACGCGCATCTGATCCGGCGGGATGACGATCTCTTTTCCCTCCCGCACCACAAGCGCGGCGGCGGGCGCGAGATCCATCAGGGCGCCGAGTTCTTTTGTCGTTTTGCCCTTGGAGTACGCCTCCAGCAGTTTTCCGACGGTGATGAGCGTAAGTATCATCCCCGCCGACTCAAAGTACAGTCCGTGCAGGACGGTGTGATCCCGCGGCGCGTCCATCGCCGCGAACAGCGCCGCCGTACTGTACAAAAACGCCGCGCCGGAGCCGAGAGACACGAGGGTGTCCATATTGGGCGCGCCGTGAAACAGTCCTTTCGTGCCGCTGATAAAAAATTTACGGTTCGCGATCATGATCGCGATCGCGAGCAGCATCTGCGCCGCGGCGATCCGCAGCGGCGCCGTCTCGAAAAAGCGAGGCAGCGGCCAGCCCCACATCGTATGTCCCATCGAAAGGTACATCAGCGGCAATAAAAAACAGAGCGATACGATCAGCCGCTTGCCCATCGCCGATATCTCCCCGTTTTTTTCCTTTTTATCATCCCGCGGCGCGTCCTTGATATCGTACCCCGCCGCCCGTACGGCGCTGATGATCGCGGCGTCCCCGCCGCCCTCCACCTGCATCCCGCCGGTCAGGAGATTTACGGCGCAGTCGGTAACACCGGGAACGCCCCGGACTGCTTTTTCCACACGGGCGCTGCACGCCGCGCAGCTCATCCCCGTAACATGAAAATTCCTCATCGTTCCTCGTTTCTCAAAACAAAATTTTCATCTCAAACACGCTCTCGCCCTCCCGCGTGACGCGGCAGAACGCGCCGTCCGGCGTGTCCGCCTTGCAGACGGAAAGCAGAGTGTTTTCCTTACATTCTTTCAGATAATGCGCCTCGATCTCCCTCGGGGGATGTTCCATCCAGAACGTACTGTCGAAGGTATCCAGCGCCAGCCGCACATAGGCGACGTTGTTGACGTGCCCCGACATATCGATGGTCTGTCCTCTGGCGGGGATCTCATAACAGAGCGGCGCCGCGGCTTTGTCAAACGCGGAAAAATCCGTCCTGCCCTCGCCTTCCGGCAAACCGAACCCGGCGATCTTCACCGGGCGGTGCCGCTCGCGGTCCAGCGCGCACATTTCCTGCGCGCTCTCCAAAAGCAGCGCGCCGTTTTCGTCATAGAGCCTACCGCGCAGTTCCATACGCAGTCTGCCGCTCGTTTCCGGCCGCATCGTCAGCCGCACCCGCTCGTTCCAGGCGGCAAAGCGGTAAAAACGCACCTTCGCGCGTACGACCACCCAAAAGGCGTTGTATTTCTTTTTGAGTTCGATGTTGCTGCAGCCGTACCCCGCGAGGCATTCCGTCATACCGTCCTGCAGCAGGTACAGCGCCTGCGCCGCGCCCATTCTGACGGAGCGGTCGGTATACACCGCCGTCACGTCGAACCATTTTTCATAGTCCATGGAATTCTGCCCTCTTATTCGGAAAGTTCCGTTCGCAAAAGCCCCCGCTTCTCAAAATACCGGTAGAGTTTCGTATCAAACCGCAGATCCCTGCCGTACCGGTCGTCCGTCTCGACACGAAAGATCCGCCTGCCGTCATCGACGATATAGGGAACGCGCGGCGTCGCGGCGTTGCTGCCGCCCCGGGCAAATCCGCCGACGTAGACAGGCCTGCCGCCCAGGATCCACACGAAAAGATCGCCGTCCGTCGTTTTGAGCAGAGCGGAACCGCCGCTTTCCGACGACGCCGCGCCGGCCGGCAGATCCCCCGCGATCTCAAAACGCTGGGTGTCCCACTGCACGCCGACAAGATCCTCTCCTTCCAGCGCAAGCCTCCCGATCCGCCGCGCGAGGGAGGCGATCTCCGCGTCGCTCATATCGGCGCTGACCTCTCTTTGCGGCAAAACGTACAGATATAACGTATCATTTTTCGAGCAACCGCACAAAAGCAGTGCCAGCGCCGCCAGCAGCAGACATACCGTCTTTTTCATCGCAGTCCCACCGTCACCTGTTTGCCGTCCGTCGTGACGCGCCAGGCGCCTGTCAGTTTGGCGTGTCCTTTATCGTATTGCAGGTAGATAACGCTGCCGTCCACCATCATAAAGGCGTCGACATAACTTACGGCGCTCCCCTCGAACCACGCGGGTTCCCCGATCTTGCCGTACACGTCGGCGGGCAGGGCGCCCAGCCGCAGGCTTGTCACCTGATTGAGCGATACGGTAGGCCTCGCGAGATCCGCCGGTTTGCTCTGCACCGTCCAGGATCCGAGGAAAGTCGTCATCGTGCCGCCGGTGGTGCGCAGCGCGGCGGCGCGCAGGCTGTCCCGCTCGAAGCCGTAGTCGAGCATCAGCGTACTGCCGTCGGCAAGTTCATAGCAGTCGACGATATAACTGTCTTTGCGATAGGTCCGTCCGGCGAAAGCGTTGGGTCTGCCGATCGTGGCAAGCACCGTCGCCCGATCCAGCGACAGACTGAGAGATTGCTCAAACTGCGATCTTTCATAGGTTTTATCGGAAAACACACCCTCCGGGACAGGCGCCGTCTGCTGTCCGTCCTGCGGCGTCTCTCCGCTTTGCGGCGTCTCTCCGCCCTGCGGCTTGCCCGCGTCGGAGGCCGTTTGCCGCAACACGCCGAGCAGGACCAGTTTGTCAAACAGCGTGTAACTGACGTTCTCCGCGTGATCGGTGAACGTCGTATCTTTCAGAATGCCTTTTTCGTCATATTCAAGGGAAACGGTGTCGCCGTTTTCCAGCGTGTAGGTATCCACCCCGCCCACCGCGGTCTGCGGCGAGCCGAGCGACCGGCGGTTGACCGCGCGGGTGCTGCTGCGCGCCACGCCGTAAAAATCCGAGAGTTTGAGAACGCTTTTCGCCGTCACGCCGTATCCCGTGCCGCCGCCGTCCTCCGTGCCGACGGCGCGGGGCGCGTCATCCGGCGCGCAGGCGCAGAGCGCCAGACACAGCCCTATGATCAGTACCGCCGCTGTTTTCCGCATACTGCCGCCTCCTTTACGATCTTTCCCGCCGCAGGCGTTTGGCCGCCTGGATGTCCCGCGCGATCTGCGCGCTCAGTTCGCTTTCCGTCCCGAATTTCTGCTCCGGGCGCAGATAGCGCAAAAACCGGATGCGGGCGACGGGGATCTCCCCTAATATCCGGTCGATGATATACGTTTCCATATTGGGCGTGTCTCCGTCCTCGAAGGAGGGCCGCACGCCGACGTTGGTGACGGCGATATCCTCTCCGTCCTCCGTCTCCGCGGCTGTCACGTACACGCCGAATTTCGGGCAGACGCGCCCTTCCGGCAATTTCTGATTGAGAGTGGGCGTGCCCCACTTGCGCGCCAGCCCTTTGCCGTGGATGACGGGCGCCTCGATGCTGTAATACCCGCCGAGAACGCGGTATATTTTTTCACAGTCTCCCTCGTTTTCCACAAGGTCCCGGATGGCGCGGGAGGAGATCTTTTCCCCCGCCGCGTCCCGCTCGAAGGGGACGACCGTGACGTCCGCGCCGCAGGCGCGGGATACAGCGCGCAGCGTTTTCACGTCTCCCGCGCCGCCTTTTCCGAAACGGAAATCCTCGCCGCAGACGAAATGTTCCGCTCCAAACTGTCCGATCATCCACCAGATGAACTGCTCCGGCGTCAGATCCTTTACGCTGTCAAACGCGCGCGCGATGACCTCGTCCGCGCCCGCTTCCTTCAGTCTCGCGGTCTTTTCCGCGAGATCGGTGAGCAGGGGGACGTCCTTTTTCGGATGATCCGAAAAAGTGAACGCTTTGGTTTTGATCCGCCGCGCGCGGGCGATGTCCCGCGCCGTGCCGACGACGCGGCGGTGTCCGAGATGGACGCCGTCGAACGTGCCGAGCGCCATTACGCATTTTTCCATATCTTTTGTATTTTCTCTCTAAATATGAGTTTCGATCTTCAGTCGTCCGTCCCTTACCCTGCCGATGCCGACCGGCGCGCCGTCCTTTTCCACCCATACCGGACCTTCGGGACAGCCGGGCAGTTTTTTGACCTCCACCGCGCATCCGTTGGAAAGGAGCTCCGCGAAAAACGCGGGCGGGGCGTAGCGCCCGAACGGCACCGCCCTGTCGGGCGGCAGAACAAAGGAAGTATCCCCCGCTTTGAGGCGTTCTTCCGCCTCATAAAGCGGCAGGGCGTTTTCCAGCGAAAAGCCGGTCGTCCCGGTGCGCCGGAGCGCCGTCATATGCCCGAGGGTGCCGAGCGCCCCCGCGAGATCACGGCAAAGCGAGCGGATATACGTCCCCTTGGAGCAGCGCACGTCCAGCGACAGTACGCCGTCCCGGTAGGACAAAAGGTCGATTTGATAGATCTCGATCTCCCGCGCCGGCAGGTCGACGGAAAGCCCTTTGCGGGCGAGTTTGTACATCGCCACGCCGTCTTTTTTGATGGCGGAATACATCGGCGGCGTCTGCTTTATCTTTCCGATAAATAACGGCAGGACCGCCTCGATATCGGCAAGATCAGGGATCCGTCCGCCGCGCTCGGTGACGGTCCCCGTCGCGTCCAGCGTATCGGTAGCGGCGCCGAACGCCATTTCCGCCCGGTACGCCTTGTCCCCCTCCAGAAGATAAGAGGAAAGTTTGGTGGCGCGCCCAACCAAAACGGGCAGAAGCCCCGTCGCCATCGGATCCAGCGTTCCGGTATGCCCGCAGTGTTTTTCCCCCGCCGCGCGGCGGATGACCGCGACCGCGACGAAAGAAGTGACGCCCTGCGGCTTGTCTATCAAAATAAGTCCGTTCATCGTTCTGTCAGCGCGGCAAGGATCGCCTCCCGCAGCGCCGTTTTGCATTCGTCAAGGCTCCCCGTGAGCGTACAGCCCGCCGCCATGGGATGGCCGCCGCCGTCAAACCGTTTGCAGATCGCCGCGCCGTCCGCGCTGCCGTCGGTACGCAGGGACACTTTGTAAACGCCCTCCCGCGTCTCCCGCAGAAACGCCGAAACGCGCACGCCCTCCATTTCCATCGGCAGAGAGGACAGGTTTTCAAGATCGTCCTCCCCCGCGCCGATGCCGCGGATAAAGTCCAGCCCGATGTGCGTCAGCGCCGCCTGACCGTTCGCGAACGTCTCGATATTGCCGGTGACCTCGCCTCTGGCGGCAAACGCCGCCGGGCTTTTGACGACGAAAAGCCGGCGGTTGATGCCGGTGATGTCCAGCCCGGTCTCCATCAGCGCCGCCGCGACCGTATGGGTATAGGGCGTGGTGTTGCCGTGACGGAAACATCCGGTATCGGTCGAGACCGCCACGTACAGCGGATAAGCGATATCCCGCGTCAGCGTGCCGATCTCGCGGATGATGTCATAGATGATCTCCCCCGTCGCCGCCGCCTCGGGGCGCACGAGGTTGTATTTTCCGAAACAGGGGTTGGTGCCGTGGTGGTCGATGACGATATCAGCGGTCCGCGCGGCGTCCGAGAACCCGCCCGCCATATCGGGCGAGGCGACGTCCACCGTGACGATCGTCCCCTCCGGCGCGTCGGTCATATCCGCCGGGTCGATCAGATCGCTGTATTTGGGGGATATGGGATCGGCGCAGGCGTAGCGCACCCGCTTGCCCGCCGCCGCAAGGCACCTGCCCAGCGCCGCGGCGCTTCCGATGGTGTCGCCGTCCGGATGGCGGTGCATGATGAGAGTAAGATCGTCCGCCGCCGTAAGGGCGGAGCAGATGTCGCGCAGGGTGTTCATCTCGTCTCTTCCTTCCGCTCGATATCCGAGAGGATGCGGTTGATCTTCATCCCCTCTTTGATGGACGAGTCCATCGCGAACAGCAACTCCGGCGTACTGCGCAGGCGCAGCGACGAGGCAAGCGCCCCGCGCAGGTATCCCGCGCTGCTTTTCAGCCCTTTGAGGATCTCCTTTTCGTCCCCCTCAAAGGCGCTGACGTATACTTTCGCCTGTTTGAGATCCCCCGTCGTCTCCACCGCGGTGACGGATATGAAAGAGGGGACTCTCGGATCCTTTACGGTCGGCAAAAGCGCCGCGAGTTCCTTTTTGATCTCCTCATTGATCCTGGCTATTCTGTATCCCGCCATAGTTTACGCCTCGATCTCCTGCATCTCGTAGGGCTCGATGAAATCGCCCTCCTTGATGTCATTGTAATTTTCGATGGTCACGCCGCACTCGTAGCCGCTGACGACCTCTTTCGCGTCGTCCTTAAAGCGTTTGAGAGAGGAAAGTTCTCCCTCGAACACCACGATGTTGTCCCGCAGCAGGCGGATCTTGCAGCCTCTGGTGATCTTGCCGCTCTTGACGTAGCAGCCCGCGATGGTGCCGACGCCGCTCGCCTTGAAGGTCTGGCGCACCTCGACGCTGCCCAGCACGACTTCCTTGAATTTCGGCGCGAGCATACCTTTCATCGCCGCCTCGATCTCCTCGAGACACTCGTAGATGACGCGGTAGGTGCGGATATCCACGCCGTCGCGTTCCGCGGCGCTTTTCGCGTTGCTGTCCGGACGGACGTTGAAGCCGACGATGATGGCGCCGCTCGCCCCGGCGAGCATGACGTCGCTCTCGTTGATCGCGCCCACGCCGTTATGGATGACGCGCACGCGCACTTCCTCGTTGGTGAGCTTCTCAAGAGACGCCTTGACCGCCTCCGCCGTGCCCTGCACGTCCGCTTTGACGATGATGGCGAGTTCTTTCATCTCGCCCTCCTGGATACGGGAGAACAGATCGTCAAGAGATACCGTCGGGGACGCCTGGGATTTGAGTTTTTCCTCGGCGCGGCGCTGTTCGGCGAGTTCTCTCGCCAGCCGTTCGTCCTCTACCACAAAGAAGGTGTCTCCCGCCTGCGGTACGTCGTTCATACCGATGATCTCCGCCGGGACGCTCGGTCCCGCCTCGGCCAGTCTGGCGCCGCGGTAGTCGGTCATCGCGCGCACCTTGCCCACCGCGCTGCCCGCGATGAGGATGTCGCCGTTTTTCAGCGTACCGTTCTGTACCAGCACGGTGGCGACGGGGCCTTTGCCCTTATCAAGTTTCGCTTCGATAACGATACCCTTGGCGGTACGGTTCGGGTTGGCTCTGAGTTCTCCCATTTCCGCCGTCAGAAGCACCATTTCGAGCAGTGTGTCGATATTTTCATGTTTGACGGCGGAGACCGGTACCATGATGGTCTCGCCGCCCCAGTCCTCACAGACCAGGCCGTATTCGGTGAGTTCCTGCTTGACCCGCTCGGGATCCGCGCCTGGTTTGTCGATCTTGTTGACCGCGACGACGATGGGGATGTTCGCCGCTTTGGCGTGGTTGATCGCCTCGACGGTCTGCGGCATCACGCCGTCGTCCGCCGCCACGACAAGGATGGCGATATCCGTCGCCATCGCGCCGCGCTGGCGCATCTGGGTGAACGCCGCGTGTCCCGGCGTATCGAGGAACGTAATGGTCTGTCCGTTGATCGTGACCTGATAGGCGCCGATGTGCTGGGTGATGCCGCCCGCCTCGCCTTCGGTGACGTTGGTGTTGCGGATGGCGTCCAGCAGCGACGTCTTGCCGTGGTCGACGTGACCCATCACCACGACGACGGGAGAACGCGGCAGCAGATCCGCGTCGCTGTCCACCGTATCGTCGATCAGTCTGTCCTCGATGGTCAGCACGACCTCTTTTTCCACGCGGCAGTGGAATTCCTCACCGACGAGATAGGCGGTGTCAAAGTCGATGGTATCGCTCGCCGCCGCCATCACGCCCATCGTCATCAGTTTTTTGACGACCTCGGTGACGCCCACTTTCATCCGCAAAGCGAGTTCGCCGACGCTGATCTCGTCCGGCACCGGGACCTTGAGCTGTATCTTTTTGCGCTGCAGTTCGATGCGTTTGAGTTTTTCCTGCTCGCTCTCCTTGCGGCGCTTCATCCCGTACTGCTTTTTATCGTTCTTTTTGGTGATCTTTTGTTTGGAGGAGGCGTTGGAAAACTTGCGGCTCTCATGCCGCGCGGCAAGTTCGTTGAGTTTCTCGTCGTACTTGCCGAGGTCGACGTCGCTGACCCTCGTGTCCACGACCCGCACCTTTTTCTCATACTGGCTGGGGTCGATGACCCGCGCCTGCTGGCGCGCCGCCTTTTCCTCTTTGGAAAGGGTGGGCTTCGCCGCTTTGACGGCAGGACGGGGCCCCGCCGCCTTTTTCGCCGCTTTTTCCGCGGCTTTCTTTTCGGCGGCCGCCGCCTGACGGTCCTGTTCCTTTTTCGCCTTTTCCGCCTTTTCGGCTTCTTTGGCGGCCTTCGCCGCCTGCGCGGCGCGCTCCGCCTCCGCGGCTTTTTCCGCGGCGAGTCTCTCCGCCTTTTCCTTCTCCCTGGCGGCTTTCTTTTCCTCCGCCGCCGCCTTGCCGGCGTCCAGGAACGCATCGAAACTGTCCACCATGTGCTTGACGGAATAGTAGTTGAACAGATAGTCCAGCTCCGGCACCGTCAACAGCGCCATGTGGTTGCGCTCCTTGCCGTCTCTCGCGACGAGAAGTTCCAGAACGTCGGTGCTTTTGCCCCCCACGTCCTTGGCGAATTCATGTACTCTGTATTTCATCTCTAAACTCATAAGTATCTCTCCCCATCAGTCCTGAAGTTTGCCGTCGAGCATCGCGGCGAACCCTTTGTCCGTCACGCCCACGACGCCCACCGGGCTTTTGCCGATCGCCGCGCCGACCGCCGCCATATCCCACGGCAGCGTTTTTACGGCCGCGCCGCTTGTCGCGGCTCTCTCGGCCAGACGGCGCGCGGCGCGCGGTGAAAAGTCCGACGCGAAATATACCGCGTACAGCTTTTGCGCTTCCGCCACACTGTCATAGCCGATGACCAGTCTGCCCGCGCGGCGGGCAAGTCCCAGGGCGGATAAAAAATCATTCCGTCGCACCGGCAAGTTCCTCCCGCAGTTTGTCATAGAGTCCCTCCGGGATGTCGGTGCCGAGCGCCTTGCCGAGCCGTTTGTTCTTTTGCAGCTTTTCAAGGCACTGCGTGTTTTTGCAGATATACGCCCCGCGTCCCGGCAGTTTGCCGCTGAGATCCACCCGGATCTCTCCCTCTTTATTTTTCACGATCCGCACCATTTCCCGTTTTTCTTTCGGGCTGTTGCATCCAAGGCATAGGCGGACCGGTATTTTTTTATTCAACGCCGATCACCTACGCCATCCTGGAAAGCGGTTTGATGTCGATCTTGTAGCCGGTCAGTCGGGCGGCAAGCCTGGCGTTCTGTCCCTCCTTGCCGATGGCGAGCGACAACTGGTCGTCGCTGACCACCACGACGCAGGTGCGGGAGTCCGGCTCGGCGGCGACGGAGATGATATCCGCCGGCGCCAGCGCCTGCGCGATGAACGTCTCGGGATCCTCGCTGTACCGGATGATGTCCACCTTTTCGCCGTTGAGTTCTTTTACGACGTTGGCGATGCGCAGTCCCTTCGCCCCGATGCAGGCGCCGACGGGATCGACGCTCTCGTCGTTGGACAGCACCGCGATCTTGGTGCGGCTGCCCGCCTCGCGCGCGATGGACTTGATCTCGACGATGCCGTCAAAGATCTCCGGCACCTCCAGCTCGAACAGCCGTTTGACCAGCCCGCTGTGCGTGCGGGAGATCAGCACCTGCGGTCCCTTTTTCGTCTCGCGGACCTCGGAAACGTAGATCTTGACGTGATCGCCCTCTTTCAGCGTCTCGCCGGGGATCTGCTCGTTTTTGATGAGCATCGCCTCGCTCTTGCCGATGGTGAGCAGGGCGTTGCCGTTGGGCTCGATCCTCGTCACGACGGTGGACAAAAGTTCAAATTCCTTGGAATTGAGTTCCTGATAAAGAAGTCCTCTCTCCGCGTCCCGGATGCCCTGGATGATGACCTGCTTGGCGGTCTGCGCCGCGATGCGGCCGAACTCCTTGGTCTTGACCTCGCAGTCGATGACGCTTCCCACCTTGGCGCGCTTGGACACCGTCGCGTGCGCCTCGCTCAGAAAGATCTCGGTATTGGGGTTTTCGATGGTCGCCCCGTCCTCCACCACGGTCTTCTGCAGGCAAAGTTTGATGTCCTTCTTGACCGGGTCGATCTTCACCACGGCGTTATCCGAAGAACCGTACGCCTTTTTGGCGGCGGACATCAGCGCCGCCTCCACCTTTTCCAGCATATACTCCTGCGGGATGCCGCGCTCCGCTTCGATCGCCTCGATGGCTTTGAAAAATTCCGCGTTCATTTTTTGTGATCTCCTCCTGTTTATTCGAATATGACGGCGGGGCGTACCAGCGCCGTCTCTTTGACGTTGAAAGAACGATCGCCGCCGTCGGCCGAAAGGGTGAAAACACCGTTTTCATACGACGTGAGCGTTCCGGTGAACTGTTTGGCGCCGTCGATTGGCTCGTAAGTCCTGACCTCGACCGGCTGTCCCATAAAATGATGAAAGTCCTTTTCAGTCTTCAGCGGACGGTCCAGCCCGACGGAACTTACCTCCAGATAGTAACTCTGCTCGATGGGGTCCGCCTCGTCCAGCGCGGGATCCAGCAGGCGGCTGACCTTTTCGCACTGTTCGACGTCGACGCCCTGCTCGGCGTCGATAAACACCCGTAAATAGTATGCGCCGCCTTCCTTTACGAATTCCACGTCGTAAAGGGATACGCCGACGCTTTCGCAGATCGGCAGCGCGATGCGCGTCACCGTCTCAACGACGTCTTTCCTCATAACATCCGTCCTTTCAATGGAAAAGTGGACTGTCGGACAGTCCACTTAAACGATCGGTTTACTACTATATAACATAACACGGCGCGCCGGGTTTGTCAACCCTTTTTTCAGTATTGACAATAAAAAGGTTGTATACTATAATAAATTCCGTAAATAAAGTATGAAGGTGATCTATGAAACCCTCCCGCAAAGAAAAAGGAAAATACCTGCTTTACTACACGCTGGCATTCGCGCTGCTTGCCGCGGCGTGTTTTATTTGGTTCGTCCTCAAAGGCAAAAGTATGCTTTGGGCGGGCAAGAGCGGGAGCCTGGACGGCCTTTCCCAGCACTATACCGCGCTGTCCTATTACGGCACCTATCTCAGGACCGTCTTTCGCACCTTCCTTTCGACGGGAAAGATCGTCTTTCCGGCGTTCGACGCGACGATCGGGCTGGGCGGCGACGTGCTGACGACGCTGCACTACTACGTGATCGGCGACCCCCTGACCCTGTTTTCCGCCGTCGTGCCGCGGGCGTATACCGAATATCTTTACGCCGCGCTGGTCGTCGCGCGGCTGTGGCTGGCGGGACTTTCCTTTTCGTTTTTTATGGATCACGTCCGCCCCGGCAACCGGTTTTACACCGCCGTCGGCGCGCTTGCCTACGCGTTCAGCGGCTACGCGCTGTACGCGGCGGTGCGCCATCCGTATTTCGCCAACCCGATGATCTATCTGCCGCTGCTGCTTGTCGGCTGTGAGTATATTTTTGAGGGCAAAAAGCCCTGGCTGTTCATCGCCGCGGTCTGCCTGTCCGCGATCAGCAATTTTTACTTTTTCTATATGCTGGTCCTGCTCACCGCGCTGTACGCGGCGGTGCGGGTGTTCAGTTACGCGAAAAAGCCCTACGTCAAAGACGTATGGCGGTATCTGTGGCGCTTCGCGGCATACGGCGCCGTCGGCGTCCTGTGCGCCGGATGTGTTTTCTGCCCCGTCGTCCTCGCGCAGCTCGGCTCCGCGCGGGCGGAATTCACAAAAGCCGTCCCGCTTCTCTACAATCTGCGCTACTATGAAAGATTTCTCTATGATTACGTGTCGGGCGTTTCCTCCGGCAGCTGGACGGTCATCGCCCACACGCCGGCTGTCTTTATCGGCGTCGTCATCCTGTGGATGACGCCCCGCCGCAAGATGATCAAGACCTGGCATATCCTTCTGACGCTGATGCTGCTCATCCCCATATTCGGATGGGTGTTCAACGGCACTTCCTATACCGCCAACCGCTGGTGCTGGGGGTACAGTCTGCTGCTCTGCGCGACGCTGACCGTCGTCCTGCCGGAACTGACGCGCTTTTCCAAAAGAAAGTGGCTGATCCTGTGCGTCATCTGCGCCGCGTACGGCGGACTTGCCGCCGTACGGCTGTATAGATCGGATCCGACGATGCTCGTCGGCCCGCTGCTGACCCTTCTGACGCCGATGCTGCTTGCCGCCGTGTTCTTTTTCGCGCGGCGGAAAGCGTGTTTTTCCCTTTACCTGCGCCGCGCCGTGCTGATCACGACGGCGGCGGGGATCATCGGGCTCGGGGCGGTCCGTTACAGCCAGGGCTATCTCGACCAGTTCATCGACGCCGGCAAAGCCGCCGCCAATATGGAAACCGAACAGGGCGCTCCGCTCACCCTGCTGGAGGACGGTACGTTCTGGCGGTATGAGAACTATACGACCGATATCGCCGCGCCCCGCAACTCCACCCTGCTCACGCGGCTGCGCGGCACGGGATGCTACTTTTCGCTGACCGAGCCGTCCTGGCCGGATCTGCTCGCGTCGATGCGCCACAGCGAGACGATGCCGCAGATATACCGCTCGGCGGAGGGCCGCACCATCCTCTGCGCGCTCGCGAACGTGCGCTATTACACCGGCAGACCCTACCTCAAAGAGGGGTTCCTTCCCTACGGATACGACGAAACCGCGCTGTTTACGAAAGATCTGCCGAACTACGCGCTTTATAACTATTACACCAAAGCCCAGGCGCCGGAGATCATCACCTACGGCTATTATGAAAACAAACTGGCGCTGCCTTTCGGATACACCTATTCCGCCGCCGTTTCCCGGACGGAATTCGAGACCCTCACCCCCGCGCAAAAACAGCGCACCCTGCTGACCGGCGCGGTGCTGGACGACGCGTCCGCCCTGCCGGGCGGCACGCTCTGCCGGGAGGATATGACCCTGCCCTTTACCGTAAAATGCTCCAAAAACCTGCGGCGGGACGGCAACCGGTTCATCAGCACCAAAAAAAATCAGACGATCACGCTGACGCTGCAAAACACCCGGCCGGGACAGGAGACCTATCTCAATTTTACCGGGATGCTCTTTTCCCAGCAGGATCCCGTGGAACGCGCCGTCGAAAGCGGCAAGTGGGAGAAAATGACGGCGCAGGAGCGCCGGGCGCTGGAACAGCGCGCCGCCCGCTTCGTGCAGACCTCCCGGACCCGCGTTGACCTGAAAACGATGGACACCCGGCGGTCTTTCGACCTGTACTCGGAGGAATACAACTATTACGGCGGTCCGGCGGATCTTTCCGTCAATCTCGGATATCATGAGAAAGCGCCGGTCACCGTCACCGTCACCCTGCAAAAACCGGGTATCTACTCTTTCGACGAGATGTCCGTCGAGCAGATCCCGATGGACGGCGTCGCCGCCGCGCTTTCCGCGCTGGGCGAGGAACATCTCGAAAACGCCGTGCTGGAAAACGACCGCCTGACGGGCAGCATCACCGTCTCGTCGGACAAACTGCTCTGCCTGTCCCTGCCCTATTCCAAAGGCTGGACGGCGCGGGTGGACGGCAAAGAGACGGAGATCGTCAAAACGGATATCGCCTTTTTGGGTCTGCTCCTCACACCGGGGCGGCACGAAATAGAACTCACCTACCATACGCCTTATCTGAACGCCGGCGTCCTGATGTCGCTGGCCGGCATCGCGGCGGTCGTCGGGATGGCGCTGTATGCCCTGCATAAGAAACGGAAAAGAAAGGAGCCGAAAGCCGAATGAAACTCTCACTGATCGTGCCCTGCTGCAACGAGGAGGGCAACGTCACCCGCTTTTTCGAGGCGGCGGAAAGCGTTTTCGCGCGCGAAGGGTTCGAATATGAATACATTTTCGTCAACGACGGCAGCCGGGACGGTACGCTTTCGGAACTCAAAGCGCTCAGCGGCACGGCGAACGCCAACCTGCGCGTCATCTCGTTCTCGCGCAACTTCGGCAAGGAAAGCGCGATCTACGCCGGGATGAAGGCGGCGGCGGGCGAATACACCACGCTGATCGACGCCGATCTTCAGCAGCGCCCCGAGGTCGCTCTGCAAATGGTGCGCATTCTTGACGAAAAGCCGGAGATCGACTGCGTCGCCGCCTTCCAGGACCGCCGCAAGGAGAGCAA
This sequence comes from Clostridiales bacterium Firm_08, assembly GCA_001604045.1. GTDB lineage: Bacteria > Bacillota > Clostridia > Oscillospirales > QAKW01 > Firm-08. Next base: position 22,838 of record LVAN01000017.1, on the reverse strand, counting down.
ACTGCTGATCTGGTTCAAAAATATGTTCTACCGCGTCATCAACGGGATGACGACCATCCCCTTCACCAACGCCGCCAGCGATTTCCGCACCTTCCGCGCGCCGGTACGGGAAGCGATCCTGGGACTTTGCGAATACCACCGCTTTTCCAAGGGCATCTTTTCCTGGGTGGGCTTTGAGACGGAATACATCCCCTACGAGGTGATGGAGCGCACGGCGGGCAAGTCCAAATGGTCCTTTTTCAAACTCTGCAAGTACGCGATCGAGGGCATCGTCGGCTACACCACCGCGCCGCTTCGCCTGCCGGTATGGCTGGGCGGGGCAAGCGCCGCGGGCGGCGCGATCTATTTCATCGTCGCGCTGATCCGCCGGCTGTGCGGCGTTCCGTGGCACAAGGCCGCCGTCCTGCTCGCCTTTGTCGCCTTTATGGGCGGCTGTATCCTGACGGCGATCGGCGTGCTGGGGGAATATCTCGCCAAGACCTACGAACAGGGCAAGGGCCGGCCCCTTTATATCGTCAGGGAAACATTTGAAAAAGAGAGGGATGAAAACAAATGAACCACATAAAAGCGCTGTTCCAAAAGTACAGGGAATTTATCGTCTACGTCATCGTCGGCTGCTGCACGACGCTGCTCAATCTCGGCATCTATATCCTCTGCGTCGCGCTGATGGGGGAAAAACTCTATCAGGTCGCCAACGTCATCGCCTGGATCATCTCGGTCACCTTCGCGTTCGTGATGAACAAACTCGTGGTGTTCGTCAGCAAGGCGAAGGATCCCGGCACCGTCCTCAAAGAGGCGGCGGGCTTTTACGGCGCCCGCCTGTTCTCGCTGGTGCTGGAGAGCGGCGGACTGTGGCTGCTGATCGATCTTTTGAAGTTCAAAAACATCGCGTTTCATTTTATCATTGACATCACCGGCAGTATGATCGCGAAATTCCTGATGCTGATCGTCGTCACCATCTCCAACTATATTTTCAGCAAGTTCGTCGTGTTCCGCCGCCGCGCGGAACGGCAGGAACTTCCGGAAAAATAAGACTTGCCTTTTGAATAAAATTACGGTATACTGTAAGCGTAGAGGTCTCCTCTGCGCTTATTGTATTTGTGAAAGGAGTTTCTCCCCATGAAAATGAGACGTATTCTTTCCGTCCTGCTTGCCGTGTGCCTTCTGCTCGGCATGACGGCGACCCTCGCCTTCGCGACGGACGATCCCCCCGTGGAGATCTCGACCGCCGCCGATCTGCTTTTGATCGCGGATGATCCGGACGGCGATTATATCCTGACCAACGATATCACCATCACCGAAGCGGACGTCAGCCCCGGCGGCGTTTTGTATGACGAAACGTTCGGCGGCTTCAAGCCCATCGGGCTGAGTCTTGTCACCAAAGACGACTCCCCCGATCCTGAAATTCCGTTCCCCGAAAATTACTATGATCCCGTTCCCTTTACCGGAACGCTGAACGGACAGGGATACTGCATCAAAGGATTGACGATAAACGTCGTATCCGATACCAATGTCGCCGCCTGCCGCTATCTCGGGCTTTTCGCGCAGAACAGCGGCACCGTCCGTGATCTGCATATCGTGGACGCCGCCTATACGCTGACCGCGCCCTCTGTGGCGGCGTCGGTGATATATACGTTTTTCGCGGGCGGTATCGCCGCGCGCAACGCGACGGACGCGCTGATCGAAAAATGCTCGTTTGGCGGAACGATCGACGTGACCGTCCCCAATCTGAAAGTGCTGGCGGCCGGCATCGCCGGTGATAACAACGGCACCATCAAAAATTGTCTCAACACCGCGGAGGTGACCGCGCGCCATACCATCGAAGCCGGTTTCCTCAACTATCTCCTCGTCGCGGGTATCGCCGGTGAGAACAGCGCCAACGGCCTGATCCAAACCTCCTTCAACCGCGGCAAACTGACCGCGAGCGCCGTCAATGAAAGCGTCGGGCTCGTCGGCGCGGTCATCGGATGGAACTACGGCAGGGCGGAAAATTCCTTCTCCGCGCCCGGTCTCTTCTTCCCCTCGGACGCCTGCGATACTTCCGCTGTACGCCGCACCGGCGGACAGCATACCGAGTCCAACGTGCGGATCCTGACCGACGCGGAACTCGGCGACGCCGAGACCTACACCGACTTTGATCCCGCGATCTGGAAATTCGAGGACAACGGTCCTTCCTTCATCACCCACGAACACGTCTGGGCGGCGGAAGCGACGCTGGTCCGTCCCGCCACCTGCACGGGTACGGGGCTCTCCGCGATCTGCTGTACCGAATGCGGCGCGACCAAGCCGGGCAGCGAGGAGATCCTCGAGGCGCTCGGCCACGACGCCGGCAGCGAATACGTCGTCGACAAAGAGCCGACCTGCACCGAGGCGGGCAGTAAATCCTACCACTGCAACCGGTGTAAAGCGTCCATCGAGAGTACCGCCGTTTCCATCGATCCGGTCGGCCACACCTGGAACACCGAATATACGGTAGACAGAGCCGCGACGGCCTCCAAAGAGGGCGTCAAGAGCATCCATTGCTCGGTATGCGGCGCGATCAAGCCGGGCAGCGAGGTCGTCATCCCCAAACTTGCCCCCGCCGTGACGTTCAAGGACGTCCCGAAAAAAGCATGGTATTACGACGCGGTCGCCTACACCGTCAGCAAGGGCATTTTCGCCGGCATTACGCAGACGACCTTCGAGCCGAACACGCCGATGACAAGGGCGATGTTCGTCGCCACCCTGTCCCGTATGGCGGGCGTGAAGGTCAACAACAATGTAAAGACCGTATTCAGCGACGTAAAGAGCGGCCAGTGGTACACCGGCGCCGTCAAGTGGGCGAGCGATAACGGGATCGTTTCCGGCTCGGACGGCAAGTTTATGCCGAACGATCCCATCACAAGAGAGCAGATCTGCACCATCCTTGTGACCTACGCGAAATATAAAAAGATCACCCTCACGCCCAAACAGGCGGCGGTGAGTTTCAAAGACGCGGCCAAAATATCCAAATGGGCGAAAGCGGCGGTCACCACCTGCCAGCGCGCCGGTCTTGTCGCCGGGGCGAACGGCAGTTTCAACCCGAAGGGCAAAGCCACCCGCGCCGAGGTCGCGCAGATCCTGACGATGTTCGATAAAAACTTCGGCAAATAAACCTGCGGCCGCGGCAAATGACCCGCAACAACAAGCGGCGATCCGATTGGGAAATCGGATCGCCGCTTATTTTATATCTTCGGGGCGGCAGGCTGCCGCCCGCCTTGTCGGAACGAATTCCTGCGCTGAAACACCGAGGCGCCGCGATGCGGCGCCTCGGTGTTTTCATAAAAATAGGAGGGGGAAAATGTGTCAAACGGGAGGGGGGATCTCCCTATCGACAAGTCAAGTATACCATACAAAACCGGAAAATGTGTGAGCAAATTTTAAATAAACTGAGAATTCTTTGTTTTCCCCCGGTTCATATTTTCTTTACGACTTCATCCGGGCGCGGACGCCGCACGATACCGTATTTCACTTTTTTCTCAGCGCGCGGAAAAAATCCTTTAGCAGGGCGGCGCAGGCGTCTTGTGAGACGCCGCCGGTCACGGAAAGCGTGTGGTTGAGCCCGGCGCCGCGCGCGTCGAGTTTGGATCCGAGCGCGCCGCTCGTGGGGTCCGCCGCTCCGTACACGACGCGGTCGATCCTCGCGTTGAGGATGGCGCCCGCGCACATCAGGCAGGGCTCCAGCGTCACATACAGCGTGCAGTCGGGCAGCCGCCAGCCGCCGAGCGCCTTACAGGCGATATCGATCGCCCTCGTCTCGGCGTGCGCCAGTGCGTTTTTCTCCGTCTCCCGCAGGTTGTGCGCCGCGGCGATCACTTTGCCGTTTTGCACCACCGCCGCGCCGACGGGGACCTCCCCCAGCGCCAGCGCCTTGCGCGCCTCCTCCAGGGCGATCTCCATATATTCCGCGTCCGTCACAGCGCCCATAGCGACGCCCTTTCATTGCGCCGCGCGGCATACGCGGCAAGGGAAGCGTTCAGTTCGGAAAGCGCCGCGCGCGTGTTTCTCACCGTTACGTCGGTCAGAAGCGCCCGCAGGGTCTCCGACGATATCTCATCCGGCGCGGTCGCGACGATCAGATGTTCGTTGCAAAGAGAAAAATACTCTTTCCAATCCTCAAAGTCCATCCCGTATTCGAACCGCAGCGTGTCGTGACGCGCGTCCGCGAAACGCGCGGTGAACAGCATCGCCGCGCTCAGCGCCGCCTGCGAGTTTTTTCCGTTTTTCGGCAGCGCCAGCACCGTGGCGCTGGCGATCACGCCGCCGTCGGTATTTGCGTCCGCTGTCGGCATCGGCGCGAAACGGACGGCGGGGCGTTTCCCGTTCGTGATCCAATACGGGATCGCGCCGTAGCGCATCGTTAGTTTGCCGCTTGCCAGCGACGGGGCGTTCGCCTCCTCCGTGCCCGCCGTGTAAACGTCGGCGCGGGTCAGGCTTTGCCGCAGTGACAGGATGATCTCATCCTGCCCGTGCGCCGTTACCGCGCCGCCCTCCGCCGTGAGAAGCGGTCTGCCGACGGCGGCGAGAAATTCGGAGAGTTCCCCGATCTCAACGCCCTTGACGCCCGCCGCCGTCCTTTCCCGCAGAAAGGCGGTGAAAGCGTCCATCGTCCAGGCGCCCGCGCGGGAAAGCGCAAGAGGATCGGCACCCTTGTCGGAGGGCGCGTACCACAGACTGCGCGCCACGCCCACGGGCATCAGATATTTTTTGCTTTTTTCATACATAGAGGTATTGAGATATTCCGCGCCGTCCGGCAGCAGCAGAGAAAGATCCGCCGCCATCCCCTCCGCGTAAGGAAGCTGATCCGGCGTGAAAGACAAAACGTCGATATTCGCGTCCGCCAGCATCGCGATGAGCTGCGCCGAAAGAGAGGTCTCCGGCGCTTTGCGGATCAGGTGCAGGCGGATATCATATTCCTTGTAAAGCCGCTGCGCCCACATCGCTTCATCCACGATGTTTTTCTCGCCGTCGGTATAAGAAAAGACAGAACTTGACGCGGCGTAATACATCACGATATCCCGGCGCGCCGCGTCGGTCACGTATTCCGACGTTTCGCTAAACCCGCGCGGCAGCAGCGCCGCGTTCGCCTTCGCGTCTTTGTCAAGCAGGGTATGCTCCGCCGCGGAGGGTTCCGCCGCCGGCGTATCCTTCCCTTCCGGCGGGGTCGTGCTGCCCGGCGTCACATCGCCCGGCGCCGGAGAGGGCGTGACGGCGGGCGTACAGCCGAAACAGAAAAGCAGTACGACAAGCAGTATCCAGAAACTTTTTATTTTTTTCATATTGATCACCTTCTATAAAGGTATTTTACCATATCCTTTCAAAACTTACAACCATAAAAAACAACTTCTCTCTTGAAAGCGGCAGAAAAATGTGATATCATCAGGTAAAGGAGGGATCGTTATGAATTACGTTCTGATCGGTATGCCGTCCTGCGGCAAAAGCACGGTGGGCGTCCTGCTCGCCAAGGAGATCGGGTTTGACTTTCTGGACGTCGATATCCTGCTGCAAAGCCGCGCCGGCAAGCGGATCCAGGCGATCCTGGACGACGAGGGGCTGGAGGCGTTCAAAAAGATCGAGGAGGACACGCTTTGCTCCATCGATGTTGACCGGACCGTCATCTCCACGGGCGGCTCCGCCGTTTACAGCGGCAAGGGCATGCGAAACGTCAAAAAGAACGCAACGGTCATCTACATCAGCGTTCCGCTGGAGGAGATCTACGCGCGCATCGAAAACCTCAAGTCCCGCGGCATCGCGGGGCTGTCCGAAAAGCATTTCGCGAAGATCTATCTCGAGCGCAAGGCGCTTTATGAAAAATATGCCGATATCACGGTGGACGGCACAGGCCTTGTCAAGGACGAACTGCTCAAAGCCATCCTCAAGGCGATCCGCTGACCGATACTATTTTCCCCGCTGAGCGCATACAATGATCCGGTGACGACAGTCACCGGATCTCAGCGTGTCAAAGAACCTCTTTGACACGCTGGCAGACTGCAAAAAAGGAAGTTGCATTTCGCAGATAGAACTTCGTCGGCGTACGTGGGTACGGTAGAGGTTCTATCTGCGGAAAACAGAGAAAAGCCTTGCAGAGCAAGGCTTCCTTGGATGAGAACATTTGTTTTTCTCAGTTTTGATTTCGGGTTTTGAACTTTCCCGAAAACGAAACTATTTAAAACTATGTTTCTGTTTCTCTGTGGTGAAACGACTTTTTTGACAGTCTGTGATCCGGTGACGACAGTCACCGGATCTTTTTATGAGAGAAGCCTTATTTTGACATTGATCGAAAAACTGCATGACGCGGTATGGGGCGACGGACTGATCCTGATGATCCTCGCCGTCGGCATCCTTTTGACGGTACGGTGCCGTTTTCCGCAGATCCGCCATTTCGGAAAGGCGGTCAAATACACGCTGACGGACGACGGCGGCGCGGGAGAGGTCTCCTCTTTCGGGGCGCTCTGCACGGCGTTGTCCGCCACCGTCGGCACCGGCAACATCGTAGGCGTCGCCACCGCGATCGCCGCGGGCGGCCCGGGGGCGCTGACCTGGATGCTGATCGCGGCGTTTTTCGGGATGGCGACGAAATTCGCCGAGGGGATGCTCGCCGTCAAATACCGTACCGTCGCCCCCGACGGTCGTACGCTCGGAGGCCCCTTTTATTATATGGAAAAAGGGTTGTCCGGGGTGCCGGACGGACTCCGCCGCCGGCTGGGTCAACTTTTCGCGCTGGCGGGGCTGGCGGCGGGAACGCTTGGCATCGGCACCGTCACACAGACGAACGGCATCGCCTTTGCCGCCGATCGTCTGTTCCGCGGTCCCGTCATCCGCGCGGCAAACAGTCCGTCCGGCAGACCCGTGACCCTTGCCGCCGCCCTTGCCGGCGGCATCGTGACGGCGCTCGCGGCGATCATCATTTTCGGTGGACTGCGCCGCATCGCCGCCGTCAACGAGATCATCGTGCCGCTGATGGCGGGCGCCTACGTCCTGTTTTCCCTGCTCATCCTGCTGACCGCGCTGCCCGAAGTGCCGTCGGCGATCCGCGTCATCCTGACCGGCGCCTTTGACGCGAGAGCCGCGGGCGGCGCCGCGGCGGGGCTGACCCTCAAAACGACGATACGGATGGGCGTCGGCCGGGGCGTTTTTTCCAACGAGGCGGGGCTGGGATCCTCCCCCATCGCCGCGGCGGCGGCGAAAACAGACAGTCCCGTCCGGCAGGGACTTGTCTCGATGATCGGCACCTTTGTCGACACCTTTCTGCTCTGCACGATGACCGGACTTGTCATCGTCGTGACCGGCGCGTGGGATCCCGCTGTCACCGGCGGGCGGCTCACCGGGTTCGAGATCACGGCGTTCGCGTGGGAAAAAGGACTTCCGTTCGCGGACGGCGCGGGCGTTTTTTTCCTTTCCCTCTGTCTTATCATTTTCGCTTTCACGACCATTCTCGGCTGGAACTTTTACGCCGAACGGTGCCTTGCGTATCTGACCGGCGATACAATAAGATACGCGCTGCCTGTGTTCCGTCTGCTTTATATCGCCGCTATCGCGGCAGGGCCCCTGCTTTCCGCCGACGCCGTATGGCGCGCGGCGGATATTTTCAACGGTCTGATGGCGCTTCCCAACCTTCTCGCGCTGATGATGCTGTCCGGCACTGCCGCCGCCGATTTACAAAAATCGCCCGAAACTTAAGCCAAAAGTATAAATATTCAGGCGATTATTCTATTGGATTTTAAAAGGCGGTATGATACAATAAAGAAAAAACGGGAGGCTGGTCGTATGAGATTTTACAACGCGCCGAAGGAAAATGAAACGGGTCTTTTGCTGCTTGCCGACTTTCTCGGTCTGCCGGACACGGAAGTCGCCTTCGAAAAGGGAGACGGTATGTCTCTTTGCGAAAAAAACGGACGGATCACCGTCGGATATGAAACGCCTCGGGACGCGCTGCGCGCTCTCTCTTTTCTGCCCGCCTTTCTGAAAGACAAACAGCCGATCCGGCAAAAAGCGGATTTCGATACGCTGTGTGTGATGGCGGATTGCAGCCGCAACGCCGTGATCAACGTTCAAAGCGTCAAAGAACTGCTTCTCTATATGGCGGCAATGGGGTTCAATGCGCTGATGCTGTACACCGAGGACACCTACGAGATCCCGGAATACCCCTATTTCGGGCATTTGCGGGGCAGATATACCAAAGAGGAACTCAAAGAACTGGACGCTTTCGGCGCGTCCCTCGGCATCGAACTCATCCCCTGCATCCAGACGCTGGCGCATCTCAACGCCATTTTCGACTGGCCGGATTTCGCGCCGTATCATGATATCGACGATATCCTGCTCGCCGATGATGAGAGGGTCTACGATCTTATCGAATGTATGTTCAAAAACCTGCGGGAGTGTTTCTCCTCCCGCCGCCTGCACGTCGGAATGGACGAGGCGCATCACCTCGGCAGAGGACGGCATACCGATCTCAACGGTCCCTCCGTCAAGTCGGATATCATGCTGCGCCACCTTTCCAAGGTCATCGGGCTTTGCAAAAAGTACGATTTCGAGCCGGTGATGTGGAGCGATATGTTTTTCCGCATGCAGTTCGGCGGCGCGTACCGCGTGAAAGAGGGAGAACTCTCCGGCATGGTCACGGACCGGATCCCGCCGGAGGTGGGTCTCTGCTACTGGGATTATTACACGCATCCGTCCCAGACCGAATATCTCTCCCATATGTTTTCCTGCCATGAAAAGATCGGAAATCCCATATGGTTCGCGGGCGGCGCGTGGGGCTGGACAGGCGTCACGCCCAAAAACAGGTTTTCCGTCTGGGTAACGCCGACGCATCTGCGCTTCGCGCGGCAATATAACGTCAGAAACGTCATCGCCACCGCCTGGGGAGACGACGGCGCGGAGTGCGCCGTTTTCGCCGTGCTTCCCTCTCTGCTGCAATACGCCGAGATCTGCTACGGCAATGAAAGCGCCCTGGAGGAAAGAAGTCAGGCGTGTTTCGGGATCGGATTTGACGATTTTATGACGCTGGACGCGGTGGGATCCCTCGGCGAAGGCTTTTCCGACGACTACACCAACCCGCCCTGCGTCGAAAAATCGGCGCTGTTCAACGATCCGATGATCGGCAAGATGGACGCGGATCTCGCGAAACTGCCGCTGGAAGGCAAGTACGCGAAGGACGCCGAGTGCCTTGCCGCCGTGCCGGACAACAAATTCGGGTATCTGTTCAGGACCCAGCTCGCCTACGCGAAACTGCTGGATAAAAAAACCTTCCTTTCCCGCGATATCAAAGCCGCCTACCGCGGCGGAGACAAGCAGGCGCTGCGCCGCATCGCGGCCGACGTCATCCCGGAGACCGTCCGCCTGCTGGAGGACTACATCGACGCGTTCCGTACCCAGTGGTACACCGTCAACAAGCCGTTCGGCTTTGAGATACAGGAACTGCGCCTCGGCGGGATGAAGGAGCGCCTCGCCGCCGCGGCGAGACGGCTGACCGACTACGCCGACGACAAGATCGACCGTCTGGAGGAGCTGGAACAGCCGGATCTTCCGATCGGCACCGGCAGGAGCCGCCCCGCCGTCCTGCTCAACTCCTGGCGCCGCGCCTACTCCGCCGGCGTTCTGTCGCATTCGTGAAGCGCGCCCTCGCGCGCTTCGCCGCGTCTTTCCGGCTCCCTTGTGTAAAGGGAGCCGGATTTTAAAGAAAAAAGATCCCTGCAAAGGGATCTTTTTCTCTTTAAAAGACTGAGGGATTGTAAACGAAATAAAACTTTTGTCCTCTCTCTTTTGTATCATTCACAACCCCTCAGTCTGCCTGCCGCTTTGCGACGGGCAGACAGCTCCCCTTACACAGGGGAGCCGGGAAAACGCACCAATTCAACGGGTGTATTGCAGGGGACGACGACCCCGGCGTCCCGTCAAATCAGAACGCGATTTCGCGAAACGCCGGCTGAGGAGAGCGCGCGTTGAAACGGCCGCGCTGTCGCGGGCGCGGATGACGGGTTTTTTGAAAAAACGACATATTTCTTTCAAATCCGATCATTATTGCAGAAAAAGATATGCGATTTACACAAAAATCAAAGGATATATTGGGCAAAACAACGATTTATTTTGATCGGTATTGACTGCTTTTGAAAGTTACAGTATAATGTTAGTATCAGGACACGCAAAGGACGGTCAAACCCCAAAATGCTGACATACGAAAGAAAAGAAAAACTGCTCGCGTTCCTTGCCGACCGCGGCACGGCGAGCATCAATCAGCTGACGGCGCTGCTCTCCGCCAGCGAGGCGACGGTGCGCCGGGATCTGACGGAGCTCGCGGCGGCCGGCAGGATCCGCAAGGTGCGCGGCGGCGCGGCGCTGCCCTCCCACGAGTTTCTCAACCGCGAGGATCCGGTGCTTGTCAAGATGGAAAACCACCGCGATGAGAAAACGCGGATCGCTCGGTACGCCGCGGGGCTGATCTTTGACGATGATTACGTTTTCATCGACGCCGGCTCGACGACCTTCCTTTTGGCGAGTTTCATCGAAAACAGCCGCGCGACCTTCGTCACCAACGGCATCAGCCACGCGCACGAACTCGCGAAAAAAGGCTGTCGGGTGATGATCCTCGGCGGCGATCTCAAGGACACGACCGAAGCCGTCATCGGCGCGGTCGCCGCCGCCAATCTGCAGCGTTACAATTTTTCCAAAGCCTTTCTCGGCGCCAACGGCATCGCCCTGAAACAAGGTCTTACCACCACCGACACCGACGAGGCGACCATTAAAGCGATCGCGATGGAAAAAAGTTTTGTCTCCTACGTTCTGACGGACGCCTCCAAATTCGGGAAGGTCGCCGCCGTCAAATTCGCGCCGGTCAACCGGGCGTGCATCATCTGCGACCGCTGTGATGATGAGGAGATCAAGCAAAATACAGTCGTAAAGGAAGTGACGGAATAATGGTCTACACCATCACGCTCAATCCCGCCCTGGACTATGAATTATGGGTGGACGATCTAAGGTATGACGACATCAACCGCGCCTCCGCGGAAAGCCTGCACTACGGCGGCAAAGGCATCAACGTTTCGGTGATCCTCTCCCGCCTCGGCGTCGCCAATGAGGCGCTCGGATTTACCGCGGGCTTTACCGGCGAGCAGCTCAAGACCATCCTGCGGGCGGAGGGCATCCGCTGTGACTTTACCGATCTCAGCCGCGGGATGACCCGCATCAACGTCAAGATCCGCGCGGATATCGAGCTTGACGTCAACGCCAGAGGCCCCGAGATCAGCGAGCGGGAGATCGAGGATCTGCTCGCCAAACTCGACAAGGCGGCCAAGGGCGATTTCGTCGTCATCGCGGGCTCGGTGCCCAAAAACCTGCCGCCCGACATCTACGAACGGATGCTGCGGCAGCTTGACGGCAGGGGCGTTCGTTTCGTCGTGGACACGACGGGCGCGCTGCTGCTCGGATCCCTCAAATATAAACCCTTCCTCATCAAGCCCAACCATCACGAGCTGGGCGATCTGTTCGGCGTCAGGACCGAAACGGAGGAGGACATCGTCTTTTACGCGAGAAAACTCCGGGAGCGGGGCGCGCGCAACGTTCTTGTCTCCCGCGCGGGAGACGGCGCCCTGCTGGTGGACGAAAACGACAAGGTACACACCGTCGGCGTCGTGCCGGGCAAAGCCGTCAGCAGCGTCGGCTGCGGCGACAGTATGGTGGGCGGATTTATTGCCGGATATCTGCAAAAAGGCGATTACGAATACGCGCTGCGGCTGGGCGCCGCCTGCGGGAGCGCCACGGCGTTCACCGAAGGGCTGGCCGACCGCCGCGACATTGACGAAGTTTTTGACAAATTAAAATAAAAAGGAGGCAAAGTATGAGAATTATTGATTTGTTGAAAAAAGAAGCAATTTCTCTGAACTCCCCCGCAAATTCCAAGGACGAGGCGATCGAAACACTGATCGGTCTGCACGACGCGGTCGGCAACCTCTCCGACAAGGACGCCTACAAAGCGGCGATCCTCGCGAGAGAAGGACAGGGCTCCACCGCCATCGGTGAGGGCATCGCCGTCCCCCACGCGAAAAGCGACAGCGTGAAAACGCCCGGTCTTTCCGCGATCACCGTCCCGGGCGGCGTTGATTACAACGCGCCGGACGGCAAACCGTCGGACATCCTGTTTATGATCGCGGCGCCGCTGGACGGCGATCTGCATCTGGAGATCCTGTCCCGTCTGATGGTGCTTCTGATGGATCCCGATTTCTGCGCCAAACTCCGCGCGGCGCAAACGCCGGAGGAATATCTCTCCATCATCGACGCGGCGGAAGCCGCCAAATATCCCGACGAGGCGCCGAAGAAAGAGGTCAAAGACGCGGGATATAAGATCCTCGCCGTCACCGCCTGCCCCACCGGCATCGCCCACACCTATATGGCGGCGGAAGCCTTACAGCAGGCGGCGGAAAAGATGGGCATTTCCATCAAAGTAGAAACAGACGGCTCGGGCGGCGCGAAAAACGTGCTGACCAAAAAAGAGATCGCGGACTGCGACGCCATCATCTGCGCTGTCGACCGCAACGTCGAAATGGCGCGTTTTGACGGCAAACCGGTGCTGAAAACCTCGGTCACCAGCGGCATCAACAAACCGGAGGAACTCATCCAAAAGGTCCTGGACGGCAAAGTCCCGGTCTACCACGCGGACGCCGCGGCGGACGACGCCGACGACAGCGCGGAAAAAGAGAGTTTCGGCCGCAAGGTCTATAAACATCTGATGAACGGCGTCTCCCATATGCTTCCCTTCGTCGTGGGCGGCGGCGTGCTGATCGCGCTGGGCTTTCTCATCGACACCATCGCGGGCAACGCCAACGTCGGCGGCACTTTCGGATTTACCCATCCCGTCGCCGCCACGGTGTTCTGGATCGGAAAAGCGGCGTTCGCCTTTATGCTTCCCATCCTCGCGGGCTACATCTCAATGTCCATCGCGGACCGTCCGGGTCTGCTGCCCGGTATCGTCGGCGGCTATATCGCGGCCAACGGTTTCACCTTCAAGTCTCTGATCGACAACAAAAACCTCGTCGGTGACGGCGGCGCCGTATCCGGTTTCCTCGGCGCGCTGTTCGCGGGATTTATCGCGGGACTTCTGATGCTGGTGCTCAAAAAAGCGTTCGAGTGGATGCCCAAATCCATGGACGGCATCAAACCGGTCTTTATCTATCCCCTGCTCGGCACCCTGCTGATAGGTCTTGTGATGCTGCTCGTCAACCCCGTCGTCGGTCTGCTCAACAACGGTCTTTCCACCTTCCTGACCAACCTCGGTGACTCCAGCAAACTCGTGCTGTGCATCGTCCTGGCGGCGATGATGGCGATCGATATGGGCGGTCCCTTCAACAAAGCCGCCTACGTATTCGGCACCGCGGCGATCGCGGACGGCAACACCTGGATCATGGCGGCGGTCATGATCGGCGGTATGGTCCCGCCCATCGCCATCGCCCTTTCCACCACCTTCAACAAGAGCAAATGGACGGCGCAGGAACGCAAAAACGGTCCCGTCAACTATCTGATGGGTCTCTGCTTCATCACCGAAGGCGCCATCCCCTACGCCGCGGCGGATCCGCTGCGCGTCATCCCGTCCTGTATGGTGGGAGCGGGTGTCGCGGGCGCCGTCAGTTCTCTGTTCGCCTGCGCGTGCCCCGCGCCGCACGGCGGCATCTTTACCTTCGCGGTCGTTGAAAATCCGCTCGGCTACATCGCCGCGCTGATCGCCGGCTCGATCGCCGGCGCGCTGATGCTCGCCCTGCTCAAAAAGAACAAAGAAAAGAAATCCGCCTAAAGAAAAGAGGACGCAAAATGATATCCAAAGATTTTACCATCAAAAACAAAATGGGACTGCATATGCGCCCGGCGCAGCAGTTCGTCACCGCCATGGGCAAATACGCCTCGGACATCACCATCAAATGCGGTGAAAAATCCGTCAACGCCAAAAGCATCATGCTTTTGATGTCCGCCTGCATCAAGTGCGGCTCGGACATCACCGTCATCTGCGACGGCCCGGACGAGGCCGCGATGATGGCGGAGGCCGCCTCGATGATCGAGAGCGGTTTCGGCGAAGAGTAATTTTAATGTGATTTCGGGCGGACGAAAGTCCGCCCGAAACCACAGGAAGGAACAGTATTATGTTACAAGGTATAGGAGCTTCCCAGGGCTACGGCATCGGCAAAGCGGTCATCATCGAGGACGTGACCCTCGACTATTCGGCGGTCCGCTACGCCGGCGCGGAAGAAGAAAAAGCAAGGCTTGCCCGCGCGGTGGAGGCGTTTACGGCGGAAACTAACGAGATGATCGCCTCCCTCAAACAGAGCGCCGGTGAAAAAGAGGCGGAGATCCTCGAAGGGCATCTCACGATGCTCGCCGATCCCTTTATGCTCTCCCAGATGAACGATCTGATCGACGGCGGCGCCGTCGCGGAGAGCGCGGCGGACACCGTCTGCACCATGTTTTACGATATGTTCGCGGGCGTTGAGGACGAGATGATGCGCCAGCGCGCCTCCGACGTCAAGGACGTCAAGGACAGTCTGCTGCGGATCCTGCTGGGCGTGCGCACGGTGGATATCGGGGCGCTTCCCGCCGGCACCGTGCTGGTCGCGAAAGATCTCACCCCCTCGATGACCAGCCGCATCCGCAAGGAAAACGTCGCCGCCATCATCACCGAGGTGGGCGGCGTCACCAGCCACAGCGCCATCCTCGCCCGCGCGATGGGCATTCCCGCCGCGCTGTCCGTCAAGGACGCGACAACGATCCTCGCCGACGGCGAGGAGGTCATCGTGGACGGCTTCAAGGGCAAGGTGTTCCCCCGCCCGTCGGAAAAAGAGGCGGAGGAATACCGCGAGAAACAAGCCGCCTACCTGAAAGAAAAAGAGGGTCTCAAGTCCTTTTTCGGCAAGGCCACCGTCACCCGCTCCGGCGCCGTCAAGCACGTTTACGGCAACATCGGCAAAGCGGAGGACGCCCAGAACGTCCTGCAGAACGGCGGCGAGGGCATCGGTCTGTTCCGCACCGAGTTCCTGTTTATGGACCGCGACCACGCGCCGACAGAGGAGGAACAGTTTGAGGCCTACGCGACGGTCGCCCGGCTGATGGCGGGCAAGGAGGTCATCATCCGCACGCTGGACGTCGGCGGCGACAAAGCCATCGACTATCTCGCCATCGACAAAGAGGAAAACCCCTTCCTCGGCCACCGCGCCATCCGCTACTGTCTGGACAACCCCGAACTCTATAAGGTACAGCTTCGCGCCCTGCTGCGCGCCTCGGCGGTCGGCAATATCAAGATCATGCTGCCGCTGGTGACGACGGTAGAGGAAGTCGTCGCCGCCAAGGCGATGCTGAAAGAATGTATGGACGAACTGAAAGCCGAGGGCGCGGCGTTCCGCGAGGCGCCGGTCGGCGTGATGATCGAAACGCCCTCCGCGGCGCTGATCTCCGACCTTCTCGCGAAGGAAGCGGCGTTTTTCTCCATCGGCACCAACGATCTGACCGGCTACACCATGGCGGTGGACCGCGGCAACGCTAAAGTCAGCCATCTGTATAAAGCCGAACAGCCCGCCGTGCTGCGCGCCATCGAGATGACCATCAAAAACGCCAAAGCCGCCGGCATCATGGTCGGTATGTGCGGCGAGGCGGCGGCGGATCCCAACCTCATCCCGAAACTCGTCGAGTGGGGACTGGACGAGTTCTCCGTCACCCCCTCCTCCATCCTCCAGACCCGCAAAAACATCTGCGAGTGCGAATAAACGCCAAGGACAAAGCCTGCTAAGCGTTCGCTTAGCAGGCTTTTCTATTATGGCGTTCTACTCCCCGGGGACGACGGCGAGGATCTCGCCGGTATCCCGGGATAACACGACCGTGATACAGCCGCCGTCCGTATGCTCGTCGGCAGGACCGTAGTCCACCGCCCAACGGCGGTTTTCGGGATCTTCGGTGACGGTAACGCGGCCGTAAGCGGACGGATTCGTCACAATGACGTCCGCCACCGCTTTGGCGGTGTCCGCGTCGGAGATCACGCCGTCTTCGTACACCTTGGCGCCCTCCGTCGGCACCTCCACGGTGCCGGTCTCATATTTCACCTTCGTCAGTTCATCATAAAGTTCATCATAAAGTACGTCATTGGCCGACCAAACCGTTTTATCAAGCAAGATCATCGAAAGTCCCTTCTCGATCTTGACTTTGGGAACGGCGTATGTATCATCGGCGTTCCCGCCTTTGGTATTGACGGCAAAAGAGTAGCCCTCATACTCAAAGAAGACCCAACCGTACCAGAAATCCACGTTTTCGGACTTGCTGACATCCTGTCCGACGGAAGCGAGGAAGTCCTCCACCGAAACAGGCGTGTCCGCTACAGACGGAAAGGCCTTTTCCACCGTTGTGTAGACGCCGGCGCATCTCAGTTGTTTTTCGTACTTGGACGCCATATCCTCGATCCCCGGCCCCGACTGCGTTCCGAAAAAAATATACGCGAACGGCCCGCTCGGGGTGCCGAAACATTCGGCGGAAAAATTATATCCGTCAAGATGCAGGTAGTCATACGTCGGGTGTTGACTGCGCAGATCCTCAAGCGTCTTGCCGACCTCCGAAACAAGCGACGCGATCTCCGGATCTATTAAAGTTCCGCCGCCGTTCTTTTGACATCCGGAAAAAACGCACAACAGCGCAATGACCAGCGCCGCAGCAAAGACCCTGCGTTTCATTTTCTTTTCTCCTTTCAATCACACGCCCGTCACAGAATGGTTTTTTGTAGGGCTCCCGATGTGACAGACGTTTTCCTCGGCTCCCTCTGACGAGGGAGCTGACTGAGGGAGAGATACCGCCAATGATATGTTTCGTTATCTCTCCTTCCGTCCCGATGGGCTTCGCCGCCGGTCCACCTTCCTCGTCAGAGGAAGGCAAGAAAGATTTTGTTCCGGCAAGGCGAGCGGCACGAAACCCATACCGCTCACGCGGTTTAAAGTTCCAGTTCCAAAAAGCGCTGTTCCAGCCTATCGTTGAGTTTGGTGATATCCTCACCCTTGCTGTTTTCATCCTTCGGGATCATCAGCACAAAGTGGCCGTTGGTCGCCGCCCGCTTTTCCGCCAGCAGCGTCCCCGCGTCGTCCCGCAGGGGATATTTCCCGTTTTTGCGCACATAAGCCAGCGTTTCGCTGTCCTCGGCGTACTTGTAGATCTCAACGCCGACGCCGTTGGTGCGCAGATACACCGCCTCCAGCGCGTCCCCGACGGGGCGCAGTTCGTAAACGTCTCTGGCGACCTGCCCCGCCTCGATCAGCGCCGCCGCGACGAACGCCGCGCTGTCCTTTTCCGCCGTCGCCGTCGTGGGCAGATCGCCGCCCCGCGGTTTGTAGCCGCCGTCGTGGTCCTTATCGTAAGCGCAGCCCGCCAGCAGCAGCGCCGCGCACAAAAAGATCGCCAACACTTTTTTCATTTTTATCACCTCTTGATTTATTTTACCATATCGTATTGTATTTTTCCACAAAATCTTTTATAATATCATGGGGTGATAAAAATGAAAAAGATGATTTGTATCGCGATCACGGTGCTGCTGCTGTTTTCCGGCTGCGCCGATGTGGGCTATGAAAAGACAGCGGCGACGGAGGCGGCAAAGACCGCTTACCTTGACGCCGTGCGGCAGAATATCACGCAGACCGCCGGACACTACGACGTCCGCGTCGTCTGCGAGGACGCCGCCATTCAGCACAAGACCGTGACGGAGCGGTATACTTACGACTATACCGTCGCCGGGGACGGCAGTGAGGGTTTTGTCTTTACCGCGCTGGACGAGGACGGAAACGTCACCGACAAATACGAGACGAAAGACGGAAAGGTGTACGCCGCCGACGGCACGGAAAACAACGAGTTCGGCAACTACCTTTCCCACAGCACCAACCCCATATCCAATCTGACGCTGTTCCGTATGGACGCCAATTTCAAATTCCATGAGGCGTCCGTCGCGGATATCCGCTCGGAGACGGCGGACGGCAAAACGGTGATCACCGTCGCCTTCCATCCCGATAAACTGACCTCTCTTTCCATCAAAAACACGACTAAACTCAAGCGCATCATCACCACGCACACCCGCGTCTATACCATCGAGAACGGCTTTCTGACCGGCATCCACATCCACGACGAGGAAAACGCGGTCTATGAGGGAGAAAAAGGCACCATCGTCACAGATACCTACGTGGAGGCAAACTTCAAATGATCAAAGCCGTAATTTTCGATATGGACGGCACGCTGGTCGACACGCTGACAGACCTTACGCATCTCGTCAATCTGACGCTCCGCCGTTTCGGACGGCGGGAAATATCGCGGGACGCGGTGCGCCGGTTCACCGGCGACGGCGCGAAAAGCCTGATCGAGCGCAGTCTGCGGGAGAGCGGGGACACCTCCCGCTTCGACGAGATCTTTACCTCTTACAGCGAGGCGTACAACGCCTGTCCGATCTACAAACTCGCGCCCTATGACGGCATCCCCGAGGCGCTCGCCGCGCTCAGGGCGCGGGGCGTGCGGCTGGCGGTACTGACCAACAAACCGCAGGGTCCCGCTCTCGCCATTGTGGAAAAGTTTTTCCCCGGAATTTTCGATATCGTGCAGGGGGACGACGGCCGCCACGCGCTCAAACCCGATCCCGCGGCGGCGCTGGACATCCTGCCGCGGCTCGGCGCCTCCCGGGCGGAGGCGGCGTTCGTCGGCGACTCCTCCATCGACGTTCGCACCGGCGTTGCCGCCGGGCTGTATACCGTCGGCGTCACCTGGGGATTTCGCGACCGCGCCGATCTCGAACAAAACGGCGCGTCGGTCATCCTTGACGACCCGCGGGATCTCCCCGCCGCGCTGACAGAAGTATAATAAACCGGCTCTCTTGTACAAGAGAGCCGGTTCCAGACTGTCAAAAAAGTCGTTTCACCACAGAGAAACAGAAACAAAATTTCAAACAGTTTCGTTTTTCAGTAAAGCTCAAGATCTAAAATCAAAACAGAGGAAAACAAATGTTCTCAATCAAGGAAGCCTTGCTCTGCAAGGCTTTTCTCTGTTTTCCACCGATCCGCTCTCTACCGTACCCACGTACGCCGACGAGAACGGCTCGGTGCAATGCAACTTCCTTTTTTGCAGTCTGTCAGCGTGTCAAAGAGGTTCTTTGACACGCTGAAACCGGCTCTCTTGTACAAGAGAGCCGGTTTCCTATTATTCTTTTCCGCGGCAGGTCCCGCTCATCGGGCAGCCGTCGCACCCGCAGCCGCAGGTGCTTTTGCCGGCGCGGCGCGCCTTAAGGCGTCCGTAAAGGATACCCGCCACAATGAGGACGAGAACCGCGCCCACAACGACGGAAGCGCCGTTTTCCGCGATCCAGTGTACCATACAGATCCCTTCTTTATATCTTTTTCGTAAGTTTGGTCGCCTCGGTGTACTTTTTAAAGAACAGCATATATATCATTCCGCAAAGCGCCGCGGCAGAGGCGGCAAGCCCGATCACGCCGCCCGCGCCGGTGATGTTGCCGGTAAAGAGATCCCCGAAATACCGGATCATCATCGCGATCAGATACGCGAAACCGCATTGATAGCCGATGGCGAACCACGTCCATTTACGGCTGTTCATCTCCCGCCTGATGGCGCCGATCGCCGCGAAACACGGCGCGCAAAGCAGATTGAACACCAGGAAGGAAAACCCGGTGATCGCGGTGAAATGCTGCGCCAGCGCCTGCCAGGCGGAAATCTCGCCCGAACCGTACAGTATGCCCATCGTGCCGACGATGTTTTCCTTGGCGACAAGCCCGGTGACCGACGCCACCGCCGCCTGCCAGTTGCCCCAGCCGAGCGGCGCGAATATCCAGGCGACGCCCTGTCCGATCTTTGCGAGGATCGAGGCGTCGAGCTGATCCTCCTCCAGCATCCCGAACGTCCCGTCCGCCCATCCGAAAAAGGAAAGGAACCACACGACGACGGTGGAGAGCAGGATGATGGTGCCCGCTTTTTTGATGAAGGACCAGCCTCTCTCCCACATCGAACGCAGTACGTTGCCGACGGTCGGCAGATGATAGGCGGGCAGTTCCATCACAAAGGGCGCGGGATCGCCCGCGAACATTTTCGTCTTTTTCAGCATGACGCCGGAAACGATGATCGCCGCCATACCGATGAAGTACGCGCTCGTCGCCACCCACGCGCTGCCGCCGAATATCGCGCCCGCGATCATCGCGATGAAGGGCACCTTCGCGCCGCAGGGGATGAAGGTGGTCGTCATGATGGTCATCCGCCGGTCGCGTTCATTCTCTATGGTGCGCGACGCCATGATGCCGGGGATGCCGCAGCCGGTGCCGACCAGCATCGGGATAAAGGATTTTCCGGACAGACCGAACTTGCGGAATATCCGGTCCAGTACGAAAGCGATACGGGACATATAGCCGCAGGCTTCCAGGAAGGCGAGGAACAGGAACAGCACCAGCATCTGCGGCACAAATCCCAGCACCGCGCCGACGCCGGCGACGATGCCGTCAAGGATCAGCCCGCTCAGCCAGTCGGCGGTGCCGATCTTTTCCAGCAGATCGCCGAGCAGTACCGGGATGCCCGGCACCCACACGCCGAATTCGGCGGGATCATCCGCCTTGCCCAGATTTTCGGCGAACAGCGCCGCCGCTTCCTTAACATCGGCGCCGGTGACGGTCTCCTCGCCCGTCTCCAGCGTTTCCTCGTCCTCCGTCTGATAGGTGAACGTCTCATCATCGCCGATCGCCGCGGCCGCCGCCCCGACCGCACGGACGGCGGCGGACGGATCGTAGTCCTCCGCCTCACTGTCAAGCGCCGCGGCAAGCGTTACGTTTTCCGTCGCGTCCGCGTAGCCGTTTAAAACGCCGATCGCCTCCGCGTGATCCTCATACGCCGACGCGCCGATGCCGAACAGGTGCCAGCCGTCGCCGAACAGACCGTCGTTCGTCCAATCCGTCGCGGCGGCGCCGACGCCGACCATCGAAACGTAATACACAAGAAACATAATGACCGCGAAGATCGGGAGCCCCAGCCAGCGGTTGGTCACGACCCGGTCGATCTTGTCCGAGGCGGACAGCGCCGCCGTGTTTTTCTTTTTGTAACACGCCTTGATGACCGAGGCGATATATACGTACCGCTCGCCGGTGATGATGCTTTCGGCGTCATCGTCCAGTTCTTTCTCCGCCGCGGCGATGTCCTTTTCGATGTGTTCTTCTACCGCCTTGGCAAGACGCAGCGTTTCCAGCACCTTTTCATCCCGTTCGAACACTTTGATGGCATACCAGCGCTGCTGTTCCTCCGGCAAGGCGTGGACCGCCGCCTCCTCGATGTGCGCGATGGCGTGCTCCACGGGGCCGGAGAAGGTGTGCATCGGCACGGTCTTTCCGTTTTTCGCGGCGTCTATCGCCGCCTGCGCCGCCTCTTTGATGCCGGTGCCTTTCAGCGCCGAGATCTCCACGACCTTACAGCCGAGCTGGCGGGACAGTTCCGCCGCGTCGATGTTGTCGCCGTTCTTTCTGACGATATCCATCATATTGACGGCAACGACGACCGGGATGCCGAGTTCCGTGAGTTGGGTCGTCAGATACAGGTTCCGCTCGAGATTTGTGCCGTCCACGATGTTGAGGATAACGTCCGGGCGCTCGCCCACGAGGTAATTCCTCGCCACGACCTCCTCCAGCGTATAGGGGGACAGCGAGTAGATGCCCGGAAGGTCCGTGATGATGACGCCGTCCCGCTTTTTGAGTTTCCCTTCCTTTTTCTCCACAGTGACGCCCGGCCAGTTGCCGACGAACTGGTTGGAACCGGTCAGCGCGTTGAACAGCGTCGTTTTGCCGCTGTTCGGGTTGCCCGCGAGGGCGATCCTGATACTCATATCTTTCTCCTTTCAGTTAGCAATCGCTAACAATGAGCCGCAAAAAAATCATTCCACCTCTATCATTTCCGCGTCGGCTTTCCGCAGAGACAGTTCGTAGCCGCGCACTTTGATCTCAACGGGATCGCCCAGCGGCGCGACCTTGCGAACGTATATCTCCACGCCCCTGGTGATGCCCATATCCATGATGCGTCGCCTGACGGCGCCCTCGCCGTGGAGTTTCACCACCCGGACCGTCTCCCCGATCCCCGTCGTTTTAAGTGTTTTCATTGTTTCTCCTCCTCGTTCAAACCATAATTTTGCGGGCAAGCGCCTCGCTGATCGCCACGCGGCTCTCCCTGACCTTGACGATGACGTTGCCGGCCAGCGTGCTGACGACCGTCACTTCACCGCCCACGGCAAATCCGAGATCCTCCAGATGGCGTTTGATCTCCCCTCCGCCGCCGATACGAAGCACCGTGACCGGCCGCCCGGTATCCGCCAGACAAAGCGGCATCATTTCCCATCACCTCCCGCCTTTCTGTTTGTTAGCACGCGCTAACTGTTTGGCTTTTTGAAAGCGCCCCGGGCGCTTTCATTTGTTAGCATCCGCTAACCGTTTATATAGTACACTGTTTTTTTCCGTATGTCAATACTTTTTTGATTTTTTCCGGCCGCGCGGTCCGCGTCACGATCGGGACCTGACCGTCAGGGAACCGTTTCCCGACGGTTTTTCGCGGCCTTGAACGTCAAACAAACCTGTTTATATTTAAAATGTATGTCCGCGTGTTGAAAAAATATTGCTTTTGCTGTTCAATAGATGTATAATGTTAGTGTTATCATATCCGCCGAAAAACGCGTTGGTCGTATTTGGCTGACCCGCGATAAGGACAAAGCGGTTTTGAAAGGTAAAATTTCCGCCACCCTTTGCCGCAAAGCCTTGAAAACCGCCAGGTTTCCTGCGTTTTGCGGCTTTGTCTGATCG
>LVAN01000016.1 GCA_001604045.1 Clostridiales bacterium Firm_08 | reverse complement strand
AGTACAAAGCCCGTATGAAAGCAATGGTCGGCTGACCCGGCAAGAAAGAAGAAAAAACGAATAAAAGCGTCGGCGCCGGACCCCTCTATTGGGGTCCGGCGCCGCTTCGCTTTTTTAAAAACCGGTTTATTGCCTTTCTATTTGAACCGATATACTGTTTTTTGACTGTATATTTCGCCCGGCCGCAGGACGGTACTTGGAAAATGAGGATGATTGACGGAGTCGGGATAATGCTGCGCTTCCAGGCAAAAACCGCCGTTTTTGGGATAGCGGATACCGTTTTTTCCTTTTGACACGGGGTCAAAGTGCATATAATTCCCGGAATAGAAATGAATGGCCGGTTCGGTGGTGAAAGCCTCTAAACAAATGCCGGTCTTTTCGCTTTTAGCCCAGCCGATCGGTTTCAGCCCGCCTTCCGCTCCGTCAAGGATCATATTGTGATCGTAGCCCGTGCATAATCTGAACTGCGGATAATCATCATTGAAACGAGCCCCTATGATTTGCTCCGTTCTGAAATCGAGCGGGGTATGATCGACGGAAATGATTTTTCCGGTCTGCGCGAACGATTTTTCGTATTCCGTAAAATGACCGCAGTTTAACTGCAACTTATGATCAAGGATCGTTGAGCCGTCCTGACCGTTCAGGTTAAAATAACTGTGATTTGTAAGGTTCAGTACGGTTGGCGCGTCAGTTGTCGCTTTATACGTGATTTCCAGCGAGTTGTCCTCGCGCAGATCATAACGGACCTCGACACTGAGGTTCCCCGGATAGCCTTCCTCCATATCAGGACTGACATATTGAAGTATCAACGCCCCGTCATCCGTAAACGCTTCAAACATCCTTTTATTGAAAACGCCGTGAACGTGATTGCTTTCCCCGCTGCTCTTTTCAAGCAGGTATTCTTTACCGTCAAGAACAAAACGCGCGTTTCCTATTCTGTTGGCGTATCGTCCCACCACCGCGCCGTAATAGCATGATCCGTTTTCATACGACGCGATATCATCGTATCCGAGAACAACGTCGGTAGGCGTACCTTCGCGATCGGGGACAATGACGCTTTGGATCGTACATCCGAAATCAAGGATACTGACGCGGGCGCCATTCCTGCTGCGCAGTTCAAATGAAGTTACCTTGTCTCCTTCTTTTGTCTGCCCGAATTCTTTGGTAAGAATATCGATCATATTACCCTCCGATAACCATCAGATATCATAAGCGCCATTATTGAAACTTCGGGAGTTTGCTTTTCGCCGCGCATATTCCGGACAGGCTCTCCCAGTCTATCCTGTCGTCCTGCCGGGAGTAGAATTCATGATCACGCTCGCCGATCTCTCTGACAACGTGACAAGGGGTGCCCACGGCCAATACTTTTTCAGGGATATCGCGCGTGACGACGCTGCCCGCGCCGATCACGGAATTTTTGCCGATATGTACGCCGGGCAAGATGATCGCGCCGGCTCCGATCCAAACGTTTTCTCCGATATGGACATCCCTGTTATATTGCATTTCATACCTTCTGAGTTCCGGATCCAGAGGATGGTTCGCCGTCGCGATAACGACGTTGGGTCCGATCAGCACCCGATTGCCGACATAAATGTGCCCGTCGTCGACAAACATTACGTTGGAATTTACGTAGATGCCGTTGCCGAAATGAATATGGCTCCCGCCCCAGCTCGCGCGAAACGGCAATTCGATATAGCATCCCTCTCCGCACTCGGCAAAGACCTCTTTCATATAGGCTTCTTTTTCACGGTGTTCACAGGGCTTGAGCTGGTTGAATTCCCACAGTTTTTCCTGAAACGGATGCTGTTTTTCCATTATTTCTTTATCGCAGGTATCGTATACCAGACCCTTTTTCATTCTTTCGATTTGTGTCATTTGTGATCCCTTTCAATTTGATTTAAGAAAAACGAGCATTCATCCTCGTTGCATTTCCTCGCCTGGGGAAGGCGGATATCAATATGGAACACGTGCTTGAGCCCGTCTTTTTCATCACCGTAGCAGTGATATTCCGCCCTGGCTCCAAGCGACAGGAGATGATCATAAAACGGCTTTGCCTGGCGATTCAGGAAATCTCCCAAAGCTGTCATGACAAAACACGGCGGAAAATGAGAATTTACGCGTTCACTGAGGGTGATATAAGAATATTCCTTATCCGTGCCGCCGTTGGGGAAATACGCCTCCGCGAGAGAATCGAGCAGATCTTCCTCCCCGCGCACCAGGCGGTATAGTCCGCTGTTTAAAGCGACAGCCCTCGGCACAAAGCCGTCAGGCGGCTGGATGGACATTTTTTTCGCGTAGTTCTGGTCAACACAGAGACAGCAATACAAGCCCAATATGTTCGCTCCGACGCTGTCGCCCACGGCAAAAATGTTATTGGTATCAAAGCCGTAAGTATCTGCGTTTTCAAATACCCAGTAAAAGATCTTGTTCGCGTCCTCAAGCGGGACCGGATGCTTGTACTCCGGCGCGAGCCTGTAACTGAAGTTGACCACGGCAAATCCTTTTTCGGCAAGGCTCATACAGTAATACTGCATGATGTCTTTATCTCCGTAAACCCAGCCGCCGCCGTGTATGCTTACGATCACCGGCAGTTTTCCGTCGCGATCCTTCGGGCGGTAAACATCCAGCAGATTTCTTTCATTCTCGCCGTAACGAATATTGTCAAAGCGGCGGATCCCTTCGGGCGTTGTAAGTCCGGCGTTGCGTTTTTCGTCGTCTCGTTTGTTGCTGGCGCAAAACTCACCCAATGACCTTATATAAAACACCTTTATCACTCCGATCTTTTTGTTACCGTATACGGTTTTTAATAAACCGTCCTGTAAAAATATACTAACATATCACGCACGTATTTACAAGCGCTTTTTCAAAAAGAAAGCGGGCCCTGCGGCGCAGATAAGATACTTGCCGCGATCGGAATCTCTTTTTTGGGGAGAAATTCGCGTTACGGGATAAAACAGGTTGTTTTTTCGGGAAAGATGATGTATAATTAATTTTCCGAGCAGTCACAGTGCTTTTTTCGAAAAGAAGGGAATAGATAAAGTTTGGAGAATGATTATGAAAAAGATCTTAACAGCCCTTATTTCCGTTGTCGTTATATTGCTTCTGGCCTTTCTTACGGTGTTCGTCCTGGCAAAGAAAAAGATCATATTCATCAATAAATGGTTTGTCAATGAGAACAAAAGTACGATCGGCGTTGATATCTCCTCTTATCAGGGAAATGTCGATATGGAGAAACTCAAAGGGCAGAATATCGAATTTGTTTATATCAAAGCCACGGAAGGCAGCACCCATCAGGATAAAATGTTTGAGGAAAACCGGAAAAACGCGGAGAGCGCGGATCTTTTGTTCGGCGCGTACCACTTTTTCTCGTATGACAGCGCCGGCAGTTCTCAGGCGGAGAATTTTATCAATACGGTGGGGGAGGATGTCAAAGGACAGCTCCTGCCGGTGGTCGACGTGGAATACTATGGCGATAAGGAGGAAAACCCTCCTGCGAAAGAAGACGTGATCCGGGAACTGACTGTTTTTCTGAATACGCTGGAAGACAGGTACGGAACGAAACCTATGATCTATACCAGATCGGATATTTACGAGAAGTATCTTGAAGAGTTCTCCGGAAAATATAAAGTGTGGATCTCGAGCCTGTATACGCCGCTGCGCTGGAACTATAAAGGCGACTGGTATATTTGGCAGTATCTTAACAGAGGCCTTTTGGAAGGATACAGCGGCGGGGAAAAATACATAGACCTGAACGTGCTGAATAAAGAAAAGGATCTGAATGATCTGATCGTCAAATGACGCGCTTATTTTATTTTGAGAATTGAGAACAATAGAAACGAGCCTGACACTTCTCATAAAAGAAAACTCCCGATGTCCTTAGGACATCGGGAGTTTTGCGATCAACCGGCAAAACGGTTTGCCCGGTTTTTCTTTAGTTATAAAACCATATCCTCTTCAGCGAACTCAGTGCCGCAATGTGTGTTTTCCAAGTTTTTCTGCCGCTGCAAAAATTCCGTAGGTGATGTGAAACACGATAAGAACAAGCACACCAAGACCTATAATATATGCAATGCCCCCGCTCCCGCCGGACAGATCCCAAATGAATTTGAGAGCAGGATTGTCGCCGTGATCCATAAGGAACACAAAGTTCTCGTCAAACACCGCGTCTATATAGTAGATCGGCAGGATCAGTACGGCGATCGCGAGAAACGTCGTCCATATACCCTTATAGTTGTTGCGGATCTCGCCGGAGGAATACCGCGCGATTATATACGCCGTTATGCCGGCGTGCAGGATAAAATGATGGATCGCGAAAAAACTGAGCGGATGATAGGCAGTGGCGGTAGGGAAGAGCAATGCCATAAATGCCGACGGCAGGAACGCGTAGCAGAGAAGCGACCCCAAAAAGCGGTTTTCCGGCCAGAGCGCGTCAATCAGGATCGCGTATTCCGCGAAACTGCAAATATGTAGCGGTAAATGCGTCGCCGCGGAAGTGCCCGTCAACCCCACGATGCATTGCTTCGCGATCTCGAATAAAATGAGAAAGAGCGCGACGGCTTTTCGAATATCCTTTCGCCGCCCGTTTTTCGCCCTGCGGTATAGGAAGACGAAAAGCAATATGCCGGTCAGCAGGACCGCCAGCCATAAAAGGTGGGGGAGGGAGAAGCAGGAAAACCCCGTTCCGCCAATGGCGTTGTAGGCGTCTTTGTCCATCCAAAAAATGTTTTGCTTCATTTTGAGTTCCTCTCCTCACAGGCGTCTAAGGCGCCTTTTACATAAGCTTTGGTCAGTTTATCAAGCGGTATGTCATATTGTTTGGACATGACCCTAAAAATATCAAACGGTATGGCTAACCCGCCATCGGTATATTTTGCTCCCATGTATCTGCCAAGCCCAAAGGCTTCAATCAGCAGCTGCGCGGGCTCAAGGTCTTCGCTCCACATTTTTTTCACACGTTCCCAGCTTTGCGCCGTCCGTTTGTTATGGATAATGAGAAGTACCGTCGAAACAATGAAACCTATTGCCGTCATCAGCAGCGCGGATACCCAGGCGGGCCAGAACGCTTGCGTCATGTAAAAATCAGACCATCCGCCGTTTTTTTCTCCGATGATTATAACCATAAAAAAGTAGACTGCCATATAGACCCAATAAGGTATTAGCGTCAGCAGTAATTCCGGGCGCTTGAAGGAAACTCCCGTTTCAACACACTGAAAAAGGATTATTGTGAGCGCGGGAGTGATTATGTGAAGCCAGAAGTTAGTGCCTGAAATCGCTCCAACTCCTTGTGTGGGCAATATGATCGTCAACGCCGAAACTAACGTGATCGCAAGACTGTTTGCGCCGGCGTACTGAAACAGCACGATCCAGCGGGGCAGGATAAATCTCTTTTCCTTGATGCCTTCGACAGCGTATGGTATCATGAACGCCGCCGCCACGGCGGACAAAAAATTCGCCCATACGGTAAAATAATGCAAAGGATATTCGTAAGCGCCTTGATCGTCCTTCGCCATTACGAATATGGACGCAAGAGCGCAGGCAAATATCAGTATTCCTGCCGCCAGAGCAACAACACTGCGTGTTTCCTCCAGCGCGATCAGGTATTTCTTTGGGGATTTTATGCTGTTTCTTCGCATCCTTTGCCTCCTCATATGTTTTTCTGCGTTCCGCGTGCGGCAAAACTCATGCGCATGTCCGGATAGTAGAAAGCGGGAACAGACTTGATAAAACAGTCGTCGCCGTTACGGAACGATTTGCTGCAGTTTGAGGAAGACAGCGTTTTTACTTCATGCCCGAGACGCCGGAGACCGGCGCACAATGCCAGAACGGACGCGGTAATGCCCCCCGTTTTGAATAAATAACAATCGGTTGTGATCAGTATCTTCATACTGCGATTATAACAGAAAGACAGTAATAATTCAATATAAAAATGTGCCGGAGGGTTTGCTTTTTGCGGCTTGTTTCCGAAAGCCCCCCTTGCGGTGCCCGAAAAACGTCCGCGCTCGGCGGAGTTCGCGTGCGTTTTTCGACCGTTGCGGAGACCTCATACGGCTTTTGCGACCTCCGGGTTATCGCCTCCGGCGCCGGTCGAGATTTCATGTTGAGAAGATGGAAAAAGGAGCAGGCGAACCTGCTCCGATACATAAGACTATTTGCAATACTTGTTTTCAAACTCGCGAACGGCGTTTTTGATCGTAATATCGATCCTCCGATCACAGAACTGTTTGATGTGTTCGGGTATCTCATGATAAAACGCTTCCGCGATACCTCCGGCGATACACGCCTGCGTATCTGCGTCGCCGCCGAGCGAAACTGCGTTTCTGATCGCGCTTTCATAATCGTGTGATTCAAGAAATGCTATGATCGCCGGTGGAACGCTGTATGATGCGCGGCTGTCAAAGACGTGATTTTCCCGTAAAGTTGAAAGCGGCGTCGAAATGTCGTAAAACCGATCTTCGATATATTCTTTTATATCGTCCTTTGACCCGCCGTCAAGCGCGATCCTGACTGATGCGGCGACAGCCGACGCTGCTGTGATCGCCTCGCGGTGATTATGCGTCGGCAAACAGCTTGCTTTCACCTGAAGCATCATTTGAGTAAAATCTTTATAGGCGTAAGCAATTGGAAAAACGCGCATAGCCGCGCCGTTTGCATAGCTTCTGTTCTGCTTCGCAGAAGGTTCTTTAGCCCATTCGGAAAACATATTTCCGAATCCGGCGTGCGGAAAATAGGAGTAAAACTGCCTGTACTGTGCGGCAAATTGATAACTACGGGCGCGAACGCCAAACCGCCCGATTTCGGAGGGATCATTCAGAATCGTTTTGCAGACTGCTGCGATCAGAACGCTGTCGTCTGTAAACGAGCTGTCGTTTTCAAAAGGAAAATTGTAGTTTTTCGTGCAGTGGACTTCATAATGCGATCCGATCACGTCGCCGTAAACAGCACCGAACACAGTATCACCTCCGTTTCTGAAAACAGTATAGCATAAATTTATGAAAAAATAAAGGTGAAAGACAAAAAACGAGAGTCCATAACTCAAATCCGTTATGAACTCTCTAAATGTGCCGACGGTTGAAATAGGATTTAAAGACAGGCCGTAAACAGAGTCAAAGATTATTATTCATACATTCGACCCATCGCCTCCTTATTGGTACAATAGTGCCATAGGAGGCGATATTGTATGCGTGAGCAAAAACGGGTTTTATTTTTGACTGATGCCGAATGGCAATTATTGATTAGGTGCATCAATACGGCACGGTCAAAATATCTCGATGAGGACAAGCCAATTGACGATGTCAATATGTTACTTGTCAAAGCCATGAAAGCTAAGTTGAAAAAAGTGAGGATTTGAAGATGGAAAAGATTATTCACGATGAAAAAAACGGGCTTGATTACGAACTTGTAGGCGATTACTATTATCCTTGCCTGAAAGCACCGGAAGCGCCAAAGGTAGGTAGATTCGGAATGATATATCACGATTATCTGCATAAACATAAGAGAGTTACATATTCCGGGCTTATGCTTTCAGGGAAACTGAAAGAACACATTGAGGATATTGACCGGCAGGCAGAGGATATGTATTCTCAGTTGGTGGACAGTATGAAGCAAGCCGAAGGCATTACCGAACAACTCAAAGCCACAAATCAGATGGAATGGGTGTGTCGCATGAACTCCATCAGGGGCCGCGCCGAAGAAATCGTGAAAAGCGAGGTGTTGTTTATATGACAACACTCGAAAACTTATGGTACGGCAACATTCGCCCAGTCGAACAGTTTGTTGAAGGTAATGCGGAATATAGGAACTTGCTTCGCCTCGTGACAAAAAACCGAGAAACGCTTGAAGACGAACTTTCTCATAAGCAACTCGAACTTCTGGAAAAATACAACACTTCTGTCAATGAAATGAACTCTATTTCATAAGCCGCCGCATTCAAGTGCGGATTCACACTTGCGGTAAGGCTTTTAAAAGAATCAACCGAATAACATCAAAGCGGAGCCGTGTATTGAACGACTCCGCTTTGATCATGTCAGCAACTCTACCATTTTTAATAAAACAACAAACGCTTATTCAACTACTGTCTGCTCTGTTTCGGAAATTGCAAAGATTGTGAGGAAAAGGGACTCCATATCACTTGACTGTGTCCAGAAGCGGTAATAATATCTTCCGACCGGAATATTGATTTTATGTTCCGCCGCTTCATCTTCATGCACATATTTACCGCTGGTTTCGATTACTGTGAAAGGATTGCCGTCTTTTGAGACTTCATAAACGAGATTCGGGAATTTACTGCGCATATTTGTCTTTATACGGATACCGCGCGAGTGGAGAAGATTCCAGATGTTTTCACCGTCAAACTTAAACCAGGATGTTGCAGAGAAGAACTCATCATTATAGTTCTGTGTTGTCGTGTGACCGACCTGATGTTCCTTTACGCTGCCGGTTATATGGTTATTGAATTCAAAAGTCCGCGCGCCCACAAGTGCCTGTTTTGTCATTTTGCCTTCAAACAAAACTTTTCTGTCCCGATCTTCGATTATATAGCCGGGTTTGAAGGTTTGACCGTCAAACTTACAATAATATTCGTTTGTGCCGGGTGCGGTTTTAAGTCCTTCAAATTCGGCATCAGAGGCATAAGCACCGCCGGGAATTTCGCTGTCAAGTTTACGGCTTTTTTTGAATGCAGTTGTCGTTTTATATATTCCGAAAACTATAGCCGCTGCACCGGCTACAATGATAATCAGCGGAAGAAAGCCTATTTTGCTGTTGGTAATCTTTTCGGGATCTGCCGGGTCATAGTATATAGTAATATTGTCGCCCACAGTATACGAGCCTTCCATATTCGGAAAAATGCTTTCGTATTCTTTGCCGTTTGCCGTATAAGTAAACTCAACATCATACTGCTGATTTTCGTCCGCTTCTTTCGGGCACTCTGTAACAGCGGTGATTTTCCCTGTTGTTTCAATAAAATTATCGGTTTTGAAACCGAGCATAAGTACTCCAAACACAATAAATATTATCCCGACAGGAATAAAAAATCTCGCAGGGCCTGTGTTCCTCATAATTCTCGCAAATTTGTTTTCAGCATTCATATTGATTATCCCCTTTAAGCATAGTGTTTTAATCATTTGTATAATTATAAACCAATTATATCGGTCTTTGCAAGAAATATTAGTAAAATGTTTGTAAAAATCTTGTATTAGAGATAATGGTTTGATATAATATAATGAAATATATTATTATTTCAGCCTTTTAGGCAGTATAAAAAAGAGAGTAGAGGTCGTAAAAATAAAAAGAATTATTTGTATTAGTTTGGCTGCTTTAATGCTTTTTGGCACTTACCGCCTGTGGCGGAAACGGGAAATGGACTCGTGAAGGTTATTTTACCGATGATGACGGCAATTTGCTGACCATAACTTATCTTGAAGATTCCGAAGAAAAAGGTTGGTATGTAGGCTGCCAATTCGGTGAAGAGTCTTATGGTTGGACCCTTTTCCCAAAGGGTGGCAATCTCCACGGCGACTTAAACCCCGAAGATAAGGACAATCCTTTTGTCGTAACCATTTCCGAAGAAGGCGAAAAGGATGTAAAAATGGAAGTTGAGAGTGGAAAAACTTACATCTTCAAATATTATGAAATGGCAGACACAGCTAAATTTTCTGTTAGAATCAATACCGAAGGTGACGGTGAGTTTGCTTATGCTGAAGAGGGAGAAGAACTCGTATTTGACGAAGAATATCCCACTCAGACCGCGCAACTCAATTTAGCAGAAGCGGCAACATATACCATGAAAGCAAAAGCTCACGACGGTTGGATATTTACGAAATGGACCAAAAACGGTGAAGACTATTCAACCGATGAGCAAATCACAGTTGAATTTACGGAAGATGTTGAGTATATAACCGTCTTTAAATAAGTATGGAAACAGATGCGCGGCTTATTAAATACCGGATAGGTTTATAGTATGGAGGGGTGTACCATTGAAACTGATACTTATTGCCAATATCATTATCTGCATTTGCGCTTTTATAGGGTTTACTTATGGCATGATAAAGTTTTTTAAGCCTAAAAAAGCTGTTTATGCGCAAATGATCGCACTCGCCGTCGGATGCGTGGCGTTCGGTCGGCTTTATCAGGTGGTAAGACTGCTGACCGGCGGCGATATGTTCAACGGATTTCAGCTTGGAGTTTTCGGCGTGATCGGAAGTCTGCTGTTCCTGTTTTCCGCGAACTTCGGCGCGATGGACAGCCTTGTGGACGACAGATCGAGGGAGTTTATAAAATACAGACTGATCTCGCTTGCCGCGCCTGTCGCCGCTTTGGTTCTGTATATCATCTTCGTCTGGTTTACGGATCTGCCGAGATCCGTGAAGATCGCTTCCGCTCTGGTGACCGTATTCGTGATGCAGGCAAGCTATTTCCACTTAAAGCATCTGATCTTTCCGGACGTGGATCTGGGAATCATCAAGTGCCTGAGGCGGTATAATCTGCTGGCGCTGATCTATACGTTCCTTTGTATGGCTGAAATGGTCGTTATCGGTCTCGGCAATGAAACCGGCATTCTGATCGTGGGAGTATTGATCGGATCAGTTATGATCGGCGTTATTATTTCGGCTGAAAGGGGGATAAAGAAATGGACAATTTAGTATACATAATCTTTATCTGCCATGTGACGCCGCTTGCCTTAATGACGCTGATGCTTCGGAAGCGTTCGCGTCTGCTTGTCGGGTATATGCTGATCGGCATTTTCGTATCGCTTTTCGTGTCGGAGCTTAACACGATCCTGCTCGGTCTGTGCGAAGACGATATACTGTACGTTACAACAACGATCACACCGATCAGCGAAGAGATCGTAAAGGCGCTCCCCGTACTGTTCTATGCCGTTGTTTTCTCTAATGACCGAGACCGTGTCATGCCGATCGCCTTTGCGACCGGCGTAGGCTTCGCCATGTTTGAAAACATGGTCGTTCTCGTTCAGAACGTTGAAAACGTTACGATCGGATGGGCGATCATCAGGGGCTTTGCGACGGCCCTGATGCACGCCGTATGCACCGTCGCGGTAGGTTACGGGATATGTTTTGTCAAAAAGAAAAGAAAACTGTTTTTCTGCGGTACCTTTGCGCTGCTCACAATGGCAATGATCTATCACGGGATATTCAATATGCTGGTGCAGTCGGATTACAAATATCTCGGCTTTTTCCTGCCTGCTCTTACCTATATCCCGATTCTGCTTTGGCATTTTAAATACTATAAAAACAAAGAAGAGTCGGCTGTGAAGGAAAACTGATATGACCACATTACAATACATCCATTGCGCAGTTGAATTATGGGGCGCATTTTTCTGCCTGATCGCAGCATTCGTTATCCGGATCAGCAGAAGCCGGAATAAAAAACTTTCATATAAGATGATTGCTTTAATGCTCGTTTCCGCATTACTGATGATAAGCGACGCTATAGCTTGGCTGTTTCGCGGCGATCCGAGCGAAGCAGGCTTCTATATTGTTCGCATTGCAAACTTCGCGGCTTTTTTCTTCGCTTTTCTTACAATGCCTCTTGTTGCGGAGTTTATCACACATATATTCGAGATGCGTTCCGGCGTCAGGGGCCTTTTCTGGAAATATATCGAATGGGCTCTTTTCGTGATAGGAACGACACTTCTCGTTATCAATCTGTTCCACGAATTCATCTATACGTTTGACGAAAGGAATACATACTACCGCCTTGCGTTCGGTGTTTTACCGGGCATGATTGCGTTTGTCGGTATCGTAATCACCTTTGGCGTTGTACTGGAGTATCTTCAATATCTGCACACATTTGAAAAGATCGCCGCTTTAGTATATCTGATTCTTCCCGTTATTGCGGTCGTGGTACAATCGTTTCACTACGGCGTATCGTTCACCTATCTCTCAATGGTGCTCTCGGCATTGACGCTCTTTATTACGTTTGAAATTGAATATGTGCAGAACAATATAGAAATAGAAAAGCAGTTGGCAGAGGAACGCATACGGCTGTTTAACCGTCAGATCCAACCGCATTTTGTATTCAACAGTCTTTCGGTCATTAAGCACTTGATACGCAAGGCGCCGGAAGAGGCGGTAGAAACCGTTGAAGAATTTGCAGGCTATCTCAGAGACAGCACGGATCTGATGAACAAAGGAGACTGCGTTCCCGTAAAAAGCGAGCTTGACCTTGTAAAACACTACGCATATATGCAGCAAAAACGCTTTGGGGACAGTATCCGATATGTGTTCGACGTTCAGGACGACGATTTCAGTGTTCCGCCGTTTTCCGTTCAGACGATCGTGGAAAACGCGCTTGAGCACGGACTGAGAGCCGGCGGCGCTGATACCGGTATCATCACCGTAAAAACGTACAGGAAAGGCAAAGCGCACGTAATCGAAATCTCGGATAACGGCGCGGGATTCGACACACATATTTTAGATGACGAAACGCAGACAGAGCACGTCGGTATCAAAAACACAAAGGAAAGGCTGAATTTAATGTGCGGCGGTACGCTTGATATCAAAAGTGAAACAGGCAAAGGCACCGTTGTTACCATGAAGGTGTTTGAGGGGTAAAGTCAATGAAAATACTCATCGTTGATGACGAGGCGTATTTAAGAGACGAATTGAAAGATTCGCTTGAAAGGATCTCGCCCGGAAACGAATACAGCGAATCGGATCATTACGAGGACGCCGTAAAAAAGCTGAAAGAAAACAGTTTTGACATCGCTTTTCTCGATATCCGTTTAAGGGGCAAAAGCGGACTTGAAATAGCCGAAAGGGCAAAGCGTATCAGCCCGAAAACAAATCTCGTTATGGTAACGGCTTACAGCGAATATGCGCTTGAAGCCTTTAAGCTCTTTGTCAGCGGTTATCTTCTAAAGCCCTTCAGCGATAACGATTTGAGAGAGGTCCTGGATCATCTCAGGACGCCTGTCGATCGGGGCGGAGCGCGGCTTGAAATCCGCTGCTTTGGCAATTTTGAAGTGTTTGTCGGCGGAAAGCCGATGATTTTTAAACGCTCAAAGGAAAAAGAACTCCTGGCTTATCTGATCGGTCTTAAGGGGGCCTCCGCCAGCAAAAATGAGATTTGCGCCAATATTTTTGAAGATTCGGTCACGCCGGACAAAGCGGATATCCATTTCAGGCAGGTATTTGCTTCGCTGAAAAAGGACCTGAAGCACCACGGCCTTGAAGACTTGATCGTACACAACAATAACGCTTATGCGATCGACACGGCGCTCGTCAAGTGCGACTACTACGATTATATCACGGGTAAAACGACCGACGAAAACGTATATCGGGGTGAATTCATGAATCAATACAGTTGGGCGGAGCAATATGTGTATGCTCTCGATAACTTTTAAGGGGAACGTATAATGAAAAACAAAATCATTATCGGCGTTGTTGCGATCGTTATTCTTATAGCGGCCGTTTTTGCAGTTATAACGATCAGCAACAAGGCAGGGCAAAATGAAAACGGTTTACAAACCTATGAAAACATGGACGAAGCCGCAAAAAACGCTTCTTTCCATATGGAGTATCCCGACCGGCTGTGCGGCTTTCCCGTCACCGGTTTCAGGTCGAACAGCAGTATGATCGAGGCGCGATACGGAAACGACGGATTTATTCGCAAAACCCTCGGCGTGGCGGATAACAGCGGCAATAAAACGGAGTATCATGAAAGCACCGAACAGAGCGTCAACGGGTTGACTGTTACTCTAAAAGGAAATGACGGACTTGTTTTTCTCGCTGTTTGGAACGATAACAATTTCGCCTATACCGTCAGTGTGACAAACGGTGTTAACGCAGATGAAATGACGGAATATATTGAGGCAACGAGATAGGTCGTTTTATTTGCGTTAAAACATAAATACGATTGCGGAAGAAAGAGTAGTCCTTCTTCCGTTTTTGTCACGCTTTTGTCACGCCTTGTGTGTTACACTTATAATGAAAAACAGGATCATTATCGAAATCAGGGGTTGTTATGAGAAAAAACATCATAAAAATCATACCGGTTTTGCTGTCGTTCATCATTGCCGCCGCTATGATGCCGTTTATGGCTTTGACGGCGTTTGCCGCCAACTCGGTAGCGAGTGTGACGACGGAGGCAGCCTTGATCAAAAAAGTGAATGCCGGCGGCACGGTTAAATTAAACAAGGATATTATGCTGACGGACGTCCTGCGTATCCCGACAGGCAAAGAGGTGACGCTTGACTTAAGCGGTTTTACACTGAACAGAGGGCTGACCGAATGCAGAGATCTGGGCAGTGTTATCCGCGTGGAGCCGGGTGCCGTATTGACGTTGAAGGATTCCTCCAACAACAACAGTGGCGTCATCACCGGCGGCGCATCGTGGAACGGCGGCGGCATTTGCAACCACGGCACGCTGACCGTTGAGGGCGGCACCATCAGCGGGAACAAGGCGCTTCATAATACCTATGGCGGCGGTGGAGGGATCTATAACGGCAGTTATAACGGCTCAAAAGCCACTCTTACGCTTAAAGGCGGCGTTATCGCCTATAACGAGGCGCGCAACGGCGGCGGAGTTTTTAACAGCGACGGCACCGTTGTAATTCAAAAAGGTTCGTATTCCGTCACTGTCCTCTCCCAACTGAAAACTTATGATACAAACGTAACGATCAAAAACAACACGGCTACTGTTTCCGGCAGCGGAATTTACACCGAAAGAGATATTCAAATACAGGATGCGCCAAATATTTCCGGCAACGAAAACGACGAGGATATTTATCTGCTGTACGGCAAGGTCCTGAAACTCACCGGAAAACTGAGAAAAACCGCTGTGACCGGGATCAAAACCGAAGCTTACGATAATATAATCACTTCGGGATATTTTACATATCAAACCGAGGACCCGAACGAGTTTTTCAAGCCCACCGACAAGAGCGGCGTTGTTCGTATGAGCAATACCAAAGAAAACGGCGGCGAAGTTATGATTAAATACAGCGGTAAAACGCTGCTTGAAATCTATAAAAGCGCCAACAGAAGCCAAAGAAAAGCGTCCGAGCTTCTGATACGGCAGGAATTTGACAACCCCTCGCAGGCGTTTATGAATCTGATCGTCAAGTATATGACTTCCGCTGTCATCGGTTACAGAGTTGAACTGACGCTCGGCTCCGATTATACCTTTGACGGTCAGATAACCGTTCCGTCAAACGCGTACCTTGTCGTTGATCTGAACGGCCATAACGTTTGCCGCACGAGAAACGGCAAAAAGATCGATAACGGCGGCGTGTTCCTTGTAAAGGAGGGCGGAAGCTTAACGATCAACGACAGTAATCCGAACGTCAGAAGCGGCTGGGGGAACATCCGGGGCGGTATCATTATGGGCGGCGCCAATTCAAACGGAGGCGGCGGGATCACGGTCGAAAAAGACGCCAATCTGTATATGAACGGCGGCACGATATACGACTGCCGTACGGATTTTCACGGCGGCGGGATCTGCGCCAAGGAGGGCGCGAAGCTCATCGTGCTTAAAAACTGCAGGATCCACTACTGCCATACGATGGATTCTTCCGACGACGCAAACGGAGGCGGTATCTACGCCAAAAACGTGAGCCGTCTGGAGCTGGAAAACGTGGAAGTGACGACCTGCTCCTCGGAAGACTACGGCGGCGGAATATATTATTTCGGCGGCAACAACGGAGTATTCATCATCAGCGCCTGTACCTTTGACAATAACACCTGCAAGGATGACGGCGGCGCGGTGTATTTCAGTTCTTCCGAGGGCGGGTACTTTGATAAATGCACGTTCACTTCCAACACCGCACACGACGACGGTGGGGCGATATACACCGTTAAAAACGGCCTAAGGGTCGCAGACGTCAAAAAAGATGAACCCGTGATGATCCGCGAATGCACGATGAGGAACAACAAAGCGGACGATGAAGGCTCGGCGGTATTTGTTGACAGAGAAGACGTCGTTTTCGTCACCGACACGATCACGGGCAACAACGCGGGCGACAAAGGCTCCGTTTACGTTTCTCACAACGCGGGACGATACGGTTACGATATCAGCGTAAAAGGCTTGACGGTTGTTGCAAACAATAAATCAGGCACGGCAAACAGGTCGAACATCGTTTTGGAAAACTACGGCGCAACGCACAATTACATATACTGCGCCGGATTATACGAGGGATCAAACGTCGTCTTCAGCACTTTGGCAAGCGGCAAGGTCGAAACGCTTCGAAATGTGGACAGTTATCAGCTGCGTTATTTCCATCCCGAAACCGGAAGTCTTTCCTTTGAGGGCAGAGAAACGGTGGAAGCGCCGCTTGTGACCGCCTCGGTTTTCACCAAAGGTTCCCTCATAGTGATAATAACTTTAATATGCGTTGCATTTCTTGCGGCGGCTGCCGCGATCCTTTACAAAAGAAAAAAGCCGAAGGGAGGCGCCAAAGACAATGACGGAGAATAACAGACCCTATTATTCGCTGATCAGCGTTATTCTGACGGTTTGTATGCTGCTTCACGTTGTTTATCCGATGATCGCAAGCGCGGCGGATAACAAGATTTACGTGGAAGATATCAAGATCTACGAGTGCGAAGATGAAGGCGGCTCCGCCGAAAAGGCAAAACAGTGGTTTGAAAGCCGGGGGTATGTTTTTTCAGGTATAAACCTTAATCAAGGCACAAGTACGGACGAGTGCGCCTATCTCGGCTACAAAGTCACCACTAATAAGGATATGGCGATCACCGATATCCGGTTGATGGCAATGGATACCGGCTATACGATCTATAATTACGAAGATATGATGAACTATCTCGCCTCTCAGAAGGCGGGAACGGCGCAGATTTTGCAAAGCGCCGCCGCCCTTTTTGCCGCCAATTATAAAGCCGGCAGTCCGAAAGCGCTGGACGCGTACAAAGGACTCAATCTGTTCCACGTGGGCGACACAAACAAAACGAAACTCGGCGACTACATCCTGGCCGGTAAGACCGACGTACAGTTCTTCACAAAGATGATCATGAAGTCCACGACCGGCACGCTCAACGCCGTTCACGGATTTTTGGCAAACGGTATCGCGCCCTATAACAACGACCTCGACGCAAGCGGAGCGGTCGTCACGACCAACTGGGCGCAGTTTACCGTGAAAAGTGATTTGTGGAATAAACTTGCAGGCGAAGATCTGTCCACCGACGAACTGAACGCTTTACACAAGGAATATAATGATGTGGCGCGCGATCTGTTTAAATCGATCCAGACCTTCACTACATACTATGAAGACGCCAAGGCTCGCGAGCCTCAAGGAAATGAAATTCCCAAAGGCGACACTATTGAAGAAGCCGTCGGTCAGATGGAAAACGTAGAGCGTGAGGACGCGGATTTTCTCTATCTTGCGGCTTACGAAATGCTCAACGCTTACGCGTTTGAAAGCGGAGAAAAACTCGGCGACTGGTTTGTCACTTTGGGCAAAATGAATTCTGACAATGTCGATCTGACACAGCTCTATCCTGTAGTTGAGGCGATGGGGAAATGCCAGGCGGCTATTACAAATACAGGCGGCTTCGTATCAGCTGTATTAAATCTTGCAGATAACGAGCGTAACAGTGATTACGGGAATGCGGTCGATAACGCCAAAGATAAAATCGGAAAGCTTACAGGTGAACAAGCCTTTGATATATGGGAAAACTGTGACGGCGACCTCGAAAATTCGACAATAGCCTTTACTTCCGACGCCGTGCGCAAATCCACCGCCGAAAACGCGCTGGGCAGAAAATCGGAATGGGAAAAGAAAAAGGAAACGATCGCCGAGATCGAAAATATCGTCAATCTGGCGATGGGCGCCCTGTTTGTCGTGGTTCCCGTTGCCGTGTTCGTTTTGTCCATGGCGGCTGTCGTGACGCATATGATGGCGGCAACCTGTATAGCCGTGGCGGCGTTGAATACGATGTGCGTCTGGATGCTTGCCGCCGTACAGTTTTTGAGCGCTTGCTTACCCTATATCGGTCTGATTGTTATGGTCGCTACCATTACGGCAACCGTTGCCATCTGGGCAAAAGAATATATTATGGGCGACAAGGTCCATATCGATAAGCAATCCGAAAAACCGGATGTGATCTTTGACGCACAGGAAAAAGCCAATGAGACGTTCGATATCAAGTATAAGAGCGTACGCAATCAACATGGCACAGTCTCCGATATCAACTGCGGCAGCCAGGTTTACTGGTGCCTTGTGGCTGCCACGACTGACGTGAACGCGGGCAGTCCTCTCTGCGCCGACGCTAACGGTGCCATTTTCCGCTCCATCAGCGGCAATGAGCCGGCGCCGAGCGGCTTTGATTGCGTGAAGTTCTTCGGTGAGAGAAGCGCGGGCGACTTCAACGCCTATTGCAAGAAAAACACGGTGAACGGCATTTACGTTTACTATCGCACCGAGCAGTCCATCACCGAGCAGAACGTAACGCCAACGCCTGCACAGCCTTCGGGAACAGAGACGACCGAAGAACAGAATTATCTCGCCGACGTGATCGTCTGCACAGGCAAGAATCCGGCGGAAGCAAAGGCGAAGATCACGCGGCGTTCGGGAAAATACTATGTGTATGACTACAATCTGTCTCCCGACTGTGAACAGGCGACCTACCTCGGCTATAAAATGACGACCGACCGGACCAAGGCGATCACCGATCTGCGCGTAGCGCCCTACGTCGGCGTATCGCAATCGACCGATCATATTCTGTTCGGCTCGATCCAGTATTCGCGTATCGAGATGCTGGGAGCGTACGTCGAATACGGTGACGAGAAGACCAAGCCGCAGGCGGACTGCCTGTATTTCACCACGGACAAAAGCGCGGGCGAGCCGATTTTAGCGGACGGACTGCACGCCGTCACCGACGCTTCGCAGATTCAAAACGGCTGGGAGCCGGTCAGCGTGTTCAGCGGCATGCCTTACGATTTCAACACGGCGCTGATCAATGACGATTACGCCGATCCGACGGAGATTTCGTGGCTTAACGAAAGGGCTATTACCACCGTTTCGGGTTACAAAGGGGCAGACGACGAATCCGAAGTGCTGAACAACCACCGCTACGTGCATTTGTACACGCAGTCCGATAAGATGTACACTTCGGGTACGAGATACCTTTCGGGACTCTTTTTAATCGGAGGGTACAATACGTTCGATAATTCGTGGACTCACAGCGATGATGAAGAATACTGTGAGAAGTTCAGAGATAATTATGTTGCAAAAGAGTACCGCACAGGTATTTGCGGCACAAATCTTTTAGAGTCGCTTTCTGTTGCAAAATATGTTTGCTGGAACAATATGCAATCATATCTTTGCTATAATTGGTCATATTCACCAAAGAGAGCGCTTTACAATATAGAAGCATACCAGGGAGATAATTATTCACTCAATCTGAACTATACGATGACCAAGGTGAACGACAGCGGCGTTTCGCAAAATTACGTTGC
Organism: Clostridiales bacterium Firm_08; assembly: GCA_001604045.1. Lineage (GTDB taxonomy): Bacteria > Bacillota > Clostridia > Oscillospirales > QAKW01 > Firm-08. The sequence continues at coordinate 18,552 of LVAN01000016.1, read as the reverse complement.
GGCGACCTGCCTGTATCAGCAGTGCTTCGGGCTCGGCAATGCAAGGTTTATAAGGCCGAGCAACAACTATGTCAACGCGTTCGGCTCGGGACTTGGCATCTATAACTTTGAAAAATGCATTTACGATGACGGCTACACACAAACGATGCCCGAAAATGTGAAATGCGGGTACAATAAGATCCAGTTTTTGCCGACCGGGCTGTACGTTACGGGCTACGCTGCGGGACAAAGGCCTCTGACGCTGGACGATGTTGTGTTCAGCACGAAATCTTATGTGGCGGACGGGGCCGACGGCAGAATTTTCGTTACTCTTTCCGGTGAAAAAACGCTTGCCGGCAACACACCGCAGGGCGCTTTTCACGGCGTTACCGATATGAAAAATCCCAGAAGCTTAAAACCGTTTAATTTGAGCACCCCAGATTACTATTACGACGGCGATTTCAGAGCCAAGGGAAATGAATTCTACATTTACTTAAGCGGTGCAAAGCTTTCGAAACGCCGTTATATTTCAAGTCTTTCCATCGGCGCTTTTTCAAGAGAACAGTATAAGACCTCAAACCCGAAAGCGACCGACAACGAACTGAAAGCGGTGGACGCCATTGTCGAGGGAACGGCGCTGTCGTCGGCAACCGGCGCCTGCTCGGACGAGGTAGTAGTATTTAACATAGCGACCGATAACCAGAACGACGCGTGGTACAATCGTCAGGAAGACGGCAAAGCCAACAACGAGGCGCCTGAAAACAAGCCGGCGGCGTATATCGGCGTGAGCCGCACCGACGCGGGTGTGGCAAGCGCTGACGGCGAGAGCAATAAGCAAAAGCCGATCACCGGCGTATTGCTTTACAGACTTGACGACACCACGGCGCCGAGCGTTTTGGAAGTTGACAGCGTCCAGTATACCTGCGCCGCCGTTTCCACGCCGATCGTGATGAAAGGCGTAAAATACTTCCTTTATTATTCTTACAGCAAAGGTGCGTTTCCGGGCGAGCCGATCGAAGAGATCGCGATCGATAATATCCCGATCGTTTCCGGATACGCCACCAACGTCTGCGCCGACAAAGACAGCAGTCAGCCCTACGGCAATCCCGAGCAGACCAACTTCATCCATATGAAATACGAGCGCGATCCGGGAAGCGACTTCTTTAATAAGATCTACATCGGGAAAGGCAATACCTCCCGCGCCGCACAATGTGATTTGCTCTCGCACGGCTGTCTTGAATATCTGGATATGGATGCCAACACCGGCGTTGTGGGGCACAGCGTTTATATCGGTTTCCGCCGAGGGCGACTCGATTGGGATGAGATCAACAAGAAAAGCACAGAATCCAAAAAGCAAAAGGAACTGCAAACACAGCTGAAGGAAGCTATCTACGACGTCATCATCACAAACGACGAGCCCTATCACGCTGACGGTATAGTAAGAAACAATATTTATTATTACCCGGTCGGCGAAACGGATCTGACCGGCGGGATGGGTCACAAACTGTATATGTATTTTGCAAGTCCGTGGTATTCAAACCGTTACAATACCAATAACGGAAAATCGACCCTTCTGCCGCAAAACGTTTTCACAGGATACCTGACGCAGTTTGCGCTGGCGCAGTATGACCGGGTACCGTACAACACTTCCCTTGCCGGCACGATGGATGATACGCAAAACACCATAAAACCATGGGAATATGTTGTGCTTGCCGACGGCAGCAGGGCGGCGGACCTCAACGAAGGAACCGTGGCATTCAAAGTGGAAAGCAGTACGGCGCACTACGCCTACGATAACCGGATTACCATGTTCACACAACGCTCAGACGGCAGCGTAAAGCCTGCCGGTGAGATCACCGGCGGTTTTGTACAGAAAAACGTGACCGTCGGAAGCGGATATATCAACACCGCGGGCGCTTCGGGCTCGGGCTTTACGGGCGGTACGATCGCTTTGGTGGGCGTTCCGGTACTTGCGCTCGTCGCTGCAATCGTCGCGCTGATCTATAGGAAAAAGAAAAAAACCGTAGTTGCGGCTGCAGAAAATAACAAAGGAGAATTACTATGAAACGCTTATCTCAATCCATTTTAACGGTATTCTTAGCGATACTGATGGGAATACTGCCGACCGCGCGCGTGTTCGCGGCGGGTGCAAACTCACCCGATTACATCAGCGAAGTAAAGATTTTTATGGGTGATTATTCCGCTGCCGAGGCGGAAGGCTACACCCTGCTTAAAGACGGCAACAATCCTGTTGATCTCAACCAAGACGCCGGCGGCGGACTCGGTTCAAAGGGTGAAAAGGCGGTTTATCTCGGATATAAAACCACCAAAAACCGCAGCGAAGCCATCACCGACCTTGCTCTTATGAATATGAAGGGCGGTTACGATGTTGCGGAATACGAAGCCCTTTTTGACGAGTATGTAAAATCACAAATCAATCCTTTGGCGGATAAATTCGTCGCTATGATCAAGGAGTACCGTGAAAACTACGATGACTACCACGAAAACGGTCGGCGTGCAAGGTATGTTTTCAATACGCTGAATAAGTTTATTGACGACGATACCGGCAAAGGAATCGGAGATTTGTTCCTTAATGAAACAAGATACGAAATGGGTGAATATGATTATAATCATGCTTTCACGCCCGAGCAAAGGAAAAATATCGGTGACCTTGTTGCCATTTTGGCGCAGTGTAACGGCAAGGCAACGCTGACTATAGCCAATCTGCTGGTTCGTGCGTGCGATACAAGCACCGATGATACATGGGTCGAGCGTTTCGCCGATATTACCTACGACGATTTGATCGACCAGACCGGACTTACTCCGACAGACGCCGAAAAGGAGCTTGCAAAACACTTTGACGACGATGCGCAAAGCGTACTTGATCAGTGGAACGCACTGTATACTTCTTTCGGCGATTATGAAGACGCCGCAGATAAGATAGAAAACTGTAATCTTGAAGTTTTAAGGCACGAACTTGAGGAAAAGCAAAACGCCGTAAAAGATTATAAGCAGGTTGAAGGCCACGAGGACGAATATGCCGAATTTTTAGAAGCATATTCTGCATTTATGACCGAGTATATCGATATTATGACGGCTGTTCAGACTGTTTATGTTTACGAGTATCTTGAAAGCGTGGATTATGACGACGGAACTTTGCTTGATTTCTTCAACCGCCCGGCAGATGAGGTGGAAACGGAAGAGTTATATCCGATGATCGCTTCACTCACGCCCGGTCAAAAAGCGGGACTTGAATTTGTATCGCTGAAAGAACTGCTTTCTATGACGATTACGACGAATGCGGCGTACGAAAATGCGGAATATGCCTTTTTGGACACCATTTCGATTTACGACGGCGTTGACCGCGGTATATATGAAAAGGGCGGCGTTGCGCTTACCACCGACGCCCGCCGCAACAGCGCTCTGCAAGACACGGAAGAAAAAAGTATGTTCAGCCCGTGGACCATTACGTTGATGTCGGTTACAGGTGTTGCAACAACTGCGTTTGCCGTTTCCGCCGTTGCCTGGGCTAAAAATGCAAAGGCGTTAAATGCTACAAATATGAAGCTTGAAGCACTTCCCGATTATGCACAGGGTGCAAAGGAAATACAACTCAGCGATGGATTTTGGGAATTCAGCGGACATCAGGAGCAACGCGTCACAAAAGAAGCGCTTGATCTCAAATTCGGAAGCAAAGCGGAAGATCTTGTGGCGTCCACAAAATTATGTAAAGGGCTGACCATAGGTCTCGGCATTGCCGCCGTCATCCTTGCCGGCGTGACCACTTATCTTACCTGGCAGGAAATGAAAGCATACTATAAGGTAGACTTTTCGCCAATTCCTCATTATATGGTCGATGAAAAGGATATTATCGGCTACAACAGTAAAGGTGAAAAAGTAATGCTTAAAAACCAGTCGGCGTACTATAAAGCCGTCGAATGCAACCGTACGGAAGCAGATGAAATGTACGGCGTTCTCGGCACCTGCTCTGATATGAACGGTGATGTCGGCAGACAGTGGCTTGCGCTGTATGCCGTGAAAAATGAAGTGATGGACCCGATCCTGGCGTCCTCTCTCAAAGTCGTTGTCGATAATACCCAGATCCCGGCTGGTTATGAAACCGGTATCCATATGTTCGGCACCGACGCGGCGTTCAACCTGAACAGCAGTCTGTACGACTGGAATAACGACGCCGAGAGCGTGTACGTCTATTTCCAAACGGATGATACCGCCGCAGGCACAACCGGCTCCATCTTCACTGCCGGAGCGCTGGCGCTTTCCGGCGGCGCGGGTGTCGCTGTCGGTGCGGTCATCACCGCGCTTTTCATGAAGAAAAAGAAAAATAACGCCGCTTTGGCAGAAAATTGAAAAACGGAGGGTCGCAATGAGACGCTTATCAAGATCTATTTTAGGAGTATGCCTGGCGGTACTGATGGGAATACTGCCGACCTTAAAGGTGTTTGCGTCCGCGACGGAGTCACCCGACTATATCAGCGAAGTCAAGATCTTTATGGGTGACTATTCCGCCGCCGAGGCGGAGGGCTTTGCTCTGCTTAAGGACGGCAACAATCCTGTTGATCTCAACCAAAACGTGGGCGGAGGCCTCGGCTCTAAAGGCGAAAAAGCTGTTTACCTCGGTTATAAAACCACCAAAAACCGCAGCAAAGCCATCACCGACCTTGCTTTGATGAATATGAAGGGCGGCTACGACGTTGCGGAATACGAGGCGCTGTTTGACGAATACGTCAAATCGCAAATCATTCCGCTTGCGGATGAGTTTGTCGATATGATTAGTGAGTATCGCTTAAACTTTGAGAATGACAATGAGCGCGCGCAGTATGTTCACGGCGTTTTGAATAAGTTTATTGACGATGATACCGGTTTCAGACTCGGCGATTTGCTTCTTGATCAAACAAAATATGAAATGGGCGATGAGGAGTATAATTCTCTCAGCCGCGAAGACAAAAAGCATCACGCGGACCTTGTTACCATTTTAGCGCAGTGCAACGGCAAGGCGACGCTTGCGATCGCCAATCTGCTCGTCAGGGCAAGTGATGCAAATGATACAACCTGGGTAGAGCGTTTTACACAAACTACCTATGATGATTTGATCGATCAGACCGGTTTAACTCCGACTGACGCCAAAAAAGAACTCGCAAAACTTTTTGACGATGACGCACAAAGCATTCTTGATCAATGGAATAAGTTTGCAAGTATCTTTGCCGGATACGACGCCGCTGTTAATACGCTTGAAAACACCGATCTTGATGAGCTAAGCCGCGAACTTGAATTTCATCAAAAGACGATTAAATCTTTAAAAGGGTATAAAGGTAATGAAGCAGAATATGCGGAGTTTGCGGAAGCTTATAATGCCTTTATGAATGAGTATATTGATGTTATGTCCGCCGTTCGTACGGTTGGTATTTACGAGTATCTCGAAAACACCGAATATGACGACGGGACATTGCTCGATTTCTTTGACCGTCCATCCGACGAAGTGGAAACGGAAGATCTCTATCCGCTGGTCGCATCTCTCACACCGGGTCAAAAGGCGGGTCTTTCCTATGTCTCGCTTGAAGAACTGTTTGCCATGACGATCACCGAGAACGAGGCGTACCAAAACGCGGATTACGAGTTTATCGAGGAAGCTTCAATCTACGACGGCGTGGATCGCGGAATTTATGAAAAGGGCGGCGTCGCGCTCACTACTGCCGCACGCCGTGCCAATGCGCTTTTACAGCTGGACGATAATAAAATGTTCAGCACGTGGACCGTGACCCTGGCGTCCGTCACCGCCGTCGCGACGGCCGCCTTGACCGTGTCCGCCGTTTCCTGGGCGAAAAACGCAGCCGAGCTTTCCGAATTAAACGCCACTTTGGCAAAATACCCATTAAACACCGCCGGTCTTGACGTGCTGGAAGAAGAGCTCTCTTTTGAAGAAGTATCCATCAAATTCGGCACAGACGTTGACAAAATCACCGCTGCCACGAGAGTATGCAAATACCTGACCATAGGTCTCGGCATCGGTGTGATTATCCTTGCCGGGATCACGACGTATCTTGCATGGGAAGATATGAAAGCGTATTATAACGTCGAATTCTCTCCCATCCCGCATTATATGGTGGATGAAAAAGATATTATCGGCTACAACAAAAAAGGCGAAAAGATCATGCTCAAAAACCAGTCGGCATACTATAAAGCCGTTGAGTGCAACCGTACGGAAGCAGATGAAATGTACGGCGTTCTCGGCATCTGCTCTGATATGAACGGTGATGTCGGCAGACAGTGGCTTGCGCTGTATGCCGTGAAAAATGAAGTGATGGACCCGATCCTGGCGTCCTCTCTCAAAGTCGTTGTCGATAATACCCAGATCCCGGCTGGTTATGAAACCGGTATCCATATGTTCGGCACCGACGCGGCGTTCAACCTGAACAGCAGTCTGTACGATTGGAACAACGACGCCAAGAGCGTATATGTATATTTCCAAACCGATGATACCGCGGTGGGCACGACCGGCTCCATCTTCACTGCCGGAGCGCTGGCGCTTTCCGGCGGCGCGGGTATCGCTCTCGGCGCGGTCGTCACCGCGTTGGCTATGAAGACCAAGAAAAAGACCGACAAAAAAGAAGCCATTGCGGAATAAGGTTCACGCATTTTTCAGCAAAAAATAATAAACAAACGGAAAAGCCCCGGTGATCACCGGGGCTTTTCCGTTTACCGCCTGAACGGTCTATATGAACATCCTGAATCTGCAAATCCCGGCGTAGTCCTTGCGAACGATGATCTCTTCCGGAAATGTCGGCAGCCACTTGCGGTCAAATGAAGTCGTGCCGAAATAGGCGTTGAAGTTTTCGACGGGCAGGATCACCCAATCACTGTCCTCCGGCTTGTTTGCAAGGTAGTATTTTGCCAGCAGAAGGATAACGTTTTCACGTTTTTTGTCAATTAGCACATCCTTCAACTTTTGTACCGTTTCAGCCGGTAAATCAAAATCCTTGTTCTGTAATCTGCCTTCTTCTTTCGCCTCTGCTATACAATATCCTCAAAACGCCGCACCCAACCTTTCGTGTTTCTGGAATACAGCGACGCCTGATACTGCAACACCTGCTTGCACCAAGCGGCGTCAAACTTCTTTGTGATCGTGATCGCGCTATTAACGGAAGTCGGATAAACCTTGTCTGTATTATCCAGTACGGCGTTAATCACATTATAAACGTGAGTGTAAAACCACCCCGCGCCTTCTTCATCTACAAGCTCCGGGAACTCGTCGTGCAAATCGGCATAGCAAGTCCTATCTTGCCCTTCCTTTTTTGTCTGTGGATGTATGTTTTCCGGCAGACTGCACCACGCGCAGAGAGCGCGATAAGCGCGGTTGACGTCCGGCTCGTCCGTTTCCCACATATATCCCCGTGCGAGGATTGTGAACACACGCGTCAGCGCCTCGAACCTTTTGAGCATATCAAAGTTGAAGCGCCCGAGATAAGCAACGTCTTTCTTGTTTTGAATCGTATAGTCCGGGAACGTCGTATACGCTTTGAATTCTTCTATTGTAGAGAAAACAACGCACTTAGAAAAACTGACTGCTGATGTAGTTCGGGAGCTTATAGACAAAATCGTAGTCCATCACAGGCGGGAATCGGGCGGCGTTACTACGCAAAAGGTAGAAATCTACTATAATGTCATAGGCAAATTTGAAATTCCGCCGATGTTCGCGGAACAAGAACAAAAGGCAACCGCCTGACCGAAAGCATAAAAAAGACGGTTGAAATAAGACTTAAATCCTATTTCAACCGTCAACATGGTCCGAGTGGAGATAACGGATTTGACCAAACCAAAGATTAAACCAAGTGTTATGGCATCTGCGCGCATTTTTCCTCCAAGGACCAAAACGAAAATCGCATATTTTACACAACTCCTCCCTCGCGGTACAATGATATCGCAAAGGAGGAGTTTTTATATGAGCCTAAGATTTTCACGAGTTACTTTGTTTTCAGACGGTAAGACCACGAGTTTTTTAGTCGGAGAGCTTCCGCAAAGCCGGGCGGATCTGCATGGCTGGACCGCGTTTGATTATTTCATGGATGATGCGCAACGGTATAAGGTTATCAACGCCCATGTTGAAACATTTCTCTACGGTGGCGAAGATCCCATTGACGCCACTCCCGAAGAGGTTGCCTACTTCTACAAACGAATCGAAAGGCAACCGAACTTCATTGAAAGTCGAACCGAAAAAATAGGCGAAACTGATTTCAAAATAATCAATTTGTGAGGAGGAAATATTATGAAGGACAATCTAAAAGGCGTAGGCATCTGGGGACAGAGACACTATCAGTACTTGAAAGAAAACAAACCGAGCGTGATCGGAGTGATGCGAATGAAAGGTACGCTGAACTCTTATCTTCAGCAAGTTAACGAGCAAGCGGATGAAATGTCTTTTCAGCTGGTAAAACAACTCGCCAAGCAGGAAGGCATCACCGAAGAACTGAAATACCGCGACCAGATGGCTTGGGTCGGAGCAATGAATAATATCCGCGACCGCGTCAATGAGATCGTGCTGAACGAGGTGATCTTCGTATGACGGTGCTGGAAGATTTATGGTACGGTAATATTCGCCCGATTGAAACTTTTGTTGACGGCAATATGGAATATAAGGGATTGCTTCGCCTTGTATCAAAAAACAGAGAGGTTCTTGAAAGCGAGCTTTCCTCTAAAGAACTTGAACTATTGGAGAAATATAACCTTTCAGTAAATGAAATGAATACCATTTCCGAAACCGCCGCGTTCCAATGCGGTTTCGCCCTCGGTGTGCAGATTATGACAGAATGTGTATTCAAAAGCCAAAATGGCATTGGAGAATAGTCCGTGGGGTTATAATTCGTGTCATAATGATTTCAATTAAATATCTACCCGCAAGCGGAGCCGATACCGGCTCCGCTTTTCGATATAGAATTGTATTGTTTGCTGAAATTCTTTATTATTCGGCATTAAACGCCTTGATTCTTACGGGCTTCTATGTTATAATAAACTGAATTGTTGTTTGCTCTTTGCAAAGTGAGGTTTTTATGGACATGACTAACGAAAGAATCGAGCGCTGGTACTCGATGAACGAGGTCTGCGAATACCTCGGTATTACCCGCGATACTTGTCTGGCTTGGATTGAAAAGCGCGGTATGCCTGGTATTAAAGTCGGACGCATCTGGAAGTTTAAGATCAGCAAGATCGATGAATGGATGCAATCCGGCGATAAGGAGATCACTAAAGAGAAAAAAGTATTCCGACTCGGTGAGCTTTTTTGCGGTCCTGGCGGGATCGCTTGTGGTGCAATGCGCGCTAAAAGTGATGACGGGAGTTACTCTATAGAACATGCATGGGCAAACGATTATGACTCGGATACCTGTGAGACATACAGAAAGAATATCTGTCCCGATGACCCTGATTCTGTATTTTGTTGTGATGTAAGGGAACTTGACATAGCAAAGCTCGGTAAAATTGATGCTTTTTGCTATGGTTTCCCTTGCAATAGTTTTTCAAATGTCGGCAAACACAAGGGCTTTGAGAACGAAAAGTTCGGTCAGCTTTATTGGTACGGTATTGAGGTGCTGAAAGCGCACAGACCTCAATGGTTTATTGCTGAAAATGTTTCCGGCATTCGTTCAGCCGGTTCAGGAGATTTTGATATTATCCTAAATGATATGCGTGAAGCAGGTTACAAGTTGAATGTGAACCTATATAAATCAGAACAATACGGGATTCCTCAAACAAGGCATAGGGTAATTATTGTTGGTATCAGAAACGATATTCCCATAGAGTATAAAATACCGGATCCTGCGATGTATGCCCACTGTGATGTATCGGCAAGAACTGCTCTGTTAAATATTCCTGACAATTCACCGAATAATGGGACGAGAAAACTCTCTGCTGATGTAATCAGAAGGTTGTCATATATTCTTCCGGGCGAGAATATTTGGCAAGCTGAGGAACGGCTTGGAAAAAAATTTCCGGCAGAATTAAAAATACATACTAAAACTAAAATCAGTCAGATATATCGCAAACTTGATCCGGATAAGCCTGCTTATACTGTTACCGCATCAGGCGGAGGCGGTACATTCATGTATCACTGGACGGATCGTGAATTAACAAACAGAGAAAGAGCAAGGATTCAGACGTTCCCAGATGATTATGAGTTTGTCGGCAATTACAGCAGTGTCAGAAAGCAAATCGGCATGGCCGTTCCTTGTAAGCTCTCTGAAATTGTTATTACCGCTGTTCTCAATTGCTTTGCGGGTATCGATTATCCGTCGACAAAAGCAAATTTGGAGGAATAACATGATACCTAAAATAGACGAAATCACAAAAGAGCCGACTTTTATTACATCCTCTTTCGATGAACCGGTGCTTTATGCTCCGGCAAGAGTTGAAAGACATACGCCGTGTAATACACTGAGGATTATTACTGCTTTTACCGATTGCGACAGAATATCCACTCATATGATAGCACTTTCCGAAGGAATGAAAACCGGCCGTTTCGTAAAAGGGTTGTCTGTTGAGATAATTCTCGGTATGACTAAGTCAAGTCTTTCACAAAAGAAACACGAAGATATTTGCCGTCTTATCGGCTTCCTTAACAGTTCAAAAGGAATGCCGAAGATTTCGTGTCGATACATTTGTCAAAACTCCGAAGTTCATTCAAAAGTGTATATTTGGAGTGCCCCAGATCACGGAGGTCTTGATATTCCCAATGTTGCTTTCTGCGGATCTTTGAATTACACAATGAATGCTTTTTACAAGCGCAGAGAATCCGTCAGCATGTGCAATCCGTTGGAAGCGTTCTTCTACTTCAAGTCACTTCTTGAAGACACTATTGATTGCTTTGATCCTGCTGTTTCAGAAAAGCTGAAAAATGTTGTCAATAACACTGCGGAAGCGGTTGAAGAACCCGATAATTCAGAAATGGATTATCTCGCTTATGATAAGGAAGCGCCGGTAGATACGCTTACTGTATCTCTCCTTCGTGCTGACGGAAGTGATACCGGGTATGGCTCCGGGATTAACTGGGGCATCCGTAAAAACGGCACCAAAAGGGATCAGAATCAAGCTTATATTCCTTATAACCATCAAGATAAAAAGCCTGGGTTCTTCCCTGATCGAATCAACCCGGAAGATGAAAACTGCCCGATGTTCAAAGTAATAACGAAAGACTTCGGCTCTTTCCATATGCGCATGGCTCAGCAGAACAACAAAGCGCTGCACAGCGTTGAGAGTAACGCAATATTAGGCGAATGGATCCGCAAGAAAATAGGCGCACCTTCAGGTGGATATGTGACCAAACAGATGCTTGAATTGTACGGCAAAACCGCAGTGACATTCCGTAAATACGCAGACGGAACATACCTGTTGGATTTTTAAGCACGGAGATCATAATATGGCGAGTGTTTGTAGTTTGTTCAGTGGTATAGGCGGCATTGATCTCGGTTTTATGCAAGCGGGGTTTGATGTCATTTGGGCAAATGAAAAAGATGCCGCCGCCTGCAAGACCTATCGCCACAACTTCGGCGAAGAACACCTTGTCGAAAAAGATATTCGCAAGGTCAAAGCAGACGAGATTCCTGACTTTGATGTTCTTGTTGCCGGCTTCCCCTGCCAGCCGTTTTCGATTGCCGGAAAGCAAAAAGGGTTTGATGATAAGCGCGGAAATCTGTTTTTCGAGATAACGAGAATTGTTGATGCAAAACGTCCTAAAGTGATTTTTCTCGAAAATGTTGCCAATCTTGTTGAGCATGACAGTGGCAGGACTTTTCTTGTAATATTTAACTCCCTCGCTCAGTTTGGATATGCTGTCTATTACAAGGTTATGTATGCCAACGAATACGGCAACTTACCGCACATCAGAAAACGTATTTACATAACTGCCGTTCATGAAAGCATAAGCAAAAATTATCAGCATCCGGAGCCAATGGAGCTTACTGTAAAGTCTTCTGATATCATTCATAGATGCGAAAGGCAGAACGACATCTACTATTACAACGGAAAAGATTTATTTTCACATTTTGAAAGCCATATGTCCGATAAAACCGCGATATATCGCCCCACAGATAACGAGGTAAGGCTAACTAAAAACAATATGTGTCCTACCCTGACAGCAAATATGGGGACCTATCCGGATAGAGTTCCCATTGTCTGGGATGATTTTGGAATTAGAAAGCTGACCCTGCGGGAATGTCTTGATTTTCAAGGATTTCCACACAGCTTCTATTTTCCCAATACTATAACGCTTGATGATGCATATAAGCAAATCGGAAATTCAGTCTGTGTTCCGGTTGTTAGGCGAATCGCAGAAAGAATTAAAGCATTGCTTTGATAGGTGATTTAATGGAACGAAAAAAATGGACGAGGGAAGAAACGATTCTTGCGCTTGCACTGTATTGTAAGATCCCATTTGGCCGCATCAGCAAGTCAAACCCTCAAATTCAAAAAATGGCTGATTTGCTGGGCAGAAACCCATCTGCACTGTCAATGAAAATGTGCAATTTCGGGCGTTTTGATCCCGAACTGTCAAGCAGAGGCGTCAAAGGACTCCAGCACGGAAGCAAACTGGACCAAGAAGTCTGGGAAGAGTTTTATCAGGATATGGAGCGCCTCTATTGCGAAGCCGAAAAGGTCGTTGCATCTAACGACATACTCTTGACTGCCGAAGAGCAAACAGAGTTGATCATACCGGAAGGTGTGAACGTAGAAACAAGGGGATCTTCACGACGCGGACAAGCGTTTTTCAGAAGTACGGTTCTTTCTGCATATAACAATACCTGCTGTATCACCGGAATCGATATTCCAAGACTCCTTCAGGCAAGTCACATTAAGTCGTGGTCAGCCAGTGATCCTACGACAGAACGTAACAATCCCACAAACGGTCTTTGCCTGAATTATCTGCACCACAGAGCGTTTGATGAAGGCTACATAACCATAGACACTGATTATCGTATTGTCGTTTCAAAAGAAATCAAAGATCGGTGCACAATGCAGGTGTATCAGGACTATTTCGTAAAGTACGACGGGAAGAAGATTGCTCTTCCACAGCGTTTCCTGCCAAATAAAGATATGATAAGGCAACACAATATGCTGTACTCTTTTTTGCCGTTTTCTTAAGTAATCATAGGAGATAATCAAGTATGAACTCTTTAATGGATTTGAAAAATGCAGGTCAATATTCAGGAATAGAACACCGGGTTTGCGAAATTAAAGACAAATTTGATTTTGACCCCAGCCTTCGTGTTTCAGGTAGATTCTTCTATTTAACTTTCAGAGACAAAACTCCAACCGAAAAAGAATTTGCAAAATATATATATGACAAAATTATACGATACTGTATTCCGCGTTCCAAAATTCAAGTAGCTAAACAGAAGTATGATGAAACCGGTGACGAAAGATTCTTAACTGATTTACATGATGAAGCTAAAAATTTATTTGTAAAAAGTGTCAAGGACAGAGGCGCCCAATTAGGAGAGCCTGGAGAACTTATCGCATTTATTATTCTGGAGGCATTCTTTAAGGCACCGCAAATTGCATGTAAAATGTTTTTAAAAACGAGCGAGAAAATGCCTGTTCATGGCTCCGATAGCGTACATATTCGTATGTCCGACGATGGAAAAAAACTCGAGTTGTTTTGGGGAGAAGCAAAACTATATTCAGAACTATCCACTGCATTGGATAATGCATTAAATTCAATTTCAGATTTTATAAACGGAAAGAAAGATTCAGCAGATCCAAGAGTGCCGAGAGATAGAGATATTGATATTATTAAAAACCACCCAAACGTCGAATCTGAAGAAATGAAGTCTGCACTAATAAAGTATTTCGATCCATATGAAAGTGAATCAAATTACTGGAAAGAAATATACACTTGTATGGTTGGTTTCGACTTTGCCCTTTATAGTCAATTGAAGGATCTTCCAGAAAAAGATGTGGCAGATTATTTTAGAAATAATTATATTGAAAGAATAAAGTCTGCCTGTAAGTTATTTGAAAAGAAAATCAAATCCTTTAACTTAAAAGAGTTGGAATTTGCGTTTGTTCTTTTGCCATTCAAAAGTTTAGAAAACTTTAGAGATGAGTTTTACAAACTCCTCGGGATAAAAAAAGAAGAGTTGGGAGATTGCGTAAATGATTGAAGAATTATGTAACCAAATTATTCAACGCAATGATTTTGCAACTGATTATGAAAAACTTGCGTTGCTCAATTACAGTTCATTCTTTAATCATGGCAGTTCAGAAAGTTTTAGTGAAAAGGATACTGAGTTGATTAGGCGCTTATTACAAGTGGCCTCTACCTTTGCTTTGTCAGAAAATGTTCGTTTCCGAAAAATTGCATATGAAATTGCTGTTATGTGCAATAATCTTGAAAAAAGAATTGGTAATACATACTATACAACTACTATTGTGCCGTTGGTATTTACCAGATTAGGCAATTTCCCCGCAGAAAAAAAGTTTTGCAATGATCATGGAATGAAGTCAATTGCATTGCCGCCGCCGCTTTGGTTTGAACAGGAGATCCATAGAAAAGATAACACTATTAAAATTGCTGACAGTGTTTTAACGCTAACCGATTTTCAAATGCAGTTGTGGGAATCTGTCAATCATTATCCTGTAACAATTGTAAATGCACCAACATCTGCGGGAAAATCTTTTATTCTTCAAAATCATATCGTTAACGCAGTTGCATTTGAATGTATGTGTGCGGTATATATTGTCCCAACCAGGGCTTTGATAGAACAGGTAATTAACGATTTTAGGAATATTATGAATAAAGCTGGTATCCAAGATATTGTTGTATCAGCAATACCAGATGTTCCAAACGGTAAAAAAACAATTTATGTCCTTACACAAGAAAGAACGCAACTATTACTTGAAAACGAATTTCAAATTGATATAACTGTCGTTGATGAGGCACAAAACGTTTCTGATAGTGCGCGTGGAATAATATTACAATCAGTAGTTGAAACCATTAAAAGAAAGAATGAAAACGTAAAATTTATATTTGCCACTCCTTTTGTGCAGAACCCAAAGTTATTTTTACACATGTTCTCGCTTGATGAGACTAATAGCAAGATTATCCCGATTGGCGAATCTCCGGTTAGCCAAAATCTTTTTAGTGTTAGTTTGAATAAAGAAAAAACTCACTTGTTTGATATTTCAAAGCTTAGAGAAGACGGCAAATTTTATCCAGTTGGATCTTTGTATTCAGAACTTGAAATCTTAAACGAGAAGCATTACTTAGCAATCCTCGCTTTGGAAGCGGGCAAAGATGATAATAATATTATTTATGGCAATGAACCAACAAAATGCGAAGAAATAGCGCAACTAATTGCGCAACAATTACCAGAATTGTCTCATAGAAAGGAATTAATTGAGTTTTCAGATTATTTGAAAGAACACATTCATAGAGATTATTTGTTGGCTGATACCATACGGCATGGTGTGGCTTATCATTATGGTAAATTGCCTGCATTTATTAGAAAAGGCATAGAGCGTCTTTGTTCTTCTGGAGATATAAAATTTATAATTTGTACAAGCACTTTGCTTCAAGGAGTTAACCTTCCTGCAAAGAATATTTTTATATCCAATCCGTCCAAAGGACAAGATGCCCATAGAAAAAGCATTCCAATGAATGCGCCCGACTTTTGGAATTTGGCCGGTCGCGCCGGAAGATTAACCAAAGACTTTGAGGGAAATGTATTTTTGCTAAACCTAAACGATTGGGAAATTAATCCTGTTGCCGAGCCAGAAAAGCAGGCATTTATTATCCCATCATTTAAAAAGACTATTTGTGATAGTGAATCTGATATATGTGCTTTCATTAAAAATAAGGACCATAAATCGGGACAACAGGCAACCCAGAGCTACGAAAACGCATTTATGAAATTGTATTTTCTGGAGTCGACAGAGCAGCTTGAAAGCACCCTTGAAGGTTATGGAGACAGTATCAGTAATCAGGGAAAGAATGAAATAATAGGTCTTATTAAGGATATAAAACCGTACATATCATTGCCGGATGAAATAGTTCTTAAAAACCCCAATGTTTCTGTTTTTAGGCAACAAGCGCTTTACGATTATTTTAATAGTCATATTGATACTATCGAGGGATTCATTCCGCAACACCCATTACGTCCATTTAATACGATTAAGGGTTCGTTTATTGAACTTTTTAAAACCTATAATCATAAACTTGCGAACGTAGCAAATAACACTCATCTGTTTTATTATTGGTTTGCTTTAAATTGGATGAAAGGAACAGCCTATAAGGATTTATTAAAGAACCAGATTGAGCACAATGGTAAAAAACGCAAACGCGGACAACCAAACGTTAACACAGAAGCACGCAATTTGTTCGATGCTATTGAAACAAAGTTGAGATTTGAATATGTTAAGTTCAGCAAATGTTATAATGATATTTTGTCTTATACTCTTAAAGAAAATGGCAAAGAAGAATTGATCGAGTCAATTCCGCCACTGCATTTGTATTTGGAATTAGGAGCATCCTCTCAAACAATGATTAATCTTATTGGTATTGGATTATCCAGAACCGCAGCAGGGTTGTTGTCCAACTTGATAACAAACGCATCAATGTCAAGGGATGGGGTGCTTGACTGGTTAAAAAGAGTGAATCTTAATACGTTGGATTTACCAAATAGTGTAAAAGAAGAGATCAAGCAGGTTGTTTAACATATTGATGAATAATTGTACTGTGTAGTTGTATTAATCATATGGTTTGAATCGCCATTTCCCCTTTTCATTTATCCAGTTTCTTTAACTGAGTGACACCAGGTCCGACATTTTTTCAATCATAAAGCTGTGCGACGTTTGGGAAACCATATTTCGTGAGTTTTTTGACTCAGAGCTGTTTCAAGTACTGGTGCAAGAAAAAAGCGAACAAGAGGTTATTATGAAAACAAAAGCGTTTTTGGTTGCTGTTAGCGATTATACTCTTTCCGGTCTGTGTGACATAAATTGCAAGAACGATCTTACCGCATTAAGGCAGGCGCTAATTAAGGGGCTTGCTGTTGACCCAAGTGACATTATTACCCAGGGAGATAATGGCGTAGTTCTTAGTTCAAACCTAATTGATCTGCTAAGAATAATCAAAACTTGCGATGAACATGATACGATAATCTTCTATTATTCTGGTCACGGTAGTAATGGGAAAATACACTTTAGTGATCGTGGATTAGATCTTAAAGTGCTTATTGATTTTTTTAAATCGTTACCACAAAAAAAGATACTAATATTTGACAGCTGTTATTCTGGGCAAGCAGAAATCAATCACGAATCAAGTTTAGACAAAGAGATTGAGTTATTTGATAATAATTGCGCTGTGCTTGCATCATGCCGATTAAATGAAGAATCTGGCTTTAATTTGGAAAAAGGCATTAGTTTATACACGAGTTTTTTATGTGATGCCATTACATATTCACCTTTGATTCGGAAAGGCAAAAAAAGACTTGATGACATAGCATCTTTTGTTTCGTTTTTGTCAACAAAATGGGAAGAAAAGAATGGCTTAGAACAACATCCCGTATATAGATCATCTTTAGTGGGTTCAATTGAATTCCAAGTAAAAGAGTATATTCCCTACGTGGCCAAAGACTTCTATTATGAGTGTGAAGATTTTATTATTTGCGAGGTTAAACCACTGCACCTTGTCGACAAAAAACGTTACGCCGTAAAATGTATATTGAGAGGAGAAAAAACAGCAGGCGATATTTCGAGAATTACTCAATTGGTTGTTGATATAGTAAAACCCCTAAATATTTTTGCAAATGAAATTTCAGAAAAAAGATATATGTATGATTATAGCGAAGCAAAAATTATTTGGTGTTATTGGGGATATGATGAAGAGGATATTTGTTATTGCACATGGGCTTTTAGATCAACATGGGTCAATGATGACCAAGATAAAACCTATTGGTACAAGGAAAATGATAAATCCAAAGTTATGAACAATGTACTGGTAATTACGGAATCCCACTATGATTTTGTTCGATCTATGCGATATTCTAATATAGATGAACAGGAGTTCATTTCTGAAACAAATCAATATATGGAAGATCTTATAAATTGTGCAAGAAAGTATATACAGATATATAGAGAGGGAGAAAATGGAACAATTAGTGAGAACGATAGGAGGATCTTGTTAGAGCCATTATCACATAAAATTGCTCATACATATTACAAATTAGGGAATCTTCCAGCATTCTTTATATCGTTGCAAAAGTGGTTTGATGAGAGGTTTTCTATTGCTTCTTATATATCGGACATGGCATTGTTTTATCAAGGAAACAACTATAATAAATGGAGCAATAAAGATCGTGACTATTTAATTAATAAAGCTATCTCTAATTATCAAATTGCCTATGACGCATTACAGTCATCTTTAATGAGATGAGCAATCATCGAGAATTCATTTATAATATAGTTACCGCTGTATTGAAGTGTTTTGCTTTGATATGGCGGCTTCTTTTTTTCGGCAGATTTATGGAAAACTCTAAAATCTGCCGAAGTTTTTTCTTCGTATTCGAGCCG
>LVAN01000043.1 GCA_001604045.1 Clostridiales bacterium Firm_08 | reverse complement strand
GTTTATAAACGCCCCCCGCCTAAAGACGGCGAAAACCGCCGCCTTACCCCTCGTCAATCATAGAACCGTCCCCTGATTGGACTGATTGATTGTGGATCATTGGACGCGCCATGGCTTTCCTTCAAACGACTTATGAGTTGATTTCAGTGTATCACCCCACATCCACAAGCTTCCGTCTGTATCAACTACACAAGCGCTGAAATAACCAGCGGCAAAATCTTTAACATTTTCTCGCAGTACGCCGTCCATCAGTTTTTCTCCCACACCTGTAATATCATACCCATATATATGTAATTTTTCTTTATCAAGGTATAAAATACCATGTGGATAGCAAGCAATTTTTTCGGCAGTTCCTTCGATCTGCTGCATTTCAACGTCAAAATACTCTTGTCGGGCTTCATCCGTCGCCCAACTCAACCTGCCATCGATCCATACTGTCCCATCGGTTTTAATTATTCCCAGCAAATAGGCATCTCGACCTGTTTCGGAAAAATCTACACTTGATACGGAAACAGAAAAATCTTTGACGTTCTCATACCGTTTTATAGGGGTGCTGAATCCTTCTTCGGTCTTTTCATAAACAGACAAGACCCCATTTGTCTGCAAGAAAAAAAGATACTCCTTTTGGTTGATCTGCACACCGTTCAGTGATGCCACGTTTTCAATGGGGTATTCTCGTATCCTCTCCGTTGAAAAATCAAAGGAGAACAAGCCACCGTTCCAATCAATAAAATAAATGACGTCGTTAAGCGTAAATGAATACAATACGTTTTTTTGAATGAGCTTCGGTGTTTCATAGCCGGGATGAACGAAATATGAAAAAGCAAATAATCTTCCGTCTTTTGTGATCAAAGAATTCTGCTCCGCATGCACGACGTTTTCAAAAAACTTTACCATACCGTCGAACAACATCCATTTATGGCAAAATTCTAAGAGTTCCTCGCGCTTTTTGCCTAAACCATTTGGATAAGGGAAACTACCCGTATAGCAGGTTTCGGAATCGTCGATTGCAAAAACATTATCGCAGGAGGTCATCATTACACTGCGTATGGGAATATTCTTCGAGTATGCTTCCAATCGAAAGCGAAGCGCAAAGCGCACGCCGAGTGGTACCAGCAGTAGAACGACCATAATCCCGGCAAGTATAATTATCCACTTCTTTTTCATTAACTTACTTCTCCGACTGTCCAAGAAATTACATTTGCAGTCCAACGTTTATCAAAAACACCACGAATTGGATGTACATCTATGTCTGCAATTTTAAGGTTTTCTGATAGATGGAAACTCATCTCATATCCAATTTCATGAGCATATAACTCACCAACAAACTGTTTAATATCTTGATCTGAATAGCCGTATCCTGTCTCTTGCAATTTTTGCTCAGCTACTTGTTTGACTACATCGGGCATTGTATATAATTCTTCAGTGCCACTTTGAGAAAAATCAATTCGATATCTTTTGTATTTGTCTTGACCTTTAATTACAGGTGTTTCGTCTTTGGAAAGTGAAACAGGTTCTTCTTTTATAGCTTTATATAGCTTTTTCTTAAATTTTTCTTTTTCGTTTACTCCATTTTTTTTAGCCTTAATTTTTGTAGCAATGACTTTTATAGCAGTTATCGCGACAGTCAAAGCCAAAGTCCATCCCTGCCCACTGGAGTCTTTTCGGATAATCGGATTATTCCCACAATAAGCAAACATATTGGTGCTTGTTGTGCTGTCTCCCGTATCCGCATACCCATCCGCGTTAAGAAATCTCCCCACGGCGGGGTCGTAGAAACGGGTTTGGAGATAGTACCAGTCCGTCTCTGTGTCGTAGATGTAGTTTTTGTAGCGCAGGGGGTTGACGACGCCGAGATCCTCGCCGGAGATGGGAGAGGAAACAGTGACGCTGCCGTAGGCGTCATAGGTATAGTTTGCCACGACGCGGAACTGGAACCCGACGCCTGTTGAGGTCTGTTTGCGGGTCTGCACCAGCTTGGTGGTCAATCACAGAACCGTCCCCCTGATTGATGATTGACCCTGATTGACCCTGATTGACTTGACCGTTAATCACACAGTTTCATGTTTGAGAATATATAATTCTTCCTTTCCCATCGGTTGATCTAAAACTCGCCAGCGGAGTTGTGCCGCGCAAACAACTGTGCCTCCGTAATCATCAATTTCTTTTTCAGAGATACCCCCGCAGTCACACCAATAAATACAATCATCTTTCATAAGCATCGTCGCATCCAAAATCTCACAAGTGAAGTCCTCATTATTTGGAACAAGATATAAATGGTTTAGCCCGGAAAACTCCATTTCAATCATGGGAATATCCTTGAATTGACGTTGAATGATCATCCTCAAATTTCTAACATCATTAATTGGATACATTCCTAATCGCTCATTCACAAATGCTCCGCTAAGATATTTGATTTCTTTGATACAACTATCGTGAAAACCGTACATTATATCCATAAAATACGTGAGATCACTTTGCTGTTTGACTTCATACCACATGTTTTTCCTCCTTTTCCTATTACCAACAACAAATCATAGTAACCCCTGTACTCATTCCTGTTGCGAGGGGAACCATTAGAAAATCATCGGCTACACCTACACCTGTAATGTCATGAATTGTTACATATGGCATTCCGATGGCGCGTGCGGAAAAATGAAAACCTTACGTTCTTTTTCCAGTACCTTTTGAATGGTTTTAAAGTGCATGTGAAAGTACTTTATTCTCCCATTACTGAACCAGGGCATACAAAAGACTTCTTTGCCGTATGCGTACCCAATCGCCGCCATGGCACGGTATCGTTCATTCCCAACGGCCCGCAGCGGACGATTCAATCTCTCAGGGGTCAACTCGAACATCTCACAGATTTCTTTCGTTGTTTTTTCCGATTTGCTTTTCTTTACTCCGCAGGCGATTTTCTTTTCGACCGTCGTACCGGTAGAAAACAACGGATACATTTCATCCAGATAACAGGTGTATTTTGAAAAATCCTTAAGATTCGTTTCCCTGTCGTTCACAGTAAGAATGGTATTTTCAAATAAAATAAAATCCTTTGGTCTTATCGTATACATGGACAGCAGATAACTCGTCGCCCATATTCCCGAGTCAATTTCACCAATCATTTCGTTCGTTCCAGATGATAATTCATACACATTGATATCATCAATTCCATCTTCTGACGTATAAAAACACGAATGGCATCGAACATATCCGCTACCTTTCAATACGATATTATTGACTCTCATAATTAATCCCTCACGATTTGTATATCCCATACTTCGATAGGTCCAGGTCTAAAACTAACCACCGGCTCATATTTTCTAACTTTCTCATCTTTAATACCTTCATCTCTGACAAAAGCAGTATTGGTCTTAAAAGAAAATATTGTTGCATCAGAGCGTGCACCCGAATTTTTCAACGCATAACTTGGTATTCGTTTCCAAGCAAAGACATAGCCAAATTCACTTGGACTGCCTATTAGAGTATGGCTACTCATTATGGCAATTGCATTTGCTTTTGTTGTTGCGTGATAATAGGTTGTTCCCCCTTTTTTTGGCGGGTCCTTGGGAATTGCCGGAGCAAGATCTTTTTCTTTGCTTTCCACCTTCGGCTTTGTGTCAAGCTTTGGAGATGTAGCTGTCGATGGCAATGTGTGAGCCAACGTTCAGCAGGTTTTTGCTTACTTTTTAATCATATCATTTATTGAAAGACCTGTCAAATTACTTTAAACGAACTGCTTCTTTCTTGTATAAAGGGACTGAAACAAAACTGCCCTGCCGAATTGCATTCGGCAGGGCAGCTTTTCTCATTTTTCTGGCTCAGAATGACTGTCAATCACAGAACCCTCCCCTGATTGAGTGGTCAATCTATTTTGTCGATCTCGAGGATAAAGGGAACGCTTGAAGAAGTGACAGGATCATCTTTCAAAGGAAAATCGCTGTTTTTATAAAAGGTTACTGATTCGACCACAGGATCTTCTAAAACTTGAAACGTTTCAGCATCTAAACGATTGTACCGTATCACCAAAACGCCTTCCTGGACAATATGCGCAATGATCGTAAAAGACGAAACAGGGAGTCCTATTGAAGTGTTGTGATCTACATTTGTAATTTGAAATTGTGTTGTTTTCCCTTTTTCTATAAAAGAAAATGCGTCTTTTTTTAAGAAATGATCTGTCACAAGCACTCGATTAATTTCCATGTTATTATTCATAAAAACGAATGCTTGCTCTCCGCTCATCAATAGAAAAACAGCGTAGTACCCTTGATATGTTTTTCTAAGACACTGTACTTCAAATTGTGATGAAAAATGCTCAAAAGAGATTTCCATGTTTTCCGCTTTGCTGCGCAAATCATAGAAGTCTGCTTCCTCATATTTTTTTGTGACCAACTCCGTAACCTTTTTTTGATTATTATATTTCACTTTGCTTCCTCCAAAACGAATCCAAATAACCGCAAAAAGAATAAAAGCAACTACAAAAACTGTTATTAAAATAATTTTTTTCATTATTATTTCTCCACTGCAAAATAAATAGACTCTGTATTATAGTAATCTATATATCCACCTGAATCCCATTTAAGAGCCGTTCCATCTATTCTGTTCCATCTTGAAGGTAGAGAACCCGGCTTATCTGCCCAGGTTCCATCGCTTAACAAGACTGCAAAATGATAGTCTGCAACATTTATAACTGGAAGAATAATGTCTGATGTCTTCATTGCAACAACATATTCATTGTCTTTTTTGGCCGCAGGAGCATCAATGGATCTAACAGTTTTGTTCAACGCTTTCATATCACGTAATACATAACCCTGTATTTCATTTGTTGTATATATTCTTTTATCTTTGCCCATATAATCAGGATTATTTCTATCTATAGAATAATCGCCTGGATTAGCTGCGTGAGGCGGTTGAACGCATAACTATAGCAATTATCATTTCCCGAATTATTCTGTTTATAATCTGATGGAGGTCTCCGGCCCCCGGAAACTTCATTCCCGCTATTAGTCACCATTACCCAAGCACTGCTAGCTCCGTTTTCAACGCATCTGCATCCGGAGTCATCGGAAAATCTGATGGGGTTATTCAGACAATACGCATACATATTGTTGCCAAGTATGCCTTGTCCGGTGGACACATCACCGTCCGCGTTGAGAAACCTGCCCACGGCGGGGTCGTAGTAGCGGGTTTGGAGATAGTACCAATCCGTTTCGGTGTCGTAGATGTAGTTTTTGTAACGCAGAGGATTGACGACGCCGAGGTCCTCGCCGGAGATGGGGGAGGAAACGGTGACGCTGCCGTAAGCGTCATAGGTATAGTTCGCCACCGTTCAGCAGAGTCTTCAACACCCGCAGACCGCCGCATTACTCTTCATCAATCACAGAACTACCCCCTGATTGAATTTAAAAGAACTATCCCCCTTGATTGTTGCTTCATTAAGATTTGTAAATAAATTTCAGTGACTCATAATTTTCCGGAAGGTCAGGATCAATTCTTGAAGATTCCAACAGAAAATGAAGATACTTTATTCTGATGGTTCGATTTCTGACGGCTTCTCTTTGTTCAGATAGAAATAAATAATCAAATGCGTATCCTAACTCAATACCATTATCAGCATCCCGCAAAATCTGAGATTCAAAAGAAAAATTATCATCGAAACTCTTTTTCCATTGAGACTGCGCCACCGAAAATGAAGCTTTTTCAGCCGATGATAGACATTTAGTATAACTTTCAACAGCATTCGCTAACTCATCCTGCCAGATATTCAAGTATTTCACTTGAATATTTTTTAGTTCTTCGGTAGTTTCCGCATCAGAATAAAACTCTTTTGTATATTCCTTATCTATCGGGTTATTGTCAATTGTTTCATCAAACAGATCCGTATCGCCGGTAATTTGGTAGATGTTATAACTATTATCGTTTATGGTGCTTTGTGGATCTTTTTTCCCATTTGACACATCAGTTTCGATTCTGCTACATCCGCTTATGCCCAAAAGGCATATAAACATAACGCAACACATGTACCTTTTCATATTTTACCTACCAATCTCTGCAAATCGTCAATCAGGGGACGGTTCTCTGATTGCTTCAATTACATCTTGATCGTAGCCAGTTGTTCGTTTCGATCCAAAAAGCAGAAATAATCACCTGATATTTTCCCGCCCGCATAATAACCGTTAAAGAATAGCACAGAGGATCTCTTTTCTGATTGCGGATCATACTCAATCAATTGGTCTTTGTCATCCTTGTAAATGACATAGTATAACTTCCCATTATGCTCAAAAAGCGACTTTTCATATATCGTACCATTTTCAATTACTGAAGATACATCATTTTTGTATTTGCAAAAATCTGTCGAGTTGTCTTTATCAGATCTTACAGCAAAGAAGAAAGAGTCATCTGCAATTATGATTTTACCGCTTTTAGGATGTTTTGTATATTCTGCGGTCCTCAAAAGGATTTTTGGCTCTATATCGTTTGTCTCTGCATAACATACCGTGAACGCATCTTCAAGAATCAGATTAAAATACACCGTATCGTTATACGCAAAATACGACCCAACCGCATCAGCAAGTTTCACGCTTTTCCCGTCAGACAAATTCACCCGGTAGAATTTATAACCCTTTCTTATGTAAGCAAACGTTTTTGTCACCAAAAAATCTAAAAAAGATCCTCTTACATCATCTTTCAGATCTTTAGAGTTTACTATCACGAATTCTGTGCCGCCGGCGGGAGAAACTCGAATAATATCAAAATCTACGCTATTATTATCATTTGCTTTCACATAATATAGCCAACCATCGGAATACTGCATACTACAGATCTGCTTTTCGCCGTTCATTGTCAGGCGCTTTCCATCTTTAACCGCGCTGACGGTTCCATCGTAGGAATAATACCAATCATCACAATCTTTGATTGCAGTATATACCTCTGCCGGCGTCATTACTTTTAGATCTGATATTTCGGTATTCTTTTTTATTTGTCCGCTCAAATCATTTCTTGCCGAACAACTGGAAAAAAGGACTGCCATCAAAAAAACAATTACAATTCTATTTGTGAAATTGATTTTTTTCATTATCTTTCCCACCAATCATCATAAACTATTATTTCATAATGCTTGCCAATTTTATCTGCATGATTTGCAGTCCTATGATCCTTATGTCCAGTTTGCCATAAAACATATATGGAAACCTCTCCCCAACCGTTGCTCACCGAACCGGCATCTCCGATTACACATCTAATCACATCTCCAGTATCCCAATTGATTACATATGCAGTTTGACCCAGTTCAAATCCAGTAGTATTACGTGGTATTGAGGGCAACACTACATACGGAATAGTATAAGCATCGAGATATTTTCCGTCTATCATGTGCGCCGTTTCATCTTGATGGTTAGCATCAGGCACAGCATTCTTACTTGATTGATCTCCGCCATCTGTATCTATTCGAGGTTGCCCAAAATAAACGCTTTTCCCCTGTTTTTTCGGCAGTTTTTTTATGACAGAATTATATTTTTCAAACTCATTTTTATGGATAAAACCATAATTAACATCATGATATTCGTGTCTACCATTC
>LVAN01000042.1 GCA_001604045.1 Clostridiales bacterium Firm_08 | reverse complement strand
GAGATAAAATCCCGTCAGACAGCCCATCGGCCCCCAGTAGACGATCTCGTCTTTCCAGACGGGATCGTTGCGAAGCGCCGTGGCGATGAGATGTTCAAGAGAATGCATCGCCGCCGCGTCGATCACCGGCTCTCTGTTCGGCCTTTTGAGCCGGATATCATAGGTCGTCACCGTCCCGTTTCCGACGCTGTCCGTCCGGCTGGTGAAAATGCCGGGGATGATGGCCGTGTGATCTACGGAAAAACTTTGTATCAGTTCCATATCCATACTTCCTTTCTATGAAAATGATTATATCATTTCAAAAACAGGAAAGCAATTCTTTCTTGTCTTTCGATCGAAAATAATTCCCGTCTCTTATGATTTTTGTATTGCAAAAGTGAAAATGATATGTTACAATTTAAAACGATGGGGTCTTGGGGCGGGGCGTTGATCCGACTGCCTTCGCGCTGATGATTTTTTTTGATTTTTTTGCAGAAAATTGTAGAAATTCCGAAAAGAATATGATACAATATTATAAGATATCGCAACGGCGAATTCATTTGTCTTACATTAGTTTATTAATAAAGGAGGATATACTATGAGTACAAGATGCAAGATTCCTTTCAAGGGAACCAAAGAGCAGGAAGAAAAACTGCTTGCGCTGATCGAGTCGCTGAAGGATAAAAAAGGTCCTTTGATGCCGGTCATGCAGGGCGCCCAGGAGATCTACGGCTATCTGCCTTATGAGGTGTTGGCGCTGATCTCCGAGAAAATGAATGTTCCTATGGCGGACCTGTACGGCGTGGCGACTTTCTACGCGCAGTTCACCCTCGTGCCGAAGGGCGAGTATCAGATCGCCGTCTGCCTGGGGACCGCCTGCTACGTGAAAGGTTCCGCCAACGTGATCGACAAGGTCAAGGAGATCCTCAAGATCGATGTGGGCGGCTGCACGGATGACGGCAAATTTTCGCTGGACGCCACCCGCTGCATCGGCGCTTGCGGACTTGCGCCCGTTATGACGATCAACGACGACGTCTACGGCAGACTTACGCCCGATCAGGTGCCCGGTATTCTTGAAAAATATATGGGCTGACGCTCGAGAATAAAACAGATAGTTTAGAGGGAGGCAAAACCGAATGAACCAAATCAAAAGTTTAGCGGATCTGCAGGCGATCAAAGAAAAAATGGCGCATAAACTGCAGCTGCAGGGAGACGGAGCGGGGGAGACCCGCGTTGTCGTCGGTATGGCGACTTGCGGCATTGCCGCCGGCGCCAGACCCGTATTGAAAGCGGTCATGGATAAAGTCGCGGAGAAAAAGCTCACCAACGTTTCCGTAACGCAGACCGGCTGTATCGGCATCTGCCGTCTGGAGCCCATCGTGGAGATCCTGGAGGACGGCAAAAAGACAACTTATGTAAAAATGGATCCGGAAAAAGCGGCTAAAGTGGTGGAAGAGCATCTTGCCGGACACCGCGTGGTGGAAGAGTTCACCATCGGCGCCGCGGAAAAGGAGGAATAAAGATGGTCACATCTCTCAATGAAACGAAGTTCTACGCCAAACAACAGCGTGTGGCGCTTCGCAACTGCGGCGTCATCAATCCGGAGGATATCGAGGAGTACATCGCAAGAGACGGTTATTCCGCGCTTTGCAAAGTGCTGACCGAGTGGACGCCGGAGGACGTTATCAAATGCATCAGTGATTCGGGTCTGCGCGGCAGAGGCGGCGCGGGTTTCCCGACCGGCTTCAAGTGGAGCCTGTCCGCCAAGACCAAGGCGGACGTGAAATACGTTTGCTGTAACGCGGACGAGGGCGACCCCGGCGCGTTTATGGACCGTTCCGTCTTGGAAGGCGACCCGCACGCGGTCGTCGAGGCGATGGCGATCGCCGCTTACGCGATCGGCGCCTGCCACGGTTTCATCTATGTCCGCGCGGAGTATCCGATCGCCGTACATCGTTTGCAGATCGCGATCGGTCAGGCCAAGGAATACGGTCTGCTCGGCGAACATATCTTTGGTACCGACTTTAACTTTGACCTGGAAGTCCGCCTCGGCGCCGGCGCGTTCGTGTGCGGCGAGGAGACCGCGCTGATGACCTCTATCGAGGGCAAACGCGGCGAGCCCCGTCCCCGTCCGCCGTTCCCGTCCGAGAAAGGTATTTTCGGCATCCCGACGATGAACAACAACGTTGAGACCTACGCCAACGTCCCGCAGATCATCCTGAGAGGCGCCGAGTGGTTCGCCTCCATGGGTACCGAGACCGCGAGAGGCACCAAGGTCTTCGCGCTGGGCGGCAAGATCAACAACACCGGTCTTCTGGAGATCCCGATGGGCACCACCCTTCGCGAGATCGTCGAGGACATCGGCGGCGGCGTTCCCGACGGCAAGAAATTCAAAGCCGCGCAGATGGGCGGCCCGTCCGGCGGCTGCGTCCCCGCGGCGCTCATCGACACGCCGGTCGATTACGATTCTCTGACCAAGATCGGCGCGATGGTCGGTTCCGGCGGTCTGATCGTTATGGACGAGGACAACTGTATGGTGGATATCGCCAAGTTTTTCCTCGAGTTCACCGTTGACGAGTCCTGCGGTAAGTGCACGCCCTGCCGTATCGGTACGAGAAGACTGCTTGAATACCTCAACAAGATCACGTCCGGCAAGGCGACTCTGCAGGATCTTGACGATATGGAGCAACTCTGTCTGCACATCAAGAGCAACTCGCTCTGCGGTTTGGGACAGACGGCGCCGAACCCCGTGCTTTCCACCCTTCGTTATTTCCGCGATGAGTACGTCGCTCATATCACCGAGGGCAGATGCCCCGCCGGCGTATGTAAAGACCTTCTTACCTTTGTGATCGACAAAGACAAGTGTATCGGCTGCGGCAACTGCGCGAGAAACTGCCCGGTCAACACCATCGTCAAGACCGATTACGTCGCGCAGGGTCATAAGCTGCCGTCTTACGAGATCAAGACCGACAAATGTATCAAGTGCGGCGCTTGTATGGCGAACTGCAAGTTCGGCGCGATCAGCAAGAAGTAAGAAAGGAGACGGTAACAGATGAACGAGAACGTAAATTTGAAGATCAACGGCATTGACGTTTCGGTCCCCAAGGGCACGACGATCCTGGAAGCCGCCAAAACGGTCGGCATCGAGATCCCGACGCTTTGCTATATGAAAGAGATCAACGCGATCGGCGCCTGCCG
>LVAN01000041.1 GCA_001604045.1 Clostridiales bacterium Firm_08 | reverse complement strand
TGTCAAAGAGGTTCTTTGACACGCTGAAGTGCCCTTCGGGCACTTTTTTACTTGCATTTTTCACGTTTTTTTGATATAATGAAAATCCACGCACAAAAAGGAGGTGACAGAGTGTCTTTTTATTTTGAAACGGGAATGGAAAAACAGATGATCATACCGCAGTCGCTGGCGGACAGTTATCTCGCCGTGGCGAGCGGCGCGCAGATCAAGGTGATGCTCTGTCTCATCCGCTTTGCCGGTATGCCGCTGACGGAGAAAGAGATCGCGAGGCAGTGCAATCTCTCCGAAGAGGAAGTGACAAGCGCCATCGCCTTCTGGACAAAAGAAAAGGTGCTTTCCCGGCGCGGCTCCACCCTTTGCCTGCACACACCGGAGACGGTGCAGGAGGTACGGCTGCCGGTCTACACCGGAGAGGAGATCCTCTCTCTCACCGAGAGCGACAAGACCTTCGGTCAGGTGCTGGAGGAAACGCAGGGTCTGCTCGGCAAGATCCTCTCCCACAACGACGCATCCATCCTGTACGGTATTTACGATCATCTCGGCTTTTCGGGCGAGATGGTGATGCAGCTCATCGGGTTTTGCGCCGCGGGCGGCAAAACGGGGTTCCGGTATATCGAACGGGTGGCGCTGGACTGGCACGACCGCGGCATCGACAGTTTTGAAAAGGCGGACGCCTATATCCGCTATCTCGAACAGATCCGCGACGATGAACATACTGTGGCGCGGATGTTCGGCATCGAGGGCAGGGCGCTTTCCAAAAAAGAAAAAGAGCATATCCTGCGCTGGCGGGAGGAGATGACGTTCTCCATGGAGATGATCGAGGAGGCGTACAACGTCTGCGTCGACCGCAAGGGGAAGTTGTCCTTTCCGTATATCAACGGTATTTTGAGCGACTGGTATCAGCGCGGCGTCAAAACGCCGGAGGACGTCAAAGAGGCCCCGCGTCCCGCCGAGGACGGACTGGGCGAATATGAGCGCGCCGCCATCGCGGAGATGGGAGACGATCTGCTGTGAAACGTGAGATATATCAAAAGATCGCGCGGGAGTTTGAGAACAAGCGCCAGGCGGCGCTGCTGGACGCCGCGCGCCGTCGTGACGCGCTGTACCGGAAATGTCCCGCCCTGCGGGAGATCGACGGACAGACGGCGATGCTTTCCTTCAAAAAATTCGAGTTGGGAGATATGCCCTCCTACGCCGACGAGATGAAAAAACTCGCCGACCGGCGGGCGGAGTTGATCCGCGCCGCGGGGGATCCCGACATCGCGCCGCATTTCGACTGTCCGCTCTGCGAGGACACCGGCAGGCAGGGCGGTATGTACTGCAAGTGCTTTCAAAGACGGCTGATCGAGGAAAACCTCGCCGCCGCTAATCTTTCAAAAGACGCGCAGGATGAGACGTTCGAGACCTTCGATCTGTCTTTTTACAGCAGCAGCGTGCAGGCGGGGGTACAGATCTCGCCGCGTGAACAGATGAAAAAGGTGCTGGATCACTGCCGGCAGTTCGCGGACCGGATCGACGAAAGGAGCAAGAATTTACTGCTCGTCGGAAAGCCGGGGCTGGGCAAGACCCATCTTTCCTCCGCGATCGCCGCGAGGGTCCTGGAAAGCGGGCACACCGTCACTTATATCAGCGCCTCGGAATTTGCCGCCCGCGCTTCCGCCAACAAGTTTTCCGGCGCGATGGAGCAGATGGAGCCGCTGTATGAGGCGGATCTGCTGATACTGGACGATCTCGGCACCGAGTTTCGCACCGGCGTCACCAACGCCGCGTTCGGCGATCTGCTGGACAGACGGCTGCGGCAGGGAAAAAAGATGGTGTTTTCCTCCAATCTTTCGATGAACGAACTTACGGAATGTTACAGTGAACGCATCGCCTCGCGGCTCAAAGGGTATTTCGCGTGCCTTGTCTGCCTGGGGACGGATAACCGCGGACGGAAAGGGTGAGCGCCGATGTTTTCTAAAAAAAGAGTGCTGATCGTGGGCCTCGGCAATCCCGGCATCGAATATGAAAAAAGCCGTCACAACGTCGGCTTCCGCTCCATCGACGCGCTGCGCGCCGATCTTGAAAACGAGCGGGAACGGGACAAATTTGACGGCAAGATGTATCTCGGACGGCTGTATGGGAAAGACGTTATCCTGCTCAAACCGCAGACCTATATGAACGCGTCCGGCAGGTGCGTGCGCGCCGTGTCGGACTATTATAAATGTAAGGAGATCATCGTGATCTTTGACGATATATCGCTTGCTCCGGGCGTGCTGAGGCTTCGCAGGACCGGCAGCGCCGGCGGGCATAACGGCGTCAGGGATATCATCGAGGATCTCGGCACCGACGCGTTTCTGCACGTCAAGGTCGGCGTGGGGGACAGACCGCGCAAGGATTTTGAGCTGGTCGACTGGGTGCTGACCGCGCCGGACGGCGAGGACGCCGAAAAGATCGGCGGCGTGACCGAAAATATGCCCGCGCTCTTTAAGGCGCTTTTTACACAGCCGTTTGAGAGAGTGCAGGGGAAATTCAGTCACTGACGGGGAAAAAATATGCTTTCAAATGATCTTTACGGCGTGTTCCGCCGGTACAGGATCGACGGTTTCGTCCATCCGATGTTTTATTGTCTGCCCTTCGCGCTTCGCTTCGAGGGAACGGATATCCTCGCGAAAGTTTTTCACGACGCTTTTGCCGGGGACTTTCTCGTGGTGACGGAAGGGGAGACGGATCGCTTTTGTTCCGGGGAGACGGAGCGGGAGCCCGCCGAACGATACGACCCGGAAAGCGGGGAGTTTTTCTCTTTTGTCCGGCAGATCACGCCTTGCGGCGTAAAGGACGTCGCGTCCGGCTTTTTCGAGGATCTGCGCAAGGCGGATATCCCGGTGTTCGTCGTTGATCCGGACAGCGGCGTGATGCTGACGGTGTACGGCGGAAAGGGCTTTGATATCGCCGCGCCCCGTCCCGAACCGCTTGCTCCGCTGTACAAAAAGTTCAAGGGATCTCTATCGCTGATCGATCTGCCGGAAATGAAACTCAAATTTGAGGAATAAAGAACGTTATACTTCAAAAAAAGGTGACTTTTCAGTCACCTTTTTTATTTAAAATTGCTCAATCGCGCTATTTTACTTCCGTATAAAAGAGATCCAGCACCGTCTGCTCCAGCGCGTCGGCGTCCGGCAGGAAACGGGCGTAAACGTCCTCGGAATTTTCAATGGCTTCCGCCTCGAACCTTCCGGTGAGGGAACGGGTGTTCAGCGACTGTACGCCGTTGCGCACCAGAAGGGTGCCGAGGTAGGTCGCGTTTTCCAGCGTGATATCCGTCAGGGTATGGGCCGCTCCCGTCGCGTACAGACCGGGCAGGCGGCCGAAATCTGTTTTCAGCGTTTCGAACATCCGGGAAGTGAGGGCGACAAAGTATTGCGTTTGCCGCGACACGCGGTCGGCGGAGCCTGCCAGATCGTCGTGATCGCGCGTCCGCAGGTACGCCTGCGCCGCGGCGCCTTTCAAAGTGACGGTCTCGCCCGCGCGGATGCCGTAAAACGGGATGTCGACGTCGGAGACCAGCGTGACGCCGCCCAGCGCGTCGTTGATGGGCGCGATGCCGTCCATATCCAGGCAGACGAATTTCGCGATCGGCGCGCCGTACAGCAGACGGCGCAGGGACAACACGACGTTTTCACAGGACGTCTTTTTGCCGTCGCCGTAAGAAAACGCGGTGCAGATCTGCCTCTTTTTGGTGGAGACGAGCGATTCTCCGTTATAAACGTCCACGTCGCAGATGGTATCCCGCGGGATGTTGAGAAAGGACATTTTACCGGTGGAACGGTCCAGCACCGCCACCGCCGTCA
This sequence comes from Clostridiales bacterium Firm_08, assembly GCA_001604045.1. Taxonomy (GTDB): domain Bacteria; phylum Bacillota; class Clostridia; order Oscillospirales; family QAKW01; genus Firm-08. The sequence goes on along the minus strand of LVAN01000041.1, from coordinate 1,749 downwards.
GATCCGCCATGCCGATGGGATTTTCGTCCGCCTCGGTGTTGCCGAGGCGTTCTTTGTCCACGCCGATCATCGCGATGGCGACGACGTTTTTGTTATAAACGTATTTTTTGCCGTTTTTTTCCACGGTCTCCCGGTAGGGGACCGCCGCCATATCGTCCGCGCCGGCTTCCAGGTCCGCCGCGCCTCTATAATATAAATAGAGGTAAACGCCGACCAGAAGCAGCAGGACCGCGAGCAGCGCGCCGATAACGATCAGCGTGACCCGCAGCGCTTTTTTCTTTTTACTCGGTAGGTTCGTCATTGATCATCACACCGCATACAAGATAGCGGTTTTCCTTTTGTCCGGTGATACAGGTGGACAGGATAACGACTTTGCTTTCTTTATCCAGCGTCACGCCGTCCCGTACGCTTTTGACAACGGAGGGAGGATCCAGCAGGATCTTCTGGAACTCCGCCAGAACGTCCTCGTTGGCAAGGTCGAAACTGTTGAGCAGATGACGGTCGTCATATTTGAACGCCGAAAAGATCTTATAAGTGAGTTTTCGATCCGGCGTGTAGATGACAAAGGTGTCGTGCGCGTCAAAAAACGCTTTGTCCTCAAAGGAGTGCAGGGTGGTGAAAAAGGTATCGCCGTAGCCGTTGTGCCCGTAGAGAACAGTAACGGGATCGAGGAATTCCCATCCGTTGGCGGATTGAGAATAGACGGCGCCGCTTTCGCTGTACGCGCGATCCTCGGCGCGGTGTTTGAGATAGAAGTTGTCATCCGCCCGGCTTTGAACGACGGGATAGTCCACTTTGGTGCCGTCGACCTGGATATAGGCGTAGATCTCGTCATTGGCCTCCTGCAGCGTTTTGAAGTCGATGGGGTTTTCCGCCTTTTGGACGGCGGGCTCCCGCTGATCATCGGAGGGTGTGGGGGAAGGATCGACACTGATAACGTCTTTTTCGGAAAACAGCGACACGACCATCGGAGCGAGTTTCCAGACGCCGAATCCGATCAGCAGTATCGCGATAACGATGCAAATGATTTGTATGATCTTTTTCTTGTTCATAACAAAGGGACTCCTTTTTTGTTTTGAAAATAAAAGAGCCTGTTCAAAAAACAGGCTCTTTCAAAAATACCGTTTGTCAGGCGACTTTCTTTTTCATCGCGATCGCCAGCAGAACGCAGCCTGCCGCAATAAAGACGACCGCCGCGGCGGCATCGGCGCCGGTTCCGGGAGATTTCTTACCGTCATCGGTCTTGCCGGCCTTGTAGCCGGGAGCGCCGGCGACTTTCGCGTTGACTCTGATCTTTTGGACCGCCTCTTTGCTGAGCAGGCGGATAACGAGCTTGTTGCCGTCTTTCGAAACGATCTCATAATCGCTTGCGGAAATACCGGCGATCGCCCAATCCTCAACGGTGAATTTCCCGTTGTAGGTGAAGGTCACCAAAGTTTCATTCTCATCGCTTTTCTGGAATTTGTACGAGATGTCGCTGGTTTTCTCTCCGTTGACTTCCGTATCGACGGAAATGTCGACTTCCGTGTCCTCGATGCTGACGACCTCAGCGGCAGCGACCATGGCCACCATGGAGACGAGCATCATGATCGCAACAACGATCGCAAGTGTTTTTTTCATGATAAAGCACCTCACAGAAAGTATTATTCACTGATTTGGTTATAATTATAACACGACCTTTTCGATTTGTAAAGCCCTTTTTAAAAAAAATAAAGGGAAAACAGGATATTTGAGAGGGACGCGGGAAAA
>LVAN01000004.1 GCA_001604045.1 Clostridiales bacterium Firm_08 | reverse complement strand
CCGCGGGATGGAAAGAGGAGTTTTCAACATTTTTTGTGCAATTTTAACAAAATTTTTCCGTTTCTCTTTGTTTTTTGCCTTTTTCAACAACTTTTTGCGACAGTAAAAGGCAAAAAATCACAAGATATTGTGTTGCTGAAAGGATAAAACTCCTACATATATTGTTGTCAAATACCGTCAAGGCACATCGGCGCGCCGATTGAAAAATGGCTTGATTTTTGGGGGAGGGTAGTTTATAATAATGTCATAACCCACTAAATGGAACGAAATGGTTTTAAATGTCATAAAGTGGGGGTTTTCAGAAGGGAGAACGGCAAGGTGCTTTTCGGCGAGTATTATCACAATATCGATGATAAAAGCCGCCTGATCATTCCGCAGAAACTGCGGGAGGATCTCGGGGATACTTTTGTCGTGTTTCCCGACCGCACCGGATGCCTTCTCGTAATGTCCGAGACGGAGTGGGCGTTTTTCTATGAGCGCCTGCTTGCCAAGAGCAAGGAAAAAGACAATAACATCCGGGTGCTGGCGCGCCTGTATTTCCCGAAAGTCCGAAACGTCTCTCCCGATAAGCAGGGACGCATCCCGCTGACGGCGGAACTCAAGGAGGCGGCGGGTCTTTCCAGAAACGTCGCGATCATCGGCGTCGGAAACCGCGTGGAATTGTGGGACGCGGATCACTGGAAAGAGTGGACGAAAAAGACCACCGACGATATGGGCGAAAATATGGAGAACACCTGGGACGAAGCGCTCGGCTTCTGATCTTATATGGATATGAAGTTCGATCATTACAGTGTGATGAAAGAGCAGTGCGTCGAGGCGCTGCGCGTCCGTGAGGATGGCGTGTACGTCGATATGACGGTCGGCGGCGGCGGTCACGCGCTGGCGATCGCGGAAAGGCTGACGAGCGGAACGATTATCGGCATCGACCGGGACGCGGATGCCATCCGGGCGGCGGGGGAAAGACTTGCCGGCGTTTCGGATCGTGTGATCCTTGTGAGAGAAAACTATAAAAACATCAAAACCGTTATTCGGTCGCTTGGGTTTGAGAAGGTAGACGGCATCCTTTGCGATATGGGCGTCTCCTCCTATCAGCTTGACAACTCCGAACGCGGGTTTTCCTATCATCGGGACGCCCCGCTGGATATGCGGATGGACCGCGAGGCGGAACTTACGGCGTACACCGTGGTAAACGGTTATTCCGAGCAAAAACTCAGCGAGATCATATTTCGTTACGGCGAGGAGAGAAACGCCCGCAGGATCGCGGCGCGGATCGTGTCCCGCAGGGCGGTAAAGCCTGTGGAGACGACGATGGAACTCGCGGAGATCATCAAATCGGCGTTCCCGCCGGCGGAGAGATTTGCGGATAAGCATCCCGCTAAACGGACGTTTCAGGCGATACGGATCGAGGTCAACGGAGAACTCGGAGATCTCGGAAAAGCGTTTGAGGACGCGATCGACCTGCTTTCTCCCGGAGGACGGATCGCGGTGATGAGTTTCCACTCTTTGGAGGACAGGATCGTCAAAGATACCTTTCGGCGGTTGTCGCAAGGTTGTACGTGTGATAAAAGTTTGCCGGTGTGCGTGTGCGGCAATCGAAAGATCATAAAATTGGTCAACAGGAAACCGATCCTTGCGGATGAGGGAGAGATCTCCCGGAACAGGCGTTCAAGACCCGCGAAACTTCGGATCGGGGAAAAATTGCAGGAGGCGGAAAAATGAAAAAGAGATCTGCGCAAAAGATCCATATCACTTTCGGCGGCGTCGTATGCGGCCTGATCGTCGTTGCGCTGGCGCTCGGATTGATATTCAATTATCTTTCTTTGAACGAAGTGTCCGCCAAACTGAGCAGCGCCAATAAAAAATACGAAACGCTGGTGGGAGAGGAAAAGGCGCTGAGTTTCGAGGTGGAGAAACAGGTGAACTTCACCAATATCGACAAACTTGCGACGGAACGCCTCGGTATGGTCAAATTACAACCGCACCAGGTGCAGTACGTAACGCTCGCGGAAGCGGACACCATGACCGTCAAGGAGGACGATCCCGAAAACGGGCTCGTAAGCAATCTTGTGGCAAGTTTCAATATTCTTGTGGAATATTTGAAGTAAAAACTCTGTATGAATTAAAAAGGGAGAGTGAAGGATGTATCGGCGTTCTTTACTCTCGCTTTGCTTATTTTTTATATATAATATATCTTATTACATACTAAACGAAAGGAGGCGGACGACGCGGTGAACGGTATCAGCAAAAGTATGATCCGGCGCAGTCTTTTCATTATGTTTTTCTTCGTTGTGATCGGATTGGGCGGGATGATCGCGCGTCTGCTTTTCCTTCAGGTGTTCGGCGGCGATGAATACGCGGCGAAGGCGATCCGTCAGCAGACGCTGGACACCGAGATCGCCGCCAAAAGCGGCACGATCTATGACCGCAATTACGTCAAACTCGCTGAATCAAGTCCGGTGCAGACGGTCATTCTGTCTCCGGCGGATATCACGGATGACGAGATGCGCAAGGAGATCGCCTCCGGGCTTTCGGAGATCTTAGAGATCGACTACGACGAGGTCTATAAAAAAACGCTCAAAAACAGCAAATATGAGCGGATCAAACGCAAGGTGGACGTCACCACCGTCGAAAAAGTCCGCAAGTTCATAAAAGAGAGCAAGGTCAAGGGCATAAATTTCGAGGAGGATACCAAGAGATATTATCCTTACGGCTCTCTTGCCAGTCAGATCATCGGGTTCCGCGGTTCGGACAATCAGGGATTGTTCGGCATAGAAAAGGTCTATGATAAGTTCCTGACGGGGACCAACGGCAAGTTGATCACCGCCAAAAACGCCGCCGGCAACGAACTTCCCATCCAGTATGAAACGTATGTGGAGGCGCAGGACGGACAGGACGTCGTACTGACCATCGACAACAATGTGCAGCAGTATCTCAGCAAGCACCTGGAGATCGCCCGCGGCGACAACAAAGCCACCTCCGCCGCAGGGATCGTTATGAACGTCAAAACGGCGGAGATCCTGGCGATGTGCATCAAGCCGGACTTTGATCTGAACGATCCCTACACGATCACCGATGAGACGCTGAGCGAGCAGCTTTCCAAATACACGGGAGAAGAGCTCAAAACAAAGACGAGCGAGACACAGAACAGTCTTTGGAGAAATATGCTGGTCTCGGACACCTATGAGCCCGGCTCGACGTTTAAGATCATCACGGCTTCGATGGGACTTGAGGAAGGCCTTGTGACGCCGGAAAGCACCGGCTTCAACTGCGGCGGTTCCATCACGGTCGCGGATACGAGGATCGGATGCTGGAAGCACGAGGGACACGGCGCCCAGACCTTCCGCGAGGCGATCCAGAATTCCTGCAACCCGTCCTTCATCCGCCTGGGGCAGATGATCGGCAACAAGACGTTTTTGAAATACGTCAACGCCTTCGGGCTTCGTTCCAAGACCGGCATCGATATGCTCGGTGAGGCGAGCGGCCTGTTCCATACCGAGGAAAACTTCAATGAGGTGGAACTCGCGACCTCCTCTTTCGGGCAGACTTTCAAGGTGACGCCGATCGAGATGCTGACGGCGGCGTGCGCCGTCGCCAACGGCGGCGATCTGATGACGCCGCACGTCGTAAAGCAGATCACGGAAACGGATGAGGACGGCAATATCAAAGTTGTCAAAAACATCGCGCCGACCAAGGTGCGGCAGGTCATCAGCGAGGAAACGAGCCGCACGATGTGCGATCTTTTGGAGTCCGTCGTCAAAAACGGAAGCGGTAAAAACGCCTACGTTAAGGGCTACCACGTCGCCGGCAAGACCGGCACGTCCGAAAAGATCGACAGCAAAAACGAGGAAGGGGAAGTCGATAAATATATTGCGAGTTTTATCGGTTTCGCGCCCGCAAGCGACCCCCAGATCGCGATCCTTATAATGATCAACGAGCCGTCCGCCGGGGAATATTTCGGCGGCCTGATCGCCGCGCCGGTGGCGGGGGACGTCCTCAGCGACGTTTTGCCCTATCTCGGCATACAGCCGGAATACAGCGAGGAGGAACTCGCCTCTATCGATGTCACGGTCCCCAATACGCTCGGTATGACCTCGGAAAAGGCGATCGCCGCCTTGAAGGACGCCGGGTTCGATTACCGCCTGATCGGCGGGGAGGGCACGATCGAAACACAGAGCCCCGCGGGCGGATCGCAGATCCCGCAGGGCGGCGTCGTTTCCCTCTATACGAACGGGCGAACGCCGAGTTCCGACTGTACCGTGCCGGATCTGACCGATCTTACGATCTCCTCGGCGAAGGAAGCGCTGGAGGAACAGGGACTCAATATCAAGTTGACCGGCAACACCAACGCCGGCAGTATCGTGTTCTCGCAGGAGCCCAAGGCTGGCAGTCAGCTGACCGGCGGATCCGTTGTAACGGTCAAACTCAAAAGTTACAGCAACGTCGCGGATTAGAGGTATTAAGCAGATTAGAGGTATTAAAATGAAGGTTAAAGATCTATTGGAAGGAGTACAGGCGACGCTGTCCGCGGAGAGCGCGGCGGATATCGAGATCTGTCACATCGACTTCGATTCGCGCAAAGTGCGGCCGGGCAGTATGTTTTTTTGTATCCCCGGCGAGCGGATGGATGGGCACGCGTTCGCGGAAAAAGCGGCGGAGAACGGCGCCGCCGTCATCGTCGGCGAACGGATGACGAACGCTCCGTTGCCGCATATCCTGGTGGATAACGCGCGCATCGCGATGTTTTATGTGTGCGCCAATTTCTACCGCCACCCCGAAAGGACCTTCAAACTTATCGGTATCACAGGGACAAACGGCAAGACCAGCACCACTTTTTATATCAAATCGTTGCTCGACGCGATGGGGAAAAAGACGGGCCTGCTCGGTACGGTCCGCAATATGATCGGAGATGAGGAACTGGAAAGTTCCTTTACGACGCCGGAACCCTGCCAGCTTTTTGAGATCTTTGATAAAATGCGCGCGGCGGGCGTGGAATACGTCGTGATGGAGATCTCCTCCCACGCGCTGGCGCAGTACAGGGTGTGCGGTCTCACCTTTGACGTTGGTATTTTTTCCAACCTTACGCAGGATCATCTCGATCTGCACGGCACCCTTGAAAATTATAAAGAGGCAAAGCACAAACTCTTTTGGCAGAGCCGCTGCTGTGTCTTGAACATTGACGATGAGGCGGGCGCGGAATTCGCGAAAGACGGGCTTCCCGGTGTGCGCTATATGACCTACTCCGCCAGGGTGGACGACGCGGACGTCGTGGCACGGGATATCCGCCTGCGAGCGGACGGAGTGGATTTTATTCTTGTTTTGCCGGGCAGGATCAGCCGTATCAAGGTCGGCACGCCCGGACTTTTCACAGTGTACAACGTAACGGCGGCAATCAGCGCGCTTTGCGCCGCGGGATTTACGTTCGAGGAGGTCGTGAGCCGCCTGAACGCGCTGGAAAGCCCTGACGGCAGAGCGCAGATCGTGACGCAGGACGAGGATTTCACGGTGATGATCGACTACGCGCATACGCCGGACGCGCTGAAAAACATTCTGATGACCATCGGCGGTTACGCCAAAGGAAGAGTCGTCACGCTGTTTGGCTGCGGCGGTGACCGCGACAGGACAAAACGTCCTGAAATGGGGAAGATCGCGCTCTCCCTGTCCGACTTTGTCATTGTGACGTCCGACAATCCCCGCACGGAGGATCCGTCGGCTATCATAAACGATATCCTGCCGGGAATGGAAGGGCTCAAAAAGCCTTATAAAGTCATCGAAAACCGCCGCGAGGCGATCGAATGGGCGATCCGCAACGCCGAAAAAGACGATATCATACTGCTTGCCGGCAAGGGACACGAAAAATACCAGGTGCTGGCGGACGGCAAGATAGATTTCGATGAGGAAAAGATCGTGCGGGATATCCTGGCGGATATCAAGGGAAAAGGTCAATGAGACTGAATGTTTTTGACATCGCGGACGCGCTCGGTCTGAAACGCCCCGCGGAGAATACCGGGATCCGGAACATCGTCACCGACTCCAGAGAGGCGGGCGAGAACACGCTTTTCGCCGCGCTGACGGGGGAGAGAGCGGACGGACACGATTTTATCCCGGCACTGGATGAAAAGATCGACAGCATCGCGTTTTTGGCGTCACGGCCAATGAATACCCGCCACGCCTGTCTGGTATGCGGCGATGTGCTGGAAGCACTCGGAGATATCGCGGCGCTGCATCTTTCAAAACTCCGCGCGAAAAAGATCGCGATCACCGGCAGCGTCGGCAAGACGACGACCAAAGAGATGGTCTCCTATGTGTTGGAGGGCGCGTTCCGCACCCAAAAAACGCTCGCCAACCGCAACAATGAACTGGGTATGCCGCTGACGGCTTTTTCGGTGACGGAAGAGCATGATATGGCGGTCTTTGAGATGGGGATGCGCGGCTTCGGACAGATCGAGTATCTCGCGAGCCGTGTGCGCCCCGATATCGGGGTCGTGACCAATATCGGCACGGTGCATATGGAGTTGCTTGGTTCCCGCGAGAACATCTGCAAGGCGAAAATGGAACTTGCGGATCATATCGCGCCGGGCGGCGTGATGATCCTGAACGGCGATGAGCCGCTGCTGCGGGGATACGCGCGGGATCACGGGATCCGCCCGCTGTACTTCGGTATTGACACCCCCGCGGACTTTGCCGCCGCGGAGATCCGGATGGATCAGACGGGAACACATTATACGCTTTCCTGTGACGGAAGGGACTTCCCGGTCTATCTTCCGGTCGCGGGACGGCATAACGTTTATAACAGCCTGGCGGCCTTCGCTGTCGCCTATACCGTCGGGGAGGATCCCGACATCATCCTGGCGCGGCTCGCGTCGTTTTCTGACGGAGGACTGCGGCAGAATATTTATTTTGAGAACGGCATCCTGTATTTTGACGATACCTATAACGCCTCTCCCGAGGCGGTGCGCGCCTCGCTGGATCTGATGAAACAGTATCCCAACCGCAAGATCGCGGTGCTGGCGGATATGCTGGAACTCGGCGGACAGGCGCCGGATCTGCACTTCGGGATCGGTGAATACTGCCGCGCCGCCGGCGTGGACGAGATCATCTGTTACGGTCCTTTGTCCGAAAACACCGCGCGGGGCTTCGGCGGCGGACGCTGGTCGCCCGATCAAAAGGGCGCTTTGCGGGCGCTCACGGAAGTGGCCCGTGAAAATGATATGATCCTCTTTAAAGGATCGCACGCCATGGCGTGCGACAAACTTCTGAGTGACTTTAAAAAAAGGTGGAATGAACGGTGAACATCACAAAATTGCTGATCGCTCTCGTACTGACCTTCGCGCTGACGCTGCTGATCGCGCCGTGGGTGCTGGCGGCACTGCGCAGGCGGCACGCCTCCCAGCACATATTGGAGATCGGACCCAAATGGCATGAGACCAAGGCGGGCACGCCCACGATGGGCGGCATCATGTTTATGATCCCGATGCTCGTCGTTTGGTTGACGCTGGGCGCGGCGGATATGGTGCGTGGCGACTTCAGAATGCTGTTTGCCGTCGTTTTCGCGACGCTGTGCGGTATGATCGGAATGGTCGATGACAGCGTCAAGATCTTCAAGGCGCGCAATAAAGGGCTCAGCGTCCGCCAAAAGACGCTGCTGCTTATGATCGTTATCGCGCTGTACCTTGGCGCGATGTACGCGATGGATTACATTCAGGACAGCGTATTTATCCCGTTCGTGAATTACAGACTGCCGCTTTGGATATTCTATTTTGTGGTGATGCTTCCGCTTTCCTTCTTTTTCGTCAATTCCGTCAATCTGACGGATGGACTGGATGGACTTGTCACGTGCGTCACCGTTCCTTACGCGCTCGCCTTTACCGTGATCGCCGTGCTGCTGCATACGCAAAGCACGTCCTGTCAGGGTATGGCGATCTTTTCCTCCGCGGTCATCGGGGGACTTCTCGCGTTTCTGATCTATAATTTTTATCCCGCGAAGGTGTTTATGGGGGACACGGGTTCGCTGTTTCTCGGCGGCTGCGTCGTGGCGCTCGCGTTCTCCTTCGATATGCCGTTTCTGCTTCTGATCGCGGGGATCGTATACCTCATTGAGGGAGTCAGCGTTATCCTGCAGGTCGGTTATTTCAAACTGACGCACGGCAAACGGCTGTTCCGTATGGCGCCGATCCATCACCATATGGAGATGGGCGGCAAAAGCGAGGTGCGCATCGTCATCACGATGACGGTCATCTCGCTGCTCGGCGCGATCTTATCGGTCGCCGCGGTACTTTTCTACGGCAACGGGTACATTATTTTGTAAAAGAGGATAATCCGCGATGGCATTTGGCAGGAAAAAAACGAAACAGAAAACCGACGCAAGTACCGCCCCTGTACGCAAAAAAAACGGCAGAGGCGGTATCGATATGCCGTTTTTGATCCTTGTTTTGTGTTTGCTGGGGTTCGGGCTCGTGATGGTCTGCTCGGCAAGTTACGTCAGCGCGTATTATAATCACGGAGACAGTTTTTACTTCATCAAGCGTCAGGCGATCTGGGCGGTCGCGGGCATTGCCGCGATGTTCTTTTTCGCTTTTTTCGACTATCGGTGGTTCCGGAAAAAAGTGCATCTGATCCTGATCGTCGCGTTTATTCTGGTCATTATCGTGCTGATCCCGCACGTCGGGATCACCGTCAACGGGGCGCGGCGGTGGCTGGGCGCGGGACCCATCCGCTTTCAGCCGTCCGAGGTCGCGAAGTTCGCGGTGATCGTATTCCTCGCCTCTTATATCTCGACCAATTACGGTAAAATGAAAAAATTCCGCGAGGGCCTCATGCCGGCGCTCGCCGTTCTGGCGGCATTCGTCGGCCTGGTGGCTGTGGAAACGCACTTTTCCGGCGCGATCTTGATTTTCGGCGTCGGCGTCACGATGCTGTTTGTCGGCGGTACAAGTATCAAAACGATGCTCGGCTTCGCGGGCGTTGGCGCGGGCGGTATCGGTATATTCGTCTTTTTCACCGATTACGCCACCCGCCGGCTGGAAGCATGGCTGCATCCCGAGGCGGATCCGCAGTCCAAGGGCTTTCAGATCCTGCAATCGCTGTATGCCATCAGTTCGGGCGGACTGCTGGGATTGGGGCTTGGACAGTCCCGCCAAAAGCATCTGTATATCCCCGAACCGCAAAACGACTATATTTTTTCCATCGTCTGTGAGGAACTCGGGTTCATCGGCGCGCTCGTCGTCATCCTGCTGTTCGCGCTTCTGATCTGGCGCGGATTTACCATCGCGTTCCGCGCGAAAGATAAGTTTTCCTCGATGTTGACTGTGGGCATCATCTCCCACGTGGCGCTGCAGACGATCCTCAACATCGGCGTCGTGAGTCAGGTTTTTCCCAGCACCGGCATCGGACTTCCGTTTTTCAGTTACGGCGGCACGGCTCTGCTGGTGTTGATGGCGGAGATGGGCATCGTGCTTTCGGTGTCCCGCAATAACGCGTTGGAGGGGGAAGGCGAGTGAAGATCGTGCTGGCAGGCGGCGGAACGGCGGGTCATATCAATCCCGCGCTCGCGATCGCCCAGATCGTAAAGGAAAAAGAACCGGACTCTGAGATCCTGTTCGTCGGCAACCGCGGGGCGATGGAGGACACACTGGTCACCCGCGCCGGATTTCCCATCAAATATATAAAGATCAGGGGACTTGACCGGCGGAAACTATATAATAACTTCACGACGGTACGCCTGTTCATCCGGGCGGTGAAGGACTGCAAAAAGATCCTGCGGGACTTTCAGCCGGACATCGTTGTGGGGACGGGCGGATATGTGAGCGGACCCGTGGTATACGCCGCGGCGAAACTGGGGATCCACACCTGCATCCATGAGCAGAACGCTTATCCGGGCGTGACGTCCCGGATGCTCGCGGGGCGGGTCCGGCGGGTGTTCATCAGTTTTGAGGACAGCCGCGCCTATTTTAAGAAAAAGACAAATCTCGTTTTGACAGGCAATCCGCTGCGCGCGGAATTTTCGAGCGCGGACAGGGAGACCGCCCGGCGGGAACTTGGGCTGGGCAATGATGATTTTTACGTTTTATCCTTCGGCGGGAGCCTTGGCGCCGCGGCGCTCAATCGCGTGATGACCGGCGTGATCGCGGAAAATTACCGTCGGCGGGATTTCGCGCAGTGCCACGCGATGGGCAAACTCGGTGTGGAGACCATGCCGGGGGCGCTGAAAGCAAAGGGCGTGGAGATCTCCGCCCTTCCGGACAGTATCCGGGTCAATGATTACATTTACGATATGCCGCGTCAGATCGCGGCGGCGGATGTAATGATCTGCCGCGCCGGCGCGATCACGCTGGGAGAGATCACGGCGCAGGGCAAAGCCGCCGTGCTGATCCCGTCTCCCAACGTGACGCACAATCACCAGTATCACAACGCGATGTCACTGGCAAAACAGGGCGCCGCCGTTGTGATCGAGGAAAAGGATCTGACGGAGGAGAAACTTTACGGGACCATCCTCGCGCTGAAACGGGATCCTAAGCGATTGCGGTCCATCCGCGCGGCTTCCGCCGCGATGGGACTTCCCGACGCGGCAAAGACGATTTGGGAGTCCATGAAAGATATTTTGAAGTAACGTGAGGGGATCGCCCGTCATAAGATGGAATACATTCTTATGAAACGGGGAGATCCGGATGCGTCGATATGAGATACGCGGCGGACGCGCGTTGTCCGGCGGCGTCGTATTGCAGGGAGCGAAAAACAGCGCCCTGCCGCTGATGGCGGCGAGCGCGCTCTGTACGGAAGGCAAGGTATGCTTTGAAAACTGTCCGGTTTTGGAGGATACGTCGCTGACAGAGCGTATCCTTGTATCGCTGGGCTGCGGCGTGACCCGAAAGGGCGGCCTTATGACGGTCGATCCGTCGGGGATATGCCGCTGTTCGGTCTGCCGGGAGTATTGCGCGGGGATGCGTTCCTCGATTTTGTTCCTCGGGCCGCTGCTCGCCCGCTTCGGTCGGGCGGAGATGTTCCTGCCGGGCGGATGCTTGCTCGGCGCGCGTCCGGTGGACATACATATCAAAGGACTTGAAAAGATGGGCGCTGACGTCCGCGTGGAGGGCGACCGTATCACGGCGGCCTGCCCGCGGGGGCTTCGGGGCGCGGCGATCGAGCTGCCGTTCCCCAGTGTGGGCGCCACTGAAAATATGATGACGGCGGCAAGCCTTGCCGAGGGAAAAACGGTCATTGAAAATGCCGCCGCGGAGCCGGAGATCGGGGATCTCGCCGATCTCATCAACCGGATGGGCGGGCATGTCCGCGCGGACGGCGGCCGGATCACGGTGTTCGGCGTAAAGCGTCTGCACGGATGCCGCAAGCGGATCATCCCCGATCGGATCGCGGCGTTCACCTTTTTCGCGGCGGCGCTGGCGACAAACGGAAATATCATGGTGCGGGGCGCCGATCCGGCGCATCTGCGCGCCGCCATGCGGGCGCTTGAAAAAACGGGCGCGGCGTTCGAGATCTCTGAAGACGGGATCGGCGTGCGCAGAGCCCTGGATCGGATATTGCCGACCGAGATCGTCACCGCGCCTTATCCCGGGTTTCCGACCGACGATATGGCGCTCGCGATGGCGCTGCTCACAGTGGCCGACGGCGTCAGTTCACTGCGGGAGACGGTGTTTTCCGACCGCTTCGCGCTGACGGATGAACTTTTGAAAATGGGCGCTGATATGACGGTGCGGCGGAACGTCGCTCTGGTCACGGGCGTTCATCGCCTGCGGGGCGCGGCGGTGCGTGCAACGGACCTGCGGGCGGGCGCGGCGCTGATCGTCGCGGGGCTCGCCGCGGAAGGAGAGACGCTGATCGAGGATGACGGTCACATCGCGCGCGGATATGAAAATATTGTCGGGACGCTCAGCGCGCTCGGCGCGGATATAACGGAAAGGGAAAACTGATGGCGGATCGCAAAGGGAGCAGTGTTGACAGATACTACGCCTCCAAACAAAAAAGACAAAAGAAAAAAAGAGCAAAGGTGTATGCCGCGCTGATCTTTTTGTGCGTGGCGGTACTGATCACACTGTCGCTGACCGTGTTTTTCAACATCCGCTCGTTCGAGATCGCCGGCAACACCGCCTATACAAAAGATCAGATCATAGGGGCGGCGGGACTGAAAGAAGGGGACAACCTCTTTCGGCTCAACAAATTCAAGATCGCGGACAGGCTTGCCGTCAGTCTGCCTTATATCGAAAGTGTGGAGATCTACCGTAAACTCCCCACGACGCTTTGTATGAACGTTACCGAGTGCAGGGCGTGTTTCGTCGCGGGCAGGGCGGGCAGTTACGTGCTTCTCAGCGACAAGCGGAAGGTGCTTGCCGTCACTGAAAAACTGCCGTCCGGCGTCGCGTATCTGATCGGTGACACCGTGAAGGAACCAAAGCCGGGATACACCGCTTCGTTCGGGGAGGCGGCGGAGAGTTATCTCGGAGAGGTGATCGACGCGGTACTTGCCGTATTCCCCGCGGACAAGATCGGCGCGATCGATCTGACCGACCGCTACAACCTGCGGCTGTATTATGACGGCGACCGGGTCAAGATCCTGCTTGGCAACACCGAGGATCTTTTGGATAAACTGCAGATGGCAAAGGAAGCGGTGGATAAAAACAGTACCGTGGAAAAGGCGCGGATCGACGTCACAGACAGCAAAAAAGCGTATTACAGGGTGTTGGATGAGGAGGAGATCGACGATCTCGCGGGAATGCTGGAGGGCAAGAGCAAGGCAAAGCCGGATAAAATATATGAGATCGTTACGGATACGGAGGATGGACAGGAACAGGATCCCTCCGATGATGAGGAGGAAGAATAGGCGTGTTTTTTCGATAATTTGAAAAAAACACTTGAAAAATCATCAACAAGAATGTACAATAATTATATATATGGATTTTTGCACAAACGTTTCAAAAAAATAAATCGGGAGGATTAAAAGAATGGGATTTGAACTTGCTGAAAACGCCGAGGGTGTTGTCAATATCAAGGTGATCGGATGCGGCGGCGGCGGATGCAACGCCGTCAATCGTATGATCAATTCGGGTGTTCAGGGTGTTGAGTTCGTAGCGGCGAATACCGACCTTCAGGTCATCAACAGTTCCCGTGCGGAGCATAAGATCCAAATGGGCGCCAAACTTACAAAGGGACTCGGCGCCGGCAGCGATCCGCAGGTGGGTGAGAAATCCGCCGTGGAATGCAAAGAGGAGTTCGAACAACTGCTGCAGGGGACCGATATGGTCTTTATCACCGCCGGTATGGGCGGCGGCACCGGTACAGGATCCGCTCCCATCGTCGCGGAGATCGCGAAAAATATGGGGATCCTGACCGTCGCGATCGTTACCAAACCTTTCCTTTTTGAAGGAAAATTCAAAATGAAAAACGCGGAAGCGGGTATCGCCAAACTGCGTGAGAAAGTGGACTCTCTCATCGTCATCCCCAATGAAAAACTCAAAGAGGTATCCACCGAAAAAATCACCCTGCTCAACGCCTTCCAGATCGCGGACGAAGTCCTGCGCCAGGGCGTGCAGAGCATTTCCGACCTGATCCTCACCTCCGCGCTCATCAACCTTGACTTCGCGGACGTCAGCAAGATCATGAAAGGCGCGGGCAACGCGCATATGGGCGTCGGCAGAGCGAGTGGAAAAGACAAGGCGACCATCGCCGCCGCCTCCGCGATCTCCAGCCCGCTGCTGGAGACCAGCATCGACGGCGCGACCGGCGTTATCATCAACATCACTGCCTCGCCCGATATCGGACTTGACGAGGTGGACGCCGCCTCCAACAAGGTCATCGAGGCCGCCGATCCCAACGCGAACATCATCTGGGGCGTCGCGCTCAACAACGATCTGGAGGACGAGATGATCGTCACCGTCATCGCCACCGGTTTTAAGCCGAACAAGGTCGTCGCGCCGAAGATCGAGACTCCTGTCATCGAGACGCCGGCGGAGCCTGTCGATCTGTTCGCTCCCTCTCCGGTGGAGCCCGCCGATCTTTTTGCCCCTGTGACGGCGGCCCCCGCCGCGCCCGCTGAGCAGGAAGAAACGCCTGTCACAGAGGATAAAGCGGCAGAGGATAAGGACGATGATTTCGGTCTGGACGACGTGTTTGATTTCTTTAAGAAAAAATAAGAGCTGACCCACGATAACAAAGCGGTTTTGAAAGGTGATATTTCCGCCATACTTTACCGCAAAGCCTTGAGAACCGCTGATTTTTACCTGTATCAGGCGTTTTGTCCTAATCGCGGATCAGCCAAGGATCATTAAAATTCAAAAATCCTTGCAAGCGGGCGTTTGCAAGGATTTTTACTATCGGAGAAAAAAGGATGACAGGATTTTCACCGCGTCAAAGCGAGAAGGCCTACCGCAAAATGTCGGAGGTCCCGGACAATAAAATATGGATGACGGCCAGGATCGTAAGTCTCGCGCTTTCCGCCCTGCTTTTGCTGATCTTTTATTTCGGAAAGAAAGGCGTGTTCCTCGCGATCCTTTCGCTGCTGCTTGCCGCCTGGTATCCTGTACTGCACGCGGCGGGCGAGATCACGACAGGGCGTTTTCTGAACGGACCGACATTTATGAGCGTGACGGGCATCATCGCTTTTCTGTTCGGTTTCCGCGCGGAGGGCACGATGGCGCTTATCCTGTATGCCGTCGGCAGTATGCTGCGGGAAAGCCGTCAGAAACAGGTGTGGAAAAATATCCGGGCGCTGACCGATAACCGACCGCGCGGGGCGCGTCTCGTCGCGCCGGAGGGCGAGCGGGAGATCGACGCCGAACACGTTTCTCCCGGCGATACGCTGACAGTACGGACCAATGAAAAGATCCCGGTGGACGGGATCCTGCTCAGCGGGAGCGCCCGGATCGATCCGTCGGATCTGATGGGCGCGGATGAGACCCGCAAAGTGCGGCAGGGAGAATTCCTGCCGAACGGCGCCGTCAACGTCGGCGGAAAACTGCAAATGAGGGCGACGGCGACGTTGGAAAATTCCACGGTGGACAGAGTGCTCGCGCTCGTCAGACAGTCCGCCGCGCGCAAAACGTCGATCGAAATGTTTCTCGAAAAGCGCAAGACGCTGTATACCGTGCTGACTCTCGCCGGCGCGCTGATTGCCGCGATACTGCTGGCGATTTTGACGGAACGCACGGCGGCGGACAGCGCCTATATCGCGCTGATCCTGTTTTTTGTTTTCGATATCAACAACGTGCTAGAGTTTCTGCCGCTCTGCTACGCCTCCGGCGTCGCGGGGCTTGCCGGCAAAGGCGTTCTCGTCGCCGGCGGCGCGCGGATGATGCAGCTCAGAAAGATCAAAGGTATTATTTTCAACAGATCCGGCGTTTTGACGGAGAGAGAATACCGTTTGCAGGAGATCGTCCCGCATAATAACGTCTCCTCTGACCGGATCCTGTACTATGCCGCGGCGGCGGAACAGATCAGCGAGCACAGGATCGCCAGGGCGATCTGCGCCGCGTATGATAAAAAAGACCTGCCTGTTCCCGACCATGAGCTGGAGATCGGAGGGGAGGGCGTCTGCGTCGCGTTCGGAGAGAAAAAAGTCTATGTCGGCAACGACAAACTGATGCGCCGCGCCGGCATCGAGGTACTGCCTTATCACGGACAGGGCGTGGTGTGCTTTGTGGGTGTGAATGAGGAATATCTCGGCTGTATCGTGCTGAATGATCCGGTCAAAAACGCGTCCTTTACCGCGCTTGACGGTTTGTTCGGGATCGGCGTGCAGTTTGTGGATCTCGTGACAGGCGATCGCAGAGTCAACGCCGAGAACACGGCGGCGCTGCTCGGCATCCACCGCACGGTGTCGGACGTGACGCCGGAGGAAAAGGCGGAAAAGGTGCGCGCGATCGTAAAGCGCAACCGCACGGGCGGAAAGGTCGCGTTCGTCGGGGACGGCAAAGCGGATGAGGCCTGCCTGCGCGCGGCGGATATTTCTTTCGCCACCGGCACGCTGGCGACCGACGCCGCCGTCGACAGCGCCGACGTCGTTTTGTTGTCGGACAGCCCGCTCGGCGTGTTTTCCGCCATCGCGCAGTCGTTTAAAATACACCGCATCATCAGAACCGTTACTCTCATATGTTTCGCGCTCAAATTTTTGTTTTTGATCGCGCTACTCGTCGGGCTGGCAAGGCTTTGGATCGTCGTGCTGGCGGACGCCGTTTTCAATATGTTCGCGATCATCAGCGCGGGAAGGTGTCTTTATGTCGAGGACAAACTTTAAGGAAAAGGTGTTCGCCATGGTCCGCCGGATCCCCTGCGGCAAGGTTGAAACATACGGCGGTATCGCGGAACGTATCGGGCATCCCGGTGCGGCGCGCGCCGTCGGCAACGCGCTGCATGAGAATACGGACGGCGTGCGCACGCCCTGTCATCGGGTCGTGAGCGGACAGGGGCGGCTGGCGCCGATGTATGTGTTCGGCGGTACCGCGGAGCAGAAAAGGCGTTTGATCGCGGAGGGCGTGGAAGTAAACGGCATCCGCGTCGATCTGAAAAAATATTTATGGAAGGATCCGTCAGATGAGTAAGAAAGAAGAATTTTGCAAGATCTATCGGGACAATATCAAAAGGGAAGGCTCACAGGAACTCCTCGCGTATTTGACGGGACCCTCCTCTGACTTTTTCACCGCGCCCGCGTCCACCCGCTTTCACGGCAATTACGAGGGCGGTCTGTGCGAGCACAGTATCAATGTATACCGCAATCTCAAAGCGTATCTTGAACGTCCCTATACGCACGATCTGATCAAAACCGAATATTCCGACGAGACGATCGCGCTGGTCGCGCTGCTGCACGATCTCTGCAAGGTCAACTGTTATAAAGTGTCCTTCCGCAACGTCAAAAACGAGCAGGGACAGTGGGTCAAAGCGCCCTATTATGAATTTGACGACCACCTGCCTTACGGACACGGCGAAAAAAGCGTCTATATCGCCGGCGGCTTTATGAAACTCAGCCGGGAGGAGGCGTTTGCCATCCGCTATCATATGGGGTTCAGCACGACGGATGATCCCCGCAACGTCAGCCGCGCCTTTGAACTGTATCCGCTGGCGTTCGCGCTCAGCGTCGCGGATATGGAGGCAAGCTGCTTTATGGAGGAAACGAAATAATAACAAAACGCCCGAGGATCTCGGGCGTTTTGCTATTTTTTTGTCTGTTGGCGTACGGCGGTCAGTCCGTTTTCCTCGATCAGCATTTTCTCGATAAAAACGGCGTATCCTTTTGTTGGATCCTTTACGAACACATGGGTCAGCGCCCCGATGAGTTTTCCGTCCTGCAATATCGGTGAACCGCTCATCCCCTGAACGATCCCGCCTGTTTTCGCGAGCAGTCTCTCATCGGTGATCCTGATCACCATATTTTTATTTTCCCTTAAATTGTTGTTGACCTTTTCAATTTCTACGTCATATTCGACCGGCTCTCCGCCGTCCACGGAGGATAAAAGCGTTGCTTTTCCCTCCGTGATCTCGCTTTTAAGCGAGATCTTTACCTTTTTTCCTTTTTCAAAGAGCGTATCCGTCGCCCTGGCAAAAACGCCGGTTTCGGTGTTGGCGATGATAGAGCCGTACGTTTTGTCGGTAAAGGAACCGCACAACTCTCCCGCCCTTCCGTTTTCCCCTTTTTCGATGTCGGTGATGGCAACGCTGACAAGCGTCCCTTCTGATGAGGGCATGATTTCACCTGTGTCGATATCGGCGACAGAATGACCGAGACCCGCCAGTGTACCGAGGGTCTTGTTATAATACGTGAGCGTGCCGATGCCCGCCGTGGAGTCCCGCACCCAAAGCCCGATACGGTATTTATGATCGCCGTCCGGGACGACGGGTGTGACAACGGCGTCAAATTTCATATTTTTGCGGATGACCGTGAAGTCGAGCGGTTTTCCCTCGTGGCTCGCGACGTAAGCGGCGAGCGCCTCGTTGCTTTCGATCGCGACGTCGTCCACACGGGTCAGACGGTCTCCGATCCGTATGCCCGCGGCTGACGCGGGATTTACGGTTTTCCCGCCGGAGAGAAAATCGCCCGTGCCGACGACGATCACACCGTCCGTGTAAAGTTTGATGCCGAAATTCTGCCCGCACAGATAGAGTTCCTGTTGCTCGATCACGTCGATCGTGACAGTCTTGACGGGCAGAAATCCGAGGAGTTTCAGGCGCGCGGTGTACTGTCCGGACTCTTTTGTCGGCCGGAAATCCGACGCGGAAGCCCTCGTTTCGCCTCCGATCGGTTCTACCGTATAAACGGCGGTGTCGAAATACGGCGCGCTATCCGCGTAAACAGAAAAGTTTTCCGGCAGGCGCCATATGCCGACGGCAGCGGCGATCCCCGCGGCAATGAGCGCCGCGGGGAGATAAAAACGCTTACAGCGTCTTAAAAATTTTCGTTTCTTTTATCAGTGGGGCAATCGGTATCGTTTTCGTTTCGCGCATCATTGCCGCGGTTTTTGTTCTCATACTCATTGCGGTTTTCGGCATTGCGCTTTTTGCTTTGCTTTTTAGACATTTTTATTTTCCCTCCTTTCGAAATTATTGTACCCCGATCTTTTCGAAAAAAGAGGATGAAAATGAAACCAAAACGGCTTGCGAATGATATCGCAAGCCGTCAATTTTTGTAAATTTCAAATATCGAGATATCCGCTGCTGTATCCGGGCGAGGACTGGAACAGGCGGGTCGTTTTTCGTTTGGCGTTGACGCTCATCACAAGACCGATCGCGATCATCGACGTCAGCATCGAGGAACCGCCGTAACTAAAGAAGGGAAGTGTGATGCCGATGATGGGAAAGATGCCGAGGCACATCCCGATATTTTCCGCGATCTGGAAAAAGAACATCGCGGCAACGCCCGCGGCGATGAAAGAACCGTAGTCGTCCGCCGCGTTTTTGGAAATGTAGATCAGGCGGATCAGCATGACGGAAAGCAGCAGGATGATGATCAGAACGCCGAAAAAGCCGAGTTCCTCTCCCGCGACTGAAAATATGAAATCGGTCTGTTTTTCAGGCAGGATGCTGTACTGCGTCTGCACGCCCTTGAACAGCCCCGAACCGAAAACGCCGCCGCTGCCCAGCGTGATCTTGCTTTGCAGCGTCTGATAGCCGTAGCCGAGCGGATCGACAGAAGGATCGTACACCGCCAGAATCCGCAGGCGCTGGTAATCCTTCAAAAGATATTCGAAAATAAAGGGCGCTGAAGCGAACAGGATGACGCCGCTTGCCACAAAGTACAGCCAGTGGAGTCCCGCCGCCATCATCATAATGACGAAAATGAACAGATACACGAGCGCCGAACCGAGATCGCCCTGCAGCAGCACCAGCGCGATCAAAACGCCTGCGTGCAGCAGCAAAAGAAGCCACGCGCGCGGGGAGTTGATATAGGATTGTACCTTTTTCAGATGTGAGGAAAAGGTGACGATGAAAATCAGTTTGACAAATTCCGAGGGCTGCAGACTGATGGGCCCGATGATGATCCAGTTCTTGTTGCCGAGGCGTTCCTCGCCGAAGACCAGCGTCGCGGCGAGCATCAGGATGCCGAGAACGAACAGATATTTCGCGAAGGGCTCAAGATTTTCGACGTCCAGCACCAACAGGAACAGGATGCCGAGCATCCCGGCGATCATCGCGCCGCCCTGGATGATCAGGTTTTTGTGCGAGGAGAAAGAATGGGTCGCGCTCGCGATGAGCAGCAGACCGTATCCCGAGCAAAGCGCGGCCAGCGCCCACAGGATGCCGTCGCTTTTGGAAAGCGTGTCTCTTATATGAAATAAAAGCGATGAAAACGACCGCATAAGCGCCTCCTGTGTTTATTGTATTTCCATTATATCAAAAAAAACGAATTTTTCAATAAAAAATACTATGTTTTTTTATCGTGATATGCTAAAATGAAAAAAAGACAAAACGATCCGGAAAAAGAGGGAATATGTTGAAAGAGATAACAGTACGGTCTCCGGAGGAGACGGCAGTCGTTGCCGGACAACTTGCGGAGCGGATCCGGGAACCTGTGACGATCGCCTTTTTCGGCGGACTCGGCGCGGGAAAAACGACGTTCATCCGCGCGTTTTGCGAGGCGCTCGGCGTGACGGATGACGTGACGAGCCCCACCTTCGCGATGGTGCATGAATACAAGGGCAGACTGCCGGTCTGTCATTTCGATATGTACCGGGTGGAGACCTTCGAGGATCTGTACTCGACGGGATATTTCGATTATCTCGGTTCCTGCGTGATGCTGATCGAATGGAGCGAGAACATCACAGAGCATTTGCCGGAAAAATATATACGGGTGGAGATCTCTTACGGAGAAACCGACCTTACAAGGCATATCAGAATGGAGGAGATCTCTTGAAACTGCTCAGTGTGGACGCTTCCGGCAAAAGCGCCGCCGTCGCCGTGACGGAGGATGGCGCTCTGATCGCAGACGGTTTTGAAAATAACGGATTTACCCACTCGGAAACGCTGCTGCCGCTGGTGGACAGTGTGCTGAAAGAAGCGGGACTGCGCATCGGGGAGATAGACGGATTTGCCGTCACGACCGGACCGGGGTCTTTTACGGGACTTCGGATCGGATGCGCGCTGGTCAAGGGTCTTGCGGGAGACAAGCCCTGCCGCGGGGTGTCGACCTTAAAAGCGCTGGCGTACAATCTGAAAGAACGAACCGGAGTCATCGTGCCGCTGATGGATGCGAGATGCCGTCAGGTGTACACGGCGGCGTTTGAAAGTGAAAACGGTGAGGTGCGCCGTATCCTTTCCGACCGCGCTGTCGCGGTGGAGGAGATCGTCCGCGAGATCCGCGCTTTTCTCGCGGCGGGCAGGCGGGTCTTTGTGCTGGGAGACGGCGCGTACCTTCTGCCGCCGGACATCAGGGAACTTGTTGAGACCGCCCCGCCGGACGATCTTTTGGTGCGCGGCGCGTCTGTTGCCGCCGCGGCGGCATCGGAGGAGCCGGTCAGCGCGGAAAAACTTACGCTTCAGTATTTACGCTTGTCGCAGGCGGAACGTGAGAAAAATATGAAAAAAACGGGAGGAAACCAAAAATGATCGTAATGGCGTGTGATAAGGCGGGCGTTGCCTACGTGGAAAAATGCAAGGCGTTTTTCGCCGAGCGGCATATGGAATGTGAGGTCCTGCTGCCGGAGGACGGCGGCGCGTTCTGGTATGATTATCCCGACGGCGCGGCGGCGGTCGCGAGACGGGTGGCGGAGGGCAGCGCGGCGTTCGGCGTGCTGATCTGCGGCACCGGCATCGGGATGAGCATCTCCGCCAATAAAGTAAAGGGCGTGCGCGCGGCGCTGTGCGGGGATACCTTCAGCGCGGAGATGACCCGCCGTCATAACGACGCCAACGTCCTCTGTATGGGCGCGCGCGTCATCGGAGAAGAAGTAATGCTGCGGATCGTCGAGGCGTTTTTCGCGGCGCCCTACGACGGTGTGACGGAGGAGGGCGCGCGGCATAAAAACCGTGTGGAAAAGATCCTGGCGCTGGAAGAGAATTTTTAACAAATGAGAGCGCTGGTAGCGATGAGCGGCGGGGTGGACAGTTCCGTCGCCGCCGCCCTTCTGACGGAGCGCGGCGTGGAGTGCGTCGGTGTGAATATGCATCTCTATGACAACGAGCGGATCGGTCTTTCCCGGCAAAAGACCTGCTGTTCGCTGGAGGACGTGGAGGACGCGAAGCGCGTGGCGTACGGGCTCGGGATGCGGTTTTTCGTTTTCAATTTTTCGGATGACTTTGAGAAAACGGTCATCGACCGTTTTATCAGGACGTATGAACAGGGCGGCACTCCCAATCCCTGTATCGACTGCAACCGTTTTATGAAGTTTGAAAAGCTTTATGAGCGCGCGAAAATTATGGAGTGCGACAAGGTCGTCACCGGTCATTACGCGCGTGTGGAACGCCGCGGGGACGGCAGGTGGCTGCTCAAAAAGAGCAAAAATACCGCCAAGGATCAGAGTTATGTCCTCTATTTTTTGAGCCAGGAGCAGCTCTCTCATACGCTGCTGCCGCTGGGCGATTTTGAAAGCAAGGATGAGGTCAGACGCGTCGCGGAAAAATACGGCTTTGTCAACGCCGGAAAGCCTGACAGTCAGGATATCTGTTTTGTGCCGGACGGCGACTACGCGGCGTTTATCGAACGAAGCACCGGACGGACGGCGGCGGAGGGAAACTTCGTGACGCCGGACGGTAAAATACTCGGGAAACACAAGGGCATCATCCACTATACCGTGGGACAGCGCAAGGGGCTGGGGCTTGCCCTGCCGCGGCCCGGATATGTCTGCGAAAAACGTGTGGATACCAATGAAGTGGTAGTGGGGGACAGAGAGAGTCTGCT
This sequence comes from Clostridiales bacterium Firm_08, assembly GCA_001604045.1. Classification (GTDB taxonomy): domain Bacteria; phylum Bacillota; class Clostridia; order Oscillospirales; family QAKW01; genus Firm-08. The sequence goes on along the minus strand of LVAN01000004.1, from coordinate 39,180 downwards.
CGTCCCTTCGCTTCGCGCGGCGGAGGTCAATTTCATCGCCCTTGAAAAGGCGGAAAAACCCTTCCGCGCGACGGTCAAAACGCGCTATCACGGACCGGAGGTCCCCGCGCTCGTCATGCCGCTCGCGGACGGGCGGGTCGAGGTGACCTTCGATACGCCGCAGCCGCGCGCCGCGGCGGGACAGGCGGCCGTCTTTTATGACGGCGATATCGTGCTGGGCGGCGGAAGGATATTATAAGCCCGTTTTGATACGGGCTTCAGCGTGTCAAAGAACCTCTTTGACACGCTGGCAGACTGCAAAAAAGGAAGTTGCATTTTGCAGATAGAACCTCGTCGGCGTACGTGGGTACGGTAGAGGTTCTATCTGCGGAAAACAGAGAAAAGCCTTGCGGCGCAAGGTTTCTGCGTTTCAAGCATTTGCTTTTCCGAATTATAATTTCAGGCTTTGAACTTTGTTGAAAAACAAAACTATTTGAAATTTTGTTTCTGTTTCTCTGTGGTGAAACGACTTTTTTGACAGTCTGAAGCCCGTTTTGATACGGGCTTTCACTTTTTTCGGGAGGAATGAACGATGCGCAAAACGATCGGACGTATATTGCAGTTCAAACGCCTGTGGATCCTGCTGCTTTTGCCGGCGGGAGCGCTGCTTACGGCGCTGGCGAGCCGCTGTCCGCGGGCGGTGGAAAAATACTACGCGCAGGGACTGCACCTTTGGATGGAACGAACGGTCGGGCGGCTGGTGTCCCTGTTTCCGTTTTCGGTAACGGAGATATGGATCGCCGCCGTCATCCTGATCGTGATCTTTTGTATCGTTTGGACGATCCGCCGGAATATCCGGGACAAAGCGCGATGGAAACATATATGGTACCGCTTTGCCGTCAACGCGGCGTGCGCGGGGTCGATCGCCTACTTCCTGTTCGTGATGACGATGGGGCTGAACTATTATCGCCTGCCCGCTTCGGAATACCTCGGTCTGGAAATCAAAGAGCATACCGCGGAGGATCTCCAAGAGGTGTGCGGGTTTTTGGCGGAACGCGTCACTGAGGAGCGCGCGGGGCTGGCGGAGGACGAAAACGGCGTCTCAAAACTCGCGGACGGAAGTTTCCGTGAACTGTCCGACGAGGCGGCGCGGTGTTTCAACGCGATGGCGCAGGATCATCCGGGCATCGGAACGCTCACCGCGCGCAACAAACCGATGCTCTTTTCAAAACTGATGAGCAGTGTCCTGACAATGGGACTGTACTTCCCGTATACTTTTGAGAGTAACATCAACGTTGATATGACGGCGTACACCATCCCGTCCACGATGTGTCACGAACTTTCCCACGTCAAAGGGTTTATGCGGGAGGATGAGGCGAATTTTCTCGGATTTCTGTCCTGCACCTATTCCGACCGCGCGGATTTCCGCTATTCCGGCTATATGATGGCGTTTGGATACGCGATAGGGCAGCTCATCGCGCAGGACCGGGACGCCGCCGTGGAGATCGCGGCGAAGGTGGGAGAAGGCGTGTTTCGGGATGACGCGGCGGACGGGGCGTACTGGGACAAGTATCGTCACACCGTCGTGTCCGAAACGTCGGAAAAGGTCTATGATACCTATCTGCGGTCTAACGGCCAGCAGGACGGGACGAGAAGTTACGGCAGGATGGTCGATCTTTTGATCGAATGGTATAAGACAGAGATAGAGTAAAGGAAAAAACAGATGTTGAAATTTGTTTTGGGGCGCGCCGCCTCGGGGAAAACGGAATATCTGTATGAAAAGGCCGAGCGCTTCGTCCGGCAGGGACAGGCGGTCTGTTTCATCGTGCCGGAACAGCAGAGTATGGAGACGGAGCGCGCCCTGCAGCGGAAATACGGCGACGGGGTGGAAGTACTGTCTTTTCATCGTCTGTGCGACCGGCTGATGCGGCTTTACGGCGGCGGCGCCCGCGCCCGCATCGGGCAGGTGGCGCAGGAGTGCATCCTCTACCGCGCCGTGCGTTCGGTCCAGAAGGATCTGCGATATTATAAAAGCAGCGTGCGCAACGTCCGCTTTTTCGGGAAACTGAATGAGGTGATCCGGGATTTCGCGGCGTACAAGGCGGAGCCGGACTTGGTGCTTGCCGCGCTGGAAGGCCGCCGGGAATACGACAAATATCACGATCTCTTTTTGATCTATGACGCGTACAAAGCCCTCCTGCGGCAGGACTTTCGGGACGTCTATGACGATCTTGACACGCTTTGCCGTCTTTTGAGCGAGCATTCCTATTTTAACGGCAAGGTCGTGATGATCGACTCGTTTGCCGGGTTTACCCGGCAGGAGTACGAGGTGATCGGTCAGATTTTTCTGCAAAGCGAGCATTGTCTGCTCACTCTCACAGCGGATGAGGGGGACAGGCGGCTGTTCGCGCCGACGCTTCGGGAACTTGGCAGGCTGACCGCGCTTGCCGAGCGGTACGGACTGCGTTATGAAACGGTAAAATGTTGCTATGACGGTCATTTTCGTCCGGGCGTGGCGGCGTTGGAAAAATATATGTTTTCCGACGCACTGCCGGAAAAGCGAATGGACGCCGGGGGGGACGTGCGTGTGTTCAGCGCGGACGATCCGCAGAAAGAAGTGGAATTCGTCGCGCGGGATATCCGCCGCCGGGTGCTCGGCGGCGAGTGCCGTTACAGGGATATCGCGGTCGTCAGCAATGTGCAGGAGGAATACCGTTCCGCCGTCGAGACCTATTTTGAACGTCTGGACGTGCCGCTGTACACCGACCGCAAGGTTGACGTGATGGGCAAGCCCCTGTTCGGGCTGATCCTGCACGCGTTCGACGCGGTGCGCTACGGATATCGCTATGAGGATATGATCTCGATGGCAAAGACCTGCCTGTGCGGGATGGATCACGATCAGGCCGCGCGGCTGGAAAATTACGTGTTCCTGTGGAAGATCCGCGGTAAAAAGTGGGAGATGGAGTGGACGCAGGATCCTTTTGGGCTGGCGGACAGCGAGGAGCCGGACGAGGAAAAACGGCGGGAGAAGGAAGCGGAAAAAGGACGGCTTCTGGACGAGATCAACGAACTGAGAAAAAAACTGTATCTGCCGCTCGCGGCGTTCCGGGAAGACACCGCTTCGGGCAGCGCGAAGGATATGCTTGCCGCGGTGTGGCGCCTTACGCAGGCGTACGACGTTCGAGGGGGCATCCTGACTTTCGCGGAAAACGCCGCGGATGACGCGGAAGCGGAGGAATGGACCCGCCTTTACGATCTGTTGGTGGAATTTCTCGATCAACTCGCGCTGGTACTGGGCGATACGCCCGTCACCCGCGTCGATCTGCAGGAGATCTTTGAGATCTGCCTTCGGCATCTGCGTATGGGCGTCCTGCCGGCGTATATGGATCAGGTGACCTTCACCGATATGATCCGTTCCCGCGTCGGGAACGTCCGGCATATCTATGTGCTGGGAGCGAACAACGGTTCTTTCCCGGCGGCGGTCAGCGGCTCGGATATCATCACAGACCGGGATGTACGTTTTTTTAAAGACAATCATATCCACCTTTCCAAAGACAGTGAGACGGTCGCGACGGAACAGCAGTTTTGTCTGTACCGCTCGATCTGCGGAGCGTCGGAGAGCGTGACCTTTACATTCGCCGAATTCGGCGCGGCGGGGGACGTAAAGCTTCCCTCGTCGCTGATCCGCCGCGTGACGGAGCGGATCCTGGCGGCGGAGATCCGGCCCGTTCCGTATTTTCTCACGCACAGGCGGGAGATCCTCGACCATACGGCGTCTCTGACGGAAACGGAGCGGGAGGCGTCCGGCACACTGCCGTTTTTGAAAGAGGAATTCGGCTTTGTGCCGCGGGATCTCGCGATCCGGGAGCGGGAGGAAAAGGATCTGCCGACGGAGGTGGTGCGCGCGCTGTACGGCACGGAGATCTCCGCCAGCCAGTCGAGACTTGAAAGCTTCAACGAATGTCCCTTCAAATTCTTTATGACTTACGGGCTGGGGATCGAGGAGACGGAGCCTGTCGATTTCGGCGCCAACTATATCGGCAGTTTCGTCCATTTCGGGATGGAACAGCTGATGAACGCCGTGCGGGATAGCGGGGATATCGACATCTGGACCGACGCGAAGGTCGATACCTTTATGAAGGATCTCTCCCGGGCGTATTACGAGGAACGCCTGAAAGATCTGCGGTCGCCGAGATTTGACCACCTGTTCGACCGCATCAGCCGTTCGATGCGGCTGGCGGCGATCAGCGCGGTGGACGAGCTGCGGCACAGTAAGTTCCTGCCTGAGGCGCAGGAGTATCATTTTACGAAACGCATTCCTGTTTCAGACGAATTTTACGCGCGCGTCAACGGCTTTATCGACCGGATCGACGCGGCGGATATCGACGGCAAACGCTATCTGCGGATCATCGACTACAAAACTGGCAAGAAATCTTTCAGTTTTGAAAAGATATTCAACGGTTTTCAGATGCAGCTGCCGCTTTACGCGAAAATGCTGCTTGAGGAGGACGGTTACCGGGACGCCGGGATCGCGGCGATGGAGTATTTTCTGGCGGGCGTGCCGGAGATCGGGGAAACGGGACCGGACGGCGAGATCTCAAAAGAGCAGCTGGCAAAGAGTTTTTCTCGCCTCGGTCTGTATTCCTGCCTGCCGGAGATACAGGGGGCGATTGACAATACCGGGGAAAAACGCTACATCGGCATCCGTTACAAAACCGACGGAACGCCTTACGCCGGATCGCCCGTCGCGTATGATCACGAGATGCGTCTGCTCGGCAGGTTCGTGATGGATAAAACAAAAGAGATCGTCCGTGAGATCGCGGGCGGCAACGTGAAAGCGTGCCCGATGAAGGACGGCATCAACGCTTGTGAATATTGCGGATTTGGCGGCATATGCCGGTTTGAGTGGGGCAAGTCGTCGATACGGAAGTATCAAAAGGTCAAAAAGGGAGAATTTTTCGATAAAGTCCGGGAGGAGGGGAGCGAGTCTTGAAATATACGGCACAACAGCAGCGCGCGATCAGTGCCGGCGGTGACTCGCTGCTCGTCAGCGCCGCCGCGGGAAGCGGCAAGACGGCGGTCCTGGTACAGCGTGTCATCGATAAGGTCCTGCGCGGCGGAGAGATCGAGGGAATGTGGATCATGACCTTTACCGAAGCCGCGGCGGCGGAAATGCGGGTCAAGATCGAACAGGCGATCGAAAAAGAGCTGGAGCGGGATCCGGACAGCGATCATCTGCACCGGCAGTTTCTGGCGGTCTCCCGCGCGAACATCTCCACCGTTCACTCGGCGTGCGCGCGCCTTCTCAAAGCGAATTTCGAGGCGGCGGGGATCGATCCCTCGGCGCGGGTCGGGGACGAGACAGTGATAAAGGTCGCCTTCGAGACGCTGCTCGAGGATTTTGTCGAGGAGATCTATGACCGTACCGGAACGGACGCCGCCGTACGCCGGATGGTGGAGTGTTACAGCGGCGGCCGAAACGACGTCAGACTTTTTGACATCCTGCGCGCGGCGTATACCTATTATGAAAATCAGCCTTTCCCGGAGGAGTTTATTCCGCCGCGGACGGAGGATCTCGATCATCTGATCCGCGAGGGATATGTGCGCGCGGAGATCCTTGATCGTGTGGAATGGGCGCACGGATTTTACCAGTATCTGTTGAATGACGAAAAGACGCTGCCGCTGCGGAAAACGAAACTGTGGGGCAATCTGGAGATCGAGTCGTTCGGTGTGCGCCGCCTGCTCGACGCCGCCCGCTCCGCGACGTTTGACGAGATACGCAAGGCCGCGCTTGAGATCCGGTTTGCCCGGTGGAACACAAGGGGCAAGGATTATGACGATATGCGGGATCTTTTGGCGGAGCTGAACATCAAGAGGAAAGCCGCTAAAAACGCGATCGAAAAAATCACGGAAAAATATTTTCAAAAGACGGAGCGGGAGCATCTTTCGGACGTGCGCCGTATGGAGGACGCGCTGGAAACGCTGTTCTCGCTCACACGGGAGTTCGACGAACGTTTCGCCGCCTATAAAAAAGACAAAGGGCTGATGAGTTTCAACGATCTTGAACGCTTTTCGCTCCGCCTTTTGATCGATCGCTACGACGCGGCGGCCGGCACGCTGTACCCGAGCGATACCGCCCGCGCCCTTCGCGAGGAGATCGACGAGATCATCGTGGACGAGTATCAGGACACCAACCGTAAGCAGGATCTGATCTTCCGCGCCCTTTCAAAGGACGGTAAAAATATCTTTATGGTGGGAGATATCAAGCAGAGCATTTACGGGTTCCGTCAGGCGTGTCCCGAACTTTTCACGGAGAAAAAAGAGGCGGCGCGCGAGGCGGCGGGGGACAGGCTTGGCGGACCGTCCTATCTGTATCTCAATCGCAACTTTCGCTCGCATCCGGAACTTCTGGATTTTATCAACACCGTGTTCGGCGGGCTGATGACAGAGGATCTCGGGCAGGTGGCGTATGATGAGAACGAACGGCTGGCAAGCGGCGGATTATATCCCGAAACGTCCAGGGGACAGGTCGGGATCGATATCATCCTGCGGCAGGCGGCGGATGACGAGGATGATGATGAAAACGGCGAGGAGGATGAGATCGGCCTGCTCAGCGCCATTGACGCGGAGGCGGAGTACGTCGCCCGCAAGGCGAAAAGTGTTCGCGGAACGCCGTTTTACGACGTCAAAACCGGCAGGGAGCGTCCCATCGAATACGGAGATATGGCGATCCTCAGCCGCAACGCCAACGCGATGTCCGCGCGTTTTGAGCAGGCGCTTGGGCGCAACGGCATACGGTGCATCAACCATAACCGGAACGAGAGATTACTGGAGTTGTGGGAGGTGCAGATGCTTCGCGCTTTCCTGCAGGTCGTCAGCAATCCGTATCGGGACATCCCGCTTATCACGCTGATGTATTCGGATTTTTACGTCTTTTCCGCGGCGGAACTCGCCGCGATCCGGGCGAAAAACAAAGGCGTTCCGTTTTACGACGCCGTCAAACTCGCCGCGAAAACCGATAAAAAATGCGGCAATATGCTGCGCGAGATCGAAAAGATCCGCGCCGCGGCGGTCGGCAGACGAACCTATGAGGTGATCGAAGATATATTCACCCGCACCTACATCCTGGAAAAAGTCGCGAGATATCCGGATGGGGAGAGCCGCGCCGAGAATATGCGGCTGTTGATGCGCTACGCGCTTGAATATGAGAAAAACAGTTATAAAGGTCTTTTCTCCTTTTTGCAGTATCTGGACCGTATGGACGCGCTCGACAACAGCCTTTCCGGCGTGACCGAGGCGAAAGACGAGCGGCGGTGCGTTCGGTTTATGTCTGTTCACAAATCCAAAGGCCTTGAATTCCCCGTCTGCTTTTTTGTGGACGCGGGCAGAAAGCGCGTGGATCAGGATACGGGCGTTTTGGCGGCGCATAGGGGACTTGGCGTCGCGTCCAAAATACGGACGGACGGATCTTTCCGCGAGTGTAAGCCGCTGTCGTATTCCATTTTGCGGGATGAAAACCACGCGCTGGAGTTGAGCGAGGAAGTGCGCGTGCTGTACGTCGCGCTTACCCGCGCCAAGACACACCTGTTTATTTCCGCCTGCGTCCCAGAAGCGCGGCTGAAGAAAATGTTGACGGAGGTCGCGGGCGCGCGGGAGGATGAAACGCCAAAGGATCTTTGGAACACGCCGTCGACGCTCGGCTGGATGATGTTCGCCCTGCGGCATCAAAGGGATATGCTGCCGCTTTATGAAAAGGCGGGGGTCATCGCTTGCCCCGATCGAACGGACTGCCGCTTTACCGTCACCGTCAGCGACGCTGTGACGAGCGTGCAGTACGGCAGACGGCCGCGGGATATGGAGCGCCGTCCGGATATCGGGCGCGGCATCGCGCTGGCGCAGGCTGTCTATCCCTATGAGCGGCAGACCAAACTGCCCGTCAAACTTTCGGTATCGGAGATCAAGGGGATGCGGCAAAAGGATCCCGACGCCGAGGATCTGATCAAACCGACCGTTTCCCGGCGGACGCCGGATTTCATCGAGAAAAGGAAAAGCGGCGCGCAGACCGGCAACGCCGTGCATAAGTTTATGCAGTTTTCTGATTTCAAAACTCTCGCGGCGCCGGATGGCATCGCCGCGGAGATGCGGCGGCTGCGGGAAAAAGAGTTCCTGACGGCGCGGGAGTGTGAACTCGTGGACGTTTCTCTTATTGAGAACTTTATCCGGCAACCCGTTTTCTCAGAGATCCTTTCCGCGGATCTTTTGGAAAAGGAAAAGCGGTTTTTGTTCTCCATGCCGGCGCGGGACATTTTCCGGGATACCGACGAGACGGCGCCCGTGCTGGTGCAGGGCGTTCTCGACTGCTACTTTGAGAAAGACGGCAGACTTGTCATCCTTGATTACAAGACCGACCGCCTGGACGATCCGGAGATGTTCAGACAGAGATACACGGTCCAGCTCAAACTTTACAGACGGTGTCTTGCGGATCTGATCGGCAGGACGGCGGACAAACTGTATATATATAGTTTCCATTTGGATGCGTTGATCGAAATTTCTTAAAAAAAGTCTTGCATTTTCCGTTTTAATGTGTTAGAATGTCTATGCTATTTTCGGAAAATGCAGAAAGAGGTGAAAAGAATGAAAGAGGGGATCCATCCGAAGTATCAGACCTGTGTTGTCAAATGCGCGTGCGGTGCTACGTTCGAGACGCGTTCCACCAAGCCTGAACTTAAAGTGGATATTTGTTCAAAATGTCATCCTTTCTTTACGGGTAAACAGAAGCTGGTCGATACCGGCGGTCGTGTTGACAAATTTAAGAAAAGATATAATCTTGACAAATAAAAAAAGAGAGGCGTGCGCCTCTCTTTTTCTTTGCGGAGGGTAACTATGAAAAAATACGTTCTTGCCATCGACCAGGGAACGACGAGCAGCCGCGCCGTTTTGTTTGACAGGGCGGGGAGGATCGTCGGCGTTTCGCAAAAAGAACTCACGCAGTATTATCCGCGTCCCGGCTGGGTGGAGCACGACGCGTGGCAGATCTGGACCGACGTGAGGGAATGTATCTTTGACGTCGCGCGAAAGGAGGGCGTCTCGCTTTCCGATATCGCCGCCATCGGCATCACCAATCAGCGGGAGACGACGGTGGTGTGGGACAAGAGGACAGGCCGTCCCGTCGCGCCCGCCGTCGTGTGGCAGTGCCGCCGTACCGCGGATCGCGCCGCCGCGCTGAAAGAGAGCGGATGGGGCAAAAAGATCTACGAAAAAACGGGACTTTTGCCCGACGCGTATTTCAGCGCGACCAAACTGGAGTGGATCCTGCAGAATACAGAAGGCGCGCGGGAAAGCGCGGAAGCGGGAGAGTTGCTGTTCGGCACCATCGATTGCTGGCTGCTCTACTGTTTGACAGGCGGCAAGGTCCACGCTACCGACTACACCAACGCCGCGCGCACCATGCTTTTCAACATCCACACCCTGCGCTGGGACAGTGAACTTCTCTCCCTGTTCGATATCCCTGTTTCCATGCTGCCGTCTGTCAGGGACTGCGCCGGCTTTTTCGGCACCGCGGAGGCGCTGGGGGCGGACATTCCCGTGACGGGCATCGCGGGGGATCAGCAGGCGTCTCTGTTCGGACAGGGATGCTTTGCCGAGGGGGACGTCAAAAACACGTACGGCACCGGCTGCTTTTTGCTGCTCAATACAGGGGAAAAAGCCGTATCGACGGACAGCGGACTTCTCACCACCATCGCGATGGCAAAAGACGGGCGCGCGCGGTACGCGCTGGAAGGCAGCGTTTTTATCGGCGGCGCGGTCGTGCAGTGGCTGCGGGACGAGATGCGACTGATCCGTAAAGCGAGCGAAACGGAAGCGAGAGCGCTCGCGGTACCGGACAACGGCGGCGTGTACGTCGTGCCCGCATTCGTGGGGCTTGGCGCGCCGTATTGGGACACTTACGCGCGCGGCGCTGTTTTGGGTCTGACCCGCGGCAGTAACGCCGACCATATCATCCGCGCCTCACTGGAGGCGATCGCCTATCAGGTGGAGGATCTGCTTTCCACGATGCGGACGGCGACCGGCATCTCGCCGGAGCGCCTTCTCGTGGACGGCGGCGCCTGCGCCAATGATTTTCTGATGCAGTTCCAGGCGGACATCTCTCAAACGGAGATCTGCCGTCCCGCGGTGATCGAAACGACGGTGCGGGGCGCCGCGTTCCTGGCGGGACTTGCCGTCGGCGTGTGGAAGGACGAAAATGAACTCAAAACGCTCATCACGCCGGACAGGACGTTCCGGGGAGAAATGGCGGAAACCCGCCGCGCGGAACTTCTCGCGGGCTGGAAAAAAGCGGTCTCCCGCGCCGCGGGATGGGAAAACTAAACCATTTTCAAGGGCGTGCTATTATGCGCGCCCTGATTTTTTCTCCGTTTTCGGACATAATAAAGAGAAAACGGAGGCGGAGAAATGGTCAAACGGATGAAAATAGCGCTGATCGTGACAACGACGGCGTTTGCCGCGCTCGCGGCGTATATCGGGACCATCGCGCTGGGCAGTATGGACGCGACCGTCGGCGCGGCGGTCGGCAGCCGTCAGAAAACCGTGCCGCTGTACACGACGCGGGGCACGATCTATGATCACGATCTGACGCCGCTGACCAACGCGGACAAACAGTATTATCTTTTGATAGATCCCCATGCGTTCGACCGCACGAACGTTTCGTATGTCGGGGAAACGTGCGGTGTTGCCGCGCGGACCGTTATCGCGAAACTGGACCGCGGGGAAACGTTCGTGCTGACGTCGGACTCATGCCCGAAAAGTATGGACGGCGTGTATGTGTATGAGGGGATCAGACGGTACGGCGACATCGCCGCGCATCTGATCGGCTATGTGGGCGGAGACGGACAAGGCGTGGCGGGGCTGGAAAAATGCTATGACAAACAACTTTCTTATTTCGGCGGCGGCAGAAGCGTCACGTTCGTCACCAACGCGCTCCGGCATCCGATGGCGGGGCTGGGGCTTACGGTCGAGGGTGAAAACGGTAATTATAAAGACGGGCTGATCACAACGCTTGACGCCGGGATCCAGCGGGCGGCGGAGAGGGCGCTCGCGAAATATACGGACAAGGGCGCCGTTGTGGTGCTGGATGCCGACAGCGGCGCGATCCGCTGTATCGCCTCGCTTCCGACCTATGACCAGACTGACGTGGCGGACGCGGTGAAAGCGACGGACGGTCGGCTCGTAAACCGCGCGCTCGCCGGGCAGACGGTGGGATCCGTTTTCAAGATCGTCGTGACGGCGGCGGCGATCGAGGCGGGGATGGAGGACTTCACGCATACCTGCGGCGGCAGCATCAGGGTCGGCGGCAGGGATTTTACCTGTCAGAAAGAGGAGGCGCACGGCGAGATGACGCTGGAGACGGCGTTTTGCCGGTCCTGCAACGTCTATTTCATCGCGCTGGGGCAGATGCTCGGCGCCGACAGGATCACTGAGACCGCCGTACGGCTCGGTTTTTCCGAGCGGCAGGAGATCGCCGACGGGCTTTCCGCGGGGAAGGGCAACCTGCCCGCCTCGTCCGGCTTTTCGGCGCAGAAACTTGCCAATTACAGCATCGGGCAGGGGGAACTTCTCGCCTCTCCTTTGCAGATCGCCCGCCTTGCCGCCCTGTGCGCCAACGGCGGCTATCTTGTCCGCCCGACGCTTGTCAAGGGATTTTACGTTTCCGGCAGGATGGAGGGAGATCGCTGGCTGCGCTACCGCGAGCGCGTCATCGAGCGGGAAACGGCGGAAAAACTCAAGACGTTCTGTATCAAAGCCGTGGAGGAGGGGACCGGCAAAAACGCGAGACCCTCCGCCGGCGGCGCGGGCGGGAAGACGGCAAGCGCCCAGACCGGCGTGTTTGACGCGGAAGGAAAGGAAAAACTCAATGTGTATTTCGCCGGATTTTATCCCGCCGACCGGCCGGAATACGCCATCGCGGTCTTCGCGGAGGACGGCGTTTCAGGCGGCGCGACCTGCGCGCCTGTCTTTCGGGAGATCTGCGGCGCGATCGGCGTAAAAAAACATTGACACCGCTTAAAAAAATGCTATAATATAGTAGTAATATATCGCGAACGCTGACGAAAAAGGTCCATATCCGTCGGACGGTACAGAGAGGACGGAAGGGATGAGAGCCGCCCCGCCCTGGATATGGATTGCCGCTTTCCGAGTTCGCGCGCCTGACACGCGATACAGTGTCGATCAATGAGAGGCACTTTGTGCAATCGGGGTGGTACCGCGGCCTGTCCGTCCCCGCTGACACGGAGGGCTTTTTTTATTTTTTCGGAGAGGATGAAAACCAAATGAAGTATATGGGACTGAGCGAGATCCGGGAGAAATACCTGTCCTTTTTCGAGAGCAAGGGACACCTGCGGCTGAAAAGCTTTTCTCTCGTGCCGGATCACGATAAATCGCTGCTGCTCATCAATTCCGGCATGGCGCCGATGAAAAAATATTTTACAGGGGAGATCACGCCGCCGAGAAAGCGGGTGACGACCTGTCAGAAATGCATCCGCACACCGGATCTGGAGCGCGTCGGACATACCGCGCGGCACGGCACTTATTTTGAGATGCTGGGCAATTTCTCTTTCGGCGATTATTTCAAAAAAGAGGCGATCGCCTGGGCGTGGGAGTTTCTGACCGAAACGATGGAGATCGACGCGGATCTCCTGTGGCCCTCGGTGTATGAGAGCGACGATGAGGCGTACGCCATCTGGCGGGACGATATCGGTGTGCCGGAGAAGCGCATCGTGCGGCTCGGCAAGGAGGACAACTTCTGGGAACACGGCACCGGTCCCTGCGGACCCTGCAGTGAGATCTACTTTGACCGCGGCGAAAAGTACGGCTGCGGCTCGCCCGACTGCAAACCCGGTTGTGACTGCGACCGCTATATGGAGATCTGGAACAACGTTTTCAGCCAGTTCAACAATATGGGGGACGGCACGTATACCGAGCTGGAACATAAAAATATCGACACCGGTATGGGTCTTGAACGGCTCGCCTGCGTCGTGCAGGGCGTTGACAATATGTTCGAGGTGGACACTATCCGCAGGATCCTTGACAAGGTGTGTGAGATCTCCGGCGTTCCCTATGAGGCGGAGGGCGGCAAGGACATATCCATCCGCGCGATCACCGATCACGCGCGTGCGGCGACTTTTATGATCAGCGACGGCATCATCCCGTCCAATGAGGGGCGGGGATACGTATTGCGCCGTCTGATCCGCCGCGCCTGCCGTCACGGCAGACTGCTCGGTATCCGCCGGGCGTTTTTGCAGGAACTTTGCGAGGTGGTCATCGCGGAGAACAAAGCGGGCTATCCCGAACTTGACGAAAAACAGGAACTGATCAAAAAAGTCATCTCCGTTGAGGAAAACTCGTTCGCCAGAACTATTGACCAGGGGCTCGGCATGCTGGAGGCGCTGACGGCGTCCGGCAAGACCCTTTCCGGGGAGGACGCTTTCAAACTGTACGATACCTACGGCTTCCCGCTGGATCTGACAAAGGATATCCTCGCAGAAAAAGGGATGACGCTGGATGAGGACACCTTCCGCGAACTGATGCAGCGTCAGCGTGATATGGCGCGCTCCTCCCGCAAGGCAAGCGACGCGGAAAGCTGGAAAAGCGACGGAATGTCGTTTGACGATACGAAGGACACGGAATTTGTCGGATATGACCGTCAGGAATGCGACGCCGTGATCCTGGCGCTCGCGGCGGATGGCGAGACCGCCGGATTTTTACCGGAGGGAACAGACGGCATTATCGTGCTTGACAAAACGCCGTTTTACGCCGAGAGCGGCGGACAGGCGGGGGACAGCGGCGTCATCCGCGCCGGAGACACGGTATTTACCGTGACCGATACCCAAAAAAGCGGTGATGTGTTCATGCACATCGGAAAGCTTAAAAAAGGGACGCTGACCGTCGGCGACAGCGTGACGGCGGCCATCGACCGCGACAGACGGGCCGCTATCGCGCGCAACCATACGGCGGCGCATTTGCTGCAGGCGGCGCTGCGCGCCGCGCTCGGCACCCACGTCGAGCAGGCGGGACAGTTTGTCAGTGAAAAGAGCGTCCGTTTCGACTTCACGCATTTCAGCGCGATGACGAAGGATGAACTCAAAACCGTCGCGCAAAAGATCAACCGCGACATTCTGTCGGCGATCCCGGTCGAAAAGAGATCGATGCCTCTCGAGGAAGCGAAAAAACTCGGCGCGATGGCGTTGTTCGGCGAGAAATACGGAGATACCGTCCGGGTCGTATCGGCGGGATCGTCCGTTGAATTTTGCGGCGGTACGCATGTGGACAACACGGCGCAGATCGGATCGTTCCACATATTGAGCGAGTCCGGCATCGCCGGCGGCGTCCGCCGTATCGAGGCGGTCACCGGCGAGGGCGTTCTCAAACTGCTGGAAACGCTGGAGGACACCGCGTCATCGGCGGCGCGGGAACTCAAACTCAATCAGATCGCCGATCTGCCCGCAAGGTGCGCGGCGCTCACGGCGCAGATCAAGCAGAAAGATCGTGAGATAGAGATACTGGAAGGCAGGATCGCCGACGCCAAGATCGACGCCCTGATGGACGGCGCGAAAAAGATCGGCAAAGTCCGAGTCGTCGCGGCGGCGTTCGAGGATCAAAAGTCCGCCTCCGTTCGAAAAATGGGTGAAAAACTCAGCGATAAGGCGCCGGGCGTTGTTTCCGTTTTGATCTGCCGCGAGGGGGACAAGGCGACCATCGCCGTCACCTGCGGCAAACAGGCGGTGGAAGCCGGCGCGCACGCCGGCAAGATCGCGGGGCAGGTCGCGGCGGTGACCGACGGCCGCGGCGGCGGTAAGCCGGCGGCGGCGATGGCGGGCGTCGGAGATATGACAAAGATCGCGGAAGCTCTGGAAAGCGTTTACGGGATCGTTGAAAATCTTTTGTAAAGGAGAAAATGAGATGGACGATTGTATTTTTTGTAAGATCGCGAGGGGAGAGATCCCGAGCAATAAGGTGTATGAGGACGATCAGTGCGTCGCTTTTTACGACCTCAACCCGATGGCAAAGGTGCACGTTCTCATCATCCCCAAGGCGCACATTGCCAACGTGCTGGACATCAGCACGGAAAACAGCGCTGTCATCTCGCATATTTTTGAGGTGATCGCGAAGATCGCGAAGGATCTGGGGCTGGAGGATGGCTTCCGCGTCGTCAGCAACTGCAACGAATACGCGGGGCAAAGTGTGTTCCACCTGCATTTCCATATTTTGGGCGGACAAAAACTTTCGCTTACAATGTGCTGAAAGGAACGGGAATAACAAAATGGAAGATCGGAAATATTATCATTTGAAGGTCGCGGGTCTTGAAAGGGACCTTCCCATCTGTCCTGTCAACGAGCATCTCGATATCGCGGCGTTCGTCATTTTCGGCGACGTTGAGCTGACGGTCAAGACCGCCGAAGCGCTGGTGGAAAAGATCCCGCCGCACGACGTGATGATCACGGCGGAGTCCAAGGGCATCCCCCTTATCCACGAGATGGCGAGACAGCAGGGCGGCGAGCGCTATATCCTGGCGCGCAAAGCGTCAAAACTCTATATGAAGGACGTTTTCAGCGTCGAGGTGGACTCCATCACCACCGACCACCGGCAGACGCTCTGCATCGACGGTGACGACGCGGCGTATATGAAGGGCAAAAGAGTGGTCGTCGTTGACGACGTCATTTCCACCGGCGAGTCGCTTAAAGCGCTGGAAACGCTGGTAAAGGAAGCGGGCGGCGAGATCGTCGGACGTATGGCGATCCTCGCGGAAGGCGACGCCGCGGGACGCGACGACATTATTTATCTTGAAGAACTGCCTCTGTTTTTCAAATAGGAGATCGAAAATGGAAGAATTACTTGCGAACGAAGGAAAACAACTCGTTATCACGGTGGACGGCGTCAGCTATCAGCGCATCCCTGTGAAAACCAAAGTCGTCGGGGAGGGCGATACCATCCCGCAGGTGGCGACGGAATACGCGAAGGATCTGATGATCGACGGCGATATCCTGTTTATTTCCGAAAAATGCGTGGCGTGTACCCAGAAGCGGGCGATCTTCATGAAAGATATCAAACCGCGCCGGCTGGCCCGTATTTTGTGTAAATTCGTCTACAAATCGCCTTACGGCATCGGGCTTTCCATTCCGGAAACGATGGAAATGGCGATCCGCGAGTGCGGCACGTTTAAGATCCTGTGGGCGGCGTTTTGCTCGGCGATCGGCAAACTGTTCGGCAAACGCGGCGTGTTTTACAATATCGCGGGCCCCAAGGCGCGTTCCATCGACGGACCCTGCGACTGTACACTGCCGCCCTATAACGAGTGCGTCGTGCTGGGACCGACGGATCCCGACGGCGTGGCGAGAGATACCAAGGCGGCGATCGGACACGACGTCTGCATCATCGACGTCAATGATCTGGACGGCGTCATCCTCGGCGTTTCCGATCCGTCGATGGATAAAGATCTTCTCGTGCGTATCCTGAAGGACAACCCGCTCGGGCAGTCCCGTCAGCAGACGCCGATGGGCATTATCCGCAGGATAAGTTGAAATTTTTCTTGACAAGCGAAAAAAAGCGTGATACAATACGATTTGTAATAAAGTAGGATAGATGTCTGTTCTCACCGCAGCGCAAGTGAGCGTCTCCGGTCAATACGAAAATCGCTTTACGGCATTTCTGTAAAAACGGACATTTTCCTATGTCCGTTTTATTTTTTGGAGGTGTTACGTATTAACGCAAAGGACTTGGCCATCAACGAGCAGATCCGTGATAAGGAAGTTCGCGTCATCGACGCGGACGGAAATCAGCTTGGCATAATGGATGCCGCAAAAGCAAATTCGATCGCCGACGCGCAGAATTTGGATCTTGTAAAGATCGCGCCCAAAGCACAGCCGCCGGTGTGTAAGATCATGGATTTCCACAAGTACTGTTACGATCAGACCAAAAAGGAAAAGGAAGCGCGCAAAAACCAGAACATCGTGACGGTAAAAGAGATCCAGCTCACCTTAAAGATCGACACGCACGACATCAATACCAAGGCGGGGCACGCCATCCGTTTTCTGAAAAACGGAGATAAGGTCAAGGTCGTTGTGAAATACAAGGGGCGTGAGATGGCGCACACCGAACTCGGTGAGGCGATCGCTCAGCGTTTCTTTGCACTGACGGAGGAGTTTGCGGTCATCGAAAAGCCCGGCAAACTCGAAGGACGGAACCTTATTATGATCCTGGCACCCAAACCGGCAACAAAAGAGAAGAAATAAAGGAGGAAATCAGGTTATGAAACTGAAAACGCATACCGGGGCGAAAAAAAGGTTTAAGATCACAAAGGGCGGAAAGGTCAAGAGAGGCCACGCGTTTCGCTCTCACATCCTGAACAAAAAAAGCACCAAGCGTAAAAGAGGACTCAGAAAAGAAGCGTATTGCGACAAGACGAATACGGCGGCGATCAAGAAACTGATCCCTTATAAATAAAAAACGGAGGTAAGTGATCAATGGCACGTGTAAAAGGCGCGATGATGACGCGCAAAAGAAGAAAGAAAGTATTAAAACTCGCGAAGGGGTATTTCGGCGCGAAAAGCAAGGAGTTTCGGATCGCCAACCAGGCGGTGATGCGCTCCGGCACCAACGCGTATATCGGCAGAAAGCAGAAAAAGAGAGATTTCAGAAGTCTGTGGATCACGCGGATCAGCGCCGCCTGCAAGATGAACGATATCAACTATTCCCGTTTTATGTACGGGCTGAAAGCGGCGGGCATCACGCTCAACCGTAAAATGCTGGCGGAGATCGCCGTCAGCGATATGGACGCGTTCGCGACGCTCGTCGAGACCGCGAAAAAGGCTGTCAAATAAGTACCCGAAATCAAAGATCCTGCAAGCAGTTTGATAACGCTTGCAGGATTTTTTATATTATATCTTGAAAAAAATATAGTAACATGTTATTATTTTTATAATTAGTATTATAGGCTGACCCGCGATAAGGACAAAGCGGTTTTGAAAGGTAAAATTTCCGCCACCCTTTGCCGCAAAGCCTTGAAAACCTTATATAAGAACAACTCAACAATTTTTTGCGCCTTGGGTTTGTATATAAGGAAAAAACGCAGTAGACCGGGGTGGGGCAACTGTCGCGTAATGACAACGTAATATGATCACTTTTAAGGAGGTTTCCATTATGAAAACAGCACCGATCACTGTAACGAGCGGGGGAGAAGGCATCCGAGAAGCCCTTGCGCTGACCGAGAAGTGCGGCAGGGACAGCGGGCTTGATCAAAAGTCCGCGCTTCATCTGCGTCTTTTGGCGGAGGAGGTGTCCGGCATGCTGCGCGGCATCGCCGGGAACGTTGAGGCGGAATACTGGCTGGAGATCGAAAACAGGACGTTCGAACTTCATTTAAGATCCAACGTCAAAATGACGATGGATATGCGCGAGCAGTTCCTCGCCGCTTCCTCCGGCGGAAAAAACTATGCCGCAAGCGGATTTACGGGGCGGATCAAAGTGATGATCGCCGGTATGCTGCTCTCCATGGAGGACGCGCTTCCCTATGCCATGATCAATACCGCTTCCGCATATACCGTCGGAGAGGGGATCTCGTGGTCTATGGATCGTTACAGAGCGGAGATCCAAAAACTGGTCGAGGAAAACAAGGAAAGGCCCGAGGCGTGGGATGAGATCGAGAGATCCATCATCGCCAACATCGCCGACGACGTCAAAGTCAGTATCGTCGGCAAAAACGTAGAGATCGCAGTGTATAAGGCTTTTTAAGGAAGTCTTACAAATATTAAGAAAGAAGGAAACAACAATGACTATCCAAAAAACGAAAAACGGCAGTGAACTCATCATCGCCCCGGAGGGACGTTTGGACACCATGACCGCGCCGGAACTTGAGGCGGAACTCAAAGCGTCTCTGGACGGAGTGACAGCGCTTACGATCGACCTTACGGAGCTTGAATATCTCTCTTCCGCGGGGCTTCGCGTACTGCTGTCCGCGCAAAAGACAATGAACAACCAGGGCGAAATGAAAGTGACGGGCGTGAACGAAACGATCATGGAGATCTTTGAGGTCACCGGTTTTTCGGATATTCTGACTATTGAATGAAAAATAATAGAATGAAAGACAAAGAGCGTTCCCGATGGAAAGAATTCCGGGACAGGCTGACCCCGGATCCGATGTTCCATGAGACCGAGGTGCAGACCAATCGCCTCGGCGCGCTGATGCTTCTGTGCAGCGGAGTGATCCTCGTGGTGATCCTGATCCTGACGGCGACAGGGGTGTTCCCGCTTTCCGGAAATCTGATGTATTCCACCACCATCCAGGCCATCGTGGAAATTCTGATCCTGCTTTTGATCTGCAGGATCACTAAAAACGACGCCTGGTGGCTGAAACCGCTCCTGCTGATCGGTCTTGTGATCGTATACGCGCGGCTTGACAGTATGCTGACCCATAAGGCGGCGATCCTTATGGTCATTCCCGTGGTATTCAGCAGCCGCTATTTTTCAAGACGGCTGACGGTTTTCACGTCTGTACTTTCCACGGTGGTTTTCGCGATATCGGCGTACTGGGGCGCGACGCATGGTTTGATCAACCTCAATATCGTGACTTTTCCGGAAGGTACGCAAATGATTGCGACAGGCGGCTTTCTCGGCGACGCGATCATAAACGCGGGGGCAAGCGATCGGATGCTTATCTTCAACACGATGCTTTACGATTTTCTGCCCAGATGGATGATGTTCTCTATCATCTCCATCATCAGCTGCAATATCGCGCGGCGCGGAAGAGATATGGTGGTGAGCCAGCACGAGAAGGACGTAAAGAGCGCCCGGATCGAGTCCGAGCTGAACCTTGCTTCCGGCATCCAGGCGGATATGCTGCCCAATATCTTTCCCGCGTTTCCCGACCGGACGGAATTTGATATTTACGCCGCGATGGATCCCGCTAAAGAAGTCGGCGGAGATTTCTATGATTTTTTCCTGATCGACGACGATCATCTGTGTATGGTCATGGCGGACGTATCCGGCAAGGGCGTTCCCGCCGCGCTGTTTATGATGGCGTCCAAGATCATCCTGGCGAACAACGCCATGATGGGCAAAAGTCCCGCGGAGATCCTGACCGATACCAACGCTGCGATCTGTTCCAACAACCGGGAGGAAATGTTCGTTACGGTTTGGCTGGGCATTCTGGAGATCTCGACCGGGAAACTGATCGCCGCCAACGCGGGGCACGAATATCCGGTGCTCAAGGATCCCGACGGATCATTCGAACTTGTTAAGGATAAGCACGGTTTTGTCATCGGCGGGATGGACGGCGTCAGATATAAAGAATATGAGTTGACGATGAAGCCCGGCTCCAAACTGTTCCTGTACACCGACGGCGTGCCGGAGGCGACCAACGCGCGGAACGAACAGTTTGGCGCGGAGCGGATGGTCGACGCGCTTAATCTTGACGGTGACGCTTCGCCGGACCAGATCCTGAAAAACGTGCGCCGGACTGTCGATGATTTTGTAAAGGACGCGGAGCAGTTCGACGATCTGACGATGCTTTGTTTGGAGTATAAAAAATAAATCATAGTTGAGAGTGATAAAAAAATGATAAAAAAAGTATTCAAACAGATGATCATTGCGCAGATCCTGTCCGCCATGACTGTCATGATCTGTATGCTGGTGGACAGTATCATTATCGGTCGGTTCCTCGGCGTAAACGCTATGACGGCGTACGGACTTTCCAACCCGGTGCTGCTGGTCTTTGCCGCGATCGGAAGTACGCTTTCCAACGGCATCCAGGTGGTCTGCGGTAAATTTATGGGAAACGGTGACCGCGAGGGGACAAACCGCTGTTTTTCCGCGTCTGTATTTCTGGCGCTGGTGATCTCGGCGGCGGGAGTCATCCTTGTGCTGGCGCTGTCCTCGAAACTCTGCGTATTTCTCGGCGCGGGGGATCCGACGCCCGGCAATGAGGTGTTTTTCCTTACGAAGGATTATCTGCGCGGCTTTATCATCGGCGCGCCCGCGTTTCTGTGCGCGATGGTCATGGTCCCGTTCATGCAAATGTCCGGCAACAGGATACGGCTTGTCGCGGCTGTCGCCGCCATGACGGTGTTCGACATCGTGTTCGACCTGCTCAACGTCTTTGTTTTCAAGGGCGGTACGCTGGGGATGGGGCTGGCGTCAAGTCTCAGTTACTATATCGCTCTGATCATAGGCGGGTCCTACTTTTTCACAAAGAAAAGTATGTTCCGTTTCAACTTCAAAGGGATTCAAAAGCGCTTGTTTGGGGATATCGGCAAACAGGGGATCCCCACCCTGCTCAATCAGATCAGTCTGGTACTTTTGGTGTTTTTGTTCAACAAATTGCTCTTGAGTGTCGGCGGGAACCTTTCCGTCGCGTCGTATTCCATCGTATCCACGATCGGGAATTTGTGTTATTGCTTCGGCGCGGGTATCGGATCTGTCGCGCTTATGATGTCGTCGCTGTTTTACAGTGATGAGGATCGGCGCTCACTGCATACCATCGTCAAAACGATGTCGCTTTACTCTTTCGTCCTCACCGCGGTTGTGATCGTTTTCATACTGATCGCGGCGCCGCTGCTTGTGGGATTGTTCCTTGACGGTAATTTAGAGGCGCAGAATATGGCGGTGGCGGGCGTTCGGCTGTTCTGTCTTTCGCTGCTTCCCAGCGCGCTCAACACCGCTTTCAAGAACTTTTATCAGGGGATCGATCGCGTCGCGCTGACCAATGTCATATCGGTACTGCAGAGCTTTGGGTTTATCGCGCTCTACGCGGTCATCCTGAGTCCTTTTATCGGCACGACGGGCATTTGGATCTCCTGGGTATGCGGCGAGAGCACCATGCTGCTGCTGATCGCCGTTTACGTCTGGGGAAAGAACAAACAGTTCGGATTTTCCGCGAAAATTTTTGCCCTGTTGCCGGACGGTCTCGGCGCGTCGGAGGAAAATTGCCTGGATATGACAGTGCGCACGACGCCGGAAGCGGTCAAAGCGTCGGAGGACGCGGCTGACTTCTGCCTGCGGCACGGCGAGAGTGAACGAAACAGCAGAATGATCTCCCTGTGTATCGAGGAGATGGCGAACAACATCGTGGCGCACGGATTTACAAAGGATCGCAAAAAGGATCATACCATCGACATCCGTCTGATATTCAAGAATGATAAACGTCTGATCCGCATCCGTGACAACTGCGTGGATTTCGATCCTATCGCTTATATGGATCTGCATAAAACAGACGATCCGACGGTCCACATCGGCATCCGTCTTGTAATGAAAATGGTGAAAGACGCCAATTACGTCTGCTCCCTGGGGCTGAACAACCTTACGCTCGTATTATAAATATCTAAGAATTGAGGTAATACTATGATGAACAGCAATCAAGAGATCCTTACGATCGCCCTCGCGGGCAGGATAGATTCCGGCAACGCCGCTCAGACGGAGGCGGATCTTCAGGCACGTCTTGCCGGAAAAGGAAATATCAGCGTCATTCTTGATGCGTCGGAACTTGAATATATTTCCAGCGCGGGGCTGCGCGTGATCCTCCGGGTGAAAAAGGCATATCCGGAACTGAAGATCATAAATGTCATCTCCGAGATCTATGAAATTTTTGAAATGACCGGTTTTACCGAAATGATGACCGTTGAAAAGGCGTATCGGCTGGTCTCGGTGGAGGGCTGCGAGGTCATTGGAGAGGGCGCCAACGGAAAGGTCTACCGGATCGACGGCGACAACGTGGTAAAAACCTATAAAAACGCCGACGCGCTTTCCGAGATACAGCATGAGCGCGAGGTCGCGCGCCTGGCGTTGGTGTTAGGCATTCCGACCGCGATCTCATATGATGTGGTGAAAGTCGGCGACAGTTACGGCTCGGTGTTTGAACTGCTGGACGCAAAATCGTTTTCCAAACTGCTGGCGAAAGAGCCGGAACGCTTTGACTGGTGCGTCGCGGAATACGTAAAAATGCTCAAAAAGATCCACAGCACCGAGGTGCCGGAAGGAAAACTGCCGCCTTTCAAGGAAAAAGTGCTGACGGCAATCCGCAGAACAAAAGATGTTTTGCCGGAGGGTCTCGGCGAAAAACTCGTTCAGATGACCGAAGCCATTCCCGAAAGCGATCATATGATCCACGGCGACTATCATACGAAAAACATCGTGCTGGCAGGGGATGAGGTCCTGGTCATCGATATGGACACCCTTTCTGTCGGGCATCCGATCTTTGATCTTATGCGGATGTATAGCGCCTATATCGGTTATTCGGAAAACGATCCGGAGATCATCCTGAAATTCCAGGGCTTCGATCAAACAACGGCCCGCAGGTTCTGGCATGAGAGCCTTGCCGAATATCTCAACACGGCGGACGAACAGGTGATCGGAGACGTTGAAAATAAGGTTCGCTGTCTTTCCTACGGATATCTGATAGATTGGGGCACGCGCCATCACGCTGACGCCGATCTGATCTTGCTGTGGAAAACACGCCTGATCGAACTGCTGCCGCTCATCGACTCTCTCACGTTTGAGGTCGCGTCCGCGGCGGCGGGCGCGGCGAACGAAATGGACGTTGAGGCGACGACGGACAATCTGCAAACGGTGATCGATTTTATCGACGCGCGTCTTGAGGCGGTCGACTGTCCCATGAAATCACAAATGCAGATGGATATCGCCGTCGAGGAGATATTCGTCAACATCGCCAATTATGCCTACGCGCCGGGCAAGGGGAATGCCACGGTCCGTGTGGAGGTGTCCGGCGATCCCGTCACGGTCACGATCACGTTTATCGACAGAGGCGTCCCGTACGATCCCCTGAAAAAAGAGGATCCGGATGTGACGCTTTCCGCCGCCGAGCGTGAGATCGGGGGACTCGGGATCTTTATGACGAAAAAGATCATGGACGACGTGTCCTATGAATACAAAAACGGTCAGAATATCCTGACGCTGAAAAAAAAGATTTAAGGGAGTATATCGCATATGACGGATAAATACGGCAACATTGATCTGCATATGCACACGACCGTCTCCGATGGTACCGACACGCCGGAACAGATACTGAAAAAGGTCACGGCGGCGGGGATCGGGGTCTTTTCCGTGACCGATCACGACGCTGTGAAGGCGAACGGCATCATTCGTTCTCTCCTCAAGTCGGGCGGGCCGCTGTTCATCCCGGGCGTGGAGTTTTCCTGCAGAGACGAAGCCGGAAAATACCACATTCTCGGTTACGGCGCCGATCCGGAGGCGCCGGGCTTTCGGGACGTGCTGGAATACGGGCACGATCTCCGTATAAAAAAGGTGCTGGTTCGGCTGGATTTTTTGAAAATCGAATTTGGGTTTTCCTTTCCGCAAGAGGAGATCGAGGCGCTCCTTTCGCTTGACAATCCCGGCAAACCGCACATCGGAAATCTGATGGTGAAATACGGCTTTGCCGAGACCAGGGATCAGGCGATCCGGGATTTTCTGAACCGTATTCGATTTAAAAGCGAATACGTCCGACCCGAAAAGGCGATCTCCGGCATCCTCGCCGGCGGCGGCATCCCGGTGCTTGCTCATCCGTTTTACGGCAGCGGCGATGATTTGATCCTCGGAGAGGATATGGAAAACCGCATCCGCCGGCTGAAAGAGTTCGGCCTGCGCGGCATAGAGGCTTATTATTCCGGATTTTCCGAAAAACTGCGCGGTATCGCGCTTTCTCTCGCGGAAAAGTACGATCTGCTCGTTACCGCGGGCAGCGATTATCACGGGGAGAACAAACTTGTGAAACTCGGGGATACCGGCCTTGTCAGCGGGGAAGAATATCCTGAGGGATTGCGCCGTTTTTTGGAACGTTTCTTCGTTTGAGACAAAGCTGACCCGCGACAAGGACAAAACGCCTGATAAACGCAAAAAAACTGCGCTTTCCGAAAGGAAAGCGCATTTCAGTTTTTTAAAGCGGTTTTTTGGTCAGATACAGAACGTAGGTGTCGAGAAAAACGATCTTGTCGCCCGCCGCGAGGACGGCGTCCCGCAGTCCGTCGAAAAACCGGCTTTTATAGGGCTCCGGGATAACGATATGATCGCAGTGTGTTCCGCAGTAACCGACGTATTGCTCCGCGGTCATTTCCCGCGTTCCGTGGAATTCCCGTCTTTCAAAATCGACGTAACCATATGCCGGCGCGTTGTCATATCGGAAGGAGCCGTGCGTGTACGGCGTTTCCGGTTTGTAATACTTGTCGTAGAGTTTTTGTATTTCAGCGTACAGTGTTTCGTTCGGTGTTTTGTAGTCGCTTTTCGTCAGCATCATCGCGAGCGTCCCGCCCGGACGCAGCAGATCGAACGTCTTGGAAAACGCGACCTGTTCGGGGATCCACTGGATCGTCGCCGCGGAGTAGATCATATCAAAGGTCTGATCTCCGAAATCGTGCGTGATGAAATCGTCATTTACGATGTGGAAATTCGGCAGATGGCCGTATTTTTGTTTCATCATCGCGAACAGATGTTCCCCTAACTCGATCGCGTGATATTCACAGCCGGTCCGCAGGACGGGCTCCGTCGCCTGACCGGTGCCGGGACCGAGTTCCAGCACAGTCTTGCCCGGCCCGATCCGCGCGTACCCGGTAAGCGCCTCAAAAAGTTCCGTGTTGTATCGCGGTCTGTATCTGTCAAACCGCTCGGGGATGGTGTCAAATATTTTTCTGAATTCCATTTTTTCCTTTTTTCAGTCAGTTGTCAAACCGTACTGATCTTGCCCAATTCTCGATTTGCGAAGTATATTTTTCAACGTTCCTATTCAACGTGGTAAACTGTACCGTCCAAAAAGCGTCATCGGTCTTATATACGTAACAGAAAAAGCGATACGTATCGTTGGTTTCGGGATTTGTATACTCATATTCAAAATAAGTCTGCCCGTTATCGGATCTCTTTTCCGCGTCCGCCAGACCGTTGGCCTGTATCACCAGATCGGCGTATTGTTCGGGCGTGTTGTTTTTAAGATCGGCTTTCAGCGTAAACGCTTCCTTTAGGGCGAATACCGCGACGTTTTTTGAATCGAAGGCGGCCGTGTATTTTTCAAAAGAAACTTCCTTGAATTCATTTGTAAGGGTCATGCTGATCCCGTTTGAAGAAAATGTTTTTTCTTTTGGCTTTTCCTTCGGAAACAGACCGAAACCGGCCAAAAATCCGAAAACGCCGCCCACAACCATGGCTGTGATCAAAACGATCAAGCCTATTTTTGTACCGTGCTTTCGGCTTTTCAAGACCTCGATGGTCTCGTTGCTATCAAACCGGAACGCGTTTCCGTTGGCGGGATTGAACATGTTTTTGCCGGATAGAAAAACGTCGTCCTGACCGTCAAAAAGCTGGTAATGGTCATTGCAGTATTCCTTGCTTACTTTATCCGCGATCACAAAGACTTTCGCGGCTTGCTCGCCTATTTGAAACGTCTTTTCCTCGCCGTTTTTCAGTTCCCCGAGCTTGCGGCAGGGCGTCTCGCTTATGGTGATCTCCGCCGCCGCGGGATCTTCCACATAGACCTTTACTTTCATAAGGCTGCCGACAAAACTTTTTGTTCGTTTGACCGTCAGATTTCTCATCACATACCCTCCCATCGTCGTTTGGTTCTGAAATTAAACTCTTACATTGTTACCTGATATCATTATATCATGGCAAAGTACGCAGTGCAACTGTAAACTTACTCACTCTTTTCCGGGGATCATCCGTCAAACCCGCTGCCCGCTGACCACAGCGGCTCAATACCGGAGCAGGGGCGGCGGAACAATCACTTTTTCGTTCGTTCGGTGTTTTATAAGCCGGGCATTGCCGGTAAAACTACTAAAACGGTTGATTTTCAGCGCGCTTCTTGTTAAAATAGAAAACAGAAACGTTTGTAGCTTGAATCGGAGCGGAAGGCAGGAATACAATATGACATTTGAAACCACCATCGTGACTTCGGCCGCGCCCCTTTTGCTGATACTTGTCGGTCTTTTGTTCACCGTGATCGCCGACAAGTATATCCGCCCCCGTTATAAGAGAATAATGGCGCTCACCATTGCGGCGGTCGCGACGCTGATCGCCAACGACACGCTGGATTATTTGTTCACCTTCGTCAGATCGGATCCGGTGGCGCGTATGTTCAACAGCATGTGCGAATATATCCTCCTGCCGGTGCTTATCGTACTGGTCCACCATTCCGCGGACGGCGGAAAAAAACTTTTGCCGGCGTGGTGTCTGATGGTGTTCAACACGGCGGTATATCTGGTCACGCCGTTTTGGCCGGTCGCGTTTGAGATCCGGCCGGATAACACCTTTGTGCGGGGACCGCTCGGATTTACCTGCCATATCGTATCCGCTTTGCTTTTTGCCAATCTCCTGTGGCTGATGCTTCATAGAAGCAGACAACGAAAAGTATATTCGATCATCCCGATATTTTGCGTGGTGCTGATCGCGGGTTCGGTGACTATGGATATGGCTTTCGCGCAAAGCGAACAGATGATCGTATCCTATCTGACGATCGCCGTCGTGATGTGCTGTATATTGTTTTATTCCTGGTTTCATCTGCAGTTTGTAAGCGATTATCAGGAAGATGTCGCGGCGCGCCAGCGGATCAGGATCATGATCTCTCAGATCCAGCCGCATTTTCTTTATAACACCATCGCGACGTTCCGCGCCCTCTGCAAGAGGGATCCTGACAAGGCGGCGGAGGTGGCGGAAAAGTTCGGCCTCTATCTGCGGCAGAACCTCGACTCGCTGGATACCGACGATCTGATCCCCTTTGAGAAAGAGTTGGAACACACCCGCGTGTACGCGGATATCGAAATGGTGCGGTTTGAAAACGTGCGCGTCGTTTACGACATTCTGGACAGCGGATTTTCCCTGCCTCCGCTGACGCTTCAGCCGCTTGTGGAAAACGCGATCCGTCACGGCGTGCGCGGCAGGGAGGAAGGGCGCGTGCACGTCAGGGCGCGATTTCTATTCGGGTATCACACCATCACGGTCATAGACAACGGCGTCGGTTTCGACGCGGCGGCCGCCGCGTCGACGGACAGGACCCATATCGGTATCAAAAACGTGCGTGAGCGGATCGAGACGATGTGCGGCGGCACGCTCACCATTGAAAGTGTAAAAGGCAAGGGGACGACGGTGACCATCCGGATCCCCGTAGCGGAGGGGAAATAATGCGGGCGATTTGTGTAGACGACGAACATATTCTGATGGAAGACACCGCGGCGATGTGCCGGGAGATACCCCTCATCGACGAGGTGCGGGGTTTCGTATCGGCGGGGACGGCGCTGGAATGGCTTTCCGAAAACCCTGTCGATCTCGCTTTGCTCGATATCGATATGCCGGATATGAACGGACTGGAACTCGCGGCAAGGATCAAAGAGATCTCTCCCGATACGGCGATCATATTCATCACCGGGTATTCGGAGTACGCCAAGGACGCGTTCGCGGTCAGGGCGTCCGGGTATCTTATGAAGCCGGTCACCTACGATAAACTCGCCGAGGACATCGAATACGCGCTGGCGCCGCGCTCGGCGCCCAAACCCCGCCGGACCGAGATCCGCACGTTCGGGGCGTTCGACGTGTTCAGGGACGGTCGTCCGGTCAAGTTCAGCATTGCCAAAAGCAAGGAACTGCTTGCCTATCTTGTGGATCGGCAGGGCGGGAGCGTTACGCGGGCGGAGATCTCGTCGGCACTGTGGGAAGACCGTCTTTATGACAGAAAACAGCAAAAACAACTGGATGTATACATAAGGGCTTTGAAGGATACTCTGGCCAAATACGGCATTTTGGAAATATTTGAAATGCACCGCGGGGGACTTCGCGTGGTGCCGGAAAAGTTCGTCTGCGACGCCTACCGCTTTTTCGCCGGGGAGATCGACGCCGTTAACGCGTTCCGCGGCGAGTATATGAGTTCCTATTCCTGGGCGAGTATCACCGAGGGCATTATGTATCAGAAAACAGAAAGAGAATAATCTGTCAGGATCCGCTTTTTTCGTTAAAATATCGAAAAAAGCGGATTTTTTTGGACAATTTTTGGACAAAAGGTGCTATGCTATCCTTGAGAAATTGGGTCATTATGTCTTTTTTAAGATTTCTATTCCTTATTATATAACGGAGGGATCGTTATGAAAAACAGATTTAGACGTATGACGAGGATCAGCGTGCTGCTTATGTTCGGCGCGATGTTTTTCGCGTATGTTCTTCCCACCAATGTTTTGACGCTGAGCAGCACCATCCTCGGCATATCATCCTGGAACGGCGGGAGTTTTATGACCTCTATGACGGGCAACGAGACGTCCGGTGGCACCCTTACGGGCGAGGGAACGGAGAGCAGTCCGTATCTTATCACGTCCGCGGCCGACTGGGATCTTTTGAGCAACCATATCAATAACGGCGGCACCGATTACAACGGCAAATACTTCAAACTGACGAACGATATTTCCGTTACGACGATGCTCGGCTACCGCAACGCGAGCAACGTTGACATCCCGTTCGTCGGGACCTTTGACGGCGACGGACACACCCTGACCGTTGCCATCAAGTATAACGGCTCGATGGCGGCGCCGTTCGGCGCCGTGTGCAACACCGTGATCAAAAACCTCAACGTAAAGGGAACGGTCAACGGCGGCATACATTCGTCCGGCCTGGTCGGCGCCGGCAACCGGGGCGCCATCGTGGGCAGTACGCTTGAGATCTATAACGTAACGACGAGCGTGACGGTCACCGGCTACAACGGCGGGGCGGTCTCGCACCTCGGCGGTATCGTCGGCCACACCCTCAGCGCCCGTATCACGATGGACAACGTCGTGTTTTCCGGAAGTCTGAACGGAAGCACGGCGCAGGGCGGCTTTATCGGCTGGGGCGGCGGCGCCGGGGAAAAACTTTCGGTCTGCACGTTCAGAAACTGCCTGTTCGCCGGATCGGTCCGCAGCGGCAACACGTTCCACCCGGTCGGTTTTGCCTATAACAACTATGGACAGGCGACTTTAACCAATTTCTACACAACTATAGACAAGAATAATAACTCTAATGCGTTTGATTATCAGGGAACAAATTATGTTTTATTGGGCGGACTTACGGCAAGAGTTAAAGACGGCGGCGCGATCCGCTATTATGACAACTTCGCTTCCGCAATAAGCAGTACTAACTGGACGGCGGGCAGCACGCTCACACTGCTCACCAACATTACGACATCGAGCACGATCACCATACCCTCCGGCGAGCATACGCTTGACCTCAACGGTCACGGGATCAATAGAACAGGCGCAACAGGCAATGATAATTCAGGACTCGTGATCACTATGGGCGGCGGGGTGAACCTGACGGTCACAGGACCCGGTAAAATCACAGGCGGCAGTGGCTTCCACGGCGGCGGCATTCACGTTGAGGGAAACAGCTCTCTCGTTCTGGATAATTGTGAAATCAGCTCGAACACAGGACACTACGGCGGCGGCTTATACCTGAAGAACGGCATAATAACGCTGAAAAACGGGACGGTAGTCAAAAACAATTCCGCTACCGAAGGGTTCGGCGGCTCAGGTATTTACGCGGAGGGCAGCGGAACACTGGTTCTGGAAGGCGGCACGTTCACCAATAATGAGATCAGAAACAACAATCAATACGCGGTATTCCTTGCGGGAAACGCTAACGTTCAGGTTAGCGGAGCACCCGTGATCTACGACAATAAATACGGCAGCGCTCAGAAGAACCTGTATATGTACCAGGCAGGCGATCAGCACAGTATCGTTCGAATTGCGGGAGCACTGACCGACGGCACGAAAATCGGCGCGGGACAAACAACAGGCGCGGGCGAAATCACAAGCGGCTGGAAAGACAGGATGGGCGACGCCGACCCGTCAGAGTATTTCACCAGCGACAACGAAGCATATGATGTTTTTCTCAATAAAAACGGTGAAGCGGAGATCGGCGTTCCGCCCGTGGCGATCCTCACCGTCGGAGAGACTGAGACGAAGTACACATCGTTCTCCGACGCCGTTACGGCCTGGACGAACGCTTCTTTCGGCGCGGTGCTGACGCTTCAAAGAGACGTGACCACTACCGCCGCCATCAACTTTAAAGGTACCAAAACTCTTGATCTGAACGGCTACGGTATTCGCTACGCCGGCAGTGGCAGAGCCAGCGTGCTGATCGCCAGCACCTGGCACAGCAACTCCGCCGCCGCGGTGCTGACCGTCAATGACAGCAACCCCCGTCGCCTCCATAAGATCACCCTGTCAGGCTATCGGGGCACGGCGGCGGAGACGGTCGCTACAATGGGCAATACGGCGGTGGACGCCAACGGCAACGGCACCGTCTATGTCTCCGGCGGTTATATCACCGGCGGTACCGGCACCCTGCTGTCTGGGAGCGTCTACATCGGCGGCGCCCTGTATATCCGGGGTGACACTAAACTTGTTACCATCAACGGCGGCACCTTTGTAGGCAATGCCTGCGATTTTGGCGGTATGATGCACTCCAGCCACGGCGCGATCTCCCTTAACGGCGGTTCGATCTGCTACAATAAGGGCAACGGAGCCGCGTTCAACCTGGATGGCTTGTCCCGCCTCTACCTGAGCGGCGGCGAGATCAGTTATAACACCAGTGGCATCCGCTTCGCCACCGACAACGGCGACACCGTGCTTTCTCTGGGCGGCAGTAACGGCTCCACCGCCTTCGCCGACAATGGAGAATACGACATCACTCTTTCCTCCGGCAAGGTCATCAACATCGCCGGCGCGCTCACCAATACCACCCCCATCGTCGTGAAGATGTCGACCGTCGGCAAGTTCACCTACCGCTGGACCACCCGGATGGGAGAGACCGACCCGGCACAGTATTTCGCGAGCGGCAACAGCGGATATTCGGTCTTTTTGAATGAGAACGGCGAGGCGGAGATCGGCGTTCCTCCCGCGGCGTGCGTCATCAGCGGAGAAACCAAGACAAATTACAATTCTTTCCCCGACGCGGTGAGCAGCACTAACTGGACGGCGGGCAGCACTCTGAAGCTGATGTCCGACGTGACGACCTCGAGCACGATCACCGTATCCTCGGGCGAGCATACGCTTGACCTTAACGGCCACGGCATCAAAAAGACCGGAACCGGCTGCGTAATCAAAGTTAATGAACAATCGACGCTGAATCTTAAAGACAGTAATACTTCTACAGAACATAAATATAAGATCGCCAATCCCGCAGGAAACGGCGCAGGTGTTGCGACTGTGGACGACACGCTGACAAGCGGCTATCAAACCTTTACCGGCGGCTACATTACCGGCGGTTACATCACCGGCGGATATAATTACGGCGCGGGCATCAACGTTGAAGGAAACGGCGCCGCTCTCAATATGTACGGCGGAACGATTATCGGCAACAGACTCACGGCAGGCTCTACAGGCGGCGGCGGTGTATGTCTGCAGGATTGGGACAAAAGCGGCGGATTTAATATGTACGGCGGATTGATCATAGGCAACACCGCTAATTACGGCGGCGGTGTCTACGTCAGATGCGGTACAATGGTCATGCATGACGGCGAGATCAGAAATAACGTTGCGAATAACAACATCGGCGGCGCTCTTCTTGCATTTGGCAGCAGTTCCACTTTCATTATGGAAGACGGCGCGATCAACGGAAATTACGCGCAGCACGGCGGCGCGATCGAAGCGTCCGGCGGATCTACCGTTTCGATCTTCGGCGGAACCATAACAAACAATACGGCGACCGGTAAGGGCGGCGCGTTGACAAACCAGAGAAGTGACGGAGACAGCAGTCCCGCTGTGTTCAACATCTCCGGAGCACCTGTCTTTTCGGGGAACACCGCCGGCGGAAAATCCAGTGACGTGTATTTGTGCAATACCGCGGTACTGAACCTGACCGAAGCTTTGACAAACACAACGCCTTTCGGTGTGAGCAGATCAAGCGCTACCGGCGCGTTTACCTCCGGCTGGAAAGACAAGATGGGCGACGCCGATCCTGCACAGTATTTCACCAGCGACAACAGCCAGTATATCATTCGGGTTTTGGACGGTGAGGCGCACGTAACTCCGCCCCACATCCACAACTGGAACTACACGGCGGACGGCGCCGTGATCACCGCGACCTGCGGCGGAGATACTCCCTGCTTCTTAGAAGCGCAGACGCTGACCGTCGCCGCCGCCGGTAAGGTATACGACGGCACCGCCGTCACGGCGACCGTTACCAAGAGCGCCGCGTGGAGTACCGGGAACGGACTGACCGAGCCGGGCGCCGTCACCTATTCCGGCAACACCGACGCGGGCGATTATACCGCTACGCTGACGGTGGGCGGTGCGTCCGCCGTCGCGGCGTTCACCATCTCGCCCAAGTCGATGGCGAGCGAGGTCTCCGTCAGCGCGCAAAACAAACCGTACGACGGAAACGCGTACGGGATCAGCGTCGTCGGGCCCGAGGGCGCGACGGTCAAGTTCGGCACGGCGGCGGACAGCTGTACGCTGGACGCCAGCCCGACGTTTACCAACGCCGGCACGCATACCGTTTACTATGAAGTCACCCGGAAGAACTACATCACCGTCAGCGGATCGGCGCCGGTCGTCATCACGCCGATCTCCGCGGTCGTCACCGTCGTCGGCAGCAACAGTACGCTGGACTACGACGGCGGGGAACACACCGTCACCGGCTATACCGCGACCTGCGGCCAGCCGCTGTATGACGTTACGAAAGACGTATCCTTTACCGGCACCGCGACGGCTTCCCGCACCAACGCCGGCACGACGGCGATGGGGCTTACGTCCTCGCAGTTCGCCAATACCAACCCCAACTTCTGCGACGTGACGTTCCTCGTCACCGACGGTTATCAGAAGATCGAGCCGATATGCGCCTCGGTCACCGTCGTCGGCACCGCGAGCACGCTTGACTACGACGGAACGGCGCACACCGTGACCGGCTACGTCGCGAGCGCGGACACCCCGCTCTATGACGTCGCCTCCGCGTTTACGTTCAGCGGAAACGCTACGGCGACGCGCACCGACGCCGGTACGGCGAAGATGGGTCTTGCGCCCTCGCAGTTTACCAACACCGACGCCAACTTCAAGAGCGTTACATTCGCCGTCATCGACGGCTTCCAAAAGATCGAACCGATAGGCGCCTCGGTCGCCGTCACCGGCAATGTTAGCACGCTGGACTACGACGGCAAGGCACACACCGTGACCGGCTACACCGCGGTCGCGGACACCCCGCTCTATGACGTTTCCGCGAACATCGCGTTCTCCGGCATCGCGTCGGCGACCCAAACCAACGCCGGCACCGCGGCGATGGGGCTTACGGCGGATCAGTTCGCCAATACGAGTTCCAACTTCAAGACCGTCACCTTTACCGTCACCGACGGCTGGCAGAAGATCGAGCCGATCGACGCGACGGTCACCATCACCGGCAACGTCAGCAACGTGAAATATGACGGAAAAGAGCATACCGTGATCGGTTGTAAGGCAGTCGCGGATACCGGACTGTACAGCGTTTTAAAAGACTTTACCTTCAGCGGCAGCGCGACCGTTTCGGCTACCGATGCCGGCACGGTAAAGATGGGGCTCGCGGCGGATCAGTTCGCCAACATCAACCCCAATTTCAGAACGGTCACCTTCAACGTTACCGACGGATATATCGAGATCGCGCCCATTGACGTTACCGTCACCGTCACCGGCAACACCGCGACGGCGAATTACGACGGCAAAGCGCATACCGTGACCGGATATACCGCGGCGTGCGACATCACACTGTACGACGTTGCCAAGGCCGTTTCGTTCAGCGGCAGCGCGACCGCTTCCCGGATCGACGCCGGCAAGACGGAAATGGGGCTCGCGCCCTCGCAGTTTACCAACACCGATCCCAACTTCGGCACCGTGACGTTCGAGATCACCGACGGTTATCAGACTGTTCTGACGGTCGACGCGGCGGTCAAGACCGTGCCCGCGTCGGCGAAACCGGCTTATAACGGTTCTTATCGCTCGCTTGTCGCGCCGGGCGTCGCCGAGGGCGGTACCGTCCTCTACGCGCTGGGCAAGGATATGGATAATGCGCCCGAAGACGGCTACGCCGCGAACGTTCCCGTCGCGAAAGAGGTCGGACACTACTACGTATGGTACAAAGTCAAGGCCGATCAGAACCACAACGATCTTGACGCCGAATGCGTTAAAGTGACGCTCGGGGAAGAGGATTGGATCACGCTGACCGGCACGCTCTATGAGAGCGACGGCAAAACGCCGCTCGCCGGCGCCGACGTCTCGCTGACCAAAGGCAGCGTAAAGATCGACGCGGTCGTCACCGGCGCCGACGGCAAATACAGTTTCACCGTCCCGGCCGGGATCTACAACCTCGTCGCCGACCACGGCGACGTCACCGAGACGATGATGGTCAAGGCGCTCGAAGACGTCAAACAGGATATCGTTTCGGCCGGCGGACGTACTGAATCCGTCCTCAAAGTCAGCGGAGAGAGCGGCAGCGGCTTCGGCGTCGCGGTGGACGGCCTTGATAAAGAGGCGAAAGCCATCCGCGCCGACGAAAAGATCTCCGCCGAGCGCGACGTTACGGTACAGATGACGGTCAAACCGGAAACGGAAAAGACCTCCGCCAAGGCGCAGGCCATCGCTTCCGCCGCCGTCAATAAATCCCTTGTCTACTTCGACGTTAAGGTCGAAAAGACAGTGGATTCCGAGACCGGCGCCATCAGCGAGACC
The DNA here is from genome assembly GCA_001604045.1 of Clostridiales bacterium Firm_08. GTDB lineage: Bacteria > Bacillota > Clostridia > Oscillospirales > QAKW01 > Firm-08. Next base: position 3,505 of record LVAN01000004.1, on the reverse strand, counting down.
TCCAACGTGCTGGAGATCGCCGTGCCCTTCTCGAAAGCGTCGCGGCGCGGGCTTATGGTCTACTATACCGACGGCAGTACCGTCTCAACGCTCCGCGAGAGCGATAGCAGGGAGGAAGGCACTTTCTTTATCGACAAGGAGAACGGCTTTGTCTACATCTATTCCAACCGTTTCTCCACATTCGCGATAGGATATACCCCGTATTTTCGCGTGAACAGTACAGTCTCTCTCGGATCCTTTGACGGCGCGGCGACCGTGACCGTCGCCGGGCAGGACAATGAGGAAGTATTCAAACTTGAAAACGTCTCCCTCGATCAGATCCGTTTCCCCGACATCCCCAAAGGGAAGTACACGATGACCGTTTCCTGGAGAGACGGCACCACCAACACGTTGACAATACCGCTTACGGTATCGTAAAAAAACAGTTATTTATAGGAGGAATGAAACAATGAGCGAAAACGGCCAGTACAAAATCGACCCCAAGGATATGGAAAAGATCCTCAAAGAGAACCAGGCCAAGAAAGTCGAGCAAATGAAAAAGCCGAAAGTGAACCCCTCCACTATCGCGATGCGCGTGATCGGCGGGGTGATCGCAGTGACCTACTTTGTGTTGCTGCTGTTCGGCAGGTTCTTTATGGAAAAAGAGGGTATGTTCCTGGCAAGCCTCGACCCCTGGTCCGGCATTGAAAAGCCCGACCGCCTGATCCGCATCATCAGTCTTTGCATTCTGACGCTGTCCATCAGTTTTGTCCTGCGGTTCTTTATCGGCAGACTCGTCAAGAGCAAGAACGTCACCAAAAAGGTCGGCGTCGCCGTTATCGAACTGCTCGGCAACCTCGTGAGATACGTCGCGTTCCTGGTGCTGGTCTTCCTGATCCTCACCGCCCTCGGCGTCAACACGACGGAACTTCTGGCAGGTCTCGGTATTTTGGGCTTGATCCTCGGTCTTGGCGTCACCTCGCTGATCGAGGACATCGTCGCAGGTATCTTCATCATCGCGGAGCGTCTGTTTGACGTCGGCGACGTCATCGTGCTGGACGGCTTCCGCGGTACGGTCCTTTCCATCGGTATCCGTTCCACCAAGATCGTGGACATCGGTAACGACGTTCTGACCGTGCGTAACTCCTCCATCGGTTCTCTTGTCAACCTGTCCGACAGACAGTCCGCCGCGGCGGTCACCATCCCGCTCGCGCCGCACGAATCCATCGAGCGCGTGGAAGAGATCGTCAGAAACGCGCATATGGAGTTTATGCAGGAGAAATATCCCGCGCTGATCGGCGCGCCCCTTTATCTCGGGATCTGTGAGATCACCAAAAAAGGCGTGCAGATGCTTCTGATCGTCGGCGGTTGTAAAGAAGAGAACAAATACGAGATCGAGAGAGCTCTGTATCTTGAATACAAACTTCTTTTCGAGAGCCACGGCATCCAGCTCGGCTACAACGGAGTTGACGACGAAGAGTAAGTAGAGTGGAGGCAACGCCATGAAAGTAAAAGGATACGGAGCGCGTCCCCCGCAAAACATCGGCGCGGGCGGACGAAGACCGTCCTATGATCCTTACAATCGGTTTGCCAAAGGTCATCAGTATTTCCGCGTGCCGGAATACGCGTCTCAGGACGTTGAGGAATACTATCGCGTCGACGAGATCAAAGATATGACCCGCGAAAGCGAGCGTGAAAAGGATCGCAGACAGAACGAACAGCGCGGCCGGGATCAAGGCGCGAATAACGTAAAACAGTTCGGCCAGCGCGTGTTGCAGCAGGTGGTCGGCATTATCGCCGGCTCTGTGGTGATCGTGTCGTCCTACCAGGCGATGGCGGCGAAACAACAGCAGCCGGTCCCCGAACCTCCTTCCTCAGTCGTGGAGACGCAGGAACAGGGAAGCGGCACGCCGTCCGGACAGCAGGCGACGGAACCCGTACCGGAGGCCGTCGAGCCGGAGCAGGAACCGGAGGATGCCGTTCTGACCGAATGGCAGTGGGGCGATGATCTGGAGACCGTCACCCTGGTCCTGACGAACGGCAAAGGCCTGATCCTCAAAAAGATCGCCGGCACCGTCAAGGTCACGCATACGGATCCGACCTGTACGAAGCAGGATGTCACGACCTATTCGGCGACCGCCGAGGACAGGGATGAAGGGGAGACGTATCACGACACCCGTTATAGGACAAAACCGGCGCTCGGCCACTCCTTTGGCGAGGGCAAAGAGATCGTTCTTGAAAACGGGGAGACGGGTATGACCTTTGAGTGTTCCCGTTGTCACGAAACATTTACGATCCAGACCTCCATGACGGAGAACGATCAATAAAGGATGACCCACGGTAAGGGCAAAGCGGTTTTGAAGGGTGATTTTTCCGCCATGCTTTGCCGCGGAAAATCAACTTGCCAGAAAATCTTATGAGGTGAAAAAATGAACCATACAGCGGCGTTTATTATGCCGGTCAAACTGAGCGGGGGAGAGATCGAGCTTCGTCTTTTCAGGGAGGCCGTCGATTCGATCAAACATCAGACCGATACCGACTGGATGATCATCATGGTCGACGATTTTTCGGACGATCAGAGAGTCTATGACGTTATCGACGAAATGAAAGCGGAACTGAAAGACAAACTGCACGTCATCTATTCTGAAAAGAACAACGGTTCCGGCGTCACCCGGAATATCGCGGTGCGCTACGCGCACGAGATCGGCGCTCCGTTTATCCTGTTCAACGATTCTGACGACATTTCCGATCCGCGCAGACTGGAACTTGTCAGAAAGTCCTTTGAGGAGGACGAGACGGTGAATGTCGTTTATACCGGTTTCGTCGTCATCGATGAGAACAACAACGTCACCCCGCCCGAAAAGATCAATATGTCCGTCCGCGAGATCATCGAGGGACACAAGGTGGATATTGTGGAGGGCGAGAACGCCTGGATCGACATCGTGACAAAAAAGAAATATACCAATCTGACTTCCTGCACGGCGGTACGGACCGACCTTGCGTTTGAGGAACCGTTCCCGGCCGCGTCTGTTTCGGAAGATTCCCACACCTGGCTCCGGTACGGCGCGCATCCCGGAAAGTTTCACTTCCTCAAAGAGATCAAAGGCCGTTATAGGATCTGTTCCGGCGTGCAGAGCCGATCCAGAAGTGCTAACGTCAATTTCTACGAGTTGATGTATAAAATGGATTCAGCCGGCTTTGAAGAGGCGCTGAAAGCAGCCAAAAAATACGGCACGATGGGCGGATGGGATGAGAACGAACTGAGAGCGGCTTTCCACGTTCGTTTGGCGCTCAGCCTGCTGCACGGGGATTCTGAGGAATGCTGCAGAGAATCTCTTATGGAGTCGGTGGCGATCTCCAAAGAAAAGACGCTGGAGTATATTGAAAAGCTCCATTGTCAGCCGGAGTACAAAGCCCGTATGAAAGCAATGGTCGGCTGACCCGGCAAGAAAGAAGAAAAAACGAATAAAAGCGTCGGCGCCGGACCCCTCTATTGGGGTCCGGCGCCGCTTCGCTTTTTTAAAAA